>NZ_CP075523.1:1376025-2064038 GCF_018502385.1 Synechococcus sp. LA31
GGCTATCGACAACAGCTGAGGGTTCCAGGCCTTCAGCAGCCTCCTCCTCTTCTTCCGCTGCAGGCGGCACCAGCACCACCTCTGAGAGGCGATCGCCGTTATCGAGGCGCTGCAGCCGCACCCCGGTGGCCGCCCGCGACTGTTGCGGCACCGCATCGGCCTGCATCCGCACAATCACGCCTTTCTCACTCACCAGCAGCAGTTCCTCACCAGCGCCAAGCACCTTGAGGCCGACCAGGACATCGCCATCGCGCCGGAACTTCATGCAGCGAAGGCCCATGCCGGCGCGTTTCTGCAGACGGAACTGATCCACCGGTACCCGCTTGCCCAGGCCGCTGGCAGATGCCACCAGCACCCAAGGGCCCTCGCTGGCGGCCACTTCTTCAGTCTCCTCTTCATCGCCAGCAGCGCTGCTGCTTTCCACCCGATCAGCCAGCTCAACCGGGATCACATCCATGCTCACCAGCTGGTCGCCGGGGCGCAGATTCATCGCGCGTACGCCGCGGGCCGTTCGGCCCAGGGGACGAAGCTCATCATCGCTGAGGCGGAAGTGAATGGTCATCCCGTTACGGGAGCCGATCAACAGGCTGTCGCCAGGCTGGGCGAGGCGTACCCAGGTGAGAGCGTCGCCCTCCTCCAGCGAGATGGCGATCAAGCCATTGGAGCGAATGTTGGCGAAGGCTGAAAGACGCGTGCGCTTGATGTAACCGCCACTGGTGAGCATCACCAGCACCGCGTCTTCAGCAAATTCACTCACCGCCAGCAGCGACGTGATCTGCTCTTCACGCGGGATCGGCAGCAGCTGCACGATCGGAGTGCCTTTGGCGGTGCGGCTGCACTGCGGCACTCGGTAAGCCGGCACGGTGTACACAACACCGCGGTCGGAGAACAGCAAGAGCGAATCATGGTCGTTACAGCTGATAAACAGCCGCACGGCTTCCTCTCCCTGGCTGCGGGTGCCGGCCTTACCGCGGGTGCCGCGGCTGGTGGCTTCGAATTCACTCACCGGCATCCGCTTCAAGTAGCCGTTCTCGGTAAGCAACACCACAGAACGCTCGTTGGCGATCAGATCGATGTCTTCGAGGCCACCTTCCACATCGAGGATCTCGGTGCGGCGGGGGGAGTCGTAGCGGGAGCGCAGCACCCCCAGCTCTTCAGTGATCAGCGCCAGCACCCGCTCCTTGCGAGCCAGGATGTCTTTGTAGTCGGTAATCTTGGCGAGCAGATCCTCGTGCTCGAGGCGGATCTTGTCGGCCTCAAGGGCCGTGAGCCGACGCAGCTGCATCTGCAGGATGGCGTCAGCCTGGATCTCGCTCAAACCGAAGCGATCCACCAGTTCGAGGCGTGCGGTGGCGGTATCAGCGGCAGCACGGATCAGGGCAATGATCGCGTCGAGGTTGTCGAGGGCGATCAGTAGGCCGAGCAGAATGTGGTCACGCTCTTCGGCCTTGCGCAGCAGATAGCGGGTGCGGCGCTCAATCGTCTCAACGCGGAAGTCGAGGAACACCTCGAGCATCTTGCGCAGCGTGAGCAGCACCGGCTCGCCCTTCACCAGCGCCAGCATGTAAGCGCTGAAGTTGCTCTGTAGGGGCGTGAGTTTGAACAGGTTGTTTAACACCACCTGCGGGTAGGCATCACGGCGCAGTTCAATCACGATGCGCATGCCATCGCGATCGGATTCATCGCGGATGTCGGCAATGCCGTCGAGCTTCTTGTCATTCACCAACTCGGCGATGCGCTCGATCAAAGCCGCCTTGTTGGTCTGATAGGGCAGCTCGGTGATGATCACCGCATCGCGATCTGGCCGTCCCTTGGCCTCGATCGTTTCAATCGAAGCCACCCCGCGCATGGTCACCGAGCCGCGGCCGGTGGAGTACATCTCACGGATACCGCTACGGCCCAGGATCTGGCCGCCCGTGGGGAAATCGGGGCCCGGAATCAGACGGGTGAGCTCGCGATCCTCGATCTCCGGATTGCCGATCAGAGCCAGCAGGCCGTCGATCAACTCCGTGAGGTTGTGGGGGGGGATGTTGGTGGCCATCCCCACGGCGATGCCGGTGGAGCCGTTGAGCAGAAGCTGCGGGATGCGCGAGGGCATCACCGTGGGTTCCTGCTGCGATCCATCGAAGTTGTCGATGAAATCGACGGTTTCGCACTCGATATCTTCGAGCAGGCTGTCGGTGGTCAGCGCCTGCAGCCGCGATTCGGTGTAGCGCATGGCGGCTGGCGGATCGTTGTCCACCGATCCGAAGTTGCCATGCCCATCGATCAGGGGCATGCGCATGGAAAAGTCCTGCGCCATCCGCACCAGGGCGTCGTACACCGCGGTGTCGCCGTGGGGGTGGTACTTACCGAGCACCTCACCCACCACGCGGGCACATTTCCGGTAGGGCCGGTCGCTGGTCAGACCCAGCTCGTACATGGCGTACAGGATGCGCCGGTGCACGGGTTTCAAGCCGTCGCGGGCATCGGGCAAGGCCCGGCCCACGATCACGCTCATCGCGTACTCCAGGTAGGAGCGCGACATCTCATTGCGAAGGTCGGCCTGGATAATCCGACCGTCAGATCCAGATGGCCCGTCGGGACCGCCCCCGGAATTCATCTCGCCGGGTTCGGTTGGATCCGCCATTCGACAAGACTTTGATTAGAACGCATTTTATCGGTTGCTGCGCCTGTGTCTGCCTCCAGGGGCAACGCCCCCATCCGAACGGAGCAGGAGCTCGAGGTCCTGCAGCGCAGCGGCGATCTGCAGGTGTGCTCGGCAGCAGCATTTCGTGAGCGCGTCGCTACCCGCGGGCTGGAGCAAGCCTTCGCCGACACCCACGTGGTGGTGGCCGGTGATGCAGGGTTCACAGCCCAGGCGAGCCTGGTGCTGCACCTAGGGCCGAGCGATCCACCGATCCGCATCGAGCGCTTCCGGCTCGGCAGGGCGGAAGGCGGCGGCAGTCATGGCAACACCGATCTCGTTCTGCCGATCCAGCAAGGGGGCGCCCAAGCCCTTGAGCAGTTGTTGCAGGGTCGTCGGCTGCCATTCAGCGCCAGCGGACTGGCCACCCTGCAACAGCCGCGCCAGGAACTCGAAACCCAGCTCTCGCTGGGTCAGATCGGTGCCGGTCGGCTGCTGCTGCACCGAGCTATCAGCGAAAACGGCGTGGTGGCCATCAGTAGCCGCGAGGGTCTCACCCCAACTCCGTGGGGGCCTGTGCTGGGGCCCATCAGCAGCGCTCTCTTCAACTGCGCCGGTGCCGGCAGCATCGGCCTCACCATGCCAGGGCTGCACGGGCTGGGGCCAGGCTCACCGGTGCTGGTGGCCGGCACGATCGGCTGGGTGAGTGGCGCTGGGGCAGGGCACAACCCGCTGGTGCGCCGCAGTGCCAGCGGCCATGCACTCAGCCCAGGGGCCAGCTGCTCGGTGGAAGCCGATCTGCATGGGCTGCAGCCTCGCTGGATCCGCGCCTGCTCACACCGCCAAGAAGGGGATGGCCTCCTCGTGGCGATCGCGGCGCCGGTTCCCCTGCTCAACTTGACCGTGGCACGCCAGGCCGCCTGCGGCAACGAGCAACTGCAGGCGCCAGTGCTCGATTACGGCGTACCGCGGCGGGTGAAGCCCAGCCTGGGCAGCGTCAGCTACGGAGACCTGCTCGACGGAGCGCTGCAGCTCGATGCACACCGGCTGTGCTGCGCCCCCGCCTTCAGCCCACGCCTGGCAGCAGAAATGGTCGAAGAGCTGTGCACCCTGCTGCAGGCCGCGCGATTTCCGCTGCGTCTGCCGCTGCAAGGATTACCGCAGAGGCCTGCACTGCTGCCGTTGGAGTGAGCGACCAGGGAAAACAGCCGTAAGCTCCGCAGCTGATGCACGCGCCCAGGACCATGGCTGAAGCTCCTGCCCCCAAGCCGGACACTGAGCAACAGCCGCAGATGGCCGAGGAGGCTTTGGAGATCAATGCCGTAGAGGCAGAAGCTGAGCCTGAGACAGTCGCCGTCGCAGCGGAACAACCGGCACCAGAGCCAGCTGCACCAGAGCCACCTGCGGCAGACACTCCAACCGTGGCCAGCAGCATCGAGGTGCCCGCTAGCCCGCAGGTGAACACAGCCCCCTCCGAACAAGAGGGTGGTGAATGGGACCTGCTGGTGCAGAAGCTGCGCAGCTGGATCGCCAGCGGCCAACTGCAGGAGCAGTGGCAAGCGGCACGCACCCCCTTAAGCCTGCTGGCTGGGCTGATCGCCGTGCTGCTTGTGCTCCGGGTCTACAGCGCTGTGTTGGGCGTGCTTAACAGCATTCCGCTACTGCCCGGCCTGCTGGAGCTGGCCGGCCTGGTGACGGTGGTGCAATTCAGCCTCACGCGGCTGGTGCGCAGCCAGGATCGCAGCGAAGTGATCGGCGGACTGAAGCAGCGCTGGAAGAGCTTCCGGGGCCGCAGCTGAGGCGCTGGCCAAGGGTTGAGCAACGGGCCGGTTGATAGCTTGGCCCGATTGCGTCACGGTTTTCGGTGGACATTCAGCTCGGTCGTTCCCGCACTGTTCGCCGTGCCTACGGCATCGATGAGATCGCTCTGGTGCCAGGCGGTCGCACCGTTGATCCCGCGGTCACAGACAGCAGCTGGACCCTGGGCGGCGTGACCCGTGAGATCCCGATCATCGCCAGCGCCATGGACGGTGTGGTGGACGTGGGCATGTGCGTGGAGCTCACCAAGCAGGGCGCTCTCGGTGTGCTCAACCTGGAGGGGGTGCAGTGCCGCTACGACGACCCCAATCCCGCCCTCGATCGCATTGCCTCGGTCGGCAAAGACGAGTTCGTGCCCCTGATGCAGGAGCTTTACAGCCAGCCGGTGCGCGAAGACCTGATCCGCAAGCGCATTGCTGACATCAAGCAGCGCGGTGGGATCGCCGCCGTGAGTGCCACGCCTGTGGCCGCTCTCAAATTTGGCAAAGCCATCGCCGAAGCCGGTGCCGACCTCTTCTTTGTGCAAGCCACCGTGGTGAGCACCGAGCACATTGGGCCTGAAGGTCAGGAAACCCTGGATCTCGAAGCCCTTTGCCGCAACTTCGGCGTGCCGGTGATCATCGGCAACTGCGTCACCTACGACGTGGCCCTCAAGCTGATGCGTGCAGGCGCTGCCGGCGTCATGGTGGGCATTGGCCCTGGCGCCGCCTGCACCTCTCGCGGCGTACTGGGCATCGGCATCCCTCAGGCCACCTCGGTTGCCGACTGCGCCGCCGCCCGCGATGACTACATGCGTGAAAGCGGCCGCTATGTGCCAATCGTGGCCGATGGCGGCATCGTGACGGGTGGCGACATCTGCAAGTGCCTGGCCTGCGGTGCCGATGCCGTCATGATCGGCTCACCGATTGCCCGCTCCGCCGAAGCCCCGGGTCGCGGCTTCCACTGGGGGATGGCCACGCCCAGCCCTGTGCTGCCCCGCGGCACCCGCATCAAGGTGGGCACCACCGGCAGCTTGGAGAAGATTCTTCGCGGCCCTGCCTCGCTCGATGACGGCACGCAGAACCTCCTCGGTTGCATCAAAACCTCCATGGGCACCCTGGGCGCCCGCACGCTGAAGGAGATGCAGCAAGTGGAAGTGGTCGTAGCCCCGTCGCTGCTCACCGAAGGCAAGGTGTACCAAAAGGCCCAGCAGCTGGGCATGGGCAAATAAGGCCTGCATCTGAACGCCGCAGGCAGCGGCGTTACCCTCAACCTGTGCGGGCTTCGGCCCACACACTCCTCACACCCCCCGGCCCGGCGCGTCTGGGCCTTCTGTCTTCTTTACGAGTTCCGGCAGGCGCAGGGCCATGCCAGGAACCATTGCTAGATTCCCAAAACACACACCAAAACTCGGATGTCCAGCGCCGCAGCCGTCACCGACGCTTCCTTCGAGCAGGACGTGCTCAAGAGCGATGTGCCTGTGCTGGTGGATTTCTGGGCCCCTTGGTGCGGCCCCTGCCGCATGGTGGCCCCGATCGTGGATGAAATCGCCAAAGAATTCGAAGGCAAGATCAAGGTGTTCAAGCTCAACACCGACGAAAACCCCAACGTGGCCAGCCAGTACGGCATCCGCAGCATCCCCACCCTCATGGTGTTCAAAGATGGCCAGAAGGTGGACACGGTGGTGGGTGCCGTGCCCAAAACCACCCTCTCCGGCACGATCGCTAAATATCTCTGAAAGCGCGGGCTGATTCGTACCGCCCAGATAGCCTCCAAGCTCGGCCGCAAGGCCGGGCTTTTTCATTGCCCACCCCCCGTTGATGGAGCAGAGCCCTCTTCAGGCCCTCGATCAGGAGCTTCAGGCCCACCCCCAGCGCCGCGCCATCGAACGCAGCATCGTGAGCCTGCTGGAGATCGCCAAAGGCAGCAACGATGCCGATGAATGGCGGCTGATCAACGGGGCCCTGGCCGACATTCGCGATGGCCTGAACGTGTTTGCTCCCCATCGCCGAACCCGCAAGGTCACGGTGTTCGGCTCGGCTCGAACCGCATCCGATGCGGCGGCCTACCAACTCGCCAAGGAACTGGCCCAGGCGGCGGTGGAGCGGGGCTTTGAGGTGATGACCGGGGCTGGGGGCGGCATCATGGAGGCCGCCAACAGCGGCGCCGGCTGTGAGAACAGCATCGGCCTGAATGTGGATCTGCCGTTTGAGCAGCATGCCAACCGCTTTGTGAACAGCTGCGATGGCAGGCTGCTGCACTTTCGTTATTTCTTCACCCGCAAGCTGTTCTTCCTGCGCGAGAGCGATGCCCTGGTGGTGATGCCGGGGGGCTTCGGCACCTTCGACGAGCTGTTTGAATCCCTCACCTTGATCCAAACCGGCCGCACCCCTCCGATTCCGCTGGTGATGCTGGCCCCCAGCGGCGATCAGTTCTGGCCCGACTGGCTCCAGGACATCCAGCAGGATCTGGCCAGCCGCGGCCTGATCTCCCCTGAAGACACCTGCCTGCTCAAGCAAGCCAACACCGCGTCAGAAGCGATGCAACACATCTGCCACTTCTACAGGGTGTTTCACACTGCCCAGTTCGCCGAAGACCGCATGGAGCTGCTTCTGCACAGCACGATCAGCAGCGACACGCTGGCCAGCCTCAACCGCGAATTCGACACGCTTGTGGATGAAGGCAGCATCAGCCAGGGTGAAAGCTGCGACAGCAACGGCATCCTGAGGCCCTGCTTGCGCTTCCATCTCGATCGGCGCCGGGTGGGATTGCTCTATCAACTGATCGATCGGCTCAATGATCTGCCGCTGGAGGTGGCACCAGCGATCGAGCAACCTGGCGAAAGGATTCGCAGCACCCTCACTTGCCCATGACGCACATCGGCCTGATCGACTACGGCATGGGCAATCTGCACTCCGTGCAGCGGGCCTTCGAGCGGCTGGGCAGCAGCATCCAGGCGGTGAGCAGCGCTGGCTCGATGGAGGGCTGCGATGCGCTGGTGCTGCCAGGGGTGGGGGCGTTTGATCCCGCGATGGAACGCCTGCACGGCTCAGGGCTGGTGCCGGCTCTACGCCAATGGTGCAGCTGCGATCGGCCGCTGCTTGGCATCTGTCTGGGTTTGCAACTGCTGTTCGAACGCAGCGATGAAGGCGAGCGCGAAGGCCTGGGTCTGCTGGCGGGCCATGTGGCCGCCCTCCCCCGCCAGCTGGGCCACCCGGTGCCGCATATGGGCTGGGAGCCGCTCCAGCCCAAGCACCCCAGCCCGCTACTGCCACCTGATCAAGAGCCGGCCTGGATGTATTTCGTGCACTCCTATGCCGCAGTGCCCACTGATCCCGCTTGCACCACAGCAGCGGTGAACTTTGGCGCTCACAGCCTCACCGCAGCGGTGTGGCAGGGCCGGATCGGTGCCTGCCAGTTTCACCCGGAAAAATCAGGCCTGAGCGGGGAAGCGATGTTGCGCCGCTGGCTGCAATGGGTTGAGCAGACGGCATGAGCCTGCGCCTCAGCGGCGGCCGCCGCCTGCAAAGCCCACCCGGAAGCACCGCTCGGCCCACCCCGTCGCGGGTGCGGCTGGCCGTGATGAATATGCTCGCCTTCAATCTCCCCGGCTGCCGCTGGCTAGACCTGTTCTGCGGCAGCGGCGTGATGGGCTGTGAAGCTCTTCAGCGTGGTGCGGCGGCCGTGGTAGCGGTGGATCAGCAACGAGCCCTGGCGACAACCAGCCGCGCCAACCTTGAGCTCACGGCCAAAGGGCTGGAATCAAGCCCCACCATCGCGGTGCACAACCAGGAGGTGCAGCGCTGGCTGCAGGCCGGACGGCAGAGCGATCAACTCGAGCCATTTGATGTGGTTTATGCCGATCCCCCCTACGCCGCTGAGCTCTATGGCCCTGTGGCGTCAGCGGTGCGTGAAGGGGATTGGCTCCAAGCCGATGGATCGCTGCTACTGGAGTGCAGCTCAACAGCCCTACCCGATCTGGCCGCAGAGGCCTTCTCGGGCTGGGATCTGATGAAACAGAAGCGCTACGGCAGCAGCACGGTGCTGGTGCTGAGGCTCAGCCGCCCAGGGCGCTGCCACGGCGGTACTGGTTCCAGGCAGCCACAAACAAACCGGTGAGGGTCACGGGAATCAGACCGAGCACGATGCCGCAGAGCAGGGGTTCGATCATGGGGTCATTCACCGGAAGTAGTTGCACAATTCTTTCACGCCCCCAGCGCCCAGCGCGACCTATTTGCACCATCTGTGACCGGATCCCCTCTGCCTGAGCGCAACGACGCAGCCCCCAATAGCCGAGGCCTCATTCCCGCCCTGGTGCTGCTGGCCGCTGCCTGCGTGGCGGTGCTGGCGCTGCTGGTGATTCCAGCCGCCCGCAGTGACCCCTACACCCACAGCACCCTGCAGCTGAGCGGTTCAACAGAGCGAGGCGAGCAGTTGTTTCTGATCAACTGCGCCGGGTGCCATGGCATTGCCGCCCAGGGGCTGGTGGGCCCAAATCTGCACGGCGTTGATAGCCGCAAGAACGACCGCCAGCTGATTCAGCAGGTGGTGAGTGGTCGTACGCCGCCAATGCCCCGATTCCAGCCAGAACCTCAGGCCATGGCCGATCTGCTCGCCTACCTGCACGCGCTCACATGAGCCTGGCTGTGGTGCTGGTGGAGCCGGCTGGCCCCCTCAACGTGGGCAGCGTGGCCAGGCTGTGCGCCAATTTCCAGGTGCCACAACTTCGCCTGGTGGCTCCACGCTGCGATCACCTGGGCCCCGAAGCGCGGCAGATGGCCGTGCATGGCGAGGCGCTGCTGGAGCAATCGCTGATCTACCCGGATCTAGCTGCAGCCGTGGCCGACTGCCAGCGGGTGGTCGCCACCAGCGGCCGTGTGGAAACAGAAAGCCTGCCTCTGAGCTCTCCAGCCGAAGCCCTGGGCTGGCTCTGGCGAGGAGCCAGCTGCAGCCCCGTAGCCGCGCTGGTGTTTGGCCGGGAAGACCGGGGCCTCAGCAACGCCGAACTCCTTCAGGCCGGGCGGGTGGTGCGGCTGGCCACGAGTGACGCCTATGCCTCTCTCAACCTCTCCCATGCGGTGGCGATCTGCCTGCACGAGCTCCAGGCCTGCCGCGAGCAACCACATCCCACCAACGCCATAGCCGATGGGAACAGTGGCGTGCTCTCCAGCCGCGGGGATCTAGAGGCGGCTCTGGCAGATGCTGAAGCGCTCCTGCTGGAGGTGGGCTTTCTGTATCCGCACACGGCAGCTGCACGCATGGCCAAGCTGCGCGCCTTGCTCCAGCGGGCGCAGGTGCAGCAGCAAGAAGTGGCTTTACTACGAGGCATGGTGCGTCAACTGCGCTGGGCAGCCCAGCGAGAGACGCCTTAACGTCCGGTCCGTCGGCCGTTTGGCACCCCCTTGAGCGCGAGTCGCCCCAACCGCTCCAGTCGCCCGCCGGGCTGGGGCGCACCACTGCGGCTGGTCTTGCGGCTGGCGGTGATGGGGATCGGCCTTGGGGTGATCAGCGGCACCGCGCTGAAGCTGCTCGCGCCGCACTTGGCGGACGGCACGAGCAGCACCACTCCACCGGGCCAACAGCCGCTTGAGCGGCTTTCCGCAAGCCAACCCCTCCCAAGCGGGATAGCCCTGGGGCGCTTCGAACCCAAAACCGAGCTCACAGCGTTGAGCCAGAAATGGGCCCAGCTAGCTGCGCGCCACAAAGACCTGCAAGCCAGCGGCTACCTGTTGGTGCTCGACGACGGCCGCTTCGCCCAGCTGCAGGCCGACAAGGCGCTGCCCGCCGCAAGTTCGATCAAGACCCCGATCCTGCTGGCGGGGCTGGAAGAGCTCGATACCGGCAAGCTGCGCTGGAACGAACCGCTCACCCTCACAAAAGAGGTGGTGGGCGGCGGCGCCGGCTGGATGGCCAGCAAACCGGTGGGCAGCCGTTTTCCGTTCTGGGAGGCCGCCACCGAAATGATCCGGGTGAGCGACAACAGCGCGACCAACTTGCTGATCAAGCGCCTGGGGGGCAAGACCGCGCTCAACGCCCGTTTCCAGGCCATGGGCCTTCATGCCACCGTGATCAACAACTGGCTGCCGGACCTCAAGGGCACCAACACCACCAGCTCCCTCGATCTGGCTCACTCCATCGCCATGGTGGACACCGGCGAGATGCTCAGCCCCCGCGCCCGCGATCTGTTCCGCGGCGTGATGGGCACCTCCCGCACCAACACCCTGCTGCCCCTGGGGATGCTGATGGGCCTCGGCGGCGATTCCGCTGACCCCGACAGCGCCCTGCTGGCCCATGGGGTGACGGTGCTCAACAAGACCGGCGACATCGGCATCGCCTACGCCGATGGCGGCCTGATCGAGCTCCCCAACGGCCAGCGAGCCGTAGCCGCTTTCATGGTGAAAGGACCGTTCAACGACCCCCGCTCCACCGGGCTGATCCGTGCCATGGCTGCCGAAGTAGCCCGCACGCTGATCGGCAAACCGGGCGGCACCGCACCTGCTGCAAACCGATGATCCTGCCCCTGCTCCTGGCGACGACACCGCCCGCACCGGCTGCCCCGGCGCCGATCCTGCGACCTCAGACCGTGGCTCCCCTTCCCGGCGGCCTCGATCGGGTGCTGGTGGTGAACGACAACAACCCCGAGCTGATCTCCGGGCCAGGCATCCTGCTCTCCACCTTTCCCAAAGCAGGCCGCAGCAAGCCCGATGCGCACCTGGATGTGGCGCTGAACGGTCGCTTCGACCTCTTCAGCCACCACGTGTATGCAGGCAAGCCGGACAGCCTCGATTCCACCCTCTGGCTGGCGGTGGTGGCCGAACCCCGCGGCGATCAACCGGTGACGCTTCAGCTGCTGGGAGGATCCACAGCCCTATCTCAGGCCACGGACAAGCAGCAACCGGATGCCCCCTTCCTGCCTCTGCCAGCTCTGATGCCGCAAGACGGGCATGTGTACAGCGGTCCCGGCAGCCGCGTGGCTACTGAACTACTGGCACGCCAACGCAACGCGCTGATTCCGGAGCGATGGACCCTGGCGCCGGGGCGCCTCAGCACCTTGATCGTGCTGCCCATCCCGGTGAAGGGGCTTGATCCCCTACTCAATGGCCGCAACCTGCAATTGCGCCTACAGAGCTCCGGCCCGGTGAGTCTCGCCACGCTGGCGGCCTACGGCCGTGATGATCAGGCCCCAGCCCCCGGGAGCTGGGGCGCATTGCTCGACGGCGACCTGAGCCCCAAGGAACACCAGCCCACCCCCCGGGGCGCCAGCGGCCGAATGGTGTATTCCCGGGTGAGCGGGGTGCAGATCGGCAGCATCTGGAGCGGCACGATCACCGACCCCGGCAAGCCTTACCTCTCCACGAGCCGCGCCCCAATCTCCTGGCCGATTGCTTCGCTGGAGCGCGGCAGCCTCGGCACAGGCCAGGTGCAGACGGCTGAATTGAAAGCCTTCTACCCGGGTACCGCCTGGGCCGCCCATGGCAATTACGGCGTGGAATACAACCTGGCGATCCCGCTGCGCAACACCAGCAAGCAACCAGTGACGCTTGAGCTGGCCTTCGAATCACCCCTGAAAACAGACCAGGCCCAGGGCGGCCTGCGCTTCAACCCCAAACCAGGCCAATCGGTGATGTTCCGCGGCACCGTGGAAGCCACCGGCCTCGATGGCTCAGGCGGCACCTCCTCCGGACGGCGCAGCGTCCACTTGGTGCAACGGGTAGGGCAGCAGGGTCCGGCTTTGGGAACGGTGAGCCTGGCCCCTGGGGCCAGCCGGCAGCTACGGGTGCGCCTGATCTACCCGGCCGATGCCACACCGCCACAGGTGCTGAGCCTGCTGCCTGTGAAACAATCCCCAGACCAGCCAGCCTCCTCTCACTGATGCAAGCCCGCAAGCGCAGGGTCTTCCCCTTCACCGCCATCGTGGGTCAGGAGGAGATGAAGCTCGCCCTGCTGCTCAACGTGATCGATCCGCGCATTGGCGGCGTGATGATCATGGGCGACCGCGGCACCGGCAAGAGCACCACCATCCGCGCCCTGGCCGACCTACTGCCGGAGATCGATGTGGTGGCGGGCGACCCTTACAACAGCTCCCCGGCCGACCCCGATCTGCAGAGCAGCGAGGTACGGCAACGAGCCGACCACGGTGAGCAGCTACCGATCGAGCAGCGCCAGGTGCCCATGGTGGACCTTCCCCTCGGAGCGACCGAAGACCGCCTCTGCGGCACCATCGACATCGAGAAAGCTCTGAGCGAGGGCGTGCGGGCGTTCGAGCCTGGCCTGCTGGCGAAGGCCAACCGCGGTCTGCTCTACGTGGATGAGGTGAACCTGCTCGACGACCATCTGGTGGACGTGTTGCTGGATTCGGCCGCCTCGGGCTGGAACACCGTGGAGCGCGAGGGCGTGAGCGTGCGCCACCCAGCCCGGTTCGTGCTGATCGGCTCCGGTAACCCTGAGGAAGGCGAGCTGCGCCCGCAGCTGCTCGATCGTTTCGGCATGAGCGTGGAGGTGCGCACGGTGCGCGATCCCGAGCTGCGCGTGCAAGTGGTGGATCAGCGCACCGCGTTCGACAACGACCCCGACGGCTTCAACAACGCCGTGCAGACCACCCAGAACGCCCTGCAGGATCGCGTGATCGCGGCTCAGAAGTTGCTCCCACAGGTGCAGATCGATGACGACCTGCGCATCCGCATCTCGGCCATCTGCGGCGAACTGGATGTGGACGGCCTCCGCGGCGACATTGTGACCAACCGCGCTGCCCGTGCCCTGGCCGCCTTTGAGGGCCGCACCGAAGTCACCGAAGACGACGTTGCCCGCGTGGCCGCCTGCTGCCTGCGCCACCGGCTGCGCAAGGACCCGCTTGAGCAGATCGACTCGGGCGATCGCGTGGTGAAGGTGTTCTGCAAGGTGTTTGAGCGCCCCGAATCCAGCGATCGCGGCGCCTTCGAACTGGCCCTGGCGGCCTGATTGAAGGCCGAGGCCAGGTGGTGATCCTCGGCATCGATCCCGGCCTGGCCCGCGTTGGCTACGGGCTGATTGAAGTGGACGGCACCCCTGGCCGGGGTCAGCAGCGGCTTTTGGATTGCGGGATCATCCGCACCGATCCTGGCCGCAGCGAAGGCGAGCGGATGGTGGAGATCGCCCGCGACCTGCGTCAGTTAATTCGTGCCTGGAGCCCGGAGCTGGCGGTGGTGGAGAAATTTTTCTTCTACCGCTCCAGCACCACGATCTCGGTGGTCCAGGCCCGCGGGGTATTGATGATGACCCTGGCCCGCTTCGCGATCCCGGTGGTGGAATTTCCGCCGATGCAGATCAAGCTGGCTCTCGCCGGCCATGGCCACGCCGAGAAAGACGACGTGCTGGCGGCCGTGATGCGCGAGCTCAACCTCGACACCCCGCCGCGGCCTGACGACGCCGCTGATGCCCTGGCAGCAGCCCTCACCGGCTGGTTTCAACGTTGAGCAGCAAGCACGCGCTGCGCGAGCAGTTCCGCCAGCGGCGGCGCCAACTGCTGGCGGCCGCAGAACCTGGTATTCGGGCTGCTGCCGACGCCCTGGCAGGGACATTGGCCCCCGATCAGGCGCTGGGCATCTATTGGCCGCTAAGCGGCGAAGCGGATCTGCGCAACTTGGCGGCGCAGATCCTGGCGCTGCCACGGGTGAGCGAGGGCACACTCACCTATCGCCACTGGCAGGCCGGCGATGCCCTGAGCCATGACGACAGCCGGATCCTGGCCCCATCTCAGGGCCCTGATCTCGATGCATCAGCACTGGGCCTGCTGTTGGTGCCGGCCTTGGCCTTTGATCAGCACGGCTTCCGCCTGGGCTACGGCGGTGGGTGGTTTGATCGACTACGGAGCGATCCGATCTGGAGGGCCGTGCCGGCCCTGGCGGTGCTACCCGCCGGCTGCCTGGTGGAGCAGCTGCCCAGCGATCACTGGGATGTGCCCTTCCACGGCTGGCTGGATGAGCAAGGCGCGCATTGGTTGCAAGCTGTTTAAAGCTGGCCAACACCATCGCGGCCCAGCGCAGGCTTTGCCAGGATCGCCATAGGCAAACAACTGATCTGTGGATCTCCAGGCCAACGACGCGTTCCAATCCGCCATGAATGCCAGCCGTCAGGCCGCTGGCGAAAGCGGTGGAGAGGCAGCACGCCGCGGCCCCAGTATCCGGGTGAATCACGGCACGGCCGCCGAGCAGGTGCTGGCCGCGGAGCTTCATGGCCGGCAAGAAAGCGGCGACGCCCTCTCCATGATGGTTAGCTCCATGGTTCACATGGTGCAGGCCGGCAAAACCCGCAGCGCCAACAGCCGTTGGTCGGCCTGAGTGAGCTGCGCTTAGCTGAACACTGCCTCATCCCTCAGAACCTGCGATGGCTCGCTCCTTTCACGCGGCTGCCTGGCGCGCCTTCGCCATGGCACTTCTGCTCTCCCCGGCAGCGGTTGAAGCCCACGCCATCGAGAGCAGCCTGACCCGCCTGCAGAGCCTGAGCGACAGCTTGATGCTCGAGAGCCGCTTCTCCAACGGCGAGCCCACCAGCGATGCAGTGGTGCGGCTGGTGGCACCGGATGGCCAGAGCATGGAGCTGGGCCGCACCGATGCCATGGGCCAGTTGAGCTTTGCGCTGCCGAAACAGGCCGAAGGCGACTGGGAATTGCAGGTGGATGGTGGTCCTGGCCACCGCGACTACCTAGAAATGCCGGTGGAGAGTGGGCAGGCTCAGCTCGATCAGATCAGCCGCCATCACCACCATGGCAATCCGATCGTCTGGCTCAGTGCCCTGGGGGCAACTGCCATGCTGCTGGGAGTACAGCGCATCCGTCGATCCCGTTGATGGCAACAGGCAGCGAGAAGCTCGATCAAATCGTTGAACGCCTCAAAGGCACCGCCGATCCCAAGCGCCGCTACGAGTACGTGCTCTGGCTGGCCAAAAAACTCCAGCCGCTCCCGGATGAATTTCGCAACGACGCCTTCAAGGTGAAAGGTTGCGTGTCCCAGGTGTATGTGGTGGGACAACTGGTGGAGGGCAAGCTCCACTGGCAGGGTGATTCTGATGCGGCGATCACCAAGGGGCTGCTGGCCCTGTTGATCGAGGGTCTTGAAGGGCTCGAGCCTGCTGCTGCCGCCACGATCGATCCCACTTTCCTGAGTGAGACAGGCCTACAGGCAAGCCTCACACCGTCGCGGGCCAATGGCTTCCTCAACATTCTCAAGATGATGCAAGCCCAAGCGAGCGCGCTTGCCGGCTGATCGCACCATCGATTTCTAAGATCTGCCCTTTCACGCACAGGGCGGCATGACCATCGGCATCGGCTTGCTCGGGCTTGGCACGGTAGGAGCAGGCGTTGCCGAGATCCTGCTCAACCCTCAGGGCCGCCATCCGCTGGTGGGGCAGCTGGCTCTCAAACGCGTGGCCGTGCGCGATCTGAACCGGCCGCGGCCAGTGGAGCTCCCGGCCGAGATCCTCTGCACAGATCCGCAACAGGTGGTGAACGACCCCGCGGTGGACATCGTGGTGGAGGTGATGGGCGGTCTGGAGCCCGCCCGCAGCTTGATCCTGGCGGCGATCGCCGCCGGCAAACCCGTGGTGACCGCCAACAAAGCCGTGATTGCCCGCTACGGCGAGGAGATCGCCGCCGCTGCCGCTGAGCAAGGTGTGTATGTGCTGATCGAAGCGGCCGTTGGTGGCGGCATCCCGATCATCGAGCCGCTCAAGCAATCCCTCGGTGGCAACCGCATCCAGCGGGTAAGCGGCATCATCAACGGCACCACCAACTACATCCTCAGCCGCATGGCGGATGAGGGAGCCGCCTATGGCGACGTGCTGGCCGATGCCCAACGCCTGGGCTACGCCGAGGCCGACCCAGCCGCGGATGTGGAAGGCGGCGATGCAGCCGACAAGATCGCCATCCTCTCGGGCCTGGCCTACGGCGGTGCGATCGAGCGCAGCGCGATTCCCACCGAGGGCATCAACCGACTGGACGCCTGCGATGTGAACTACGCCGCTCAGCTGGGCTACGTGGTGAAGCTCGTGGCCACCGCTCAGTGCCTGGGCAGTGACGCCGATGGCACGGTGCAGCTGGATGTGCGGGTGAGCCCCACCCTGCTGCCCAAAGACCACCCACTGGCGGGCGTGCACGGCGTGAACAACGCCATCCTGGTGGAAGGCGACCCGGTGGGCCGCGTGATGTTTTATGGCCCCGGGGCTGGCGCTGGCCCCACGGCATCGGCCGTGGTGGCCGACATCCTCAACATCGCCGGCATCCGTGAGGCCACTGGCAATGGCGGCGGCCTCGATCCCCTGCTGGCGGCCAATCGCTGGCGCCCCTGCCGCCTGGTGGATCAGGGCCAGACCCTCAACCGCAACTACCTGCGCCTACAAACGGGCGATCAGGCGGGTGTGATTGGTCGCATCGGCAGCTGCTTCGGCGATGAAGGCGTGTCAATCCGCTCGATCGTGCAGTTCGAGGCCAGCAGTGAGCGCAACGATGCCGAGATCGTGGTAATCACCCATGAGGTGCAGGAGGCCAACTTCCGCCGCGCGCTGGCTTCGATCACCGCTCTGCCGGATGTCAAGGCCGTGGCGGCGTGCCTGCGCACCCTCTGAGCCGATGGTGAGGCAGATTGGACACAACGCGAGAAGACCCGAGCGAGAACACCACACCGCCTGCGTCATCTGAATCCGCTGACGCAGCACTTGCTTTGTAGCGACGAGAACTTTTGATCAGCCCGCAGCAGAGAACGCTGTACCCACGCCTGATTTTTTCTCCAGGTCTACCGACCACGACTCGCCTCCATCCATCTGTCTGCACCCAGACCCATGACCCTGCATCAGGGTGATTGCATCACCCTCACCAGCGACGAGAACCTGTATCAGGTGATTGGCGTTGACGATCGGCACAACCGCTGCTGGGTGCGGCGCTGGCCCCTTGCCCGCCACGGCTCACCGGTGTTTGAAATTTCACTGCATCAGGTGGCCAGCCACAGCCACCATCACCCCCCACGCCTTGCCGTAGGGGCTTGAATAAGCGGGCTTGCCCGCAGCCTTGACCAGCCGACTCCAGATTTCTGTCGCTCTGGCGGCGCTGCTGCCCATCACCGCTTCGCTGGCGGGTTGCCAGCCGCCCCATCCCGCAGGGCAGCTGGTGGTGGCCAGCAAGAGCACGCTGACCTCCGTGGATCCGGTGGACGTCACCACCGTGGGAGGCCTGCAACTCCTCAGCGCGGTTGGTGATCCGCTCTATGCCGCCGATGCCGAGGGCAAGATCCAGCCGCGCTTGGCCACGGCCCTGCCTGAGCTCAGCGCTGATGGGCTCACGGCAACCATTCCCCTACGCCAGGGCGTGCTGTTCCACGACGGCAGCCGTTTCGATGCGGAAGCAATGGTGTTCAGCCTTGAGCGCTTCCGATCCCTGGCCAAGCTCGGCTACCTGCTCGATGACCGCATCAGCAGCGTGCAGGCCAGCGGGCCCTACGAACTGAAGCTGCAACTGAAGCGCCCCTACAGCGCCCTGACGGCGCTGCTGAGCTCCATCAGCCTCACACCGCTCTCGCCCACGGCCTACCGGCTGCACCGCAGCACCTCACTGGCCAATCGCTTCGTGGGCACAGGCCCTTACCGGCTGGCAAGCAGCACCCCGCAGAAGCAAACGCTGCTGCCCTTCGAGCGCTATTGGGGACCGCCGGCTCGCAACCAGGGCATCCATCTGGTCACGCTCAGCAACTCAACGGCGCTGTTCGGCGCCCTAGTGAGCGGTGAAGTAGATGTGCTCACCTCCTCGGGGATGGACAGCGATCAACAGCGGACCCTGGCCCAGCGGGCTCGGCAAGGCCAGCTGGTGGAGGCGATCGGGCCAGCGGGAGAAATCAGCTACCTCACGCTGCTGAGCGATCGGCCGCCCTTCAACCAAACCCTGCTACGCCAGGCCGTAGCCCTAAGCCTTGATCGGCCCCTGATCAGCGAGCGGGTGAGCTATGGCATCCGTGAACCGCTGCGCTCCCTGGTGCCACCGCCACTGGCGGGATCCGAGCCACCAGCCTGGCCGGCTTACAACCCCCGCCGCGCACGCCAGCTCTTCCGGCAGGCGGGGTATTGCCAGGGGCAGCGCCTCACCCTGCCCCTCACCTTCCGCTCCAACGTGCCGGCCGACAAGCTGTTCGCCCTCACCTGGAAAGCCCAGCTCCAGCGCGATCTGGGTGATTGCGTTGCGCTGGAGATCAGCGGCGTGGAATCCACCACGGCCTACCGGCAAGTGGCCGATGGAGCCTTCCCGATGGTGTTCTTTGATTGGAGCGCCGACTATCCCGATCCAGATATCTATCTGGCGCCGATGCTGGCCTGCAGCCAGGCACAGAGCGATCAGTGCCTGAAAGGCAATGCCGCGGCTGCGGGCAGCTTCTGGAGCGCCCCAGGCCTGCAGGCCCAACTGGAAGCCAGCGAACAGGTGGAAGGCCCCGAGCGGTTACCGCTGCTGCAGCTGCTGCAACGCCGCACCGCCGCCGGCGCGGCCTACATCCCTGTGTGGCAGGTAGCGCCCCGGGCCTGGGCCCAGCCCCAGCTGCAGCGCCCCGTGTTTGATGGCAGCGGCCGGCTGCAGCTGCAGTCTCTGAGTGTCCGATGAGCCGACGTCGCCACCTGCTGCGTTACCTAGCCAGCCGCCTGGCGCTGGTGCCCGTGATGCTCTGGCTGATCGCCAGCCTGGTGTTCCTGCTGTTGCGGGTGGCACCGGGCGATCCCATCGACGCCCTGCTGGGCCTGCGCGCACCAGCGGAGGCCCGCGAAGCACTGCGGCAACAGCTGGGACTGAATCAACCCCTGCTGGTGCAATACGGCCACTACCTCAGCGATCTCCTGCATGGCCAGTTAGGGGAATCGCTGGCCAACAACGAAGCGGTGACCAGCGTGATCGGCCGCAGCCTGCCCGCCAGCCTGGAGCTAGGGGTGGTGGCGCTCCTGATCGCGGCTGTCCTGGGACTGGCGGTGGGCTTCAGCGGCATCGCCCGGCCAGAGGGCCGCACCGACCTAGCAGGCCGGCTCTATGGCGTTAGCACCTATGCGCTACCGCCCTTCTGGGCCGCGATGGTGATGCAGCTGGTGTTTGCGGTGTGGTTGGGCTGGCTGCCGGTAGGAGGGCGCTTCCCCGCCACCCTGGTGCCGCCCGATGGCAGCGGCTTTTACCTCCTCGACAGCCTGCGCAACGGCAGCGGAGAGCAGTTCTGGGGAACCCTGCGCCATCTGATGCTGCCCGCCGCCACCCTCGGCCTGCTGCTCAGCGGCGTCTTTGCCAATGCCCTGCGGCTCAACCTGCGCCGCGCCCTTGATTCCGACTACGTGGAAGCGGCCCGCAGCCGCGGCCTGAGCGAGCGGCGAGTGGTGCTGCGCCATGCCCTACCCAATGCCCTGCTGCCGGTGCTCACGATCACCGGGATCACGGTGGCTTCGCTAATTGGAGGAGCCCTACTGATCGAGGTCACCTACTCCTGGCCCGGGGTGGCCTTCCGGCTACAGGAGGCGATCAGCCAGCGCGACTATCCGGTTGTGCAGGGAATTGTGGTGGTGGTGGCGGCCCTGGTCGTGGCGATCAGCATGCTGGTGGATCTGCTGGTGGCGCTGCTGGATCCACGGATCAGTTTTTAAGGGAGGATCACCTCCCGCCAGGTTTCCGCCTGACGGCGGTTCAGCACGTAGGCGGTCACACCGCCGAGCTGACGCCGCTGGGGCGCGACGCCACGGGGAAGGCTGCCAAGGAACTCGGCGGTGAGGCTGAGGGTGAGGCTCTGCACCCGCTGCGGCTCCACCCCCACAAACTCTTCGCCGAGTTGAAACAGCGCCTGCTCACTGGAATCGATCCGCACTGGCGAGAAGTGGCTGCCCCCCTCGAGCAGCACCAAGCGGCTCTGGGGGGAGCCATCGCGCAAAAACAGCTGCAGCTGCTCAGACAGCGGCGGCGTGATCAGATCCAGGCTGCCGCCCACCAGCAGCACCGGCGCGGGCAGGGCGCGCAGGCCGCGATGGGGCCAGATCAAGCTGCCGAACCCGTTGAGGCTCACCACGGCCTGCAGCGGCTGCGCCAAGGGCTGGGGCGGCGGCAGGGGCACATCCAGCAGCTGACATTGCAGCAGCCGCGAGAGGTTGGTGAGCGGGATGCCATCTAGGGCTCGATCGCAGCGACGGGCCAGGCCTGGTTCAGGCCGTAGTCCCGCCGCCAGAAGGCTGGTGAAGCCACCGAGCGAATGGCCCATCAACACCACCCGCTCACCCAAGCGAGGTAGCTCGCCGGTGTGCACGGCGGCCACCACGGCCTGCAGATCCCGCACCCGCTCGCTGAGGGTTTCCGCGCCCGGCGGAGGCCGCCGCCCTTCGAGCAGCTCACGCACCGCCTGCTCATCACTGCCAGGGTGATCCAGCAGCAACACCGACCAGCCACGCTGGTGTAGGCCTGACGCCAACCATTCGAGCTGCTCGGCACTGCCACCCAAGCCCGGGGTGAGCAACACCCAGCCCCTTGAACGGCCTCGCCAGAGCTGCAGCTCGAGGGGCTGGCGGCGATGGGGCACGGAAAGCTGAAAAACCTCAGCGGGCTGACCGGCTGGCTGCAACGCCATCGCGGATTCAGACACCCGCCGCAGCTTCAGCTGCTGCAGGGCGCGCAGGGCATCGCGTTGATCCACGATCTGCCGCTGCCAGCGACCCGCCAGCTGCAGGCCGCCCTCGAGATGAAGCACCAGCCGCTGGCTCGGCACGGCCCGCAGCAGCTCGATAGTGGTGACCTGCGGCTGCCAGGCCAGCAGCTGCTGCAAGGTTTGGTAGAGCACTGGCCCCGCACTGCCCTGCTCGGTGGTGATCAACTGATCCAGCTCGGCCAACACCCGCTGACCGGCCCAGCTGGCGAGGAACTGCTGAGCGAAGGAGCGGTCTTGCACCAGGGGGGCCCGCAGGATGCGCCGCAGTTGCTCCTGGCCGTTGGCATCGAGCAGATCCAACCAAGCGCGCAGGTCGCCCTGGGCACTACTCGGTGCGCGGCTCCAGGCCTCCAATGCCACCAAATCAATCGGAAGCTTCAGGCCATCGAGCTGCACCTCCAGCTGCTCTGCGGCCCGCGCTGGAGCCAACCAGAGCAGGCCAGCCAGCAGACTGCGCAGCACTACACGCATCGGTCGACGGGTTGGCACGAGCACAGACGCTCTCAACAGGCCGGCAGTGGTGGCACCAGTTTCCCCCGGCGTTGCGGGAGCTGGCCAGTGTGCGCTTGGTGGCGAGCTTCGGGGCAGGAGGCGTGCTCTATCTCACGCCCATGGTGTTCCACCAAGCGGATTTCTCGCCCGCCCAGGTGGGCAGTGGGCTGGCCCTGGCGGCCCTGGCTGGCACCATCGGCCGCTTCGCCAGCGGCTGGCTCCTGGATCTGGGCCTGAGCTGCGGCGTGCCGGTGCTGCTGGCAGGGTTGTGCGGCTTTCTCGGCGATGCCCTGCTGCTCGGGGCCCACGAGCAGCAGGGCTACATCGCTGGCCAATTGCTGATGGGGATGGCCGGGGGGCTCTACTGGCCTGCCGTGGAACTAGCGGTGCCGTTGTGCTCCCCGCCCATCCCCTCCGCAAGGGGCTATGCGCTCTCACGCACCGCTGATGCCGCTGGGATCGCCGGCGGCACCCTCGCCGGGGCACTGTTAGCCCAGCTGGGTCTGCTCCGGGGGTTGTACTGGGTGGATATGGCCGCGATCGTGGCGTTGGCCGCGTTGCTTCTCTGGCGCCCCCTGCCCAAGGCTGTACCGGCCAGAGCTGCTGGTGTGGAACCTATGCCGCTCGGGCGCTGGCTACCGGCACTACTGCCGATGTTGCTGCTCTCGGTGGTAGCCACGGCGATCCCCCCCCTGATGCAAAGCGCCCTACCCCTGGATCTGGTGCGAGGCGGCTTGGAGCGCGATGCCCAGCCAGAGGCGATCAGCGCCCTGCTGATCGGCATTCCCCTGGTGCTGCTGCTGCTGATTCAATGGCCCGTAGGTCAGGCCCTGGCGCGCCGATCGGTGGCTGTGGGCTTAAGGCTGAGCCTGCTCTGCTTCAGCGGTGGCACGGCGCTGATGGCCCTCTCGGCCTTGAGCGAGGGAGGCCTGGGCCTGGTGGTGCTGGCTCTAGTGCTGTTGGCTTTTGGACAGGCGGCTTTCCTACCCACGGCGACTGAGGCGGTGGTGGAGCTGAGCCCGAAGGGGCATGGGGGCCTGGCCATGGCGCTGTTCTCCCAATGCTTTGCCCTGAGCGCCTTCGGGGCACCGCTGATCGCCGGATTGTTGCTCGATCACCAGGGCCACGGCCTGGTGCTCTGGCTGCTGGTGGCGCTGGTGTGCACGCTGAGCCTGCTGCTGATCGGCCCGATCCAGCGGCGCGCGGATGCAAAGGGCTGAAGCGAGCGACAGCCAAGGCCATCCACAACACAAACCGCTGGTCGCGCCAGCGCCCACAATCGGTCCAGCCCTAGCAAACCGATGGCTCTGCACGAACCGGGTCGCCGCCATGCCCAGCAACACATCGGCCGGGCTGGCCTGGCATCAGCCTTTCGCTGGAGCGTGCTGCTCAACAGCACCCTCTCGGTGGCACAGCTGGTGATCGGCATCGGCTTCGGCTCGCTGGCCCTGATCGGTGATGCCATCCACAACCTCGGCGATGTGGCGGGGCTCACGCTGGGTTGGGGTGCTGAACGCTTGAGCACGCGGGCCCCAAGCGAGCGTTTCACCTACGGCTTCGGGCGCAGCACCCAGCTGGCAGCGCTGATCAACGGCGTGCTGGTGGCCATGGCCTCCGCTGTGGTGGTGGTGGAAGCGATCCAACGGCTCACAGATCCCCAGCCCCTGGTGAGCGGCCCCGTGGCGTGGGCCGCCGCGGCCGGCATCGCGGTGAATCTTGGATCCGCCAGCTTGTTCGGCATTGGCGAGCATGGCGGCCACAAACACGACCTCAACCGGCGCGCGGCTGTGATGCACCTCCTTAGCGATGCCCTGGTGTCGCTGGCGGTGCTGTTCAGCGCCCTGCTGGTGGGCTTCACTGGCTGGCATTGGCTCGATCCGCTCACGGCCGTCGGCGTGGGCCTGGCGGTGGGCTACACCGGCGTGGTGCTGATCCGCGATGCATTGGTGGTGCTGCTCGATGGGATCCCCGGCCACATCCAACCTGAGCTGGTGCACGACACCTTGCTGGCGCTGCCGGGGGTGGTGAACGTGCACCACGTGCATATTTGGAGCCTCAGCACCTCCCAGGTAGCCCTCACGGCACACATCTGCCGCCGCGAGAGCGAGCTAGACGACATGCAATTGCTGCATCACGCCAAAGCGGCCCTCGCCGGCATTGGCGTAGGGCACAGCACCCTGCAGCTGGAGCCGGCCTGAGATCAGCCCTTGCTCACCTTGGCCGTCCAGGCTTCATGGGGGAGGGGCTCAGTCCCGTACTCCCAGTCGTCGTAGTCAGGGTCGTTGCGGATCTGCTGATGCACCTGCTTCTGCGCCTCGAAATCGTGCTGCTGAGCGGCGTCTGAAGGTTGCTGCTGCTCTGTCATGGGCGTTGTGCACGTGAACGCATTCTGAGGCCTTAAACGTTGAACAGAAACTCCATCACGTCGCCTTCCTCCACCACATAGTCCTTACCCTCGGCGCGGAGCCAGCCTTTGTTGCGGGCCTCCGCCAGCGAACCGGCTTCCAGCAGCTGCTTGTAGCCGATGGTCTGGGCGCGGATGAAGCCGCGCTCGAAATCGGTGTGGATCACACCTGCGGCCTGGGGAGCGGTCATGCCGGCCTTGATCGTCCAGGCGCGGGTTTCCTTCTCACCGGTGGTGAAGTAGGTGCGCAGGCCCAGCAGCGCGTAGGTGGCTCGGATTAAGCCCTGCAGGCCACCTTCTTCCACACCGAGGCCCGCCAAAAATTCAGCGCGGTCTTCCTCGGGGAGTTCGATCAGTTCAGCCTCCACCTGGGCGCTAATGCGCACCGTGCCCGCTCCTTCCTGCTCAGCCAGGGCTGCGACGTCTTCGCAGTAGGCGTTACCTGAGGCCAGGTCGTCTTCGCTCACGTTGGTGGCGTAAATGATCGGCTTGGCGGTCAGCAGGCCCAGCGGCTTCACCATCGCCGCTTCTTCGTCGTTGAGCTCGATGGTGCGGGCGGCGCCGCCCTGCTCCAGCACGGCTTGGATGCGCTCGAGCGCCGCATCCTCCACCTGGGCCTCCTTGCTGGTGCGCACCTGCTTCTTGAGGCGTTCGCGCCGCTTTTCCACTTGGCTCAGATCCGCCAAGCCCAACTCAAGGTTGATCACCTCAGCATCGCGGGCAGGGCCCACCGAGCCCGACACGTGGATCACGTCGTCGTTCTCGAAGCAGCGCACCACGTGCACGATGGCGTCGACCTCGCGGATGTTGGCCAAAAACTTGTTACCCAGGCCCTCGCCCTGGCTGGCGCCCTTCACCAGGCCGGCAATATCCACAAACTCCACCCGCGTGGGGATCAGCTCCTTGCTCTTGCTCAGATCCGAGAGCTGCTGCAACCGCGGATCGGGCACCGACACCACGCCCGAATTGGGCTCGATCGTGCAGAAGGGGTAGTTGGCCGCCTCCGCTTGGGCGTTGGCCACCAGGGCGTTGAAGAGGGTGGATTTGCCCACATTGGGCAGGCCCACGATTCCGGCTTTAAGCATTGATCGAATCTACGGACTGCTCCACGGAGCACCCCTGGCCTTCATCTGCTCTGGCGGTGATCCACCCCAGCGGAATCCACAGTTGATCGCGCCGACCAGGAAGACTGGAAGCAGAGCAGGCGCACACCATTCCTTCCACGATGCTTCAGCCCCCCCCGCAGCGCCAGGGCGATGCAGCGCTTGGCGATCGCGGCCGGCGTCTGCCCCGAGCTCTCAGGGGCGGGCCCGACTGGCTGCGCCGCAAGCGCCTCTGGGCTGGCCTGCTGGCCGGAGCCCTGGTGATCGGCGGTGGCGGAGTGCTGGTGAGCCAGCGCCGCAGCAGCCAGCAACAACGCAACCTCGAGAGCTTCACGGTGCTGGCGCGCCAAGGCACCTTGCCGGGGGTGATCACCGCCAGCGGTGAGCTAGAGGCGTTCCGCAAGGTGAACGTGAGCCCGAAGCGCCAGGGGGTGCTGGAGAAGCTCTATGTGGAAGAGGGCGACAGTGTGCGTGCCAATCAGCCGCTAGCGCTGATGGACAGCGGTGACCTCGACGACCGCCTCGATGAGCTGCGCGCCCAGCTGCGCTCCGCCAAGGCCCAGCTCAACCGCAGCCAGAGCGAGCTGCAACGCCGCGAAGCCCTGATCCGCCAGGGCGGCATCAGCGTTGATGACTACAACAGCGCCAAATCGACTTACGAGGTCGACAGAGCCGCTGTGGAAGCTGCCCAGCAGCGCTTAGAGGCAAGGCTGAAAGAGCGGAGCGACCTGACGGTGCGTGCGCCCTTTACGGGTGTTGTGACGGCTCGCTTCGCCGACCCCGGCGCCTTCGTGACACCCACCACCTCGGCGTCGGCATCAGCCGGTGCCAGCAGCTCCTCGATCGTGGAGCTGGCTCAAGGCCTGGAGGCAGTGGCGAAGGTGCCCGAAAGCGACATCGGCCGGATCCAGCTCGGCCAGAGCGCTGCGGTGCGGGTAGATGCCTTCCCCGATCGCCGCTTCCCGGCCCAGGTTCGTCAGATCGCACCCCGCGCCGAGAAGCTCAACAACGTGACCTCCTTTGAAGTGAAGCTGCAGCTGATTGACCCGCCGCCCGAGCTGCGGATTGGCATGACCGCCGACATCGACTTCAACACCGGCACGTTGGCCTCCCGCACCGTCATTCCCACCGTGGCGGTGGTGACCGAACAAGGCAAACCAGGGGTACTGCTGGTGGGTCCCGGCAATCAGCCCACCTTCCAGGCCGTCACCCTGGGTGCCAGCAGCGGCAAGGACACGCAGATCCTCGAGGGTCTAACCCCCGGCACCCGCGTGTTCATCGACCTGCCGCCGTGGGCTAAGAAGCGGGGCGACTAAGGAAGCTGCGGCTCACCTCCAAAATGCGCTGGCTTGCTTTGCCATCGCCAAAGGGGTTGTGGGCCCGAGCCATGGCCTCATAGGCCGCCCCATCGGCAAGCAAGAGAGAGGTTTCCCGCAGGATGTCGGCGCTGGCGGTGCCGATCAGCTTGGCGGTACCGGCATTCACAGCTTCCGGACGCTCGGTGGTGCGGCGCAGCACCAGCACCGGCTTCCCCAAGGCAGGCGCTTCCTCCTGCAGGCCCCCGGAATCACTCAACAGCAAGGTGCAACCACGCATGGCCGCCACCAGCTGGTCGTAGTCGAGCGGTTCGGTGAGGAAGGCGCGGGGGTGATCGCCCAGCAGGGCCTGCAATGGTTCGCGCACGGTGGGATTGCGGTGCAATGGCAGCAGCAGGGCCGTATCCGGGAAGCGCTCGAGCACCTGAAGGAAGCCCTGGCCGATCTCCTTGAGCCGTTCACCCCAGTTTTCGCGCCGATGCACTGTGGCCAGGATCACGCGCTGCTGCTCGAAATCGAGACCCGGCAGCACAAACGGTGGGGCCTTCTCAGCCATCAGCAGCAAGGCATCGATCACGGTATTGCCGGTGATGCACACCTCACCCACGACACCGGAAGCACGGCAGTTGGCGGCCGACACCTCGGTGGGAGCGAAGTGCAGCTGAGCCAATTGAGAGATCAAGCGGCGATTGGCTTCCTCCGGGTAGGGGTCCATGAGGTTGTCGGTGCGCAAGCCCGCCTCCACATGCCCCACGGGCACCTGGGCGTAGAAAGCCGCCAGGGCCGAAGCGAAGGCGGTGGTGGTGTCGCCCTGCACCAACACCAGATCGGGCTTGTGCGCCTCAAACTCGGCCTGCAGACCCTGCAGCGCACCACAGGTGATGTGGGTGAGGGTTTGCTTGGGGGCCATCAGGGCCAGATCGTGATCGGCCTGCAGGCCAAACAGCTCCATCACCTGGGCCACCATCTCGCGGTGCTGACCGGTGAGCACCACCCGCGTGCGGACATCAGGGGCGGCCTGAAACGCCTGAATCACCGGCGCCAGCTTGATGGCCTCCGGGCGCGTGCCCAGCACGATGCAGACGTTGTGGGGGGTGCTCACAGGGGCCGGCCATGTAGCCGGATCCTAAAGATGGCGTCGGGATTAGCTGGCCAGAGGCTGGATCAGCCGCAAAGCTGGAGGCACACTGCCGCCATGCGGTGACCAGCAGCTCCCCCTTCCCCAGCAGCCTGTTTCCGCCGGCAGTGCCACCAGCCGTTGCGCCAGCGGTAGCTGGAGCCGGCGCCCTAGGCGGCACGCAGCCCAGCAGCCTGGCGTCCATCGTGCAGCTGGCCGAGCGCAGCGGTTTCTCCGATGTGCATCTGGGGGTTGGGGAGGAGCCCCGCTACCGGGCGCGCGGCGAGATGCTGCGCACGGGTTGGCCCATCAGCGATGCCGCCAGCTTCCACGGCTGGCTGCGGGAGATGCTCAGCCCTGCCCAGATCGATGCCTTTCAGCGCGATAAGGAATTCGACGGCTCCCATGCCTTTCCCTTCGTGCGGGTGCGCATCAACCTGCTCGATTCCCTGCGGGGCCCGGCGATGGTGCTGCGGCTGATCCCCCAGCAGATCGCCACCTTGGAGGAGCTCAACCTGCCACCTGTGCTGAAGGAGCTGGCATCTCGTCCGAAGGGACTGGTGCTGATTACAGGCCCCACAGGCTCGGGTAAGAGCACCACCCTCGCGGCCATGATCGATTGGATCAATCGCAACCGCAGTTGCCACATCCTCACGATTGAGGATCCGGTGGAGTTCGTGCATGAGAGCCGCCAATCCCTGATCCGCCACCGGGAGGTTGGGCAGCACACCCGCCAGTTCCACAACGCCCTGCGCGCCGCCCTCAGGGAAGACCCAGACGTGATCCTGATCGGTGAAATTCGTGACAGTGAAACCCTGGCCACCGCCATCGAGGCCTCGCAAACAGGGCATTTAGTGTTCGGCACCCTGCACACCAATTCAGCGGTGAAAACCGTGGAGCGGGTGCTGGGGATGGTTCCTCCTCGCGAGCAGGAGAGCATGCGCAGGGCTGTGGCCGAAAGCCTGCTGGCCGTGATCGCCCAAGGGCTGCTGCGAACAACAGATCAACAACGCGCTGCCTTTCACGACATCCTGATCAACACCGACGCGTGCAAGGACTACATCCAGCGCGGTGAACTAGCGGAGATCGAAGAGATCATGGCCCGCAGCGGTTTCGATGGCATGAAAACCGCCAATCAGGCCCTGCTTAGGCTCGTGGAATCAGGCCGGGTCCACGCTGATGACGCCCTCGCCCAGAGCCTCAGGCCCAATGAACTGATACAGGCTCTGCGGGGGAAAACGACCTAGGCCTTACCGGCCAGGCGAGCGATCAGCAGCACGCTCAGGCCAATGGACAGCCCGAGCATCGCCATGCGGCCATTCCAAATCTCGGCCTGAGGGGTGAAACCACGCTTCCATTGGTTGAGCTCTTCAGGTGCTGCTTCCACAACGGTCTGCATCACCTCTTGTCTGATCTCGGTGGTCTCCGGTGCTGGTTGAGCCGTGGCCATGGCTGTTGCCAGTGAGTCTCAAGAGCCTACTGAGATCAAAAGGGCGGCTGCGGTTCATAGAGCACCGTTGCATCCTCCAGCGCTAGCCGAGGGGCCACACCGAGATCGATCCGACTGATCGCACCGGCAGCGAAGCGCTGCTCTGCCGCCACGGCAATCATTGCGGCGTTATCCGTGCAGTAAGCCAGCGGCGCAAGGCGCCACTGAAGACCCAGCTGACCACAGCGCTGCTCCAACCGTTGACGCAGCCGCCGGTTGGCCGCCACACCGCCCACCATCACCAGAGTGCTGAGCCCCTGATCCCTGGCGCAGCGCGTGGTTCTCTCCACCAACACGTCGGCCACCACCTGCTCAAAGCTGGCCGCTACATCGGCCAGAGGGAACGGCTGCCCACCGGTCTCGGCCTCAGCCTTCAGCTGGTTCACCAAACGCAGCACCGCCGTTTTCAAGCCGCTGAAACTGAAGTCGTAGGGATGAAAGCCCCCTGCCGGCAGCGACACACGGCCCTTAGGCAACGCAAAGCGCTGCGGATCACCCTGCTCAGCAGCAGCCTGGATGGCCGGGCCGCCGGGGTAGCCCAGATCCAGCAGCCGCGCCACCTTGTCGAAGGCTTCACCAGCGGCGTCATCACGGCTGCGGGCCAGGCGTTGATAGCGGCCAGGCCCATCCACACGAATCATCTCGGTGTGGCCGCCGCTCACCAGCAGCACCAGATAGGGCCCAGCCGGAAGCGGATCTCCCAGCTGCACCGAGCAGAGATGGCCCTCGAGGTGGTGAATCCCGAGAAAGGGTTTGCTGTGGAGCCGCGCCAGGCTGCGTCCGGTGATGGAGCCAACAAGGAGCGCCCCCACCAAGCCTGGTGCAGCTGTGGCAGCAATCGCATCCAGCTCAGCGAACGTGATGCCGCTCTCGCGCATCACCTGATCAATCAACCCAGGCAGGGCCTCCACATGGCGGCGCGAGGCGATCTCGGGCACCACCCCACCCCAGCGCGCATGCTCCTCTACCTGAGACGCGACAGCGCTCGCCAACACACGTTGATCGCGCACGACAGCTGCCGCTGACTCGTCACAACTTGTTTCGAGGGCCAGCAGGGTTGGCATCAGCTTTGAAGGCCGCACGTAGTGTCCGCAAGTGACATCCTGCCGTGCAGCAGCTGGACCCGATGCGCCGCCTCTTTGCTGTTCTGATTTCTGCCCTGCTGATCTTCGGCTTCGCCCCAGTGGCCAAAGCCGATGTAGCGGGTCTGACCCCCTGCGCTGAGAGCGCCCGCTTCCAGCAGCGCGCAGCTGCTGCAACAACCGACCAGGCCAAGGCTCGCTTTGCGATGTACAGCCAGGCGTCCTGCGGCGCTGATGGCCTGCCCCACCTGATTGTGGATGGCCGCCTCAGCCACGCCGGCGACTTCATCATCCCCGGCATCGCCTTCCTTTACATCGCTGGTTGCATCGGCTGGGCCGGTCGCAACTACCTGATCGCGATCCGTGGTGAGAAAGACGCCACCATGAAGGAAATCCAGATCGATCTACCGCTGGCCTTCAAGAGCACTCTCGCTGCAGCCACCTGGCCCATTGCCGCCTTCGGCGCTCTCACCAGCGGCAAGCTCACCGAGGCCGACGACAAGATCACGGTGTCACCCCGCTGATCAGGCAAGGCCTGTTTTCACCCGCTCCCGCTATCACTCACCAGCGATGAAAAAGTTCCTCACCACAGCTCCGGTTTTCGCTGCGATCTGGTTCACCGCCACCGCCGGCATCCTGATCGAATTCAACCGCTTCTTCCCCGATCTGCTGTTCCACCCGATGTGAACATCGGATTGAAGCTATAGCTCAGGCGGCCTCACAGGGCCGCTTTTTTCATGCTCAATCGTTCGCTGTTGATCAAGCGAGCGCCATCAGCTGCTCGAGCTCAGCCAAAGCACGATCGAGATCGTCGTTCACCAGTGCAGCATCGAATTCAGATTCAGCCTCTAACTCCACCCGAGCCCGCTCCAGGCGACGGCTGATCGCATCTTCGCTGTCAGTGCCACGGCCGCGGATGCGCCGCTCTAGCTCTTCAAACGACGGCGGCTTAATGAAGATCTGAAAGCCACTGGGGAAGCTGCTGCGCACCTGGCGGGCACCCTCCAGCTCAATCTCGAGCAGCACAGGCCGGCCGGCTGTGAGCTGCTGCTCCACCGGCTCCCGCGGGGTGCCGTAGCAATTGCCGGCAAACTCAGCCCACTCCAGCAGCCCTCCCTCGGCCACCTTGACCTCAAACGCGCCGCGATCCAGAAAAAAATAGTGCTGTCCATCCTGTTCGCCGCTGCGCGGTGCGCGCGTGGTGGCCGACACAGACAGCCAGATCTGTGGATGGCGCTGCAGCAAGGCCGAAACCAGCGTGCCTTTGCCTACGCCACTGGGACCTGTGATCAGGAACAGCCGGCCGGCATCGGAGGCCTCAGCAACCATGAGCGATCGAGCGCGGCCCTGCAGAGTAGGAGCGCTGCCGCAGCCTCTTCGCACCTGCCCATGGCCCCTGCCACGCTCCAGGCCATGGATCTCACCAGCTTGCGAGCGGTGCTGAGCGAACTGCAGCCGCAGCTGCTGCCTAGCCGCTTTGAGAAGGCCCAACAGGCTGACAGCCACACGCTGCAGCTGGGCTTTCGCACCCTCAAGCAGCGACTTTGGCTTGAGCTGAGCTGGCAGGCAGAGGCCCCGCGGCTGCTGGCGATCGAGGCCCCGCCACGCCATGGCGATGGCAGCACCTTGGCCCAGCAGCTGCAACACGGCTTGGGCGGCCTTGCCCTGGTGAGCCTGGAGCAGCCGGGCTGGGAGCGTGTGGTGGAACTCGGCTTCGCACCACGTCCCGGTGAAACCATCCAGCGCTGGCTCGTGCTGGAACTGATGGGCCGCCACAGCAATCTGTTTTTGCTGGATGAGCAGCGGCGCGTGGTGGCGGCAGCCCGCCAGGTGCGCCAACAGCAATCGCGGCTGCGGCCCATCGGTACTGGCGATGCCTACAGCCCACCGCCGCCCCTGAGCGGGCAGCCCCCCAACCGCCAGGAGAGCTTCGCCGATTGGCAACGGCAGCTCACGTTGCTGCCGTTGCCGTTGAAGCAGGCGCTGCAAAGTGCCTACCAGGGCATCAGCCCGGCCCTTGCCTTGCAGTTAGCCGGTGATGCTCCACACCTCAGCGAATCCCTGCTGGCCCAACCGGTGAACACGCTGAGCCCAGAGCAATGGCAGCAGCTCTGGCAGCACTGGCAGGCCTGGCTGACGGCCTTGGAGCAAGGACGGTTTGCATACAGCCCAGGGCGCTGTTGTGCCTATCGCTGCTGGATCAACGAACCCTGCGGCAGCGGTGATCGCCCCAAAGCATCCGAAGCGCTGCCGATCAACCAAGACTTGGCCCGCTACCACCACGAGCGACTGGGGGCGCGCTTGGTGCAGCAGCGGCGCCACCAACTCCAGCAACGTCTTGAACATCAGCTGGAGCGGGAACGCAGCCAGCTGATGGACCAGCAGCAGCTGCTCGATCAGGTGGATAGCAGCGATCAGCTGCAGCAGCAGGCTGATGCCCTGCTCTGCCTCGCCCAGCCCAGCCGCGAGCAGGTGGCGCAAGCCCAGTCGCTTTATAAGCGCGCCCGCAAGCTGCGGCGCTCCGTGGCCGCGATCACTCCACGGATCGATCAACACCGCCAGCGGATTGAGCAGCTGGAGGCCAGCCTCACCTACCTCGATCAAGGCCCCACCCACAGCAGCGCCGCTGCCCTCGAGCACCTGAGCAGCCTTGATGACGAGTGCAGCAGCCTGCATGCGCTGAAAGGCCCCAGCCGCGCCCAGCGCCGTCAGCAGGCCACAGCCACCCCCTCACCCCTGGAACTAACCAGCCCCGGCGGCCTGCGCCTACAGGTGGGCCGCAACCACCGCCAGAACGAATGGATCAGCCTGCGCCAGGCCCGCCGCGGTGATCTCTGGTTCCATGCCCAGGAGTGTCCCGGCAGCCACGTGGTGCTGAAAGGGTCCGAGGGGCTCGGCAGCGACAGTGATCTTCAGGCCGCTGCTGATCTTGCCGCCCACTTCAGCCGCGCCCGCGGCAACCAGCGGGTGGCCGTGGTGATGGTGCCCTGCGATGAGCTGCAGCGGATTGCAGGGGCGGGCCCCGGCACCGTGCGCCACCGCGGCGGCGAGGTGCTCTGGGCGGAGCCGGGGCGCGCGTTGGCCCTGCTGAAGGCAGTCGCCCCTAGCCTCAGCGGGGAGCAAGAGCCATGAGCGAGCGCAACAGCCTGCCGGACGGCAACACCGTGCTGCCCGCCCCGGCCCCGATCCGGGTAAACCTCCAGCAGGAGGAGGACGCCTCCACCCATCCCGACGATCAGTTCCCGGGGGAGGTGGAGATGACCCTCGTGGATCACCTCGAGGAGCTGCGGCGCCGCATTCTGCGCAGCCTGCTGGCGGTGGTGGTCGGTGCGGCGGGTTGCCTGCTGCTTGTGAAGCCATTGGTGCGGCTCCTGGAAGTGCCGGCCCAGGGGATTCATTTCCTGCAGCTGGCACCGGGTGAATTCCTGTTCGTCTCCCTGAAGGTGGCCGGCTACAGCGGCCTCACCTTGGCACTTCCCTACGTGTTTTATGAGGCACTCTCCTTCGTGCTGCCAGGCCTCACCCGACGGGAGCAGCGGCTGGTGGCGCCTGCCGTGGCGGGCTCAGCGGTGCTGTTCCTGGCGGGCTTGGCCTTTGCCTGGTGGGCCCTGGTGCCGGCCGCACTCAACTTCCTGGTGAACTACGGCGCGGATGTCGTGGAGCCGCTCTGGTCAATCGAGCGCTACCTCGATTTCGTGCTGCTGCTGATGGTGGCCACAGCCCTGGCCTTCCAGCTGCCGGTGCTGCAGATGCTGCTGGCGGCACTGGGCATCGTGCAAGCCCAAACCATGCTGTCAGCCTGGCGCTTCGTGGTGGTGGCCTCCGCCCTGGCCGGAGCCGTACTCACCCCCTCCACAGACCCGATCACGATGCTGTTGCTCAGCGGTGCGATCACGGCTCTTTACCTGGTGGGGGTTGGCCTGGCGCGGGTTGTGCAGCGGGCCTAGATCAGAAATTCGCTGGCACGGCCTTCGGGGAGCTCGAGCGGCAGGGTCATCGCCTTGCCCAGGCGCGGCTTGTCGCTCGTGGTGCAGAGCCACTGCCGCACCTGGGGCGCCACCCCAAGGCCATTGAGATTGGCGGTGAGTTCCTCGAGCTTGGCGGTGTAGGCCTCGGCCGTCATCGGAAACGACTGCTGCTCGAGATAGCCCCACATCACCTGGAGATAGAGCCTGCCGCGGCGCACGATCAGCTGCAGGTCGTAGGAGGCCTGCCAGCGCTGGCGCAGGATCTCGAGCACTTCCGTGCTGCTAAGCGGGGCGTCGGACGGCAGAACCATGGCGATCGGGGCGCGCAACAGCATGTTGCAGGCTGCCGCCATCCGACCGCTCCAACCAACGGGAGCCGTCGGGGCAAGGTTCATAATGGGCGCCACGTTGCCGTGGCTATCGCGCCGCCCCGTATGACCCAGATCCCAGCAAGCGCCTCGAGTGGTGATGTGCCCGGAATGGGTCGTCGTCAATTCATGAATCTGCTCACCTTCGGGTCGGTGACCGGCGTTGCCCTGGGCGCCCTCTATCCGGTGGTGAGCTACTTCATCCCCCCCAAAGCAGCTGGATCCGGTGGCGGTATCGCCGCCAAGGATGAGCTGGGCAACGCCGTAACCGCCAGTGGCTGGCTGAGCAGCCACCGCGAAGGCGATCGCAACCTCGTGCAGGGCCTCAAGGGTGATCCCACCTATCTGATCGTGGAAGGCAGCGATGCCATCGGCAGCTACGGCATTAACGCCATCTGCACCCACCTGGGCTGTGTGGTGCCCTGGAACGCCGCAGCCAACAAATTCATGTGCCCCTGCCACGGCTCCCAGTACGACGCCACCGGCAAGGTGGTCCGCGGTCCTGCCCCTCTCTCCCTGGCGCTGGCTCACGTGTCGGTTGAGAGCGACAACGTGTTCCTAAGCCAGTGGACCGAAACCGATTTCCGCACCGGCGAGAAGCCCTGGTGGGTCTGATCTCCTCTCCAGTCGTCTCCCCCTCGCCACTCCGCACCATGCGTCGCCCCTTCTCCCTGCTGCTGAGCTCTCTGCTAGCCCTCGGCGCTCTGCTCGTTGCCCCTCAGGCCACCTGGGCCTATCCCTTCTGGGCCCAGCAGAACTACGACTACCCCCGCGAAGCCACCGGCAAGCTGGCTTGCGCCAACTGCCACCTCGCCAAGAAACCCACCCAGGTGGAACTGCCTCAGGCCGTGTTCCCCGATGAAGTGTTCAAGGTGGAAGTGGAGATCCCCTACGACACCAAGATGCAGCAGGTGGCTGGCGATGGCAGCCCCACCGGCCTGAACGTGGGCGCCGTGGTGATGCTGCCCGACGGCTTCACGCTGGCCCCAGCCGACCGTCTCACCGACGAGCTCAAGGAAGAGACCGCTGGTGTTTATGTCACCACCTGGAACGACGAGAATCCCAACATCCTTCTGGTGGGCCCCCTGCCCGGTGATGACCACCAGAAGATCGTGTTCCCGATCCTCTCGCCCGATCCCGCCAGCGATAGCAACATCCACTTCGGTAAGTACCAGCTGCACGTGGGCGGCAACCGCGGGCGCGGTCAGGTGTATCCCACTGGCGAGAAGAGCAACAACAGCGTGTTCACCGCCTCTGCCGCCGGCACCATTGATGCCATCAATGCTGGTGACAACGGCGCCTCTGATGTGGTGATCAAAACCGCGGACGGCACCAGCGTGACCGACACCATCCCCGCCGGCCCCACCCTCACGGCAGCCATTGGTGACGTCGTGGCCGCCGGTGCCGCGCTCACCAACGATCCCAATGTGGGTGGTTTCGGCCAGCTGGACGCTGAGGTGGTGCTCCAGAACCCCAACCGCATTTACGGTCTGCTGGCCTTCTTCGCCGCTGTGGCACTGGCCCAGATCATGCTGGTTCTGAAGAAGAGGCAAGTAGAAAAGGTGCAGGCCGCCGAAGGCATCTGATGCCCCTTGCTTTGTTCACCTCACCTGGGCCCTTGCTGTTTCAGCTTGGGCCCTTTTCATTGCGCTGGTATGGGCTGCTGATCGCTGTGGCCGTGCTGCTTGGCCTGATGCTCGCCACACGGCTGGGCAAACAGCGCGGCATTGAGCCGGCCTTGATCTCCGATCTGCTCCCGGTGCTGGTGCTGGCGGCAGTGGTCGGGGCACGCCTGTACTACGTGGCCTTTGAGTGGCGCCAGTACCAACTCAACTGGCTCGATGCTCTGGCGATCTGGCGCGGGGGTATCGCCATCCATGGCGCGCTGATCGGTGGCACCTTGGCGGTGATCCTCTACACCCGTTGGCGCAAGATCGCCTTCTGGAATCTGATGGATGTTCTCCTGCCCTCGGTGGCGCTGGGGCAGGCCATCGGCCGCTGGGGCAACTTCTTCAACTCCGAGGCTTTTGGCCTACCGACCGATCTGCCCTGGAAGCTCACCATCCCCTACGCCAATCGGCCGCTCGAATTCCTCGACCAGAGCACTTTCCACCCCACGTTTCTCTATGAATCGATCTGGAACCTGGGGGTTCTGGCGCTGCTTCTGGTGCTGTTTGAGCGAGGGGTGCGGGGCAAGCTCAACCTGCCCAAGGGGGCCATCAGCTGCACCTACCTCGTGGCCTACAGCGCTGGGCGTTTCTGGATTGAAGGGCTGCGAATCGACCCGCTCTGCCTGATGGGCACACCGCCCTACTGCGATGGAGGACTGCGCATGGCTCAGCTGGTGAGCCTGGCCCTGATCGCCCTTGGGGCCTTGGGGCTTTACTGGCTTTACGGCCGGCGCCAACCGCTGCCCGATCCCAGTGGAGTCCAGGCATGAGCGGCAAGGTGTGGATCGTGGGTGCAGGGCCGGGCGCGCCGGATCTGCTCACCCTGCGCGCTGCTCGTGTGATCGAGCAGGCCGAGGTGCTGATCTGGACCGATTCGCTGGTGAACCCTCAGCTGGCTGCCATGGCACCTGAGCACTGCGAACGGGTTCGCACCAGCACCCTCACCCTGGAAGAGGTGATGGACGTGATGCTCGATCGCGCCGCTCGTGGCCAACGGGTGGTGCGTCTCCACGATGGCGACACCTGCCTGTACAGCGCCCTGCACGAGCAGCTCTGCCGGCTGCAGGATGCTGAGGTTGACGTGGAGGTGGTGCCTGGACTGAGCGCCTACCAGGCCACAGCCGCGGCTCTGCAGGCTGAACTCACCATTCCCGGCCTGGTGCAAACCATCCTGCTCAGCCGGGCTGGTGGCCGCACCGGGGTTCCAGAGCGCGAACGGCTCGAGCAGCTGGCCTCCCTGCAGGCCTCCCTCTGCTTGTATCTGAGCGCGAGGCACGTGGAAGAGGTGCAAGCTGAGCTGCTCCAGCATTACCCCGCCGACACCCCTGTGGCCATCGCCTACCGGGTGAGCTGGCCAGATCAATGGATCCAGGTGGTTCCGCTGGCGGAGATGGCCCAGGTGAGCCAACAGCGCGAGCTGATCCGCACCACGCTTTACGTGGTGAGTCCCGCCCTGGCGCCACCGGGCCAAGCCCGCTCTCGCCTGTACTCAGCCAGCCATCACCACCTGTTCCGCGGTGGTGCCTGAAGGCCATCAATTGGAAGGCGATGTTCTAAGGTAAACAGGCGCGAGCGAACGGCGCACGCGGGCGATTAGCACAGTGGTAGCGCACTTCCTTCACACGGAAGGGGTCACTGGTTCGAATCCAGTATCGCCCATTTTGAACACGATGATCAGGTGACTGTCAGGCTGTTCAGCCCCACAGTTTTCGGCAAGCCGTTTGTGATGTGATGAATCCACGTCACAATGATCCCAACGACGCAGCCAACGTGGGCGAAGACGCATCCCCGCTGACCGCTCTTGGCACCTGTTTGAGGGAAGCCCGCGAACAGCGCGGCCTGAGCACCACGGCCCTCGCCGCCAAACTGCACATGGGCGAAGAGCAGCTGCTGGCCCTGGAAAGCGGAGATCCGCAACGGCTGCCGGAATTGGTGTTTGTGATCGCCCAGGCACGCCGGATTGCCACAGCCCTGGAGGTGGACATCAACCCTCTGGTGGAGCCGCTGAAACACCAAAGCGCCAAAACCAAGATCAAGCCAGCCCTCTCGCCGTTGAGCAACACACCGGCCAGCAGCCAAGAGCGCAGCCGGGCCCAGCTCACAGCCAGGGGTTACACCGAGGCGGCATCGGCCCGGCGTGGACGTGCCACCACGGCGGTTCGCTGGATCGGCAGCTTGGCCTTACTGGCGGGGTTAGCGGCAGCGGGCCTGTGGGGCTGGCAGCGAGCCCCCGAGCTGGTGGCACAGCTGCTGCCAAAAGCCAACAAACCCCAAAAGGCGGCTCCCCCCCCGGCACCGGCACCCGCGAAGGTGAGCGCGCCTACTCCCGCCACCGAACTCACCATCCGAGCAACGCAGCCGAGCTGGCTGGCCGTGCGCACGGCCAACGGCAAGGTGCTGTTTGAAGGCACCTTCAACGGCACCCGCCAGTTCCCCCTCGCCGGCGGGCTGGAGTTGCTGGCCGGTCGGCCGGATCTGGTGCAGGTGAGCCGTGGTGATCAGCCCGCCAAGCCCCTGGGGCGCATCGATCAGATCCGCTGGGTCAGCTTTAACCCTCCGCCACGCTGATTCCAACCCCTACTGCTTCCTCCACCGCCGCGGCGCAACCCGCCAGGCTCCAGCGCTCCAGGCTGAGGTCTTGACCGGCCTGGATTGGCTCCAACCGGATCGTGCAGCCGTTGCTGCCATCGCGGCACAGCTGCAGGCCTGCCAGGACTGGCTCGGGCCGGCGATCGAGTGCCACCGCCATGCGCAACAACAGCGCCATCGCAGCCACCGTGCGCCGCTGCTCGCGCCCTTCGATCAACTGCCACGACTCATGCCGTTTCTTGGGCAGTGAGCGGCGGTGATAACGGGCGATGGCCGCCACCATCAGATGCTCCAGGTCGGAGTAGCCCAGCAGCTCGCCGTGGCGAATCAGATACCAGCTGTGCTTGTGATACGAGCCGGTATTGATGTGCTGGCCGCAGCTGTGCAGCATCGCCGCGGCCCAGAGCAACTGGCGGCCGCTGCCGTCGTCTTGGTGCAACAGCCCCTGCCCCTGGCTGTAGAGGCTGTGGGCGTAAGCCGCCACCCGCTCGGCTCGCGGCACATCCACCTTGTAGCGCTGAGCCAGGTGCAGCACGGTGCGCTGGCGGATGCTGCTCTGGAAGGCAAAGCGATCCACGATCAGATCGTTGCGCAGCATCCAGTCCACGATCAGGCCTTCGCGAAGAGCCCGCTCGCAGATCACCAGCTCCTGCACACCGAGCATCTCCATGGCGGTCTGAAGAATCAGCGCACCCGGCACGATGATCTCAGCGCGACGCTCATTCAGTTCCGGCAGAGCACGGCGTTGGGCCGGCGTGAGGCTGAGCAGGCGGGTCACCAATTGATCCAGCCGCTGTCGGCTCACGCGGTAGCCCTGCATGCGCAAGGGTGGCCGCGGATCCTCAGCCGCCGCCAGCGCTCCGATCGCCATCGCCGTGCCGCTGGTGGCCACCATCACCGGCGCCTCACCGTGCTGGAGCTGCTGACGCACCTGCAGCACCGCTGGCTCCAGAGAGCCCTGGATGAAAGCCCGCAGGAACTCCACCCGCTTGGGCGGTAGCGGCTCCTCGCGCACGAAATCACGCTGCAGGCGCACCGCTCCCACCCGCGTGCTGGTGAGCGCGCGGGCATCACGGCCATCAGCGAGCACCAACTCCGTGGACCCACCACCGATATCCAAGATCAAATGGGGCTGATCTCCGAAGGCCATGCCCGAGAGCACCCCCAAATAGATCAGGCGGGCCTCCTCAGGGCCGCTCACCAGATCAACCTCCAGGCCGAGATGTTCCTGGATGGATTGCAGAAAATCGCGCCCGTTGGGGGCCTCTCGCACCGCACTGGTGGCGGCGGTCACCACATCGCTGGGCTCCACGCCATGGCTGGCTGCCAACGCACGGCAGTGGCGCAGGGTGGTGAAGGCGCGCTCGATCGCCTCGGGGGTGAGGTTGCCGGTGTCGGGCTCGCGCTCCCCCAACCGCGTTGTGGATTTCTCCGTGAGAATCACCGAGAAGGTGCGCAACTCCATATCCACCGCAGCAACGAGCAGGTGAATGGAGTTGGTGCCGATATCAATGCCCGCAACGGGGCGAACGGAGCTCCCGATGGAGCGGTTGGGAGACTCGCTCACGCCGCCATGGCCTTTCGCGCTGCGCCAGTGTTGCACTGCTCCTGGCCTCAGCCGGCAGCCCTAGGGTTTGCGCCACGTTGTGACATGGCGAATTGGCAGCGGCAGAGGCTCCCCTGGCACAGCTGCAGGCCTGGTTGGCCCTGCTCCGGTGGGATAAACCGAGCGGGCGGCTGATCCTGCTGATCCCAGCGGGCTGGAGCCTGTGGTTGCTGCCTCAGGCTCCACCACCGGCGGTGCTGGTGGGCTGGATCGTGCTGGGTGGCCTGGCGGTGAGCGGTGCAGGCTGCGTGGCCAACGACCTCTGGGACCGCCGCATCGATCCCCTGGTGGAGCGGACCCGGCAGCGGCCCTTGGCCAGCGGCCGCATCGGGGTTGGCGGCGCCCTAGTGCTCCTGGTGATGTGCCTGCTGGCCGCCCTTGCTGTTGTGCTCTGGGGCCTGCCAGCCGGCAGCCGAAGCCTCTGCCTGCTTCTGGCGGTCGCAGCTCTACCGCCGGTGCTGCTGTACCCCTCAGCCAAGCGCTGGTTTGGCTACCCCCAGGCGGTGTTGGCGATCTGTTGGGGCTTTGCTGTGCTGATTCCCTGGGCCGCTGCCCAGGGTTCTCTGCAGGGGGGGTGGCCGCTGGCGGCGGTGTGGCTGGCCACCTGCCTGTGGACCTTCGGCTTCGACACCGTTTATGCCATGGCGGATCAAGACGACGACGCCCGTGTGGGCGTGCGCAGCTCGGCCCTGAGCCTTGGCAAGCGAGCCCCGTTGGTGGTGGGCCTCTGCTACGGGTGTGCCGCGCTACTCGTGGCCTGGGCCGCTGCCCTGCAAGGCGTGAACGGTTGGTTCTGGGGGCTGTGGCTGCTGGCCTGCGCCGGCTGGCTACGGGAAGCATGGCGGCTGCAGCGCCCCCACTTACCCCGCTCCGCCTTTGGCCTGCACTTTCGCCACCAGGTGTTGCTCGGGGCCCTGGTGCTACTGGCGCTGGTGGTGGGCCGCAGCGGTGGTCTCACCCCATGACCGTCTGGCCAGCGCCGCTGCAAGCGGGGGATCGGGTGCAGCTGGCTGCCGCCAGTTCGGCGTTGCAGCCCGATGCCCTCGAGCGCATGGAGGCGGGCATCGCCGTGCTGGAGGGATGGGGACTGCAGGTGGATCGGCACCGCGAGCCTCTGCGCCGCTGGGGCCACCTGGCCGGTAGCGACCCGCAGCGCCTAGCCGACCTCAACCCCTCTGCTCCCCTGGTGGCCGGCCTACGGGGAGGCTGGGGATCGGCGAGGCTGCTGGAGCTCGCCAGCGAACCCGCAGCCCATGGGGTGCCCCACTGGCTACTGGGGTTCTCTGATCTCACGTCGCTGCTATGGGCGCGGCAGGCGGCCGGCCACACCGGCGGCATCCATGGGCCGATGCTCACCAGCCTGGCGGCCGAGCCAGCCTGGAGCCAGGAGCGGCTGCGGCAACTGCTGTTTGGTGAACCTCTTACTGACCTGGAGGGCAGCAGCTGGCAGCCGGGTGTCGCGGAAGGGCCGCTGCTGGTGGGCAACCTCACGGTGGCCACCCATCTCCTTGGCACGCGCCATCTCCCCGATCTGCGTGGGGCTGTGCTGGTGCTGGAAGACATCGGCGAAGCGCCCTACCGCCTCGATCGGATGCTCACCCACTGGCGCCTCTGCGGCGCCCTGCAGCAGCTTGCCGGGATCGGCTTTGGCAGCTTCAGCGGCTGCAGCGACTCCGGCTCACCCCTCAGCTGGCGGGAGGTGCTGCAGGAGCGCACCGCTGACCTAGGCATCCCGGTACTGGCCGATCTACCGGTGGGCCATGAACCGGGCAATGCAGCCCTGCCCATCGGCCAAAGGGTGCGGCTCGATGCCGGGCGCTCTGCGCTGACGCTGCTTCAGGCCTGACGCCCCGCCAGCACCGCCTCCGCAATGGTGAGATCAAAAGGGGTGGTGATTTTGATGTTGGCCGGCGACGACTCCATCACCTTCACCGCCCAGCCCAGGCGCTCAAACAGCGACGCGTCATCGGTAACGCTCCAACCCTCGGTGCGGGCCTGCGCGTGGGCCCGGCGAAGCTGCTCCACCGGAAACCCCTGGGGAGTCTGGGCCCCCCAGAGCTGGGCGCGATCGGGGGTGTCCTGAATCACCCCGGCGCCATCCACCCGCTTGATCGTGTCGGTCACGGGGGCCGCCGCAATCACCGCCTCACCGGCCTGCACAGCCGCTGCGCAGCGATCGATCAGCGCCGGATCCACCAGGCAGCGGGCACCGTCGTGGATCAAGACCGACTCAGCCATGGCCGGCAAGGCCGCCAAGCCATTGCAGACGGAATCCTGGCGGGTGTCGCCGCCCTGGATCCACACCACCGGGCGCTGAGGTCGAGCCGCATGCACCAGCGCCTCGATATCGGCCTGATCCACCGGCTGTCCCACGATGCCGATCCAACCGATCGAACGCGAGGCCAGGGCGGCATCGAGAGTCCAGGCGAGCACAGGCCTGCCCGCCACCTCCAGCAGCAGCTTGTTGCGCTCAGCCCCCATGCGGCGGCCGCTACCGGCACAAGCGATCAGCAAATGCATAGACGCGCTGGAGCTGAGTAATCCCACCTACATACAATCAGCCAACGCTCCGCCTGCGGCCATGCGCGTTCTGTTTCTAGTTCCAGGCGGCATGGCAGCCCAACTCCAGGCGCTGCCCGCAGCAGCGCGAGTCGCCGAGGCACTCAGTGCCCAGATTCAGGTGGCCTGCGCGCCCGCAGCCGGTGGTGCTTGGAGCCTGCTGCCGGCGGTGGAGAAGCTGATCCCGTTCGATTTCAACGGCAACCCCACCCTGGCCGACTGGGCCAACCTGCTCGGCAACGTGCGCGAACCCGATTTCCAGGCCTGCATCAACCTGGCCAGCGGCCGCCAGGTGGATCTGATGCTCTCGATGAGCCACGTTCCCAACCGTGTGGCCAGGGGTGGCTTCTCCGCCACCAGCCGCGTGCAACCTCAAGCGGGCTGGCAAGCGCAGGCCATGGCGGCCTATCTCAACCCGCTGGGGGTGGAGCTCGATGCCAATGCCTTCCGGCTGGCGCTGCCCAAAGCAGCGCTGGAAAAAGCGGCGGCCCAACTGCCCTCCGGCCAAGGGCCTGCCCTGCTGCTGGCGCCAGCCGGGGGAGCCAACGACTGGCCCAACAACCACTGGCAGCAGCTGCCGGAGCTGATCAGCAGCAAATTGCCCGACCTGCGCGTGGTGCACGCCCTTCCCAACGCCAAGCCGCTCCAGCGCGCCGCCCAGATAGCCAGCTGCGACGTTGTGCTCAGCAGCGATCCGATCACCAGCGAACTAGCCCTGCTGGCCGGCATGCCGCTGGTGGCCCTGGGGCGCTCCAGTGCCGATCTACCCAACCGTCAGGGGGTTCAGGGGGTGGGCAGCGGAGCGCTCGCCTCGCTCCAGCCGGCTGAGGTGCTGCAGGCCCTCGGCCTGGGATGAAACGCCAGCGGCGCTCCAGCCGGCGGCGGCGCGGCCTGCGCGGCCTGATCGCCAGCCAACCCTGGGCAGGCCCGCTGCTGGCCCTAGCCCTGGTGGTGAACGGAGGTGCCCTCGGCTACCGCTTCACCGAAGGCTGGGACTGGGGGGATTGCTACTGGATGGTGCTGATCACGCTCAGCACCTTGGGCTTCAGCGATGAGCACACACCGCTGATTCACACCGGCGGCCGCATCGTGACGGCGCTCTTGCTGGTGGGCGGGTTGGTGGTGGTGCAACAGACCATCCAGAAACTGCTGGAATTAACCAACGCCGGCTATTTCCGGCGGTTGCGGGAACGGCGCTACCGCCAACTGCTCAAACGCACGATGAACCGACACGTGATTCTCTGCGGCTACGGCCGAATCGGGCGTGAGATCGCCGAACAGCTCAGCGGTGAGGGCGTGCCGCTGCTGGTGGTGGAAAACGATGCCGACCGCATTGAAGAAGCGCAGCAGCGGGCTCTGAAGGTGCTACAAGGCGACGCCACCCTGGATGAAACCCTTGAGGAAGCCGGCATCCATCACTGCCGTGCTCTGGTGGCAGCCCTGCCCAGTAATGCGGCCAATCTCTACGTGATCCTCAGCGCCCGCGGCCTAGCGCCCCGCACGCGTTTAATCGCCCGCGCCGATAGCGAGGAGGCCGAAGGCAAGCTGCGCCTGGCGGGGGCCGACCAGGTGGTGAGCCCCTACGTGGCCGGTGGCCGCACGATGGCAGCCACCGCCCTGCGCCCCCTGGCGGTGACCTTCATGGATCTACTGGCCGGCAGCGACTGCGAAGTGGAGGAGTTTCTGCTCAGCGAAGACCCCAGTCAGCTGGGAGATCTCAATGGGTCCAGCCTGGCGGAACTGCAGCTGGGCCGCCGCAGTGGTGCTTTGGTGCTGGCGATCCGCAACCCTGATCCCACCGGCTCCGCCACCGACTCCTTGATCGCCAATCCGGGCGGTGGCGTGCGCCTCGCTCCCGGCCAGCTGCTGGTGGTGATGGGCAGCCAGGAACAGCTGCAGCGCTTCGGAGCGTTGCTGGGCAATGGCCTGTCCAGTGTGGAGAGCATGCCCGCCTGAGCGCAGCTCTACGCTCCCCCGAACCCACCCTTCCTTTGCCATGGCTGATGCCACCCCCCTCGCCGGACAGGTTGCGCTGGTCACCGGCGCCAGCCGCGGCATCGGTGCCGCCATTGCCAAGGAACTAGCGAAAGCTGGGGCCAACGTGGTGGTGAACTACGCCAGCTCTCCATCAGCGGCCGAAGCCGTGGTGGCTGAGATCACAGCGGCTGGCGGCAAGGCCTGGGCCCACCAGGCCAACGTGGCTGATGAAGAGCAGGTGGAAGCGCTGGTGAAGACAGTGCTGGAGAAGGAAGGGCGCCTCGATGTACTGGTGAACAACGCCGGCATCACCCGCGATGGCCTGCTGATGCGCATGAAGAGCAACGACTGGCAAAGCGTGATCGACCTCAACCTCACCGGCGTGTTCCTCTGCACCCGCTCCGTGAGCCGCTCGATGCTGAAGGCCCGCAGCGGCCGCATCATCAACATCACCTCGGTGGTGGGTCTGATGGGCAACCCTGGCCAAGCCAACTACAGCGCCGCCAAAGCTGGCGTGATCGGCCTTACCCGCAGCAGCGCCGCTGAATTCGCCAGCCGCGGCGTCACGGTGAACGCAGTGGCCCCCGGCTTCATCGACAGCGACATGACCGCCGAACTCGACAAGGAGCCGATCCTCAAGGCCATCCCCCTGGGCCGCATGGGCCAACCTGCCGAGGTAGCCAGCGCCGTACGTTTCCTGGCCGCCGATCCTGCCGCGGCTTACATGACCGGCCAGGTGCTGCAGGTGGATGGCGGCATGGTGATGCGCTAAGGGTTCACCGGCTGATTGAGCTCCTCCCGCAGCCTGCGGATGCGCTGCAGCAGCCGCAGGCGCCGGCTGCGGGTGGTGATGGTGAGAAACAAGCGCAGCGGCACATAGATCAGGGCCATGCCCAGGCCCAAGCCCACCGCGATCAGAAACGCCATCACGTCGCTGCCGGTGCTGGGATCGGCCAGCACGTCAGTGAGTGGGCCGTTCAGGCTTTCTGCCAGAGCCTCGCCGAAGCTGTCCTGCATGGGTGAACCCTATCGGCCACGGGGCGGGAGCGCACCGCTGCTGAAGCGCCGATTCGGCTTTCCCCACAAGCCAGCGGCCACCTTGGCGTGGGAGCCTTTGGCCATTGCCTGCTAACAGCCCAGCAATGGCCAAGCTGCTCTCCTTTTCCGATGCCTCTCGCGCCTCCCTTGAGCGCGGCGTGAACGCCCTGGCCGATGCGGTGAAGGTCACCATCGGTCCGAAGGGCCGCAACGTGGTGCTCGAGAAGAAATTCGGCGCACCCGATGTGGTGAACGACGGCGTCACCATTGCCAAGGAGATCGAACTCGAAGATCCGTTCGAAAACATCGGTGCCAAGCTGCTGCTGCAGGTGGCCACCAAAACCAAAGACAAGGCTGGTGACGGCACCACCACCGCCACGGTGCTGGCCCAAGCCATGGCCCGTGAAGGCCTGCGCAACGTGGCCGCCGGTGCTAGCCCCGTGCAACTGCGCCGCGGCATGGAGAAGGCCGTCGCCCAGGTGGTGAGCGGCATCGAAACCCGCTCCCGCGCCGTGGCTGGCGACGCCATCCGTCAAGTGGCCACCGTGAGCTCCGGCGGCGACGACGAGGTGGGCCGCATGGTGAGTGAAGCCATGGAGAAGGTGAGCGCCGACGGCGTGATCACCGTGGAGGAGAGCAAGAGCCTCGCCACCGAGCTGGAGATCACCGAAGGGATGGCCTTCGATCGCGGCTACAGCTCCCCGTATTTCGTCACCGATGGCGATCGCCGCGTCTGCGAATTCGAGGGTGCCCTGCTGCTCGTGACCGATCGCAAGATCAGCGCCATCAACGATCTGGTACCTGTGCTGGAGGCCGTCTCACGCGCCGGCAAGCCTCTGGTGATCCTGGCGGAGGAAGTCGACGGTGAAGCCCTCGCCACCTTGGTGGTGAACAAAAACCGCGGCGTGCTCCAGGTTGCCGCCGTACGCGCTCCGGGCTTCGGCGATCGCCGCAAGGCCATGCTGCAGGACATCGCCATCCTCACCGGCGCCACCGTGGTGAGCGAGGACCAGGCCATGACCCTCGACAAGGTGAGCCTGGAAGACCTGGGCAGCGTGCGCCGGATCACCATCAGCAAAGACGACACCACGATCGTGGCCAACGGTGACCACCAAGCTGCCGTGCGTGATCGGGTTGCCGCGATCAAGCGCGAACTCGACAACACCGATTCGGAGTACGACCGCGAGAAGCTCACCGAGCGTGTGGCCAAGCTGGCCGGTGGCGTAGCCGTGATCAAGGTGGGTGCCCCCACTGAAACTGAGCTGCGTAACCGCAAGCTGCGCATCGAAGACGCCCTCAACGCCACCCGCGCTGCCGTCGAGGAAGGCATCGTGGCCGGCGGCGGCAGCACCCTGGTGCAGCTGGCTGGCGAACTGGATGGGCTAGCCGCTCAGCTGAGCGGCGACGAGCGCACCGGCGTTGAGATTGTGCAGCGCGCCCTAGCCGCCCCCCTGCATCACATCGCTGACAATGCCGGCTTCGACCCCAACGTGGTAGCTGAGGAAGTACGCCGCAGCGGCAATGGCTTCAACGCCGCTACCGGCGTCTACGAAGACCTGCTTGCCGCCGGCATCCTCGATGCCGCCAAGGTGGTTCGCCTGGCCCTGCAGGATGCCGTGTCGATTGCCGGCCTGCTACTCACCACCGAAGCGGTGATCGCCGACAAGCCTGAGCCCCCCGCGCCGGCTGCCCCTGGCGGCGACATGGGTGGCATGGGCGGAATGGGTGGTATGGGCGGAATGGGTGGGATGGGCATGCCCGGGATGATGTGATCCCGACGCCGGATCCCTACAGGGCTCGCACGAGGCGGGCATGAATCCGGCAGACCGCGAGGGCTTCACGGGGCGGGTCGTTACAGAGCCGCCCCAGCTCTCGGTTCAAAGCCTGCAGTTCACCCATCGGTAGACCGGCCACCGGCACCGCCATGAACAGCCCACCCAGGGCCAGCGGCACCAGCGAATGCAACCGCGGGGAGGACATCAGCTCCTCCTGAGACATTTAAGACTCACCCAGCATGACAGCTGCGCGACTGTCCTCAGGGGGTCGGCTTCAGAAAGCTTCCAACGCCCGGCGGTAAGCGGCAACCTGCAGATCCACGCCGGTGATGGCAGTGCCCACCACCACGGCGTCCGCACCCAGGCCGATCGCCTGCCGGGCCTGCTCAGCGCTGGCGATTCCCCCTTCGCAGATCAGCAGGGCCCCATCCGGCAGCTGCTGGCTCAGGCCTGGCAACAGATCCCAGGCAGGGGGCTGCTGCTCGGCCGTGGCTTCCGTGTAACCAAACAGGGTGGTCCCCACCCACTGGCAACCCAGCTCAGCGGCGCGCACGCCGTTGACCAGGCTGTCGACATCAGCCATCAGCACCGCGCCGAGATCTCGACGGGCTCGCTGCACCAGCTCCGCCAGATCAGCACCATCCGGGCGTTGGCGCTCGGTGCAATCCAGGGCGATCACATCGGCGCCTGCCGCCCAGACCGCTTGAATCTCCTCCCAGCCCGGTGTGATGTAGACGGGGCTATCGGGGAAGGTGCGCTTCCACAGGCCCACGATCAAGGCCTCAGGGCAGCGGCGCCGCACTGCACCAATGTGCTCGGGGCTCTCTAGCCGCACACCGATGGCGCCGTTGTTGAGGCTGGCTTCCGCCATGGCAGCGATCACCTCGCACTGACGCATCGGTGAGCCCTCGGGCGCCTGCACCGACACGATCAGCCCGCCCTTCAGACGATCGCGATCAGGCAGCACGACGGCTCTCCTGATCCGGAAGCCAGGAGCGCAGCTGCACCAAGGCTGGATGGCTGGGCGCCGGCGCCGGCCGCGTGGCACGGGGCAGCTGGGGCTCAATCCGCCTCAGTGGAGCCAACGTCTGCACCTTGGATTGAGGCACCGGTGCGGAGACAGGATCCACGTGGATGGGCTCCGGTGGAGAGCTTTGAACCGGCACGGATTGCTGCGCGGCGTTCTGCCACCAAGCCCAACCTTCCGGCTCAGCCGCAAACAGCTCTGTGGCCAGTGCATCCAGGCTGCTCACCCCATGGCGATGCACCCACTGGCCCATCAATCGCTGCATCGAGATGGCATCCCGTGCTGCAAGCGCAGCCTGGAGGGCCTGAAGTTGGGCCTGACGGCGGGCTTGAGGGGATGGAGGAGCGGAGGGTCTTGCAGCCACGGAAGGGGTTCAGGCGAGCTTGCGATCCAGCAGCGGGCGGATCAACAGGAACAGGCCGAGCGCTAACGCCGCCAGCACCCCCAGGCAGGCCGCAGCGCTGAGCTCGCCATAGGGAGCTTCAAGAACCACAGCCGACAGGGAGAACTGACCGGCGTAGGCCGCACGGATCGGTTCAATCGCGAAGGTAAGGGGATTCAGGGCCGCAAGCCAGCCCAACCAGGCCGGCATGAACGAAATCGGGGCCAGGGCGGTGCTGGCAAACAAAAGCGGCAGGTTGGCCACAAAGATCACCGCAATCAGCTCGATATGGCCGGGCAGGGCAAACGCCAACCCCAGGCTGAGGCCGGTCACGGCGAACACCAACAGCAGCAGCGTGACGAGCACCAACACCAACCCGGCCCCACCGGGCCAGCCATAACCAAGGGCCCAGGCGGTGGCCATGATCGCCACGCTCTGCACCAAGCTCAGGGCCGTGATGTAAAGCACCGAGGCCAACACGATCGAGCTACGTGAGCGCAGCGGCGCCACCAGCAGGCGATTCAAAAAGCCGAATTCACGATCGAACATCACCGGCAGACCAGCGTTGAGGGCGGCGCTGAAGGCGGTGAACACAATCACGCCGGCCCCAAGGAAACGTCCGTAGCTCATGCCGTCAGGCAGCAGGCCCTCGGGGGCATTGGCAAACAGCGCCCCGAACAGCACGAGCCAGATCAACGGTTGCAGCACACCGGCCACGAGGGTGGATGGGCGGCGCGCCAACTGCAGAAATAACCGCCGCGTCAACGCCAGGGTTTCCTGCATCAGCTCAGAGCTGGCCGAGCGGGGTGCCGTGGCGCCGGCCGGAGCGTTGAGCAGGGAGGGGGCGGCGCTGGTCATCACAACGGGAGGAAGAACAACAACAAAACAAAATCGAGTGAAGCCGGCTGGTCGTTAGCGCATGGATTGCTTGCGTTCGGCCTTGGGATCACGGCTACCGGCCACCGCCAGCTCCGCATCCATCAGGGTGCGGCCGGTGGCCTGGAGATACACATCATCAAGGCTGGGCCGGCTCTGAGCGAGGGCGAAGACCGGCAGCTGGGCCGCGTTGAGCTGACGGCGCAGTTGCTCCACCACCCCGTCGTGCTCCACCACCAGATTGAGTGAATAGCCCTGGGCGCGGTTCACCACCACCTGGCGCACGCCCTCGCAGCCCTGCAGCAGCTGCTGCACCCGCAGGGCTTCCTGTTCATCGCTGAATTCACGCACCCTCAGGGTGACCCGATCGCCCCCCAGCGCCGCCTTCAGTTCCGAGGGTTGACCGGCGGCGATGACCCGGCCGCCCTCGATGATGGCGAGCTGATCAGCAAGGGCATCCACCTCCTCGAGGTAATGGCTACTGAGCAGCACCGTGGTGCCCTGATCGCGTAGCTGGCGGAGCACCTGCCAGATCGCTGCGCGGCTCTCGATATCGAGCCCCACGGTGGGTTCATCCAGCACCAGCACCTGGGGCTGGTGCAACAGGCCCGAGGCCAAATCCAGGCGGCGACGCATCCCACCGGAGTAGGTGCCGCTGCGGCGATCTATCCACTCGCCCATGGCCAGCAGCTCGATGAGCTCGGCAATGCGTTGATCGCGCCTGCTGCGGGGCAGGTGATACAGATCTCCCTGCAGCTGCAGCAGTTCGCGGCCCGAAAGGATCTTGTCGAGCGCAACCTCCTGTGCCACATACCCCAGCCGCTCACGCACGGCCCGCGGGTTGGCGAGGGCATCCAGCCCTGCCACGCGCACGCTGCCACTTGAGGGAGCCAGCAGGGTGGCGAGGATGCGCAGGGTGGTGGTTTTGCCCGCCCCATTGGGACCGAGCAGACCAAACAGACTGCCGGTGGGCACGCTCAGATTGAGACCATCGAGGGCTACCACGGCCTTCTCGGCCTTGCCGTAGCGCTTGCTCACGTTGTGGAGCTCGATCACCGCTTCCGGCATCTCTTGCCGCATCACTTCAGCCAAGCGCCCAGGCTCCGCACAGCCATTGAGAGGAATCAATCTAGAAAGCTGAGGCCGGCAATATCGCCGCAAGGGTGAAACCTGGTTTGCCGGACCCGGCCATAGCGATCAAATCCCAGCCTTGGCTGCTGAACTGCTCACCAGCCGGAAGGCGCGCCATCAAGAGCAATAGGCAGATTCCAAAGAGATAGAAGATCGACCAGCGGAACAGGCCACGGGCGCGCTGCACGTCGTCGGGATCTTGATGCAGGCGCCAGGCCATCTGGATCAAGCGGGCGTTGAAGGGCAGCAGCAGCAGGCCGTAAAGCAAACCACCGCTAGGCAAGGCCCACACCCCAAGCAGGCTGAGGGCCACGGTGGCGGCCGCATAGAGGCTGATGCCCCGGGCCGTAGCGGCCGTGCCCTTCACCACCGGGAGCATGGGGATGCCCACAGCGCGGTAGTCGTCCTTGAGAAGCAGGGCCAAAGCCCAGAAGTGGGCAGGCGTCCACACCATTACCAGCGCGAACAACCACCAGCTGCTCAAGCCCAGGTGGCCGGTAGCGGCGGCGGCGCCCACCAGAGGCGGAATCGCTCCAGCCACACCACCGATCACGATGTTCTGGGTGGTGCGCGGCTTGAGCAGCACGGTGTAGAGCAGCACGTAGCTACACAGGCCCAGCAACGCCAGGCTTGCGGCCAGGCAGTTCACCCCTCCCACCAGCAGGGTGGAAGCGGTGAGCGCCAGGGCCACCGCGATGGCAAAGGCTGTGCCCATCGAGAGGCGGCCAGATGGCAGGGCACGAGCGCTGGTGCGCTGCATCCGGCCATCAAGCTCCTGCTCCCAAAGACAATTGAGAACGCCGGCAGCGGCAGCAGCCAAGGCACCGCCACCGAGGGTGCAGGCCAGCCGCAGCGGCGGCAAAGGCCATCCTTCCGAGAGGGCCATCCCCCCCAACGTGGTGGCCAACAGCAGCGGAATCAGCCGCGGCTTGGCGATCTCCAGCCAAGGGGGGAGCTTGATACGCGCCCGCGAGGGCACGACCTGCTCGCGGGTGAGGCCTGTGGATGCAGCAGGGGCACTAACCATGGGAGAACTCCTGCAGGGAAGGGGACAAAAAGCTGCGGCTCAAGAGAGCGGCCAGCACCGCCACTAGGAAGGCCGCCATTAACTGATGCGCCACGGTGACGGCCGGCACGGCCAGGGTGAGGCGCAAACTCATCACACCAAGAGCGATCTGAGCCAGCACCGCTAGGGCGGCCAAGCCAGCCAGCAGTCGCTCAGGGGGGCGCCGCCAGAACACCAGGGCAGCAGCCGCGAGAACGGCCAGAGCCACGGGTCGGGCGCCGAGGCGATGGGCCAGCAGCCAGCCGCAGCCCTCGCCGGAGCTGAGGCAGCGGCCAGCAGCCCACTGGGTAGCCATCAGGCCACCCAGCAAACACTGGGCCAAAGCCAGCAGGGCCACAGCCCCGATGAACCAAGGCCAAGCCATGCTCAACCAGCCACGGCGACTGGATGGAAGCCGTGGTGTTGTGAATGGCTCCTGCAGCAGCACCTGGGTGCAGGCACTGAGCACGGCAACGAGGAGTAATGCCGTCACCAGATGCGCCGTGACCACCGAGAACGGCAACAACAGGGTGACGGTGAGAGCACCAAGGCCCCCCTGCACAGCCACCAGCAGCAGGGCAGCGGCAGACAACCAGGGCACCCAGCGGGGCAACTCACGACGCCACCACCAACTCACTGCGGCCTGCACCAGCAAGCCAACACCCACCACGAAGGCATCAAGCCGGTGAAACCACTCCAGGAACACCTGCAGGTTCATCTGCCGGCCTGGGAGCAGTGAGCCGTAGCAAAGGGGCCAATCGGGGCAGGCCAAACCGGCTTCCATCACACGGGTGGCGCCACCGATGCCCACCAGCGCGATCAGAGCCACCAGCAGATGGGCGCTAAGGGCGCCGAGAACGGCACGCCGACTGGCCGGTGCCTGGAACGTGATGGCCGTCATTCAGCTGCGCTTTAGGCGGTTGCCATGAAGCTAACGAGGTCAACACAGAGCCACACGATTGCATCGATCACCGTTGCACTCGGTGTGCAATTCCTCACCCCATCACGCTCGAATGCTGCGAACACCAACAGCCGCAGCACGAGCAGCCCCAGCCTCCATAGGGTTAAGCATCTGTGCGGCCGCAGCCATGCGGATTCCACCTGCGATCCTCACCCTCCTGGCCGGCATGGCGCTGGTGCTCACAGGGCTTTGGGTTGGCCAAAACATCAACCTGCTGCCCGTTCAGGCCAGCGTGAATGCGCCGGTTTACGACGAACTCTTTAAGGTTTTATTCAGCATTGGCACGATCCTGTTTCTCGGGATCGTGGGCCTGATCATCTACAGCTTGGCCAGGTTCCGCCGACGCGTGGGCGACAGCGGTGATGGTGCTGCGATCGAAGGCAATCTGCCCCTGGAAATCCTCTGGACGGCGATCCCTGCCGTGGTGGTGCTGTTTGTTGGGATCTACAGCTACGACATTTACGACCGTATGGGCGGCATGACACCGCTCAACGACCACAGCATGCACAGCATGCAAGCCAGCGAGGAGCGCACTTGGGGCGGCATCAGCCCCGTCGCCCTCGACGGCGATGGTGCGATCACGCCCCTACCGGTGGATGTCACGGCGATGCAGTTTGCCTTCATCTTTCACTACCCCGACTCCGACATCACCAGCGGTGAGCTGCACGTGCCAGTGGGGCAGCCCGTGGCTCTCCAAATGAAAGCTCTCGATGTGATTCACGCCTTCTGGGTGCCGCAGTTCCGCCTCAAGCAAGACGTGATTCCAGGGCAACCCACCCTGCTCAGCTTCACACCCACACGGGCGGGGCAGTACCCCATTGTGTGTGCCGAACTCTGCGGCCCATATCACGGGGGCATGCGCTCCAACGTGATCGTTGAAGAGCCGGAGACCTTCGCCGCCTGGGTAGCCAAGAACAGTCCGGCCGCTCCTGTCGCCACCCCCACACCGGTGCAGTCATGACCCTCACCCTGACGCCTCAAACAAGCAGCGGATCCCTGCAACCACAAGGTTGGCTGCGCTATCTGAGCTTCAGCACCGATCACAAAGTGATCGGACTGCAGTATTTGGTGTGCGGTTTCATCTTTTATCTGATCGGCGGCGCACTAGCCGGGGCCATTCGCACTGAGCTGGTCACCCCCATCTCCGACTTTCTGCCGCGCGAGACCTACAACGAAGTGCTCACCCTGCATGGCACGGTGATGATTTTCCTATGGATCGTGCCGGTGGTGAACGGCGCCTTCGGGAATTATCTGATCCCCTTCTACGTGGGCGCCCGCGACATGGCCTTCCCAAGGCTCAATGCCGTGGCTTTCTGGCTGATTCCACCGGCCGGGATCCTGCTGATCAGCAGCTATTTCTTCGCGAGCGCAGCCCAGTCGGGCTGGACGGCCTATCCGCCTCTGAGTACCACCACACCGGCCACCGGCCAGATCATCTGGATCCTGAGTGTGCTTCTGCTCGGGGGCAGTTCCATCTTCGGTGGCATCAATTTCATCGCCACGATCTTGAAGTTACGCCGGCCCGGGCTGAAGCTGATGCAGCTGCCGATGTATTGCTGGGCGATGCTCGGCACCAGCATCCTCGTGGTGCTCTCCACGCCTGTGCTGGCCGGCACGTTGGTGCTACTCAGCTTTGACATCATTGCCCACACCGGCTTCTTCAATCCGGCCATGGGCGGCAATGCCGTGGTGTATCAGCACTTGTTTTGGTTCTATTCACACCCAGCGGTGTACATCATGGTGCTGCCGGCCTTCGGGCTGGTGAGTGAGATCCTGCCGGTGCACGCTCGCAAACCCCTATTTGGCTACACCACGATGGTGTACTCGATCATGGCAATTGTGTTTCTGGGGTTGATCGTGTGGGCCCACCACATGTTTACCAGTGGCACTCCACCCTGGATGCGTTTGTTCTTCACGATCGCCACGGCCTTTATCGCCGTGCCCACCGGGATCAAATTCTTCAACTGGCTAGCCACCCTCTGGGGCGGCAAAATCACGCTCAACACGGCAATGCTGTTCTGCTGTGGCTTCATCGTGAACTTCGTGTTCGGCGGCATCACCGGCGTTGCACTCGCCCAGGTGCCATTCGACATCCACGTGCACGACACCTACTTCGTGGTGGGCCATTTCCACTACATCGTCTACGGCGGCACGGTGTTTGTGATCTTTGCCTCCATTTACCACTGGTATCCGAAGGTCACCGGGCGGCTGCTCAATGAACCGCTCGGGCAAGCGCACTTCTGGCTCACCTTCGTGGGCTTCAACCTCTGCTTCGCACCGCAGCACTGGTTGGGCCTCAACGGCATGCCGCGCCGGGTGGCCGAATACGACCCACAGTTCACCCTGATCAATCAATTCAGCAGTGCCGGTGCCCTGCTGATGGCCATCAGCACCGTGCCATTCCTGATCAATGTGGTGATGAGCGCCTTCAACGGCACCCTTGCGGGCGACAACCCATGGAATGCCCTCACCCCCGAATGGCTCACCAGCTCTCCACCGCCAGTGGAGAACTGGAAAGGGGAACCGCCGCTGGTGCATGAGCCCTACGGCTACGGCGTGGCACCGGGCCAGCTGAGCCTGGAGGCCAGCAGCGGACGCGACCTATGGACCATCGGCCAGGGAGATCAGCAATGACCAGCCTTCAAAACGAGAGCCTTCAGCAGGAAACCGTCAGCAGCGAGCACGACCATGGCCACGGCGATCACCGCCTGTTCGGCCTGGCCACCTTCCTCGTGGCGGATGGCATGACCTTCGCGGGGTTCTTCGCGGCCTACCTCACCTTCCGGGCCGTGAACCCGCTGCCCACCGGCCATAACTACGAGCTGGAGCTGCTGCTACCCACAATCAACACGCTGCTGCTGCTGATCAGCAGCTTCACCTTCCACCGCGCGGGAGCCGCTCTACGCCGCGGCGACCACCCGCTCTGCCAGCGCTGGCTACTGGTGACCGCTGCGCTGGGGTTCAGCTTCCTGGCTGGGCAGATGAAGGAATACTTTGCCCTGCCCTTCGGCCTCACCGACAACCTGTTTGCCAGCACCTTCTACGCCATTACCGGCTTCCACGGCCTGCACGTGACCCTCGGCGGGCTGATGATCCTGATTGTGTGGTGGCAGAGCCGCGAGGGCGGCCGGATCACGGTTGACAACCAGTTCCCCCTGGAAGCCGCAGAGCTCTATTGGCACTTTGTGGATGGGATCTGGGTGATCCTTTACGGGCTCCTCTATCTGCTTTGAACAATTTCTCTGCTTTTGCCCTTGCGGTTGATTGCAGTTGATCGGCACAATCGGCCCAACAGTTCTCAGCCCAGCCGGTGTTCGTTGAAGAGAAAGTGAGCACGCCAGTGCAGATGCTGGAAGGCAAGGCCCTACTTGATAAGGCGCGAGCCCTGAGCAATCGCCCCGAAGATCAGATCGCCAGAGCCTGCGGCTATGTGGGTCCGAGTGGCCGCCTGCTGAAGAAAAGCTTCTACCGCGCCCTGGTGGAAGCCAAGGGATACAAGCTTCCCAGCCACGCCAGCAGTGGTGGTGGCGGGGGCAGCCGCGGCCGCCAGGCTGAATTCCGCACCAGGGTGCACGGCAATGGCAATCTCCTGATCGGCCATGCCTACACGCGGCGCATGGGATTGGAGCCGGGCCAGGAATTCAAGATTGAAATCCACGAGGAAACCGGCTCCATCTGGCTGCTGCCCATGGATGAGGGCAGCGCAGATTCGACTGATCAAGACGACTGATCAGGCCGGTTGGGCAGGGCCACCGCGATCGTTCGGGCCGTGGAAGGCGGCACTGAACACCAGCAGATCGATGCCACTGAACAGGAAGCTGATGCCCACCAGGATGCCCAGCACACTGAGCAGCCCACCGGCCTTCATCGACACGATGATCAGCCCGAGCACAAAGGTGACCACACCGTTGGCTAGGCCCCAGCCCCAGCCGTTCATCTCACGGTGGGAGAGGGCCACGATCGTGGCCACCACACCTTCCACCAGAAACACGATGCCGATGGCAAAGGCCAGCGCCGCCACCTGAGCGGCAGCCGGCACGAGGCCAGCGCTGAACTGCTGAATGATCCAGGCGCCGGTCACGAGAAACAGGGTGGACACCACCAGGCGCCAGAAGCAGTGCCAGCGGCTGAGCCGGCGGGAGCGATTCAGGCTGTTGATCCAGCCGAAGATGCCACCCACCAGAAACGCCAGCGCCACGATCACGGTGACCCAGGCGGAGGCGATCACGGGGAACAGCAAGGCCAGCACCCCCAGCACCAACAGCACGATGCCTTCGGAGATGGTGAAACTACGCAAGGAGCCCAGATCGAGCTCCGGTCTGTCGGAAGCCATGAAAAACCACACCGTCTCTCGGACGGTAGGCATGGATACCAGGTTCGTCAGCTCCAGCCGTGCTCGGCCAACCAGGCCGAACTGATCGTGCCCGCCTGATCGGCTGCCGCCATGCCGGATCGGTGGACCAAGAGCCGCTCGGTGTATTTGGCCAGCAGATCTGCCTCGAGGTTCACCGCATCGCCCACCCGCAAGTGCTGCAGCGTGGTGGAGCTCCAGGTGTGTGGAATCACAGCGATCCAAAACTCAGCGCCATCGGCACTGCAATCGGCCACGGTGAGGCTGATGCCATCCACGGCCACGCTGGCTTTCTCGCACACGTAGCGGCCGTAGGCGGGATCCTGCCAGCGCAGCACCAAACGCCAGGAGGCCGGCTGCTGCTCTACCGCCACCACAGTGCCCTGCCCATCCACATGGCCGCTCACCAGGTGGCCGCCGAGGCGATCGGCCAAGCGCAAGGCCGGCTCGAGATTCACCCAGCAGCGCCGATCGGCCTTGGCCGCCAGGGTTGTACGGGCCAGGGTCTCCTCGCTCACATCGGCGCGAAAGCCCTGGGCGGAGCGGTGCGTCACGGTGAGGCACACCCCATCCACGGCCACGCTGTCACCCAGGGCCAGGCCCGCCGGATCCAGCCCAGCTGCACTGGGAATCCGTAGCTCAACGCCGCCGCTGCAGCGCTGCAGCACAGCCACGGCCTGCACCAGCCCGGTAAACATGCGGTGCCCCGATCAACCCTGGCCATAATCGGTCAAAGGCGCAGGCAGGCGAGCGATGGTTGAGATGCGCGTGGCAGGCATCGCCCTCGATGCCGCCAGCCGCAGCCCGATCGTGCTGCTGCGCGACCCATCCGGGCGCCGTCAAGTGCCGATCTGGATCGACCAGGCCCAGGCGCAAAACATCATGGCCGGGCTTAAAGGACAGCCCCCGGCCCGCCCCCTCAGCCACGACCTGATGGCCGAGCTCCTGGTGGCAGGTGGGCTAGAGCTGCAGCGGGTGATCATCCACACCATCGAAGACAGCACCTTTCGGGCGGTGCTGAAGCTGAGCGGCACCGATGGCGAAAGCCACGAGCTCGATGCACGTCCCAGTGATGCCATCGCCCTGGCCCTGCGCACCGGCAGCAGCATCTGGATGCTGGAAGAGGTAGTGGCCGATGCCTCGATCCCGGTGGATGCGGAAGCCGATGCGGAGGATGCCGCCGACTTCCGTCGTTTCCTCGATGGCATCAGCCCCGCCGAGCTGGTGCGCCACATCAACCAGGCCCAGAGCGAGCTGGAGGACAACAACGAGGAGGCACCTGATGATGAGCCCCCCAGCAGCGCCGTTTGAGCGCCGGCCCTTTGGCCGTGGGCCGGCCGTCTCCCCCTTCTGCCTGGGCACCATGCGTGCCACCGGTAGCCCCAGCCAGATGGCCGCGGTGCTCGATGCCGCCATCGCTGCCGGCATCAACCACGTGGAAACGGCACCGGCCTACGGCGCGGCAGAGCTCTACCTGGGGCAGGCCCTCAAGACTCTGGCCGCGCGGGATCCAGGGGTGCACAACCAGCTGGTGATCACCAGCAAAGTGCTACCTGGCCTCACGCTCAACGATGGTCAGCAGCAGCTGCGGGCCATTCTGGAACGGCTGGGCCTGCCCCAGCTGCACAACCTGGCGGTACACGGCCTCAACCGGCCGGAGCACCTGCACTGGGCCCTGGGAGGCCCCGGCGCTGAACTGCTGGCCTGGGCTCTGGGAGAAGGGCTGGTGGGGCAGGTGGGCTTCTCCAGCCATGGCAGTAACACCCTGATCGAGCAGGCCCTGGCCAGCGGGCGCTTCAACTTCTGCAGCCTGCATCTGCACCTGCTCGATCCTGCTCGACTACCCATCGCCCGCGCAGCCCTGGCGAGCGGCATCGGGGTGCTGGCCATCTCCCCGGCCGACAAGGGCGGACGGCTCTATGCGCCCTCGCCGGAGCTGCTGGCCGATTGCGCTCCGTTTCAACCACTGGAGCTGGCCTACCGCTTCCTGCTGGATCAGGGCATCTCAACGCTGAGCCTCGGTGCCGAACACCCCAGCGATCTGAGCTTTGCTGCAGCCCTCAGCGGCGTGAGCCCCTGGCTGGAGCCCCAGCACCGGGCAGCACTGCTACGGCTCAGCGCCGCGCGGCAGGAGCGGCTGGGATCTGAGGCCTGCGGCCAGTGCCGCGCCTGCCTGCCCTGCCCCAGCAGCGTGCCGATTCCAGAGCTGCTGCGGCTGCGCAACCTGGCCATCGGCCATGGAATGACAGCCTTCACCCAGGAGCGCTACAACCTGATCGGCCGGGCAGGTCACTGGTGGGAAGCGGTCGATGCCAGCGCCTGCCAACGCTGCGGCGACTGCCTGCCCCGCTGCCCCCACCAGCTGCCGATCCCCGATCTCCTGGCCGACACGCACCAGCGGCTGGCGGCGGCGCCTAGGCGGCGGCTGTGGGGCTAAAGCAGCGGATTAGCCAGCCATCGCCTGATCCCAGAGCTGCTGCTGGCGCTGCTGTTCCGCCGCCGAGAGCAGCGGCAAGCTGCTGCAGCGCGCCAGCACCGGCGCCGGCGGCAGCAGCAGGGGCCGCAGGCGCTCGGGCCAGCGGGCCAAGGCGGGCTGCAACTGCTCCGCCGGTAGGGGCGGCACCCAGCCGCCCGCCAGCAAACGATCCAACAGCGGCAGGCTGAGGCCATCGCGGATCCACTCCAGCGGCAGGGGCGCGGCCGCTTGTGGCTGGGCGCCACCGCCGGCAGGGCTCACCCGCAACAGCAGCTGCCACCACAGCGGTGCACCGGAGGCGGGCAGCACGGCCGCCAGGCGGGGATCGCGCTGCAGCAGCGGAATGGCCCGCTGGCTGGTCACCACCGCGGCATCGGCATCGCCAGCCTGCAAAAAGCTGAGGCCATGGCGCTCATCGAGGCTGAGCGCCTGAGCGTGCAGGCGCCGCAGCTGCTGGGGCAGGCGCGGATCATCCAGGGCGTTGGGGCTGGTGCTGGAGAGATCCAACTGGCGCAGCGCCAGATCAATCAGGATGCGAGGGCTGGCGGGCAGCACCAGCCGCTGCTTCAGGCTGGGATCGAGCAGCAACGACCAGCCTTCACGGCGGCGACGCAGCAGATCCGGGCGGTTGCGCAGCAGGATCACCCAGGTGCCGAAAGCCCAGGGGAACGCCAGCGCCGCTGCCGAAGCCGGTGCAAACAAGCGGCTCGGCGCTTGGGCGATGGGATCGAGCAGGGCCAGTAGGTCCGGTGTGTTGACAGGCAGAAGCCGATCGCGCTGCAATTGACCAACCCAGCCATCCCCAAGGCTGATCAGCGTTGGCTCTAGGGAAGGCTGATCCAGGGCCTGCAACAGAGCCTGGGGGGTATCGAGCAGTTGGGAGCGCCAGGCGGAGGGGAGGGCCTTTGCCCAGGCGGATGGCAGTGCGCCGCGCACGCTGAGCAACCGGCCGGCGACGCCGCCGCGGCGGCAGCCCGCAAGAGCGCCTGAGGCGAACACCGCTCCCCCCAGGCCAGCCAGTTGCAGCAGGTAACGGCGCGATAGCAACGGTGCTTGAGCCATGGGCTTGACCCTACGAGGCACCACCCGACGATCGATGCAGCAGCGCGCAGGCCTGATCACAGGCGCCGGCGAGAGCCTCAGGGCTGCGGCCACTCAGCTGCCAGAGCGCCGCCAGCCCCCCGGCCCCCACCCCTTCCTTCACAAAACCCTGTTCAAACGCCTGCAGCTGCGGCGAGTGGCAGCGGCCAAAGCGCAGCCCTGCTGCAAAGGCCAAGGGTTCGCAGTCCCAGCGGCGCTGCAGCAGCTGCAGAAGCGCCGCGAGATCGCTGCTGGGCTCGGCCGCCACCCAGGCGGTGGTGGCGATGGCTACGCGACTGGCCAGTAGGGGACGCTCCGCCACAGCGGTGAGCTCCAGGACCAGAGCCAACACCGCCGCCATCTGGCTGCCGCCCGCCAGCAGCACCGGCAAGCCCGCCAGGGCGGCAGCCTGCACCAGCCCGACCGCCAGCGGTTGCATCGGATCTCCCACGGCGGCCAGCACCGCCGCTGCGCTGGCCGGCTCCCGCAGCTGCGCGGCCGCCAGGCCGCAGCGCACCAGCTCAGCCTTAAGGGCATGGGCGGGCTCGCGCAGGCTGCCGCTCACCAAGCCAGCCACCTCAAGACCCAGGCCCTGCAGCACCGCCTGGGCGGTGCTGGTGCCACCCGGCACGCACTCAGCCAGCAGCAGCGGCTGCGCCCGCCGCGCCAGCTGCCGCCCCCAGCGCCGCCCCAGGGCTAGGAGCTTCTGCACCTGCGCCACAGGCATGGCCTGGCCCGTGCTCAGGCAACGAGCAGGCTGCAAGCCGAGCTGCAGATGGGGCACCGCCGGCGGCACCGCTGCGCCCGCATCCACCACCAGGGGCTGCAGGCCCAGCTGTTCCACCACCACGCGGGCGATCAGAGCCGGACTCACCCCGGCCGGCAGGGGCGGCAGGGCATGGGGCCGGGGCAGCGAAGGCCCGAGCAGCAACAGCTCCGCATCGGCAGCGGCGGTGAGGCGACGGCTCTCCGGCGTAGCACCGGCGGCCGAGATGCCAGGCACTGCGGCGGTTTCGGTGCCCGCCAAGAGCAGCAGCACGCGCGTGGCCTCCGCCGAAGCTGCGAGCTGGCTGCACCAGTGCTCGGCCTGGCGGGGGTCTCCGCTGAGGCGTTGGAGCGTCAAAGGGGATCGAGGGCCAGCAGGGGCCGCAGCAGCGGCGGTGGCGGGGTGATCGGGCTGCGCAGCCGCGGAAAGATCCACAGGGCCACCGCGTGCAGGGCCAACACGTAGATCAGGTTTTGCAGCAGCACCAGCCCCAGGGCCAACAGCTGCACCTGCAACAGATCCGGGCCGCCGCCCAGCTGCAACAGCCCGCTGAGCCGCTCGAGCAGCTGCGCCGCCGCCGTGGTGATCACCACCCAGAGGTTTTCACCCAGCAGCAACGAGAGCACCGCCACCCGCACCAGAAAACCAGCGGCGCCAATGAACACGCCCACCCCCCAGCTGAGCCACCAGCTGAAGCGGCGCCGCCAGCACCATCCCAACCAAAGGGCCAGAAAGCCATAGGGGAACAGCACCAGCGGGCCGCGGATCGGGCCCATCAAGGCCACCAGCAACATCGCCGTCACGGTGACGCCTTCCACGGCGCAGCGACCGTTATGACGCAACTGCAGCAACGCCAGGGGCAGGGGCAAGGCCAGCCGGAACAGCGCACCGCCCACGGGCAGGTAGTAGAGACCCACCCAGAGCAAGGCCGTGGCGGCAGCCAGATAGGCCGTGGCGGTGAGCTGATGGGCCTGGCGGCGGCTGAGGCTCATCGGGCGGGGGGCGCCGGGGTGCGCACAGGGGCCGCCGGTGCATCCGCGGCGGCGGGCACGCGCTCGATCGTTTCCACCTCAAAGGCCACGCCCGCCTGACGCAGGGCATCGGTCACGGCTTCAGCGGGGGAGGAAGGATCGGCCGCTGGCAACTTGATGGTGACGCGGTAGGGAGCCGGTGCACTCGGGGCCACCGGCGGGGCAGGTTTCTTGGCGGGTTCAGGAGCAGGCTCCGGCTTGGCCTCAGGGGCAGCAGCCGGTGGCTGAGCGGCAGGCTTGGCCGTGGTGGCAGCCGGCGCCTCCGGAGCAGCGGGCGGCTGGGAAAAGCTGCGCGACAGCTGATCGCCAAAGGGGGTGCCGCTGCAGCCGGCCAAGGCCGAGGCCAGCAGCAGTGAGGGAAGGGGCCGCAGCCGCTGCATCAGCTGTCGGCGGCGCGGATCACCCGCACGGCACTGGCCCGCAAGCGGCCCGTTTTGGTGGTGGCCGGGGCCTTCTTCGCAGCCGGTTTCTTGGCGGCTGGCTTCTTGGCCGCTGCGGTGCCTGCAGCCTTGCGGCCCTTGCCCTTGCCGGTGGCAGCCTTGGCCGCCAGCAGCTCCACCGCCTGCTCGAGGGTGATCGTGTCGGCGGTGGTGCCCTCCGGCAGGGAGGCATTCACCTTGCCCTGCTTCACGTAGAGGCCGTAGGGGCCATCAAACAGCTGGATCGCCTCATCGGCGCCCTCAGGCGTGCCGATGTCCTTGAGGGCGGTGCGGCCACCACGGCCGCGTTTGGGCTGCGCCAACAGCTCGATCGCCCGCGACAGGCCCACCATCAGCACATCGTCTTCGGCCTTGAGCGAGCGGTAGTCCTTCTCGCCTTTGCCCTTGTGGTGCACCACATAAGGGCCAAAGCGGCCTAGGCCGGCTTCGATCTTGCCGCCCTCGGGATGTTCGCCCAGGTGGCGCGGCAAGCGCAGCAAACCCAGAGCGTCTTCGAGGCTCAGCTCTTCCGGCTTGGTGCCCTTGGGCAGCGAAGCGCGCTTCGGTTTGGGGTTGTCGTCGCTGACCTGCCCTCGCTGCACGTAGGGGCCGTATTGGCCAAACAGCAGATACACCAGATCGCCGGTTTCCGGGTCTTCACCCAGGGATTCCGGACCATCGGCCTTTTGCTTGAGGATGAGCTCAGCTTTCTCGGCATCGAGATCGGCTGGGGTGATCTCGTTGGGCAGGGTGGCCTTGAGCAGTTCCTCGGTGCCGTCGTCGGCAACGCGTTTGGTTTCCAAGTAGGCACCGAAGCGTCCGATGCGCACCACACAGGGCAGGCCCTCGAGCGCAATGGTGCGCGACGCGGTTGGGTCGATGTCGCCCTCGCGCTGCTGCACCTGGGTTTCCAGCCCTGTGTCGCCCTTGAAAAAGCTCTCCAGGTAGGGCAGCCACTGCACCTGGCCGTGGGAGATCTCATCGAGGGTGTTCTCCATCCGAGCGGTGAAGCTCGTATCCACCAGATCGGGGAAGTGCTCCTCCAGCAGGGCCGTCACCGCAAACGCCGTAAAGCTGGGGGTGAGGGCGTTGTTCTGGAGGGTGGCGTAACCGCGATCCACGATCGTGCCGATGATCGAGGCGTAGGTGGAGGGGCGGCCGATGCCTTCCTTCTCCAGCATCTTCACCAAGGCCGCTTCGCTGTATCGCGCCGGCGGCTGGGTTTGGTGGCCAAGGGCCTCTACACCCTTGCAGGCCGGGCTATCGCCGGTTTTCAGCGATGGCAGCAGCACTTCCTGGCCCTCGAGAGCCGCATCGGGATCGTCGCTGCCCTCCACGTAGGCACGGAAGAAACCCGGGAAATCAATGCGCTTGCCGGTGGCACGGAATGCAGCCGTGCCCAAAGCGCCACCATCGGCCTCCAGATCCACGCTCAACATCGTGAGCTTGGCGTCGGCCATCTGCGAAGCCACCGTGCGCTTCCAGATCAGCTCATAGAGCGCCAGATCGCGGCCATCGAGGCCGGTGGCGGAAGGGTCGCGGAAGCTCTCGCCAGCCGGGCGGATGGCCTCGTGCGCCTCCTGTGCATTGCGGGCCTTGGTGGAGAACTGCCGTACTGAAGGGCTCAGATACTCCTTGCCGTATTTGTCGCCTACGCAGCTGCGGGCGGCGTTGATGGCCTGATCGCTGAGATGCACCGAATCGGTGCGCATGTAGGTGATGAAGCCGCGCTCGTAGAGCCCCTGGGCCGTGCGCATGGTTTCGCGGGCCGAGAGGCGCAGCTTGCGGTTGGCCTCCTGCTGCAGGGTGCTGGTGGTGAAGGGAGCTACCGGCTTGCGGGTGCTGGGCTTCTCCTCCACAGCCGCCACGCGCCAGGGAGCCGCCAGCACGGCCTCGCGCAGCTGGCGGGCCTCGCTTTCGGCGAGCAAGCGCACCTTGCTGCCGGCCTTGAGGGCACCGGTGGCCTCATCAAAATCAGACCCACCGGCAATGCGCTCGCCTTTGAGGTGGGTGAGCTTGGCCTCAAAAGCAGCGCTGCCCTGCTGGAGCTGAGCCTTGAGATCCCAGTAGCTACCGCTCTTGAAGGCACGCCGCGCCCGCTCGCGCTGCACCAGCAGCCGCACCGCCACCGATTGAACCCGCCCGGCGCTGAGGCCCCAGGCCACCTTCTTCCACAGCAGCGGCGAGAGGGTGTAGCCCACAAGGCGATCCAAGATCCGCCGCGTTTCCTGGGCGTGCACCAGCTCCATATCGAGCTCGCGGGTCTGATCGAGGGCCCGGCCGATCGCTTCTTTGGTGATCTCATGGAACACCATCCGCTTCACCGGCACCTTGGGGTTGAGCAGCTGCAGCAGGTGCCAGCTGATCGATTCCCCTTCCCGATCTTCGTCAGTGGCCAGGAGCAGCTGATCGGCACCCTTGAGGGCGTCTTTGAGTTCCTTCACCACCTTTTTCTTGTCCTTCGGCACCACGTAGAGCGGCTCGAAGTTGTTGGCGGTGTTCACGCCGAGGTTGGCCCACTTCTCGCCTTTGTGGGCGGCCGGAATCTCGCTGGCGTTGTTGGGCAGGTCACGCACGTGCCCCATCGAGGCTTCCACCTTGAAGTCCTTGGGAAGGAACCCGCGGATGGTGCGGGCCTTCGTGGGGCTCTCAACGATGACAAGGGTGTGCGCCACAGGCAGGCGGTAAACCGCTTCCCTCTTTATCGCACCGCCAGTCAAGCCCTGGGGCGCGGCTACAGTCGCGCCCAACGGGCACCTTGATCCAGCTGTGCACTTTCTTCTGGCCGAGGCCGGTTCAGCAGCAGCGCCTGCAGTGAGCGCGATCACCTCGCTGCAACTCAATGCCGGCGCTGTGGCACCCGAAGGCGCGGTGCTGCTGGCAATGCTGGCTTGCTTGCTGGTGGATTTGGCCGGCGAGAAAGCCGCCTCCCGCTGGGTGCCCGTGTTTTCTTACATCGGTCTGGGCAGTGCTCTAGGCCTGTTGGCGCTGCAGTGGAATGCATCGCCGCTTGAGCCGGCCTTCCTCGGTTCCTTCCTGGCCGACAACCTGGCCATCGCCTTCCGCGCCGTGGTGGCCGCTTCCACACTGCTGTCGCTGCTGATCAGCTGGCGCTACGTGGAGCAGGCCGGCACACCGGTGGGCGAATACGCCTCGATCCTTCTGGCGGCAACGCTCGGGGCCATGCTGCTTTGCGGCTCCACCGACCTGGTGAGCGTGTTCGTGTCGCTGGAAACCCTTTCCGTGGCGAGCTATCTGCTCTCCGGCTACATGAAGCGCGACGCGCGCAGTTCGGAAGCGGCGCTGAAATATTTGCTGGTGGGCTCAGCTGCGGCAGCTGTGTTTCTTTACGGCGCTTCACTGCTTTATGGCCTCACCGGCGGCAGCACCAGCCTTGAAGCGGTGGGAATCGCCCTACAAACCAGTGCATCGCCCGTGGCCGCACTGGCCCTGGTGTTCGTGCTTTCCACCGTGGCCTTCAAAATTGCCGCAGTGCCCTTCCACCAGTGGACCCCGGATGTGTACGAGGGCTCTCCCACTCCGGTGGTGGCCTTCCTCTCGGTGGGCTCAAAAGCGGCAGGATTTGCCCTGGCCCTGCGCATCCTGGTGGGTTGTTTTGAGCCGTTTGAAGCGCAGTGGAAGCTCCTCTTCACCGTGCTGGCGATCTTGAGCATGGTGCTGGGCAATGTGGTGGCCCTGGCCCAAACATCGATGAAGCGGATGCTGGCCTACAGCTCCATCGGCCAGGCGGGCTTCGTGATGATCGGCTTGGTGTGCGGCACCGAAGACGGCTACGCCGCCATGGTGCTCTATATGGCGGCCTACCTGTTCATGAACCTGGGGGCCTTCGCGTGCATCATCTTGTTCTCGCTACGCACCGGCAGCGACCGCATCAGTGATTACGCAGGCCTCTACCAAAAGGATCCGCTGATCACCCTTGGCCTGAGCCTCTGCCTGCTGTCGCTGGGCGGCATCCCACCGATGCTGGGCTTCTTCGGCAAAATTTATCTTTTCTTCGCAGGCTGGGCCGATGGCCAATACCTGCTGGTGGTGGTGGGTCTGCTCACCTCGGTGGTGTCGATCTACTACTACATCTCGGTGATCAAGATGATGGTGGTGAAGGAGCCGCAGGAAGCCTCTGAAGTGGTGAAGGCTTATCCAGAACTCAGCTGGAATGTGGCGGGTCTTCAGCCGCTGCGCGCCGCCCTGATCTCCTGCGTGGTGGTAACTGCGGTGGGCGGCATCCTCTCCAACCCCTTGTTCGGTTGGGCCAATGGTGCTGTCGCCGGCACGCCGATGCTGCAGAAAGCCCTGGCGGCCTCAGGGCTGCCGATCGGCTGATGAGCAGCAGCACGGCGCCGCTTGTGGCGGAGCTGGACCACATCCGCAAGGTGTACGGAAGCGGCGACACCGCGGTAGCCGCCCTGGATGATCTCTGCATGAACGTGCGCCGCGGCGAATATCTGGCGGTGATGGGCACGTCTGGCTCGGGCAAGAGCACGGCGATGAACATCATGGGCTGCCTGGATCGCCCCAGCAGCGGCAGCTACCGGCTCAATGGCACGGCTGTGGAACACCTCAGCGACGACCAACTGGCAGATCTGCGCAACCGCGAGCTCGGCTTCGTGTTTCAGCAATTCCACCTACTCCAAGAGCTCACGGCCTTGGACAATGTGATGCTGCCGATGGTTTATGCGGGAGTTCCAGCCGAGCGGCGGCGTGAACTGGGCATTGCCGCCCTGCAGCGGGTGGGCCTTGGTGAACGGCTCAACAACAAACCCAACCAACTCTCCGGCGGCCAGCAGCAACGGGTGGCCGTGGCCCGAGCGATTATCAACAACCCCAATCTGCTGCTCGCCGATGAACCCACCGGCGCCCTCGATTCCCGCACCACCAAAGAGGTGCTGGATCTGTTTGATGAGCTCCACCGCGAACAGGGGATGACGATCCTGCTGGTCACCCACGAACACGACGTAGCGGCCCGGGCCGAGCGCATCGTGCACTTTCACGATGGACGGCTAGTAGACAGCGGTGCCGGCTCGCAGGATTAGCTTGAAACAGAGAGCAGAGATAGCTAGATCAACTCGCCAAGACTGAATAGAAACAGCAACAAACTCTGCTCGCTGCATAGCCACCCACTCTCATTGCGCCTGGACCAATGAAGGGGTCACGTCACGCATACCAAATACCCTCCACAGAGGGTTGGCTCACACCAGAAAGCCAGCCAGATTGACAATGTTCTCACAAAACCCTGTTCCAGGGCGCGCACGATGAGCCATAGCAGCGAGCCCTTCAAGTACTCCGAGTACTACAACAGCTACAAGGCAGCCAAGTACTGGCGGGACGTCAAAGAGGTGAACGGATCCAGCGTGAGCTCAGGCACAGACCCTGGCCGAGCCGTTTGGAATACTTCTGGAACATATGGCGCGGGCGTGATCAGCGAGAGCATGGGATACGCCATGATGCTCGCGGCTCTTTATAACGACAAAACAACATTTGACCAGCTTTCAGCCACTGTCCAGACGACCATTAAGGGCAACGAAAAACCTCTAATGTCATGGTATCTCACAGAGGGAAATGACGGCAAATTCACTATTCGCGATACGAATTCAGCAGGCGACGGAGACATCAACATCGCCCTCGCCTATGTCTATGCAGACCAGGCAGCAAGCATTTACGGTTGGGGCAACTCAACCACAAACGACGAGCTTTATTACACCCTAGCCAAAAACTACGCCACTGCGATCCGGCAAAACGATTTTTCCACGAACGACAGCGAAGCCAACAACCACATACTCCAAGACGGCTTCAAACAAGCCGAAGCAGGCTTCGCTGGCAACAACTGGCACCCCGACTACTCCGACCCACGCGCCTATCAGCTATTTGAGCTCTATGACACAGAAGGTGCATCATTCTGGGAGAAAGCCCAGGACTACACAAAAGAAGCCTGGAAAGCAGTCTTCAACTTTGGCGCCAACGATACGGGGCGAAGCGAGAATCCCGCCACCGGAATGATTGACGCCTCAAAGTATTATGCCAATATTTCCAATCCAACCTACGGTGCGCTGAAAGCATCAGACCAATACTCGGACTTCACATTTAACAGATACGGAAGTGACTATAACTCCGATTCCCAGAGGCTGCCAATGCGCATACTGAATTACATCAACGCAGAAGAAAACATAGCAGATGTCGACATGATTAGTGTAGCCAACGCCAACCTAAAAGCACTCAACAAACACTTTGCAGACACCAACTATTGGTACATTCCCGACACACTTAAAATCGCCACGCCATACGATGGGGACGGAGACTTCACACAGAATTTTACCGCCGCAGGCCTTCTCGCTTATGCAGGGAATAGCCATCTGAGTGATCCTGCAGGGACCTCAACGACTGTCGCCAATCTCAACACAATGTTTGGAACGAATGGCATCAATGGAACATCCGTCTCACCATCGGGCGGCTGGGCAATCGGCAATGGCCTCCAAGGCGATGACGTTTTCAACGACGCCCTCACCCTGTGGGGCCTAACCGTTTACGAAGCCGGCAGCACAGATCTAGAGCGATCTGCCATGGGCGTGGACGCAGCATCAGCCGACCTATTGGGTCACATGAACAGGATCAACAGCTCTGATCCCATCACAGGCAACCTGATGCTTAGCGAGACCGGCAAAAAGGATACTTTCATCTTCAGCAAGAACTATTTGTCAGCCAATCGCGACGACACAGAGGCAACAGGCACAATTCGAATCGTCGACTTCAATCGAAAAGAAGACAGATTGGGATTCGACACCAACAAACTCAAGGGCGCCAAGTCAAAGATCAAGACCTTTGCCAACACTCGCAAGGCCAACAAGTTGATCAAGAATGATCGGCCATTCATCCTGGATCGGCGCACAGGCGAGCTCTACACAACCTTGAATAGCAGCAACGCAGACCGATTCAACGACCTCACACCCTTTGCCCAATTCGTAGAACCACAAACCAGACTGGGGAACATCCAAGCTGATCTGATCTGATCCGCTCACATGCAGGGCACAGCGACCTCAGCCCATCGCTGATGGCCGCTCCAAGCTCTGCAGCAGCTGCCCCATCAGCAATGCAATGGCATCTGTGCCCTTGAGGCCCTGGCCCGGATCAAAGTCGCCCGGATCGATCGCCACCCAGCCGCCAACCGCCGGCTCCCGCAGCTCGAAATGCAGATGAGGGCCCGTGCTTAATCCCGTGCTGCCCACCCGGCCGATCACCTCGCCCTGGCGCACTACGTCGCCGGCTTTCACATAAAGCTCAGAGAGGTGGCCGTAGAGGCTGCGGCGCAGCGGCCGTTGATGTTCCACCTCCACCGCCAGGCCATAGCCGCCCGCCAGGCCACTGCTCACCACCTTGCCGCTCAGGGCCGCCACCACCGGTGTGCCCTCCGGCGCCGCCAGATCTTCACCGGCATGCAGCCGCCAGGCCCCGAGCAGCGGATGCAACCGCCAACCGAAGCCACTGGTGTTCACCGCACTGCCGATGATTGGCAGCAGCAGGCTGCGGTTGCCATTGCCCAGCACCGGTGCGGGGCGGGGCGTGACCCGAAACACGCTGGCCAGGTTGAAACTGCCGCCATTGCCGGCGAGCAGCGCCGACACCGGGACGGTGAGCGGCGGCAGGGGCATGCCGTTGGCATCCATCCGCCCGCCCCAGGCGGTGTTGCCGTTGCTGCCGCTGCGGCGGCCCCAGCGCAGGGCAATGCCGCCGCGGCACTCCTTGGCCGAAAGCGCTCCGCCGCGGCAAGCCTGCTGAAACGCGCCCACGTCCAATGGCGCCAGCGCTCCGCCGCCGCCACGCACCAGATTGCGCTCATTGGGGGTCACCACCCCCTGGCGCACCAGCTCATCAAGGGATTGATCGAAGCGTTTCGGGGGAGTGGCTGCACCACTGAGCCGGGCCGGGTCGGGTCGCAACGGAACCACGGTGCGACCCGGGGGTGGCAGCAGAGGAGCCACCGGTGCTGTAGATGCCGCAGGTGCGCTCTCCTCGGGTTGAGACGCCTCCAGCTGCGCCCAGGCCAGACCGCCGCCCAACAGCGCCGGCAGCACGGCCAGGAGGCTCAGGGGTTGGAGGCGAGGCAACGCAGCCGCCGAACAAAGTCGTCCAAAGTGTAGAAAGCGCGCCGCCAGCTGGCCGGCGCTGCAGCGCATCCATCCATGAAGCAGGGATGACACGCCGCCGAGAGCTCAGCAAGCTCTGATCTGATGCCGTTATTCACCCTTCAGCGCAAGCCATGTCGTTGCTTCACACCGCAGTTGGGATCTTCACGATCGCTAACCCGATCGGGAACCTGCCGATCTACCTCTCCTTCACCGACGGCAACAAGCGCAAAGACAGAGCGATCGCCAGCAGCGCAGCCTTCACCTTTCTGATTGCGCTGCTGCTCGCAGACTGGCTGGGCAACGACCTGCTCAACTTCTTTGGCATCAGCCGCGCAGCATTCCAGGTGGCGGGCGGCTTGATTGTGGTGCTGATCGGCTTGTCGATGCTGCGATCCGAGCCATCGAAAGTGCATCACGATCCTGATTCTGTGGATCGCGACCAAAACTCATCGGTGAAAGGCATCGTGCCGCTTGGCATCCCCCTTCTGGCCGGCCCTGGCACGCTCACCCTGGTGATCGCCGATCCTCTAGCCGCCAGCTTGATGGGCAAGGTGGAGATCAGCCTGGTGATCCTGATCCTGAGCCTGGTGGTTTATGCAATTTTTGATGCGGGCGACATGCTCTCTTCGAAGATCAGCACATCAGCTCTGCAGGTGCTCACCAAAATCATGGGCCTGCTACTCACCGCGATAGCCATCCAAATGCTGTTCAGCGGCCTCTCCGCCGGCTTCCCCGTGCTGATGCAAGGGCAAACCGCAGCTGGCTGATCGATTCGCGCAGGCGATCAAAAACAGCGCTGCAGCACAGCTTCTGCCGTGCCGCGGCGCACGCGCAGGCCACCATCGGCTGCCAGGCCGGCCACGCTCCAGCGCTCGCCGTGGTGCTCGAGCCATTCCGGCCGCCACAGGCGCTGCTCCGCCTGGCGGCGGACAAGCTCAGCCTGGCCAGCTGCCGCCGCGGCCCACTCCAGGCCCCGCAGCACCAGCGCCGCCAGCCGCGCGGGCTGAGCCTGTGGATGGCCGCACAGCCCCAGGGCCTCGGCCAGGTTGATGGCACCGGCGGGTACACGGTTCACGCCATTGATGCCCACCCCCAGCTGGGCGTAGCGCACCTGGGGGCCCCGCCAACGCAGCCGCGGCAGGATGCCCGCCAGCTTGCGGCCCTCCAGCAGCAGATCATTGGGCCACTTGATCTGCGGCCGCAGACCCAACGGCTCCAGCTGCAGGGCAATCCCCAGCGCCGCCGCCAAAGACAGCGAGGCACACCCATCGGGTGCCGCGGGCCACGGCAGGGCCGCACTCAGCCACACCCCACCGGGCGGCGACAGCCACAGCCGCCCCTGCTGCCCATGGCCATAGCGCTGCTGCTGGGCCATCAAGGCCACAGGCGGCATCCAGCCGGCGCTCAACCCGCGCTCCAGCTCCCGCTCGGTGCTGCCGCACACCGGCAGCACCCGCAGCTGCCAAGGCAAGGGCTGATCCGCCGGCAGCTGCCGCAAGGCAGCGGCCACAGCCCCTGCCTTTAGAGCTGAGCCAGCCACGCCGCCATGCGCTGAGCGCCGGCTTCCAGCTGCTCGATGGGGTGCACGAGCGCCAGCCGCGCATAGCCCTCACCGCCAGCACCGAAGCCATTGCCGGGTGTGAGGCACACACCGGTGGCCTCCAGCAGCTGGGCGCAGAAGGATTCCGAATCCAGCCCGGCCGCACGGGCCTGCGGCGGCAGCTCCAGCCAGAGATAGAGAGCCATCGAAGGAATCCGCATCGGCCAGCCGGCTGCCTGCAGCAAGGCTGCAATGCGATCGCGCCGCTCGCGATAGATCGGCTTGATCCGCTCCGGCCAATCGGCCGCCTGTTCCAGCGCCGCAATGGCACCGGCCTGCAGCGCTGTGCTCTGGTTGAAATCCACCACCCCTTTGAGCTGGCGCAGGGCCGTGATCAAGGGCTCAGCACCGATGGCAAAGGCCAGGCGATAGCCGCCCATGCACCAGCCCTTGGAAAAGGAGAAAAATTCAATGCCGCACTGCCGCCACAGCGGTGTGCGCAGCAGCGCCGGCGCTTCGCCATCGAGCGCCAGATCCACATAGGGATTGTCGTGGGCGAACACCAGGCCATGGCGCACGGCCCGCTCAGCCGCTGCATCCACCCAGGCCTGCTGGCCGGTGGTGGCCGTGGGGTTGTGGGGGAACCCCAGCACCATCAGCTTGAGGGCCTCCCACTGGCTGGCGCTGAGCTGATCAAAATCCGGAGCGAAGCCAGCGGCTGGATCAAGCTTCAACACCTGTGGCGCAGCCGAGGCCAAGCGCAGCCCCCCAAGATGCGATGGGTAGTAGGGATCAAGCAGGAGCGCGGCATCCCCCGGATTGAGCACCGCCAGGGGCAGGTGGGCCGTGCCCTCTTGCGAGCCCACCAGCAACAGCACCTCCCGCTCAGGATCCACCGCCACCGCAAAACGGCGCTGAGCCCAAGCCGCCACAGCCTCGCGAAACGGCCGGGTGGCGCCATGCAGGCAGTAGGCCGCACTTTCAGGCCGGCCCAGCTGCTCGCGGATCGCCGCCATCGCCACATCCGGCGGCTGTAAGTCGGTGGATCCGAGCGAAAGATCCAGCAAGGGGGGCAGGCCGGCCTGAGCCGCATGCGCCCGGTAGGCCTGTTTGCGCTGATCGTTGCGCGCGAACACACCGCTGCCGAGCCCGCGAACCCGATCCGAGAGGTGCAGGGCCGGCAACGGCTCAGAGATGGGCATCCAGGAAAGCCTTGAGCTGGGGCTGGGCCATGGCTCCTTCATGGCGGGCCACTTCCTGGCCGTTGTTGAAGATCACCAGCGTGGGGAGCCCCTGAATGCCCATCTGATCGCGGGCCGTGGGATTGGGGTCTGCTTCAAGCTTGCCCACCACCAAACGGTCTGCATACTCACCAGCGGCCCAATCCATCATCGGCGCCATCAGGCGGCATGGGCCACACCACTCCGCCCAAACATCCACAAGCACCGGCGTTTGTGCATCCAGCACCTCGGCCTGGAAGTTGGCATCGGTGAGGTGCAGAACAGACACAACAGCAGGCACAGCTGCGGCGATTGTATGGATCAGAGCTTGTCGATCGAGCGCTTCAGCTCCTCAAGCTCAGCATCCACCTCTTCCACCTTCACCGGCTGAACGGCCTCTCCTGCGGCAGGCAGGGCTGCGGAAGGGGCGCTGCCAGAGAGTTTGCCCTTCAGGGCGGCCAGCTCATCGTCCACCTCCGGAGCACCTTCAAGGGCCGCGAACTGGCTTTCGAGATCTGCACCTGCCAGCTCCGCGGCGGCCTGGCTGCGGGCCTCGAGGCTCTGCACCTTCTCTTCCATACGCTCGAAAGCCGCCATCGAGCTGTTGGTGCCGAGATTGCCCACGGCGCTTTGCAGCTGCTCCTGGGCCTGGGCCGCCTGGGCCCGCGCCTTGAGCATGTCTTTTTTGGTTTTGGCCTCGGCGATCTTGCTTTCCAGCTTCACCAGGCTCTGCTTGAGCTGCTCCACCTGGCTGGCCTGGCTCTGCAGCTGGGTGTTGAGCGCGGTGGCTGTGTCTTGGCAGGTTTTGCGGCGGCCAAGGGCCTCGCGGGCCAGATCCTCCTCTCCTTTCTTGAGCGCCAGCTCTGCCCGCTCATACCAAGTTTTGGCCTGGGCTTCAGCCTGCTCAGCCTGGTTTTGGATGCGCTTCTGGCTAGCGATCGCCGTGGCCACTGCCTGGCGCAGCTTCACCAGATCGGCCTGCATATCCGCAACCGACTGATCGAGGATTTTGGCCGGATCCTCCATGGCCCCCACCACCGCATTGGCGTTGGAACGCACCAAACGGCTGAGGCGATCAAAGAAGCCCATGGATGTGCAGCGGTTTCAGAAGCCGTGGCGACAGGCTATCGAAAGCGGCCACGTGAAAACTCCACCCTTACGGTGGACGTTGCTCCCCGATAGCTGATGTCAAGTGCGCGCCAGCGGCTTCTGACCGACGTTGATTTCTTCCAAAGCAACGAAGGACTGCTGGTGGGAACAGGGCTGCTGCTGGCCCTTTGGCTGCTGCTCACGCTGATCGAGCGCCATGGACGACGCGTGCGGCCGCTGGTGCCGCGCCTGGCCACCACGCTCAAGCGTCCGCTGATCACCGGCCTGAGCGCAGCGCTGTATTTGGGTTGGCTTGCCCATGCGCTCAGCGGGGCGGCGCCAGCCCTGATGCCACTCAAGGGCTTGGAAACGTCCACAGCTCTCACCCTGATCGCCCTCGGCTGGGCCTCGATCAATGTGGGGCAGATGCTGCTGCGCACCGATCACGTGCAGCGCTGGCTGGGGGTGGAGGATCCGCGCGACCGCGCCATGATCACCAGCCTTCTCGATCGGCTGCTCTCGATCGGCGTGGTGGTGATCACCTTGGCGGCATTGATGGTCACCTTCGGCGTGTCCACCACGGCTGTGGCCACGATGCTGGGCGGGGCCGGCATCGGCATCGGCTTCGGCACCCAGCAGGTATCGCAGAACTTTCTCTCGGGCTTGATGCTGTATTTCACGCGCCCCTTTTCCGTGGGCGATTGGATTCAGCTCCCGATCTGGGCGGGCGTGGAAACCTCCACGCTGCAGGGCACTGTGGAGCGCATCGGCTGGTATCACACACGCATCGTGACTCTCGATCGCCGGCCACTCTCGATCCCCAATTCGGTGTTCGCCACCACTCCGATCGAAAACCCGGGGCGGATGTACAACCGCCAGATCAAAGCCAGCATCAGCCTGCGCTACGAAGATTTACCGCGCATCGAAGCGATCGCAGCGGCGGTGAATGAGCTTCTGCACAACCACCCCGACATCGATACCCAACAGATGGTGCTGGTGAGCTTCAACGAATGGGCCAACTCATCAATCAATCTGCTCGTGTATTGCTTCACCCGCACAACCGTGTGGAGCGAGTATCTGGCGGTGCAGCAGAAGATCTTCCTTGAGATCGCCAAAATCGTGCAGGAGGCCGGCGGTGATTTCGCCTTCAACTGCACCACCCTCTATCCGGCGCCGGATCTGAGCAGCAACCACCCGATCCGCTCCCTCACTGCAGGCTGATGCAACAGCGCAAAGCGGGTGATGTGTCTTATTTGGTGCCCTCGCCGCCAGCACCGGCCACGGGCCTGAAGGCATGCCTCAACCAGCTGCAGCAGCACTGGCGCCGCGAGGAAAACCTGGCCGCCCTCTGGCAGGCCTGGCCGCACATCGCTGGTCCGCAGCTCGCCCCCCACTGCCAGCCGCTGCGGCTCCAGGGTGGGCGCTTGGTGGTGGGAGCCCGCCATGCCCAGTGGCTGCAGGCTCTCCGCTACAACAAGCACCGCTTGTTGGGAGCCCTGCGCGGAGCCGGTTTCTCAGTCAAAGATCTGGTGCTGCAACAGCATCAGCCCGGTGCTTTGCCAGCCTTCGGCAGCGAAGAGGAGGCTCAGGTGTGGGCGCAGCACCCCAGCCGGGTGGATGTGTTCGGCATGGCCGGCTGCCCCAGCTGCGGGAGGCCGGCGCCTGCCGGTGAACTGCAGCGCTGGAGCCGCTGCAGCTTCTGCCAGCGCGAACGGATGGACAACGGCGTCGCGCTTGGATCGCCGAGCGACGCCACCACCCCCGCCGTTCAGTAGCGCTCGGGCCGCGGCAGCTGCCAATCGGGAGCGGGCAGCCCTTGCTCCCTCAGCCCAAGCGCCCAGCGATCCAGGGCCTGGCGGGGCACACGCCAGAGCGAGAACAGCCCCTCTTTGGCCAGGTGCTGGTGAGGCAGCCCTTGCCAGTGGGGCAGCTGAGCGGTGCGTTGATCGATCACCACCAGCACGCTGGCATCGGCCGTGGGCGGTGTGGGCCTCTGCTGGCGGCGCTGCTCGCGCAGCAGCCGGTCATTGAGGTTGAGCGGCCCATTGGGCTGCACCCCCTCGTAGATCACCACTTGATCGGTGTAGAAGTGCAGCGAGGGCTTGAGGATGCCCACCATCGCCAGCGGTTCACCGGCCCGGCGCGCAGCCACGGCCGCCGCGGCGATACGCCGAAGCGGCTGCTGGCGCACCCGATCCCCCAGCCCCACGAGCGGCTGCAGCGCCGCCACCACAAACGTGGCCATCGCCAGCTGTTGAGCCAGCAGCCAGCCGCGCTGCGCGCGCAGCAACACAGCCGCCACCAGGGCCACCCCGAAACACACGGCGGCCCGCATCAGCAGGCCGCTGGCCAGCAGCTCCGCCGGCAGGGTGGGCAGCTCAGGCTCGTTGATCAACGGCACCCAGCGATCCGCAGCCGCCAGGCCCACCGCCAGCACCGCTTGCAGGACCACAGTGCTACCCAGCAGCCAGCGGCCAGGGCGCTGCTGGGCCGCCAGGGCGATCAACACACCAGCAGCTGGTGTGGCCGGAATCCAGTAGCTGGGCAGCTTGGTGGCAGCCAGGGTGAAAAACAACAGCACCGCCAGCAACCAACAGGCTGCATAGCGCTGCAGCGACAGCTCAGCGGGCTGAGGAGCCAGGCCCGTGCGCGCGGCGGTGCTCAGGCCGGCCAGCAGCAGCGGCGTGAAGGGCAACGCCCCCACTAGCAGCACCGGCAAGAAAAACCACCAGGGCTGCAGGTGGTTGTTCACCACCCCGGTGAAACGCTGCAGGTTGTGATAGCCGAAGAAACTCTCGATAAAGGGGCGCCCTTCCACCAGGGCCGCCAGGCCATACCAGGGCAGGGCCACAACAGCCGTGATCCCCAGCCCTGGCCAGGGCCGCAGCCGCCGCGCCAAACCGGTCAGATCCCTTTGCCAGAAACCGAAGCCCATCAGGGTGATCCCGGCCAACACCACAGCCACCGGGCCCTTAGCCAGCACCGCCAGGCCCAGAAGCACCCAGGCCAACCAGCAACGGCCAGCACCGGCGTAGCAACGCCAAAACAGCAGCAACACCACCCCCAGCAAGCCCGTGAGGAGCGCATCGCTCACCGCCACGCGGCTCCAGATCAGCACCAGCGGAGAGAGTGCGAAAGCCAGAGCCGCGGTGATCGCGGTGATCACGGCCTGGGAGGCCGATGGCGAACGACCACTGGCCAGCGGCTGGGGCCACCGCAACAGCGTGGATGCGAGCACCAGCATCAGCGCCACCGTGCTGAGGGCCGAGGGCAGCCGCGCCGCCCAGGTGCCGAGGGGATCCCATTGCGGCTGGCCAGGCAGGGCATAGGCAAGCCCCATCAGCCAATACACCAGCGGCGGTTTGTCGTAACGGGGCAGGCCGTTCACCCGGGGGATCAGCCAATCGCCGGTGTGTGCCATCGCCCTGGCCGAGGCGGCAAAGAGGGGCGGGGTTTCATCCACCAACCCCGTGCTGCCCAGGCCCCACACAAAGATCGCCAGCCCGCAGAGCAGCACCAACGGCAACACGAACCTGCGGGGCACCAGGGCGAGCTGCGTCAAGCCCGACCTTATCGCTTACGGCTGAAGCGCCCCTTCTAGCCAAGCTTCGATGCGCTGCGCCAGCACCGCCCGCGATGCGTGCTGCGCCACCCACTGGCGGCAGGCGGAGCGATCGAGGCGCTCCACTTGCCCTACCGCCTGCGCCAGTGCCGCTACATCGTCAGCCTCCACCAACCAGCCGTTCAGCCCCGGCTGCACCAGTTCACCCGGCCCCCCGCGGCTGTACGCCAACACCGGCACGCCGCAGGCCATGGCCTCCACCACCACATTTCCGTAGGCCTCATTCCATTTGGGCGTGTTGAGCAAGGCCAGGCAACGGCCCAGCTCCTCCTGCAGCTGGGCCGTGGGCAAAAACCCCCGCCACTGCAGCGTGCCCGGCGGCACCGAGGCCTCCACAGCCTCCCCATACGCCTGATCTTCGAGCAGACCCCACACGGCCAAGGGCAGGCCAACCCGCGCGGCCGCAGCCGCGGCATCTTCGAGCCCTTTCTCCGGCGCCACACGGCCCACCCAACCCAGCAGCGGCTCAGGCTGCGCGCAGAACTGATAGGCGCTCAGATCAAAACCATTGCCCACCAACACCGGCGGCTGCGGCAAAGCGAAATCTGCCGCCTGGGAGGCGGTGTGAAAGGCCAGATGCCGCTGATCCCAGGCCGCCACCTCCGCGATCACCGCATCCATGGCAGCGGTCACCGAACCCATGCTCACCAGATGCAGGATCGGCAGCGGTGCCGTGGGGGTGAGCCAGAAAGGTAACCAGTCGTAACTGAGATTGAGCACCGCATCGAACCCCGCCGCAGGCGCCTCCGCCAGCACCCGGCGCCAGAAGCGGGCCAGTAGGCCATCAGCCTGCATGGTGATCAGGGCTTCACGGCCCTGGTGCTGCACGCTGAGCTGGGGCTCACCAGGGCACGTCCAGAGCTGAGCGGCGGTGCAATCGGCCGGCAGCACTGAGCCCTCTGCCGCCAGCACCGTGATCCGATGCCCCCGCTGCAGCAAGCCCGCCACCAGCCCCGCCAGGGTGAGCTCCACACCACCGCCACGGCCGCTGCCCAAAGGTCCCAGCGGGGTGGACACCACCAGCAGGTTCACGGCATCACCTCAGCAGCTGCGGCTGGATGCCAAATCAGCGCGCGGCGGTTGATCAGCACCACGCTCACCAAGGCGAAGGCGGCACCAAGCCATTGCAGGGGTTGGAGCTGCTCCCCTAGCAGCAGCACCCCACACAACAAGGCAAACACTGGCGTGAGAAACGTGAGCGCAGTGAAGCTGGTGAGATCGCCGTGATTGGCGAACCAGAAAAACAACCCGTAGGCCAGGGCGCTGCCCAACAAGGCGGCAAAGGCCATCAAGCCCCACTGCCCCAGGCTCCAGGTTGGCCAGAACGGCGGCGCTTCCGCACGGAAGGCGGGCAACAGCGCTGATCCGGCCAGCAATGGCACACCACCCAGCAGCATGTGCCAGCCCGTAACCGCCACCGGATCGCTATGGCGGCAGGCGTAACGGCTGATCACCGTGCCCAGGGCCATCGCCAGCGCGGCGGCCAACATCCACAGCTCGCCATGGCTCCAGGCCTGAACATCCAGCGCTTCGGGCCCCATCAGCCACCAGTGCTGCAGCAAGGGAGCTGGTAGGCCGAGGCACAGGATCCCGAGCAAACCAATCAACAGCCCCAGCCAGCCCACAGGGTTGATCGCCTCTCCGAAGAGGCTGCGAGCCAGCAGTGCCACCAGCAACGGCTGGGAATCGATCAACACCGACCCCAAGCCAGCGCCAGTGCTCACCAAACCACGGGCCAGCAGGCCCTGAAAGGCCGTGGCATCCACCAGGGCAAACACCACCAACCAGCCCCAATCGCGCCGATCGACACCACTGCGGCCGCGCCAAAGCTGAGCGGCTGCCAGCAACACCAAACCAGCCGGCAGCAGCCGCATCCAAGCCAGGGTCAACGGCCCCGCCCCTGCCAGCAGCGGCTTCATCGCCGCCATAGCGGTGCCCCAGAGGGCAAACGGCAAGAGCATCAGAAGCCAGCGCACCTTCACCAGCACCTGCTGCCCACGGGTCTCCTTTTTAAGATCCAGCCACTACACATCGCCGCGATGGTCTGGCCCTGGCGCCGCAAATCCCGCCGCAAACTGGCGCGTATCGCCATCGAAGGGGCGATTGCATCCAGCACCCGCGAACGGGTGGTTAAGGCTTTGCGAGAGGTGGAGCGACGGGAGTTCCCGGCCCTGCTGCTGCGCATCGACAGCCCCGGCGGCACCGTGGGCGACAGCCAGGAGATCCATGCGGCGATCCAGCGGCTGCGGCAAAAGGGCTGCCGGGTGGTGGCCAGCTTCGGCAACATCTCAGCCTCCGGCGGGGTGTATGTAGGTGTGGCGGCCGAAAAGATCGTGGCCAATGCCGGCACGATCACCGGCTCCATTGGCGTGATCCTGCGGGGCAACAATCTCTCCCGCCTGCTGGAGCGCATCGGCATCCAGTTCGAAACGGTGAAGAGCGGCCTCTACAAAGACATCCTCTCGCCGGATCGCGCGCTCACCGGTGCAGAACGGCAGCTACTGCAGGAGCTGATCGATTCCAGCTACGGCCAGTTCGTGGCCGCTGTGGCGGAGGGGCGTGGCTTGGAGGAGCAGGCCGTACGCCTCTTCGCCGACGGTCGCGTATTCAGCGGCGCTCAGGCGCTCCAGCACGGCCTGGTGGATCAATTGGGCGATGAAGAGTGCGCCAGGCGCCTGGCCTGTGAGCTAGCGGAGCTCGATGTGGAGAAAACTCGGCCGATCAGCTTCGGGCAGCCCACCAAACGCTTCTCGGGTCTGATCCCCGGCCGCAACCTCTTCGCGCGCCTCAGCGACGCCCTCCATCTGGAATTGGCCTGGAACGGCCAACCGCTGTGGTTGCATCGCCCATGAGCAGCACCAGAGAGCTCCGCGCCCTGCGCGGAGCCACAACCGCCAACGCCAACTCCCGCGAGGCGATCAACGAAGCGGTGGCCGAGCTGCTCGATGCCCTGGTGGAGCGCAACGATCTCGAAGGCAGCCAGCTGCTATCGGTCACCTTCTCGGTGACCGCTGATCTCGATGCGGTGTTCCCCGCCGCCATCGCCCGGCACCGGCAGGGCTGGGATGCTGTAGCGCTGCTCGATTGCCAGCAGATGGCGGTGGCCGGTGATCTGCCCCGTTGCATCCGCCTGTTGGCCCATGCCTGGCTAGCGAGCGAGCGACCCGTGCGCCATGCCTATCTGCGCGATGCAGCCCGGCTGCGGCCGGATCTGGCCGACTGAGTTGCATCTGGTCATCACTTCCAACCCCAGCGCCGGCACCCTGCTCCACCCCTCAGCCAGGCCCAGCTGCCAAGAATGGTGCTCAATCGTTCCTTGGCCAGATCGCACTTATGGCAGGTTTTCGCACCACCGCCGCCGGCACGGCCGTAGCAGCAGCCCTCGGGCTTGCCGGCGCCGCCGCGGCCCTTGCCCCGATGCTGCCCGCCAACAGCCAGGGCACCCCAGGGCTTGTGGAATTCCGCTGGGACAGCAGCAAGGATTACCGCAAGCTCTACTTCTTCATGACCGATACCCAGCGCCTCAAGCGCTCGGAGTATTACCTCATTCTCAAGCCCAAAGACCGCAAAACAGCGATCCTCAAGCTCACCGTGGGCATCCCAAAAACGTTCGACGTCAAGATCAATCCCAAGTACGTCAAGCTCTGCTACATGAAGGAGGGCGGCATGTTGGCCCGCACCCGTTGTGAAGCGGATATTCCAGCCACGATTGAAATAGCCGATGACGGCAGCGCGATCGAAATCTTCCCGGACACCCCAGTGCCCGTGGGCAAAACCATCGGTGTGTACATCAACCTGTTCAACCCCTTCAACGCGGGTATGTATCAGTTCAATGCCCTGGCCCAGGCCCCGGGTGATGTGCCGGTGTCGGGCTACCTCGGCAGCTGGCTGATCCAGATCGATCCCCCCAGCAACTGAGCTGAGGCGGGCTGGTAGGTTGGGCGATCGACGTTGAAGGCGAAGCCGAGCCGGAGCCATGACCAAGCGCACCCTTGAAGGAACCAGCCGTAAGCGCAAGCGTGTTTCCGGTTTCCGCGTTCGCATGCGCAGCCACACCGGCCGCCGCGTGATCCGCACCCGCCGCAAGCGTGGCCGCGCTCGCTTGGCTGTCTGACTGACAGACCAGCACCGCACCACGCCGCCCCCGCACCTCTGTTTCCGATGGTTCTGTCTCGGGAACACAGGCTGCGGGGGCGGTTTGTGTTTGATCGCTTGTACCAGAAGGGGCAGCGCCATCACGGTCAGCTGATGGTGTTGCGCTGCATGACGGGTCAGCCCGAGCTGCTCAAAGCCGATCCACGCGACCACAACCCCACCAGCTGCCGAATGGCGGTGGTGGTGAGCAGCAAAGTGAGCAAGCGCTCCGTGCGCCGCAATCAGCTGCGGCGTTTACTGCATGGCCATCTCAGCGCCATGATTGAGGCTCTGCCGGATCAGGCCACGGGCCGCTGGCTGCTGATCTCGCTCAAACCCGGCAGCGCCGACGCCACTGACCAGGCTCTGCTGGGAGAATGTTCAAACCTCCTCACCAAGGCAGGACTACGCCCATGAGCGGTGCACCGCAAAAGCCTCCGGTGGCCCCCGGAGCCAGCATCAATGAAGACGTGTTCTACGCCGGAGGTCCGGCGAAGGGCGATCTGATCACCAACCTGCTGTTCGGCCTCACCCTGATTGGCATTCCCTTTGCGGTGGGCGCGATTGTGCGGGGCCTATGGCTGCGCTTCCGCATCACCAGTCGGCGCGTGGAAGTGAGCGGTGGCTGGCTGGGCCGCGACCGCAGCCAGGTGGTGTACAGCCAGATTCGCGAAGTGCGCTCAGTCGCCCGCGGTCTGGGCTTCTGGGGCGACATGGTGCTGGTGCTCAACGACGGCACGAAGCTCGAGATGCGAGCCGTGCCCCGCTACAAAGAGGCTGAGGCCTACATCGAAGAGCGCATCGCTGCCAGCCCTGCTGCCAAGGCCAGCACCAAAACCGGCTTCAGCAAGAACGCGGCGGCCTGAGCCACCCGCCTGACACACTGGCTCCACTTCCCACTCCCCCGGACCTGCACACGCCGTGATCGGCTACATCTCCGACAACCTGCTGCTGCCGATCCTCGATTTCTTCTACGGATTGGTGCCGAGCTACGGCCTGGCGATCATCGCCCTCACCGTGGTGATCCGCCTGGCGCTATTCCCCTTGAGTGCCGGCTCGATCCGCAGCGCCCGCCGCATGCGCATCGCCCAGCCGGTGATGCAGAAACGCCAGGCTGAGATCAAGGCCAAATACGCCAACAACCCCCAGAAGCAGCAAGAGGAGCTGGGATCGCTGATGAAGGAGTTCGGCAGCCCTCTATCGGGTTGCCTGCCTCTGTTGGTGCAGATGCCGATCCTGTTCGCGCTGTTCGCCACCCTGCGCGGATCACCGTTTGCCGATGTGCCCTACACCCTCAATCTGAAGGTGCTGCCGGCAGATCAGATCGCGGCGGTTGAACCCAAGCCCTTCAACAGCCCCAGCCACTCGATCTTCGTGACGGCCACCGATCACGTTCCCGTGATCGCCAGCCTGGAGAAGGGCACCAAGCTGGGTGTGGGCGACACCGAAACCGTGAGCCTGCACACCAAAGACGGTGCCAGCTTTGCCTCGGTGCTGAGCGGTGTGGATGGCGGCGGCGCCTTCACCCCCACCTGGAGCGTCACCAAAGGTGAGGGCCTGGTGAGCGTGGATCAGAGCGGCAGCATCCATGCCATCGCCCCTGGCGATGTGACGGTTGAGGCCAAGATCCCCGGCCTGGCCGCCCGCAGCGGCTTCCTATTCATCCAAGCTCTGGGTCAGGTGGGTTTCTACACCGATGGGGCCGTCAACTGGGATATCGCCATCCTGGTGGCCGCGTTCGGCGCCAGCCTGTTCGTGAGCCAGATCCTTTCGGGCATGGGCATGCCCGCCAACCCGCAGCAGGCCACAGCCAACAAGATCACGCCCGTGATGATCACTGGCATGTTCCTGTTCTTCCCTCTGCCGGCGGGTGTGCTGCTCTACATGGTGGTGGCCAACATTTTCCAAGCCGCGCAAACGTTCCTGCTCACCCGCGAAGCGCTGCCCGACAACCTGCAAGCGATCCTCGATCAGCAGCGGGCCGCCGAAGCGAAAACGGTCACGGCAACCGTGACCGGCAGCGAGCGGATGCCGTTTGAGCCCAAGGGCAAGAAGTGAGCCATGGGCGTCGCGCCGCAGCAACCCGCGGGTAATCTCCTGCAGCCAGTGCCGCTGCAGGAGCTGCGGCTGCTCGCCGATGGCCGCCACTGGCAGGTGGATCAGCCGCTCCGCGAGCTAGAGAGCCTCACCCCGGTGCGCGGTGAGCTCACCGCTGTACACCGAGGCAACATCCTTGAGGTGAGTGGCAACGCCAGCACGATCGTGACCCTGCGCTGCGATCGCTGCTTGCAGCACTTCAACCATCCCCTTAGCTTTCGCCATCAAGAAGTGGTCTGGCTGGGCGATCAAGCACGCGAGCAAGGTGTAGACGCCGAAACTGTGATCGAGGGCGGCAGCGAGGTGCTGGAGCTTGATCCCGATGGCCTCTGCGAAAGCCTCGATCCCAGCGGCGATTTCGATCCCGAACACTGGCTGTTTGAGCAGCTCAGCCTGCAACTCCCCTTCGTGAACCGCTGCGGCAGCGAGTGCCCCGGCCCCGATCTTCTGGCCGCAGAAGCGGCCGCCGAGCCCATTGATCCGCGTTGGGCTGCGCTCAAGAACCTGCAGCCATGAGCCAGGCCTGGGCCGACCACCTCGATCTGCTGATCCGGGCGCGAACCCCCATCCTCTGGATCCGCAGCCAGGAAGAGGAGCGCATCGCCGCCCTGCTCAGCGCTGCCGCCAAGCGCCTGGGCAACCGTGCGCTTGCCCGCTGGGATTTCATTAGTGGCCTCACTGGCTGGCCCGGCCGCGATGGGGAGGCCGCCCGCAATCCCCTCGCCGCTCTCGACAGCCTGGCCGCTCTGCCCGCCGACCAACCGGCCCTGCTGGTGCTGCACGACTTCCATCGCTACAGCGATGACGCCAGCATCTGCCGCAAGCTGCGCAACCTGGCCACAAGCCTCCGCCAGCAACCTCACACCCTTGTGATCACAGCTGCCGAATGGCAGCTGCCGCGAGATCTGGAGGAATGCATCACCCTGCTGGATCTGCCCCTGCCGGATCAGCAGGAGATCGAAACGCTGCTGCGCAGCATCGCCCAGGCCTGCGGCCAAAGCATGGAAGGGGAACTGCTCGAGCAGCTCAGCCACAGCTGCAGCGGCCTCAGTGCGCAGCGCATCCGCCAGGTGGCCGCCCGGGGCTTAGCCAGCCGCGGCCAGCTCGGCTTGGCGGATCTCGAGGAGGTGCTGGAGGAAAAACGCCAGGCCATCGCCCGCAGTGAGCTGCTGGAGTACTGCCCCACAGAAGCCACCCCCGCCGACATCGGTGGCCTTGATGGCCTCAAGCGTTGGCTGGAGCAACGCCACATGGCCTTCAGCGATGAAGCCCGCCGCTACGGGCTACCGCTGCCGCGGGGCGTGCTGCTGGTGGGCCCGCAGGGCACCGGCAAATCGCTCACAGCCAAAGCCATCGCCCACAGCTGGGCCATGCCGCTGCTGCGGCTGGATGTGGGGCGATTGTTTGCCGGGCTTGTGGGGGCCTCAGAAGCGCGCACGCGCGACATGATCCAACGGGCTGAAGCGATGGCCCCCTGCGTGCTCTGGATCGATGAGATCGAGAAGGGCTTCGGCGCAGCGGGCGATGGCCGCAGCGATGGCGGCACGAGCCAGCGCGTGCTGGCCAGCCTGCTCACCTGGATGGCCGAAAAGAGCAGCGCCGTGTTTGTAGTGGCCACCGCCAATGGCGTGGAGAAGCTGCCACCGGAGCTACTCCGCAAAGGCCGCTTCGATGAGATTTTCCTGCTGGATCTCCCCGATGCAACCGAGCGCAACGCCATCCTTGATCTGCAACTTCGCCGGCGGCGCCCCGATCACAGCCTGCCGCTGGAGGTGGTGGTAGATCGCACGGCGGGCTTCTCCGGTGCCGAACTCGAGCAGGTGGTGATCGAAGCAATGCACCAGGCCTTCAGCGAGCAGCGCGAATTTGGCGAGAGCGATCTGATCAGCGCCGCCGCCCAGTTGGTGCCGCTATCGCGAACGGCGCGGGAACAACTCGAAGCCCTGCAGCAGTGGGCCAGCAGCGGCCGTGCCCGGCCTGCCTCCACCCGTCAGCCCGCGGGCTGACATTGCGGGGCGTAACGAACACCAACGCCAGGTAAAGATGCCGGGCCCAGATGTCTGGGGGCCAGCAAGCTGCTCGCAATCGATCCTCTGGTCATGGAGCAACGCCCCGCCATCACCACCCAATTGGCCGTGGCCTGCCTCGGCGCCGGTGTGATCACCAGCTTTGCTGTCGCCCAGGGCCAGAATCCGATCACCGCCCTGAGCATCACCCTGTTCTCAGCGATCGCCGCTGTGATGGTGGGCCAGGTGATGTGAGGGAGAGCCAGCCGTGACCAGCCTCAACGACGCCAGACAGCAGGCGATCCGCCGCCTCAGCCAAAAGCGCGCCTACCGCAGCCAGGTGCAGCAATACCTGCTCGTCAACGCCGTGCTGATTGTGATCTGGGCCGCCACCGGTCGTGGCTATTTCTGGCCGATCTGGCCGATCTTCGGCTGGGGACTCAGCCTGGTGATCCAGGGCTGGAAGCTCACCCACCCCGTTCGCCCCTTCAGCGACGCTGAGATCCAGAGCGAAATGGAGCGCTGATTCGGTCGACGGCAATCGCTGAGCCCAGCTGCGGTAGACCAACCGAGTTGCGACCCACCGCGTGATCCACACCTCCTCCTCAGGGCTGCGTGATCGTTGCCCGGCACTGGCCAACAAGACCTACTTCAACTACGGGGGGCAGGGCCCACTACCCACACCCGCCCTGGATGCAATCACCGCCAGCTGGCGCAGGATTCAGGAGTTGGGCCCCTTCACCACAGAGGTCTGGCCGTTCATCGAGCAGGAAACAGCACGGGTCCGTCAGGCCATGGCCGGCCTCTGCGGCGTGGGAACCCATCGGCTGGCCCTCACCGAAAACGTGACCAGCGGCTGTGTGCTGCCGCTCTGGGGCCTGCCCTGGCAAAGCGGTGATCAGCTGCTGCTCAGCGATTGCGAGCACCCGGGCGTGGTGGCGGCCTGCCGGGAACTGGCCCGGCGGGAAGGGTTGGACATCCGGAGGCTGGCACTACTCGAGCTCTGCCGCCGCACCCCCCAGTCCCAGCTGGATGCGGCGGTGCTGCAGTCGCTGGAGGAGGCCCTCACTCCCCGCACCCGGCTAGTGGCGCTCTCACATCTGCTCTGGAACAGCGGCAGCGTGATGCCGATCGCAACGGTGGCGCAGCGGCTGCAGCAGCACGGCAATCAGCCCTGGCTGCTGGTGGATGCCGCCCAGTCGATGGGATCAATGCCGGTGGCTGAGGCCGCCAGGGCCGCCGATATTTATGCCTTCACGGGTCATAAATGGTGCTGCGGCCCGGAGGGCCTCGGTGGCGTAGCCCTCTCCGAACGGCTGCTGGAGCAGGCCCAGCCCACCTTGATCGGCTGGCGCAGCCTCAGAGACGAAAGCAGCGGCGGCAGCCACTGGCACAGCGATGCCCGCCGCTTTGAAGTGGCCACCTCCTGCGTGCCGCTTTGCAGCGGCCTAAGCGCATCGCTGGAACTCCTGGCCAGTGCCGGTTCCGATGCCGATCGGCTCATGCAGATTCAAGCCTGCAGCAGGCTGCTCTGGCAGGGACTGCAAGCGATTGCTGGTGTCGAGACCCTGCTGCCGGAGCCGCCACCGGCCGGCCTCGTGAGCTTCACACTGGAGGGGATCAGCACCCAAGATGCCGTTCAAGCCCTCGGCGAGCAGCAGATCTGGATCCGTCGTCTCGATGATCCGGACTGCCTGCGGGCCTGCACCCACATCACAACCTCAGCGTCCGAGGTAGAGCGGCTGCTGGAAGCCATCACAAAGCTGACCTGAAGCGGGCACTCAGGGGCCGCCACCAACGTCAGTCGCGTCCGTCAAGCAGCTGACGCTGCACCCAGCCCGCCAGCACTGCACCCACGATCGGGGCTAGCCAGAACAGCCACAGCTGACTCACGGCCTCACCGCCTGCCCACAGCGCCACACCGGTGCTCCGGGCCGGATTCACCGAGGTGTTGGTGACGGGAATGCTGATCAGGTGGATCAGCGTGAGGGACAGACCGATGGGCACACCGGCAAACCCTGCGGGTGCCTTGTGATGCGTGGCGCCAAGGATCACCAGCAGAAAGATGAACGTAAGCACCACCTCGATCACCAGCGCAGAGATCAGGCCATAACCACCCGGTGAGTGGGCACCGAAACCATTGGTGGCCAGCGGGTTGGAACCCGACAGGTCAAAGCCGGGGCGACCGGAGGCGATGGCATAGAGCAGACCGCCGGCGATCAGCCCGCCCAGCATCTGGGCAGCGAGATAAGGCAGGAGCTCCGCAGCGCGGAAGCGGCCGCTGGCCCAGAGGCCAAAACTGACCGCCGGGTTGATGTGGCAGCCGGAGATATGGCCGATGGCGAACACCATCACCAACAGCGTCAGACCAAACGCCAGCGATACCCCCAAAAAACCCAGCCCCAAGGGGTTGGTCTCAACTTGGGCATAGGGAAAAACTGCAGCCAGCACAGCACTTCCACACCCCCCGAAGACCAGCACAAACGTTCCGATCGATTCAGCCAGACACTTCCTCGATAGAGGTGGGGACTGGGCCATGCTCCGCTCACTGCACAACAGCTCGATCGGACGCTATGGAGATTCCCGGATGGTGCCTGCTAGCACTGCACTTCTCCATCGCAACCACAGCCCGCAGGCCAAGCATCAGCAGGGCCGAAGCCGCAGCGCCTTCTCCGCCTCTTCCCGATCGTCGAAGTGCACCTTGCGGGTGCCCAGGATCTGATAATCCTCGTGGCCCTTTCCAGCGATCAGCACCAAATCATCGCCCCCTGCTGAGGCGATCACCTCAGCGATCGCCCGACTGCGATCGGCCTCAACCAACAGAGCGGTGCCGGCGGGAATCCCAGCAACCACATCATCAAGAATCTGCTGAGCATCCTCGGTGCGGGGGTTATCGGAGGTGACCACCACCTGATCGGCCAGTCGCGCCGCGATCGCGCCCATCTGCGGCCGCTTGCCGCGGTCGCGATCACCACCGCAGCCAAAGACGCAGATCAGCCGCCCACCCGACACGAAGGGGCGGCAGGCCTGAAGCGAACTCTCGAGGCCATCGGGGGTGTGGGCGTAATCCACAAGCACGGTCGGCAGCGCGCTGCGGCATTCGGCGCGGCCCACGCTCACCCGCTCCATCCGGCCGGGGACGCCGCGGAAGCTGGCCAAACCCGCCAGCAGATTCACCAGAGGCAGGCCCTGCTGCAGCAGAGCCCCCACCGCCTGCAGCTGATTCATCAGGTTGAAGCGGCCCAGCAGGGGCGACTCAAACGCACCCCTGCCCAGCGGCGTCACCAGCACCCCAGAGACACCCTGTGCCGTGAACTGGAGCTGCTCCATCCGCAGTTCGGCGCTGCTGCCCTCCTCAAGGGAGCTGCGCCAGCAATGACTGCCGAGACGCTCAGCGAGCTGCTGGCCCCAGGGGTCGTCGACGTTCACCACCGCCGTGGAGTGGGCGTCATCGAGCTCCAGGCAAGCGGAGCCGAAGAGCGATGCCTTGGCCTCGAAGTAGGCCTGCATCGAGGGGTGATAGTCGAGATGGTCCTGGGTGAGGTTGGTGAAGACCGCGCCCGAGAAACGACAGCCACTCACCCGCTGCTGATCGAGGGCATGGGAGCTCACCTCCATCGCCCCCACCTGGGCCCCGGCCTCGGCGGCCTGGGCAAGCTGACCCTGCAGCACATCGGCAAAAGCCGTGGTGTGTTGAGCGGTCACGCTGTGACCCGGCCAGCGGTTCACCAACGTGCCAAACAAAGCCGATGGGGTGCCGCAGCAGGCCGCCAGATGCTCGATCAGATGGGTGGTGGTGGTTTTGCCGTTGGTGCCCGTCACCCCGATCAGATGCATGCGCTGGCTGGGCTGCTGCCAAAACTCCGCCGCCAGCAGTCCACCCCAGCGGGCCACCGGATCGGCCACCACCAGCACCGGGTCTTGATCGGTAGGTGGGCAAGCCTGGGCAGCGGCGCGACCGATCACCGCGATCACAGCACCGGCCTGCAGCGCCTGGGGCCAGAAGATCCCCCCATCCACCTGTTCACCAGGCAGACCCACAAACACCGTGCCAGGACCCACCCGGCGCGAATCGCAGCTCACGCTGGTGACATCCGCGTTGCTCAATCCGGGCGGCACCGCCAAGCCAACCTGACGCAGCAGGGGGTGAAGCCGATCGGACATGGCGGCGACGCTGATGTGCTTGTTTTAGGCGCATTCAGCCGCCGCCAGGTTGCCGCTGCAACCAGTCTTGTGAGCCTCAGACAAGACAGCAGCCGGTCCGGACCTGATTCAGAGCGCGCCCTGTTGCTCCAGCCAGGCACGCAACTGCGGCGGACTGAGCCGAGGCGAGACCCGCGGCAGCACCGCTTCAGCCTCGCCCTGCCGCAGCAGCAGCACCGGCACCTCAAGGTCGAAACGGGTCAGAAGCTGAGGGTGGCTATCTACATCGATGCGCTCAAACAGCACCGCAGAGGCGGTGAGCTTCTCCTCCAACCCCTGGCAGAGGCAGCACCCATCGCGGGTGATCAACACGAGCTGCGCCATCAATCGGGCACCGGGTCGCACCCGCAGGGGGTGAAGGGATGGCAGCGCAGCAAACGCCGCAGCGTGAGCCAGCTGCCCCGCCAGGGGCCGTGGCGCTCGATCGCCTCCAACCCGTAGGCACTACAGCTTGGGATGAAGCGGCAGCGCGGCGGGCCCAGCAGCGGCGAGATGAAGGAGCGATACAAGCCGATCAGGGCCAGCAGCAACCGTTGCAGCAGCAGGTTCATGGGCGGCAGAGGGAAGGGCCTGGGCTGAGCGATAAGATCATCAACTGGCGTGGCGACAGCCCGCGGGTTGAGCTGTCTGCTTCGCGAGATTCTCGCAAGGCGGTTCACCTGCATCCGGCTCGCCGCCATGCCTGATTGCCCAACCATCACGGTTTTCTATGTCTCGCTACCGCGGCCCTCGCCTGAGGATTACGCGGCGCTTGGGAGACCTTCCCGGTCTCACCCGTAAGTCCGCCAAGCGGTCTTATCCCCCCGGTCAGCACGGCCAAGCCCGTCGCAAGCGCTCCGAATACGCCATCCGCCTCGAAGAGAAGCAAAAGCTTCGCTTCAACTACGGCATCTCCGAGCGTCAGCTCGTGCGCTACGTGAAGAAAGCGCGCGCTCAGGAAGGTTCCACCGGAACCAACCTGCTGAAGCTGCTGGAGAACCGTCTCGACAATGTGTGCTTCCGCCTCGGCTTCGGCCCCACCGTTCCCGGTGCCCGTCAGCTGGTGAACCATGGCCACGTGACCGTGAACGGCCGCGTCGTGGATATCGCCAGCTACCAGTGCAAAGCCGGTGATGTGGTGGCCATCCGCGAGCGCAAGCAGAGCAAGAAGCTGGCTGAAGGCAACCTGGAATTCCCAGGTCTGGCCAACATCCCTCCCCACCTCGAGCTCGACAAGAACAAGCAGGTCGCCAAGGTGATCAGCAAATGCGAGCGTGAGTGGGTCGCCCTCGAAATCAACGAACTGCTGGTGGTGGAGTTCTACTCCCGCAAGGTGTGATCAACGGGCTGTCGATGGCAGCCCCCAAAACACCTCAATCAGTTCAGCGCATGCCCGGCCATCATGGCCGGGCTTTTTCGTGCTGAAAGCGCCCTTGAGGCGTCATCACCCCCCGATCAACGCTTCAAGCGCGGTGGTGACATCCGGCTGACGCATCAGTGATTCGCCCACCAGCACGGCATCGGCGCCAGCGCTCTGAACACGATCGAGGTCATCGCGGTTGAACAGGCCCGATTCGCTCACCAGCAGGCAGCCCTTGGCGCGAATCTGCTCGCCATAGCGTTCGGTGAGCTGCTCGGTGGTGGCGAGATCGGTCTCGAAGGTGGCCAGGTTGCGGTTATTGATGCCGATGAGCTGCACCCCATCGAGTGCAAGCACCCGCTCGAGCTCAGCTGCGTCATGCACTTCAACCAGCACCGTGAGGCCGAGGGCTCGCGCCACCTTGAGCAGGTAAGCCATGTCGACATCCGTGAGGATCGCCGCAATCAGTAAGGCGGCATCGGCGCCTGCTGCGCGGGCCTGATACAGCTGATAGGGGGAAAGGATGAAATCTTTGCAGAGCAACGGCAGGTCAACCACCTGGCGCACCTGCACCAGCACCTCAAAGCCGCCCTGGAAGAACTGCTTATCGGTGAGCACCGACAAACAGCTGGCTCCACCAGCCGCATAGCCCCGAGCGATGACCTCGGGATCGAAATCCTCGCGGATCACGCCTTTGCTAGGGCTCGCCTTTTTCACTTCGGCAATCACTGCCGGTTTGCGGCAGGCCGCTTTCAGCGCAGCCAAAAAGTCACGGGTGGAGGGAAGGGCCGCCACCTGTTTCTTCAACTGCTCAAGGGTCACCCGGTCGCGGGCACTGGTCACCTCGCGATCCTTTTCCCAAACGATCTTTTCGAGAATGTTGCGCGGTTCGCTCTCCTCATGGGGGATGGCGTATTCAAGGTGCGCCACTTTCACCTTTGGATTGGGCGGCCGGCGGCGGATCTCCATCGGTTAACGCGTCGTAGGAAAAAAGGATTGGATTCAATCAGGCTGCGACAGCCATGGCGGCCTGTTTGTAGGCCACTTCCACCACTTCACTCAGGGTGGGGTGAGTATGCACTTCATTGGCCAGCTGCTTCACGCTCTGGCGGCGGGCCACAGCGTTGGCGATCTCCTGGATCAGATCAGCAGCGTGCAAGCCATAGATGTGAGCGCCGAGCACCTCGCCGGTGCTCTTGTTGAACAGCAGCTTCATCAGTCCGTCGCTCTCCAGCTCAGCCAAGGCTTTGGAATTGGCTTTGAAGTAGCTGCGCACCGCGCCGAGATCAAAGCCCTCCTTAGCAGCGAGATCCTTGGCATCGGCTTCACTCAGGCCCACCGAGCTGATCTCGGGGTGCGTGAAGGTGGCGGCGGGGATCGAGCGATAGTCGATCGCGCGGGGGTGGCCCAGGATGTTGTCCACCGCCACGGTGCCCTGGGCAGCCGCGGTGTGCGCCAGCATCATCTTGCCGGTCACATCACCCACGGCCCACAGATGCGGCACCGGGTCACCATTCACCAGCACCCTCAGCTGATCATCCACGGGGATAAAACCGCGGTTGGTTTCGATGCCGCAGGCTTCGAGATTCAGACCCTTGCTGCTGGGTACCCGGCCGGTGGCCACCAGCACCGCATCCACCTCCAGGGTTTCCACGGGCTCTTTGGTCTGCATATCCACCAGCTCGATCTGCACTGGAGCCCCCGGCTTGATCGACTTAGCCAAAACGCCTGAGCGGGCGTCGATATCGCGGCCGTCGATCAGATTGCGGGCAGCGATCTTGGCGATGTCGGGATCAAAGGTGGGCATCACCCGATCGAGAGCCTCGATCATGGTGACTTCACAGCCGAGAGCGGTGTACACGTCGGCGAATTCCAGCCCGATATAGCCGCTGCCGATGATCGCCAGCCAGCGGGGCAACCATTCGAGGCTCACCGCCTCGTCGCTGGTGAACACGGTGCGGCCATCGGTTTCGATGCCAGGCGGCACAAACGGATCAGAACCGGTGGCGATGATCACGTCGCGGCTGCTCAGCACGCGGTCGACGCCGTTGATCTCGCGCACGCCCACCTTCTGGGGGCCTTCCAGGCGGCCACTGCCACGAATGATCGTGACGCCAGCGCGCTCCAGGGTTTTGGTGAGGTTGCCGCGAATGGTGGCCACCAGCTGATTGGCGTGGTCGGCGATCTTTTGGCGCTCGAAACGCACGGGCGCGGCATGAATGCCGAAACCCTTCAGGTGCTCGGCATCGGCCAGCTCACGCACGCGGCCGCTGGCGGCCAGCAGTGCCTTGGAGGGAACGCAGCCGCGGTTTACGCAGGTGCCGCCCATGTCGCGGCTTTCGATGATCGCCGTGCTCAGGCCATGCTCAGCGGCATGTTTGGCAGCGTCGAAGCCGCCATAGCCGGCGCCGATCACGATCACATCAAAGTCGAAGCTGCCTTCGCTCACCAGTTGCCTGCTCAGTTGGCCGGCATTCTCTCCTGTCAGGCCCCCTGCTGCCGCCAGCGCTCCAGCAGCAGGGGCGCCGCGGCCACCGCCACGTTCAGCGATTCCACTGCCGGGCTGTGGGGAATCGTGACCCGCTGCGTGGCCAGGGCTGCCAGTTCTGGATGCAAACCAGCCCCCTCATTGCCCAGCAGCAACACCGTGGGGCTGGTCCAATCGAGCTGCCAGTAAGGCCGGGCCGCAGCATCCGCCAGCGACGCCACCAGCTGATGACCAGAGGCCCTGGCGCGCTCCAGCAGCCGCTGCAGCCCACTGCGATCGGCTTCTCGCAACAGCGGCAGGGACAGAGCAGCACCGGCCGACGCACGCAGCACCTTGGGCTGCAACGGATCAGCGCCACCGCCTAGCCATACCTCGTCCACCCCCGCCGCCAGCGCGGTGCGCAGCAGCGTGCCGAGGTTGCCTGGATCCTGCAGTTGATCCAAGGCCAGCACAAAGCGACCCGCCCCTTTCGCAACCGGCAGCGCCGGCTGGGGCAAGGTGGCCACCACCCCATCCGGGTGATCGGTGGTGGCGATAGCGCTCAGCACCTCCTCACCCACAGGCTGGAGCGGGAGCGACCCAGCAGCCAGCAGATGCCCATGGCGATCGAGCCAGGCTGGGGTCGCTAGCAGCTGATCTGGCATCAGACCAAGCCGCAGCAGCTCCTGAATCTGATGGGTGCCCTCCAGCAGAAGCAAACCCTGCTCGCGGCGGCCCTTCGGTTGATGCAAGGAGCGCAGGCGCCCCACCAGCGGGTTGCGCCGGCTGGTGATCAACTCCATCAGAAGGTTTCGTGGCGGCGCACATGCAGACCGTCTCCTACCTCAAGGGTTTTGTCCTTGAGATCGATGCCGCGCACCGCCGCCACCTCACCCTTGAGGCCCTCAGCGGTGAGGTTCTTGATCAGTTCCTGGATCAGCACATCCTCCACGGTTTTCTCATCAAGAGAATCCGGCGTGAGCGCTTCGAGAAAACGACCGATCTTCGAGGCAACGACTTCAGGAGCGTTGGTGATCTTCAGAACCAGCATCGAAAAGGCGGAGCAGCAACAATGATCAAAGCAGCTGTGATGGTGCAGCTGACTTGCACAGCAGCCTGACAACAACACGGATGAACAGCAACCCAAACCCATGAAGCAACAAAAAAGCCCCCCTCGTTAAGAGGGAGGCTTCAGCAGTGCGGATGGGGAGACTTGAACTCCCACGACATTGCTGCCACTAGTACCTGAAACTAGCGCGTCTACCAATTCCGCCACATCCGCAAGGACTGGCGTGTCGCGTTGACGACCCCGAAAATGTACCCCATCAAGGTCGCCGCTCTGAGCACCAAGCCAGTTCCAGCGCCGGACGTCTTGCCGGTCTCAGAGGGGATTGTCAGGATGAGTCTCCTAAGGCGGGCCGAGTGAAGCCATGACCCTGACCGTTGCCCCGTCTCAACACATTCTCACCCCTCAGCTTGAGATTGCGGGCAACCGTCGCCTGAGCGGCAACCTGCGGGTCAGCGGCGCCAAGAATTCAGCACTGGTGCTGATGGCCGCCAGCCTGCTCACGGAAGACCAGCTGCGGCTGCGCAACGTTCCGCCCTTGACCGATATCCAGGGCATGGGCGACATCCTTGATTCCTTGGGGGTGAAGGTGCGCCGGAACGACGAAAGCCTGGAGATGCACGGCTCCGGCCTGAATCAATCGGCGCCGCCCTATGAGCTGGTGAACAGCCTCCGGGCCAGCTTTTTCTGCATCGGTCCGCTGCTCGCACGCCTGGGCATTGCCCGGGTGCCCTTGCCGGGTGGCTGCCAGATCGGCACCCGCCCGGTGGTGGAACACGTGAAGGGGCTTAAGGCCCTCGGTGCCCAGGTCGCCATCGACCATGGCGTGGTGTCGGCCGTGGTTCCCGGCCGCGGGCACCGCCTTAAGGGCGGCCGCATCCACCTGGACTGCCCCAGCGTGGGCGCCACCGAAACGCTGATGATGGCCGCCGCCCTCGCCGAGGGTGAAACAGTGATCGAAAACGCCGCGCTCGAACCCGAGGTGGTGGACCTGGCCGGGCTTCTGCTGGCCATGGGCGCCAAGGTGCGCGGTGCCGGCACACCCACCATCACGATCGTGGGTGTGGAGCGCCTACACGGCGCTGATTACGCGGTGATCCCCGATCGCATCGAGGCCGGCACCTTTCTCTTAGCCGCAGCGATCACCCGCTCCACCCTCACGGTGGGGCCAGTGATCACTGATCACCTCGGTGCCGTGCTCACCAAGCTCGAAGAAGCCGGCTGCAAGCTCGCCATCGATGGCACCCAGGTGACCATCAGCGCCGAGGAGATCCGCTCGGTGGATCTGCGCACCCAACCCTTCCCCGGCTTCCCCACTGACCTGCAGGCTCCCTTTATGAGCCTGCTGGCCACGGCCAAGGGCACCAGCGTGATCAGCGAAAACATTTTTGAAAACCGCCTGCAACATGTGGCGGAACTACAGCGCATGGGCGCTGCCATCCGCGTGCAGGGCAGCACAGCGTTCGTGGAGGGCGTCTCCAGCCTGAGCGGTGCACCGGTGCAGGGCAGCGATTTACGGGCTTCCGCAGCGATGGTGCTGGCTGGCCTGGCCGCGGAAGGCATCACCACCGTGCAGGGCCTCGAGTACCTCGATCGCGGCTACGCCGATTTCGAAGGCAAGCTCAATCGCGTGGGTGCGGCGATCCGGCGGGTGGGCTGAGGCGCTGACCTCTACAGTCAGCCGTGCGGGAGCGTGCCGGAATTGGTAGACGGACTCGACTCAAAATCGAGCGCCTTCGGGCATGTGGGTTCAAGTCCCACCGCTCCTATGACTCCGCCCCTTACAACACCCCCCACCGCATCTGCGGTGATGAACACCTATGGGCGCTTCCCGCTCGAGTTGGTGCGCGGCAGGGGCGTGTGGGTGTGGGATAGCCAGGGCCGGCGCTACCTCGATGGGGTAGCTGGCATCGCCGTCTGCACCCTCGGCCACAGCAGCCCTGTGATGCGCCGGGCCCTTGGGCGGCAGCTGCGCAAACTGCAGCACGTTTCGAACCTCTATCGCATCCCCGAGCAGGAGCAGCTGGCCGCCTGGATCAGCGCCAACAGCTGCGCCGATGCGGTGTTCTTCTGCAATTCGGGCGCCGAGGCCAATGAGGGTGCCATCAAGTTGGCCCGCAAGCACGGTCACAACGTGCGCGGAATCAGCAGTGACCACGGCGGTCCGCTGATCCTCACGGCCCAGGCCAGCTTCCATGGCCGCACGCTGGCCGCGGTCACCGCCACCGGCCAACCCAAATATCACCAAGGCTTTGAGCCGATGGTGCAGGGGTTCCGCTACTTCCCCTACAACGACACCGCCGCGTTCGAAGCGCTGCTGGCGGAGTGCGAGAAGGATGGGCCGCGGGTGGCCGCAGTGATGCTCGAACCCCTTCAGGGCGAAGGCGGCGTGAACCCTGGCGATCCAGCCTTCTTCCGGCGGGTGCGCGAGCTCTGCGATCAGCACAACATCCTGCTGATCTTTGATGAGGTGCAAGTGGGCGTCGGCCGCAGCGGCCGGCTCTGGGGTTACCAGAAGCTCGGCGTGGAACCCGATGCCTTCACCCTGGCCAAGGGGCTGGGCGGAGGCTTCCCCATCGGCGCGCTCTGCGTGAAAACGGCCGCGGATCACCTCCGGCCCGGCGAACACGCCAGCACCTTCGGCGGCAATCCGCTGGCCTGCCGCGCCGGCCTCACCGTGGCCGAGGAGCTGGTGCGCCGCAATCTGCCCGCCCATGCGGAGGCGATGGGCCAGCTGCTTCAGGAGCAGCTCAGCGGCCTGGTGGCCCGCCATCCCAACCTCGCGGAGGGCTGCCGAGGCTGGGGCCTGCTGCAGGGGCTGGTGCTGAGGGCAGGTGGCCCGGCCGCCATCGATGTAGTGAAGGCCGCCATGGGGCAGGGCTTGTTGTTGGTGCCGGCTGGCACCAACGTGGTGCGCTTCGTACCGCCTCTCACGATCCAACCCCGCCACATCCGCGAGGCGGTGAAACGGCTGGAAAAAGCCTTGATGCAGTGCCAGGCCGCGACCCTTTCAGCGAGCTGATCGCTCCCTTCAGCCGTCGGGGCGTCGACCTCGGGCTAGAGCGTCTACAGACAGCCCTGGCAGACATGGGGCACCCCGAACGCCGCTTTGCGGCCGTGCAGGTGGCCGGCACCAACGGCAAGGGGTCGATCAGCACCATGCTTCAGGCGATTGCAACAGCGGCCGGCATCCATTGCGGCCTGTACACCTCCCCGCATCTGCTCAGCTGGTGCGAACGCATTCGCCTACCGGATGGTTTGATCCGTGAAGGCGAGCTGCAACGGTTACTCGCCCGGTTGCAACCCCTAGCCCTGCGCCACAACCTCACCCCCTTTGAGCTGGTCACCGCAGCCGCGATGCAGGCCTTCGCCGATGCAGGCGTGGAGCTGGCAGTGCTGGAAGTTGGGCTGGGGGGCCGCCTCGATGCCACCACAGTGCACCCCGATCGCCAGGTGTTGGCCTTCGCCAGCATCGGCCTGGATCACACCGAACACCTCGGGCCAACGATCAGCGCCATCGCCGGCGAGAAAGCCGGCGTGCTGCATGCCACGGCCATGGCCGTGAGCGGCCCGCAAACGGCCGAAGCAGCCCAGGTGCTGAATCAGCAGGCCAAGCGGATCGGCTGCCCACTGCGCTGGGTGGACCCACTACCAGAGCCGGAGGCAGGCGGCCCGCAGCTGGGTTTGCGTGGAACCCTGCAACGGCTCAACGCCGCCGTAGCAGTAGGCGCAGCCGAAGCGCTGGCTGAGCGGGGCTGGCCCATCAGCGCCACTGCGATCCAGCAGGGCCTCCAGCAGGCGCGCTGGCCTGGGCGACTCGATCAGCGCCTGTTTGCCGGCCGGCCGCTGCTGGTGGATGGAGCCCACAACCCACCGGCCGCAGCTGCACTGCGCCAGGAGCTCGATCAGCTCGACCGGCAGAGCGCTGGCAGCCAACCCCGCCGCTGGCTGATCGGTATCCAGCGCCATAAAGACGCAGCACAACTCCTGAACACCTTGCTGCGGGCTGGCGATGACGTGCGGGTGATCGCCCTGCCTGCAGAGCACAGCAGCTGGAGTGCCGCCGAGCTGCAGGAGACAACGGAGCTGGTGCTGCAGCAGGCCCGAGGCGGGCTGCACGAACAGCTGGAGTGGCTGGTGGATTCAGCGGCGCTGCCGGTGGCTTGCGGCTCGCTCTATCTGGTGGGAGAGCTTCTTCCCCTGCTGGACGCGACAAACTGAGGGAAGACGCCCGTGCCGCCATGGCCTCCAGCTCCCCGATCCGCTGGCTGACAAGCCTGTTGGCCAGCCTGTGGTTGCTGCTGCTCGCCCTGCCGGCCCAGGCGCTCGACACCAGCACCGGCATCGGACTGCAGGATCGCGCCCTGTTTCAGGACACGGTGGACTACACCCTCACCAATCAGAGCGGCAAAGACTTTTCCGGCCAGCAACTGGCCAACACCTCCTTCGCTGGTGCGGTTGGCAAGGGCGCCAATTTCTCAGGCGCCAATCTGCATGGGGCGATCTTGACCCAGGGCGCTTTCCCAGAAGCCGATTTCAGCGGGGCCGATCTCAGTGATGTGCTGCTGGATCGCACCGACATGAGCCACACCAACCTCAGCAATGCGGTGCTGATCGGTGTGATCGCCGCCGGGGCCAGCTTCAGCGGCGCTGAGATCACCGGCGCCGACTTCAGCGATGCGCTGATCGATCGCATTGATCAGCGTCAGCTCTGCTCCCGGGCCAGCGGCACCAATCCCAGCACCGGTGCCGACACGCGTGCGAGCTTGGGCTGCTAGCGCTCAAGCCAGCCGCGCAGCTTGCCTGGATTGAGCAGGCCATGCGGGTCATAGCTTGCCTTCGCTGCTACCTGCTCGGCATCCACACCCCCGAGGCCGCCATCTTCCACGGTGATCGCATGGGGGTTGAACAACAGGCAGCCGAGCGCGCAGGCGTGCTCGATCACGGCCTCCAGCCGCTCGCGGCTGTGCCAGCGCACCAGGGGCAGGCACGCCAGCCGCTGCTGCCCCTGGGCCCGCACAGCCTCCAGATGCCAAAGCAGATCATGTCCCCACCGCTGGCGCAATGCCGACAGGGCTGGCCCCTCCGGCTGAGGCAGCAAGAGCTGCAGATAGGTGAATGCTGGCTCCTGGGCGCGGGCGTGCAGGGTGGTGTGGTTCCAGCAGAGCTCCCGCAGCGGGATGCCGCGGCTCTGCCCCTGAGGCGCCTGCCAGATCAGCCGAGCACCCCAGCGCGGCAGCAAGGCCTCCAGCGGTGCCAGGGCATCGGGGGCCGCTAGCAGCAACAAGCGATGGCCATCGGCTCCCGCCGCCGGGCAGCCTTGGGGCCAGGGCATCAACCGGGCCACCGCGCCCTCCAGGGCGCAGAGGCTGTTAAGCAGCAGGGCTGTAGCCGGCAGTTGCTGCGCTGCAGCCAACGCCTGCTCCCAGCTGGGAGCCTCCAGCACCAGCTGCTGCCAGGCCACGGCAGGGGAACTGGCCATGGTGGCGCTGGTGATGATGCCGTTGCAGCCATAGGCATGGTTCAAGGCCTGAGCCTCCGCGGCATCAAGCTGCAGCCGGCGCGGGCTGGATTCGAGCGTGACGATCTCGAGGCCGAGCAGATGGCCTGGGTCGCGCAAGAAGCCCCAACGCAGTGAACCGATGCCGCTGGAGCCACCTGCGAGATAGCCCGCCAGGCTGGAGCTGCGCACAGTGCTGGGTACCAGGCGCAGCTCTCTGTTCTGGGCCTGCAACTGTTGCTCAAGATCCGCCAGCAGGATGCCCGCTTCAGCGCTGAACACACCGGTGGAGGGATCCAGCTGGCGCAAGCGGTTCATGCCGCTGAGCTCCAGCACCAGCCCACCCGCCAGGGGAATGGCTTGGCCGTAGTTGCCGGTGCCGGCACCCCGCAGGGTGAGGTTCACCCCATGGCGGGCGCAGGCTGCCGCCACCGCCAGCACCTCATCAGCACTGGTGACCCGCACGCCCACTTGCGCCCGCAAGCCCTGCAGCAAGGGCTGCAGGATCGGGGAATACACAAAGGCATCAGCCGCCAACTGATCCAGCTCACCGCGGCTGCGCAGGGGCATCAGCCCGGCAGCCCGCAGATCCGCCGTGAGCTGCTCTAACTGCTCGGGGCTGGCCGCGGCCGGCATGGGCTGAGGCAGAGCAGTGGGCAGCAGCGAGACCATCGGCAGATCAGCAGGGAGGGGATCCATCCAGGCTGGCAAGGATGGAGGCCGGTTGCTCTGTAGGGGGAGGCGGCAGCCACTTCCCGCCGCGCAGCACACGCCGCTGATGGGGCCGCGCCAGCAATTCGCTCCAGCTAGCAGCGCTGGTGACCAACAGATCGGCCGGCCCACCACGGCGCACGATCCCATCCCAACTGAGCCCCAGCAGACGCGCCGGAGCGGTGATGCAGGGCATCAGTCCCTGACGCTGCCAAGGGGGGCTATGGCACACGCGGCTGCTGAACCGCAGCAGCTCGAGGGGATCAAAATCGCCGCTGGGATCCCAGGGATCCTGCACGTTGTCGCCGCCCACAGCCACCAGCACACCGGCGCGCTGCAGCTGGCGCACCGGCGCTAGGGGCCGCTGGGCCAGATCCTGATCCCCGCGGCGGCCCAGCAGCCAAAAGTTGGTGGTGGGCAGCGCTACCACCGCCACCTGCCAACGGGCCAGCCGCTCTGCCAATCGCTGCTGGGCGGGCAGGGCCAGCAGCCCGAGGCTGCTGGCATGGCTGCAGGTGATCGGCACCTGGGGGCGCCGCCGGGCCAGCTGCTCCAGGAGCAAGCGAATGCCGCAGCCCGGAGCCTCCCCGCTTTCATCCACGTGCAAATCCACCCCGCAGCCCAGCTCCTCCGCCAGGGTGAGCATCTGGGCCAAGGCCTGCCGATCGCGTTGAGAGCGGGGATAAGGCGGCCCCAGCACACCACCCAGCACACCGCCGCCGGCTGCCACCTGCCGCGCCAGTTCGCGACCCTCCGGCGTGCCCCAGTGGTTCAGGGGCACCAGGGCCACCAGCTGCAGCTCCACCCGGCCGCGCCAGCGCTGCTGCAGCTGCAGCAGCGCCTCCCAACTGGGGGGACCAGCGGAACCGCCGCTATCCACGTGGCTGCGGATCGCCCGCAGGCCGTAACGCCAGGCCTGATCCAGCGCCTGCTCACCGCGCTGCAGCACCTGCTCGGCGGTGCGCTGCTCCCCCTCGCGCAGGTTCACCGCAAGAGCAGCGGCCATGGAGCCGGAGCGGTTGGAATGCTCCGCCCAGCTGAAGGCTTTATCCAGATGCGCGTGGGGCTCCACGGGCGGCGTCAATGCCAGGGGCAACCCCTCAGCTGCGGCGAGAGGCCGGATCGCCGCCACCCGGCCGCCCTCCAACTCAACCTGCACCGGCAGCAAGCCATCCGCATCGCCGCAGCCCAAATCGCGCTGCTGCGGATCGAGCAGGGCTCGCGGCAGCTGCAACCGCAGACTGCGGGGAGGCTCAGCCCTCATCACGGCTGGCCCTGAGGATCACCAGCTGACCAGCCCCACCCAGCGTGAGCACCCGGTAGCGGGGCAAGGTGAGACCGGGCAGCAAGGTCTGCCCGCCGAGCTTGGTGTCGTAGAGGCTGAACACACCCGCATTGGTGCGGCTGCTGCCCGCCAGGGCCAAGCGCCCCAGCACCGCCCGCTGGCTGTTCACGAGCTGCGAGCAGTTCTGAATCAACAGCTGCGCCACCATCGGCAGCCCCCGCTGTCTGCACAGCTCCTGATCCAGGAGGTGAACCAGGCGCGCAGCGGCAAAGTCTTCAAAATCCTGCTCATCGGGATTGGTGGCCACCAAGGCGCCACCCATCAGCAACACCACCACGCACCAGCCCCAGGGCCTGCCCGATCCGCCCAGCCGCACCATCTGAGGCCGCAACACACCTTGATAGGATCGCGCAGCCCTGGCGGGCGTAGCCAAGTGGTTAAGGCACCGGATTGTGATTCCGGCATTCGGGGGTTCAAGTCCCCTCGTCCGCCCCTGTTCGAAAGCCCCGCCACTCCCTGAGTGGCGGGGCTTTCCCCTAGGAACCACCAGCTGGCGCCAACACGGCCTCGAGCAACAGCTCCGCCCCCTGCCGCACCGGATCGATCACCGGCAGAGCAGTGGCGGCCTTGAGCCGCTCCGTCTCAGCCGCCGCCGCCTGGTCATCGAGCAGGGCGGTGTTGAGGGCGATTGCCCGCACCCGTGGGCGCACACCATCTGGCCGCCCCAGCGCCGCCAGCGCTTCACAGGCGGCGATCAGCTCCGTTAGGGGCGGGATTGCTACCGCCGCCGCCCCCGGGCGGGTACGCACGTGGCTCTGGCCGGCACGGTGCACCAACAGCAGATCCGTGGGCTGGCTACCGCGCAGAAGCGGCAGCGTGGCCGTGGAACCGGGGTGGGCCAGGGAGCCCTGCCCCTCCACCAGCACCAGCGCATCAGGTTGGGCACCCTCAGCGGCGGCCAGCACCGCTGCCTCCACCGCACCGGCGGCGTAATCCACCCGCACCGCATCAAGCGCCACGCCCTGACCACTGATCAAGATGCCGGCCTGGCCTGTGCCCACAAAGCGCGCATCCAGCCCGCGCCGCAGCGCCGCCGCCTGCAGCTCAAGGCAGGCGCTCATCTTGCCCACGGCCATATCTGAACCCACCGCCAGCAGCCGCCGGCAGGGCAGCTGGGCGCAGCGGGCCGCCGCCACCTCCAGATCGGGCGGTTCGTGGCGCAGATCCCAGATCCATTGACCAGGCGCCAGCGGGATCGCTGAACAATCCGGATCAGCCGCCAAACGACTGTGCAGCCCGCTGGCCAAGCTCAGCCCCGCCCTCAGCCCGGCCACCACATCCGCGCGCATCGCTGCCGGCAGCCGCCCGCCTGAGGGGGCTAGGCCCACCACGGCCACCGCCGGCTTATGTGCCAGCGCAGCTTCCATATCGGCCACCACGGGCACGGAGCGCTCAATCCCGGTGAGGGTGCGCAGATCAGCGCCGGCATGGTCAGGATCAATCACCGCCACGATCGGCCCGCGCCGATAGCGCAACATCGCCAGGCCGGTTTTGCCGGAGAGATTGTTGAGGCCGCCGTGCTGCAACAACACCAATGGGGCATCGGCGCTGAGCATCAGGGCACCTCCTGCAACCACTGCACGCCCAGGCCAGGCCGGGCCGCCGGCCGCAACAGATCTCCCGCGCGCTCGGGACCGGCGCAGGGGTCATCGATCAGGTTGAGGTGGCTATCGAGGTCGGGCCACTGCACCAGCGGCAACAGCTGGGCGGCCGCGCTGTTGAGCAACCCCCCATCGGAATAGCAACCGAGCATCACACCAAGGCCCAGCCGCCGGGCCGTGTGCGCCATCAGCAGGCCCTCGCTGAGGCCACCGCACTTCACCAATTTGATGTTGATGCCGTCGACGTGAGGGGCCAGCCGCACCACATCACGCAGATCCCAACAGCTCTCATCCGCCACCACCGGGGTCGGGGCTAGGCCCTGCAAGGCCGCAAAACCGGCAGCATCAGCCGCCGGATCCAGCAATGGCGGTAAGGGCTGCTCCACCAGCACCACACCTTGATCGGCCAACCAGGGGATCATCTGGCGCGCCCCTTCCAGATCCCAGCCGCCATTGGCGTCGATCTGCAGCTCATCGCCGGGGCGCAGGGCGCCGCGCACGGCCTGCACCAAGGCGCGGTCGTGACTGAGGCCATCGGGGGATCCCAGTTTGAGCTTGATGCGGGTGGCCGGTAGCTGCAGCCGCCAACGCTCGAGCCGCGCGAGCACCGCTGAGGGCTCTCCCAGCCCGAGCGTCAAACTGGTGGCGACACAAGCAGCTGGATCCAGGCCCCAGAGCCGATGCAGCGGTTGTCCCAGGCGTTGCCCCCACCAATCGTGCAGGGCCAGATCAAGGCCACAGCGCGCGGGAGGGCTGAGGGAGGCCAACAGCGGCTCCAGTGCCTGCAGCGGTTGGGGGCCCAGCGGCTCGAGCTGCGGTGCCAGCGCCTCCAATTCCGCCGCGATCGCATCGGTGCAGTAGGCGCGATGGCCGGTCTCAAAGCCGCCGGTTTCGCCGCGGCCGATCAGCCCCTCATGCTCCAGATCCACCAGCAGATGCTCCACAACACTGGTGGTGCCGCGGCTGATCGCCAGCGGCACGGCCTTGCTGAGGCGAAAGCGATGCAGGCGAAGGCGCATGGCCCCACGGCGTTGTGTCGAAGCTGGCACAGATCAGCCAGACGCGCCGCAAGCCCCCCAACTAGCGATAGCGGAAACTGGTGCGATGACGGCGACACAACGCAGCGCCCCCCCCACGCCGACGGCAGCGGAGAGCGGGCGCGGCAGCTACTGGATCACCACCTTCGGCTGCCAGATGAACAAGGCAGATTCCGAGCGCATGGCCGGGATCCTCGAATCGATGGGCTACCGCGAGGCCCAGGCTGAGCTCGAGGCCGACCTCGTGCTTTACAACACCTGCACGATTCGCGACAACGCCGAACAGAAGGTTTACAGCTATCTCGGCCGTCAGGCCCAGCGCAAGCGCACCAACCCCAACCTCACCCTGGTGGTAGCCGGCTGCGTGGCTCAGCAGGAAGGCGAATCACTGCTGCGGCGCGTCCCTGAGCTGGATCTGGTGATGGGCCCCCAGCACGCCAACCGACTGGATGTGCTGCTGAGCCAGGTGGAGCAGGGCCAGCAGGTGGTGGCCACCGAAGAGCACCACATCCTTGAAGACATCACCACAGCCCGCCGCGACAGCAGCATCTGCGGGTGGGTGAATGTGATTTATGGGTGCAACGAGCGCTGCACCTACTGCGTGGTGCCCTCGGTGCGCGGCAAGGAGCAATCGCGCCTACCCGAAGCGATCAAGCTCGAGATGGAGGGGCTGGCCGCCCTGGGCTTCAAGGAGATCACCCTGCTGGGCCAAAACATCGATGCCTACGGCCGCGACCTACCAGGCATCACCCCAGAGGGTCGCCGCGAGCACACCCTCACGGATCTGCTGCAATTCGTGCACAACGTGGAGGGGCTGGAGCGCATCCGCTTCGCCACAAGCCACCCGCGTTATTTCACCGAGCGGCTCATCGATGCCTGCGCCGATCTGCCCAAGGTGTGCGAGCACTTCCACATCCCCTTCCAGAGTGGCGACGACGACGTGCTCAAGGCGATGGCCCGCGGCTACACGGTGGATCGCTACCGCCGGATCATCGATCGCATCCGCGAGCGCATGCCCGACGCCTCGATCAGCGCCGATGTGATCGTGGCCTTCCCGGGTGAAAGCGATGCCCAATACCGCCGCACGCTCGATCTGATCGAGGAGATCGGCTTTGATCAGGTGAACACCGCTGCTTATTCGCCGCGGCCCAACACCCCCGCAGCCAACTGGCCAAACCAGCTGAGCGAGGCGGTGAAGGTGGAGCGGCTGCGCGAGATCAACGCCCTGGTGGAACGGATAGCCCGGCAGCGCAGTGCCCGTTACGCCGGCCGCATCGAAGAGGTGCTTGTGGAGGGCATCAACCCCAAGGACCCCAATCAAGTGATGGGGCGCACCCGCACCAACCGCCTCACCTTCTTCCCCGCAGGCCGGGCCGATGGTGACCAATGGCAGCCCGGCGATCTGGTGGATGTGCGCATCGAGGAGGTGCGGGCTTTCTCCCTCAGCGGTGCGGCCCTGCGCTGACCCTGGTCAGCGACTGAATCGCTGATACGTTTGGCCCCTGCTATTCCGCTTACATGAGCTCCGAACCCACGCAACTCGGCCTGGTGTTCGGAGGCGTGTCAGGTGAGCATGCGGTCTCGATCCGCTCAGCCAACACCGTGGCCGCAGCCCTGCGCCGCGGCGCCAATGCCAACCGCTACCGCCTGAGCTGCTTCTATATCGACCAATGGGGTCATTGGTGGCCGCCGGCCGTGGCCGATGCCGTGCTGGCCAAGGGCACACCGGCCCAGCGTGAGGAGCTGCCGGCGTCCCAGTTACGACCCGGTTTCCAGGGCTTCCCCGAGGGCGCTCTTGATGTGCAGGTGTGGGTGCCGGTGCTGCATGGCCCCAATGGGGAAGACGGCACCATCCAGGGGCTGTTCAGCCTGATGCAAGTGCCCTTTGTGGGTTCTGGGGTGCTTGGCTCAGCCGTGGGCATGGATAAACAGGCCATGAAAGCCGCCTTCGCCGCTGCAGGCCTACCGCAGGTGCCGTATGCCTGCGTGGATGCCCAGGAGCTCAGCCGGGCACCAGAAGCGCTGCTCAATCGGCTGGAGCAGCACCTGGGCTATCCCTGCTTCATCAAGCCCGCCAACCTCGGCTCCTCGGTGGGTATCAGCAAGGCCAGCAACCGCGGGGAGCTGCTGGCCGGCCTAGAGCTCGCTGCCGGCCACGACCCGCGGCTGGTGGTGGAGCAAGGCGTGGATGCACGGGAGCTGGAGTGCGCCGTGCTCGGGGGCCGCAGCATGAAAGCCTCCGTGCTGGGTGAGATCTGCTTTGACGCCGACTGGTACGACTACGAGACCAAATACAGCGCTGGCAAAAGCCACACCGTGATTCCGGCCGAGGTGCCCGAAGCCCTGAGCGAGCAAGCGCGAGCCATGGCCATCGCTGCCTGCCGGGCCGTGGCGGCCGAGGGTTTGGCACGGGTCGATTTCTTCTTCGAGCGCAACAGCGGCACGCTCTGGCTCAATGAGATCAATACCCTGCCGGGCTTCACCAGCCAGAGCATGTATCCGATGCTCTGGGAGGCCACAGGATTACCGCTTGAGGAGTTAGTGCACCAACTGGTGCAACTGGCGCAAGAATCAGGCCTACCAGCACTGAGCAAGAGGGCTTTCGCCGCATGAGTCATGGGTTGCTGTGGCTGCCTCTGCTGGTGGTCTTCCCTCTGATCACCGCTTTGGGCTGGCTGGAACGCCGCCGTCAGCGCCTTTTCCGCGAATGGGCGGACGGCGCAGAACTCTCCAAACTCGATGACTGCGGTGGTGCCCGGCTGATCAGCGGTCTGCTCAGTTGGAGCGTGTTCGAGTCGGGAACGTTGGTGGAGATGGGGCAGTTCGAGGTGAAAACCCTTGAGAAAGTGGAGCTGCTGGCGCTGGGCTCAGGCGAAGCACCCCTCACCGAGGAGTCCCAGGGGGCCTGCCGGCTTCGACTGATCAGCGGCAGCAACCACGCCGATGTGCCCTTTGCCGACGCCGAACGGGCCCGCCGCTGGATCACCGAGCTGATGACACGCTCCCGCTGCGAGCTGTGACCAAAACACCTGAGCGGCCTGGGCTGGCACCCGAACGGCGGCGACAGCTTCGTCAGCAGCGCCGGCAGGAGCGCCTACGCCAAATCTGGCGCATCAGCCTGTTCACAGCGGCCGCCACAGGCCTGGGCTGGGCCCTGCTGAGGGAAGGCTGGGTGCTGCGATCGGCAGATCAGGTGGAGGTTGTGGGTAGCTCGCTCGTAACACGGGAGCAAGTGCTGCGCGAAGCGCAGCTGCGCCTACCCCAGCCACTGCTTGCGCTGCGGCCTCAGGAGCTCGCTCAACGCCTGTCAGCCGGTCTACCCGTGGAGCAGGTGCAGGTGAGCCGGCTGATGCTGCCGCCCAGGCTGCGTATCAGCCTGGTGGAGCGGGAAGCCGTGGCCCAGGCCCAGCGCCGCACCAGTGGCGGCAGCGAACGCGGCTACGTGGACCGTTTGGGCAACTGGATGACCAGCCGCCAGCAGCGGGGCAGCGGCGGGGCGCGTACACCCCAGGTGATGGTGATGGGCTGGCAGGAGCGTCTGCGGCCGCCATTGGCCGCTGTGTTGGCCCAGCAGGATCAGATGGGCAGCACCCTCCAGCAGGTGCGCTTTGAACCCAATGGCAGCCTCTGGCTGCGCACCGCTGCTTTGGGAGATGTGCACCTCGGCCCCCCCGATGAGCGACTGCGGCGCCGCCTCGATGTGCTGCGCCATCTCTCGGCCCATCTACCGAAGCAAATGAAAACCCTGAAGATCCAATCGATCGATCTGAGCGATCCAGAGCAACCAGAACTGGGTCTACCCGGCAAAGGCCGAATCAGCATCGCTGGGCTACAGAAGGCCATCGAAGCCGCCAATCGCCCCGCCACGGCGAATGGCACGCCGGCAACAGCATCGACATCATTACCAGCCGTTCCAGCTCGCTCCCTCGGCGACTGATCCAACCGCTCCGCTAGCTGGATACTGCGAGTGCAAACGGTGACAGGCTGTTGCGATCGATCTAGCAACAAGCAAAGTATGTGGATTCCTGCGGCTGATCGAGCAGATCAACGACATAATGCTGCGCAGCACCACAGGCATGGGACCTTCTATGGAGATCGCAGCTGAAGGCCTCAGTGCCAGCAGCAATGGAGCGAGCGGGATCGTGCCCAGTCAGTCAGCCCGGATTGAGGTGATTGGCGTCGGTGGTGGCGGCAGCAATGCTGTGAACCGCATGATCGCTTCCGATTTGCAAGGTGTGGGCTACCGCGTGCTCAACACCGATGCCCAGGCCCTGCTGCAATCGGCTGCCAAGCAACGGGTTCAACTCGGCCAGAAGCTCACCCGAGGTCTTGGGGCGGGCGGCAACCCAGCCATCGGCCAGAAGGCAGCTGAAGAATCGCGCAGCGATCTGGCGCAAACGCTCCAAGGCGCTGATCTGGTGTTCATTGCCGCCGGCATGGGCGGCGGCACCGGCACCGGCGCGGCTCCTGTAGTGGCCGAGGTCGCCAAGGAATGCGGCGCTCTCACTGTTGGCATTGTCACCAAGCCCTTCGGCTTTGAAGGTCGCCGGCGCATGCGTCAGGCCGAAGAAGGGATCGCTCGCCTGTCCGAGCATGTCGACACCCTGATCGTGATCCCCAACGACCGCCTGCGCGAGGCGATCGCCGGGGCACCCTTGCAAGACGCCTTTCGCGCCGCCGACGACGTGCTGCGCATGGGCGTGAAAGGCATCAGCGACATCATCACCAGGCCCGGCCTGGTGAATGTTGACTTCGCCGATGTGCGCTCCGTGATGACCGATGCCGGCACCGCTCTGCTGGGCCTGGGTGTGGGCTCGGGCCGCTCCCGCGCCACAGAGGCCGCCCAAGCCGCCATCAGCAGCCCGCTGCTGGAGGCCGCGCGCATCGATGGCGCCAAGGGCTGCGTGATCAACATCTCCGGCGGCAAGGACATGACCCTTGAGGACATGACTACCGCCTCTGAGGTGATCTACGACGTGGTGGATCCCGAGGCCAACATCATCGTGGGGGCCGTAGTGGATGAGCGGCTTGAAGGCGAAATCCACGTGACCGTGATCGCCACAGGCTTCGAAGGCGGCGGAAGCTACCGACCTGAACGGACCGTGGCCAGCTTTAACAGCGGTTCTAACAGCTCAACTGAAGCCGATCAAAACGGCGCCGCGATCCCCTCATTCCTGCTCAACCGCCAACGCGAGAGCTGAAGCTCAAGAGGGTGACCCGGAGTCCACGCCTGCTCGGAGCATCCCGTGTGGCTGCTCCCTTCCGGTCCTGACCAGATTTGGGCGTCCGGGCCGCATGGGTCCGAGTCGTTCAGATGCTAGCAATAGGCCTCGGCCAAGAGGGCTCTGGCGTGCGACCAGCTGATCTGCTCACCTGTAAGCAGGAGGGACGACCCATCGCCGCCCTCACCGCTTGGGATGCGCTCTCAGCAGCTCTGGTGGAGCAGGCGGGCGCTGATCTGATCCTGGTTGGCGATTCCTTGGCGATGGTGGTGCTGGGCCATGCCACCACCCTGCCGGTCACGCTGGAAGAAATGATCCTGCACACCCGCGCCGTGGGGCGCGGCCTGCAGCGTCCACCAGCACAGCAGCCCCTGATCGTGACCGATCTGCCCTTTCTCAGCTATCAGTGCGGGCTGGATGCCGCCGTGGCCGCCGCGGGGCGCGTGCTCAAAGACAGCCCAGCCGCCGCCGTGAAGCTGGAGGGTGGTGAACCCGAAACCGTGGCGGTGGTGGATCGCCTGGTGCGCAGCGGCATCCCGGTGATGGCTCATCTGGGCCTCACCCCGCAATCGGTGCATCAACTGGGCTACCGGCGCCAGGCCAACGATCCCCTCACGCAGGAGCGGTTGCGGCGCAACGCCCGCGATTTGCAAGCCGCCGGGTGCTTTGCCCTGGTGCTGGAGCACGTTCCAGCTGAGTTGGCGGCAGGCCTCAGCCGTGAGCTCACGCTTCCGGTCATCGGCATTGGTGCCGGTGATCAGTGCGACGGCCAGGTGCGGGTCACCGCAGATCTACTGGGGCTCACCGAGCGCCAGCCCCCCTTTTCTCCGCCCCTGCTGGATGGTCGTCGGCTATGCATCGAGGCCCTCAAGGGATGGGTTGGGGCGCTGCAGCCCCAGAGCCCTCCTCCCACCACTCCAGCAGCTCCCGCAACACCGCATTGCTGAGGGCCAATCCCTCCGGATCGCTCAGACGCCAGCGCGGCCCCTCCCGCCTCAGCAGCCCCTGTTCCACAAACGGCTGCCAGCGGCGCAGCAATGCTGCTGGCACCTCCAGCAACACCCCTTCCCTCCGGCGCAATCCCACCATCCACTGCTCATCAAGGGGCATCCCTTCCGCCGGCTCCTGGCCCACTGGCACGGCACGCTCCGCCTGCTCGAGCCAAGCGGCGTAGCCCTCACGGGTGCGTGGCCGGGCCTCACGCACACCCCAGGGGGCTCCTGTGGCCCCCATGCCAAAGCCCCACCAGCCGCCGCCGCCGCTCCAATAGACACGGTTGTGGCGCGAGGCATGACCCGGCAAGGCGTAGTTGGAGATCTCGTAGTGGCCGTAGCCGGCGGCCGCCAGCCGCTCGGCCGTGAGCTCCATCAAATCTGCGGCCAAATCGCTTTCCGGCAGCGCTAGAGCACCGCGTCGCTCCAAGCGCTCAAACACCGTGCCGGGCTCCACGATCAGGTCGTATACCGAGAGATGGGGCGGCTGGAGAGCAATGGCCTGCTCCAGCTGCTCACGCCAGCTCGCCAGGGTCTGGCCCGGTAACCCCTGGATCAGATCGAGGCTCCAGCTCTGCAGGCGGCCGCTGCGCTGGGCCTGTTGCAACCAGCCGGCGGCTTCCATCAGATCAGCGCAGCGATGCCGACGCCCCAGCTGCTCCAGCACTGCATCGCTGAAGCTCTGCCCCCCCAGACTCACCCGATTCACGCCGGCAGCCAAATAAGCGGCGAGGCGTGTTTGATCAAAGCTGGCGGGATCGAGTTCAAGGCTCACCTCAGCGCCGGGGGCGATCCCGTAGCGCCGCCGCAGCGCCAGCAGCAGCTGCCGCAGCTGTTCGTCGCTCAGGAGCGATGGTGTGCCGCCACCCACATACACGGTGCTCAGAGGCGGCCCCGGCGCCGCCGCGACGATCTCGCGATGCAGCAGCTGCAGATAGCGGCTGATCGAGGTACTGCCTGGCGCACCGGCTTCTGCACTGGCGTGATCCCCCAGCGGTACCACCGGGAAATCGCAGTAGAAGCAGCGCCGATGGCAGAAGGGAACGTGCAGGTAGGCACTGCGGGGCGGCCAACCGCCGGGGCCAAGCCGGTTACCTCCCCGGGCCAAAGCTGCTGGGATCAGGCATGCTGCCCCTTTAAAGCCGTCGGCAGCCACAGCAACGGTCATGGTGGACTCCCTCATCCTGGTGCTGTTCGTGGTGTCGGGGGCCGCCGCCGGCTGGTTGGGGGTCGACCTCCTGCCCGAGCAGCAGCTGATCCAGATTCAGAACCTGGAGCAGCTGAGCTGGATCCTGGGGGCCGGCGGCGCTCTGGCAGGACTGCTGGCAGGCGTGGTGTTCCAACGGTTGCGCAAGCGCCTGATGGAACAGGTACGCACCATGCCCACCGATCTGCTGGTGAGCCGGGCGGTGGGCCTAATCCTCGGCCTGCTGGTGGCCAACCTGCTGATCTCGCCAATCCTCTTCCTCTCGCTGCCGTGGGAGCTGGTGCTGGTGAAGCCCCTGGCAGCCATAGCGGCCAACGTGTTTTTTGGCGTGTCGGGCTACAACCTGGCCGAGGTGCACGGCCGCACCCTGCTGCGCTTGTTTAACCCCAACAGCACCGAAGCCCTGCTGGTGGCTGATGGAGTGCTGATGCCAGCCAGCGCCAAGATTCTCGACACCAGCGTGATCATCGATGGCCGGATCCGCGGCCTGCTCGATTCAGGCCTGCTGGAGGGCCAAGTGATCGTGGCTCAATCGGTGATCGATGAGTTGCAAGCCCTGGCCGATTCGAGCAACAGCGAAAAGCGCAGCAAGGGTCGCCGCGGCTTGAAACTGCTCAGCAGCCTGCGCGAGCGCTACGGCCGCCGCCTGGTGGTGAACACCACCCGCTACGAGGGCAATGGGGTAGACGACAAGCTGCTCAAGCTGGCGGCCGACACCGGCGGCACGCTGCTCACCGCTGACTACAACCTCACCAAGGTGGCCGAGGTGCAGACCGTGAAGGTGATGAACCTGAGCGAGCTGGTGATCGCACTGCGCCCGGAGGTGCAACCGGGCGATGAGCTGAACCTCAAGATCGTGCGCGATGGCAAAGAAGCCAACCAGGGCGTGGGCTACCTCGACGACGGAACCATGGTGGTTGTGGATGGCGCTCACGGCCGCAGCGGCGAGCGGCTCACCGTGGTGATCACCGGGGCTCTGCAGACCCCCACCGGCCGGATGGTGTTCGGCAAGCTCGACGGCGCCCCAAGCCCCTCCAACAACAAAACCAAAGCCAGCGGTAGGAAATCCGCATCCGGCAAGGGCGATCAGGGCAACGCCAACCCCCGCTAGGCTCCCGGTCCAGGCCTGCAGTGATCCGCGGATGTCGGTGTCAGCTCCCTACTACGGCGATTCGGCCGTGATGCGCACCCCACCGCCCGATCTGCCTTCGCTGTTGCTGAAGGAGCGGATCGTGTATCTGGGCCTGCCGCTGTTCAGCGACGACGATGCCAAGCGTCAGATGGGCATCGACGTCACGGAGCTGATCATCGCGCAGCTGCTTTACCTGGAGTTTGACAATCCAGAGAAGCCAATTTTCTTCTACATCAACTCCACCGGCACTAGCTGGTACTCGGGTGATGCCATCGGCTTCGAGACCGAAGCCTTCGCCATCGCCGACACCATCCGCTACGTGAAGCCACCGGTGCACACCATCTGCATCGGCCAGGCCATGGGCACAGCCGCGATGATCCTCAGTGCGGGCACCAAGGGGCATCGAGCTGCCCTGCCCCACGCCTCGATCGTGTTGCACCAGCCCCGCAGCGGCGCCCGCGGCCAAGCCAGCGACATTCAGATCCGCGCCAAAGAAGTGCTGCACAACAAGCAAACAATGCTTGAGATGCTTTCGCTCAACACCGGCCGCAGCGTGGAGCAGCTCTCCAAGGATTCCGACCGGATGACGTATCTCACCGCCGAGCAAGCGGTGGAGTATGGCCTGATTGATCGGGTGCTCACCAGCCAGAAACTGCCTACCCCCCTGCCAGCCGGCGCTGGCGTCAGCCCGGGCAATCCCGGTATCAGCTGAAACCAACCGGGCCACGCCAGCGGCCTAGACCTTCCCGCTTCCCTGTTCACCTCCGGCCACCACCGCATCCGCCATGCCCATCGGCACCCCCAGCGTTCCTTACCGCCTCCCCGGCAGCCAGTACGAGCGCTGGGTTGACATCTACACGCGCCTCGGCGTGGAGCGGATCCTGTTTCTGGGTTCTGAGGTGAATGACGCCATCGCCAACAGCCTGGTGGCTCAGATGCTTTACCTCGACTCAGAAGACAATTCCAAGCCGATTTACCTCTACATCAACTCTCCCGGTGGCTCGGTGACCGCCGGCCTGGCGATCTACGACACGATCCAATACGTGAAATCGGATGTGGTCACCATCTGCGTGGGCCTGGCAGCCTCCATGGGCGCCTTCTTGCTGGGCGCGGGCACCAAAGGCAAACGCTTGGCCCTGCCCCACAGCCGGATCATGATCCACCAGCCCCTGGGCGGCACAAGCCAACGCCAGGCCAGCGATATTGAGATCGAGGCCCGCGAAATCCTGCGCATCAAAGACATGCTCAACGGCAGCATGGCTGAGATGACCGGCCAGCCGCTGCAGAAGATCGAGAAGGACACCGACCGCGATTACTTCATGAGTGCCGCCGAGGCCGTGGAGTACGGCCTGATCGATCGGGTGATCGCTCACCCAAGCGAGGCCTGAAGGCCGGGCAGGCGCTTGCGTAAGCTCGACCCTTGCCCAGCCCTGACCCGACGCCTCGATGGCCAAGCTCTATTACGACACCGACGCCGACCTCAGCCTGCTGAACGGCAAGACGGTGGCCATCATCGGCTACGGATCCCAGGGCCACGCCCACGCCCTCAACCTCAAGGACAGCGGCGTGAACGTGGTGGTGGGCCTCTACGAAGGCAGCCGCTCCGCTGAGAAAGCCAAAGCCGACGGCCTCGAAGTGCTCAGCGTGGCTGATGCCTCTGCCAAGGCCGACTGGATCATGGTGCTGCTGCCCGATGAAACCCAAAAGGCTGTCTACGACAAGGAAATTGCGCCTCACCTCAGCGCCGGCAAGGTGCTGAGCTTTGCCCACGGCTTCAACGTGCGCTTTGAGCTGATCAAGCCCCCCGCCGACGTGGATGTGGTGATGATCGCTCCCAAGGGCCCGGGCCACACCGTGCGCTGGGAGTATCAGAACGGCATGGGCGTGCCCGCTCTGTTCGCCATCCATCAAGACGCCACCGGCAACGCCCGCGCCCTGGCCATGGCCTATGCCAAGGGCATCGGTGGCACCCGCGCCGGCATCCTGGAGACCAACTTCAAGGAAGAAACCGAAACCGACCTGTTCGGTGAGCAGGCCGTGCTCTGCGGCGGTCTCTCCGAGCTGGTGAAGGCTGGTTTCGAGACCCTGGTGGAAGCTGGTTATCAGCCCGAGCTGGCCTACTTCGAGTGCCTGCACGAGGTGAAGCTAATCGTGGATCTGATGGTGAAGGGCGGCCTCACCGCCATGCGCGATTCGATCTCCAACACCGCTGAGTACGGCGATTACGTGAGCGGCCCCCGCCTGATCACCGCCGACACCAAGGCCGAGATGAAGCGCATCCTGGCCGACATCCAGGACGGCACCTTCGCCCGCAACTTCGTGGCCGAATGCGAAGCCGGCAAGCCGGAAATGAACAAGATCCGCGATCGCGACAGCCAGCACCCGATCGAGCAAGTGGGCAAGGGCCTGCGCTCGATGTTCTCCTGGCTGAAGGCCGCCTGATCAAGGCCACGTTCTCGCAGCCATGACGCTGCCATTCTCTGGGGTGGGTTCCTTCACAGGGATCCACCCCTTTCTGCTGGTGATCGCCGCTGCCAGCCTTGACAGGCTGGTGGGAGATCCGCGCTGGTGCCTGCACCCGGTGGTGGTGATGGGCTGGTGGATCAACCGGCTGCGGCGGCTGGCTGAACGGCTGGCGGGGGAACGCCCCTGGGCCCTTCGCCTTGCAGGTGCTGTGATCACAGTGCTGTTGGTGGGCAGCAGTGGAGCAGCTGGCTGGCTGCTGGAGCAATGGGCCCTAGGCAAGGTGCTGCCTGATACGAGGCCCATCGCCCTCACGCTGCTGCTGCTGGCCCTGGCCAGCGCCCTGGCCGGCCGCAGCCTGGAGCAGGCGGTGCGCGCTGTGCTGCGAGCTCTACCCAGCCCTGAATCTGCGCAGAACGAAGCTCTCAGCGCGTCGCGCACAGCCTTGAGCTGGATCGTGGGGCGCGACACACGCGAGTTGAGCTCCCCAGAGATTGTGAGAGCGGCGGCGGAAACGGCCAGCGAAAACGCCGTGGATGGCCTCTTCGCGCCGCTGTTCTGGATGCTGCTGGGGGCGTTGATCTGGGCGGTGGGGTATCAGGCCGCCCCAGGCCCCCTAGCCCTGGCCTGGGGGTTCAAGGCCGCCAGCACCCTCGATTCGATGCTCGGCTACCGCCAGGGGCTGCTGCGTTGGCTGGGTACCGCCGGCGCAAGACTCGACGACCTGCTGGTGTGGCTGCCGTGTCGTCTGGTGGCACTCACCCTGCCGCTGGCAGCAGGACTCGGCCCACAACGCAGCTGGGCTTTGCTGCAATCGGCCCGGCGGGATGGAGCACCCGACCCCTCGCCCAATGCAGGGCTATCCCAGGCCATCTACGCCCACGTGTTGCAGATCCAGCTCGGGGGCACCAATCGCTACGGCGATCAATGCAAGCGCAAACCCCTGCTGGCAGCTGGCTGTCCGCCTCCCACAGCCACCACGGTGCAGGCCATGCTTCGGCTCAGCCAACGCCTGGAGCTGTTGTGGCTGGTGGCGGGATTGGGCCTGGGCTGGGTGGTGGCAACCGTCGCAGCTGCTCAGTAGGCACCCCTGTCCATCGGCAGCAGCACAACACCGATCGTGCGCAACACGATGCCCAGATCCAACCAAAAGCTGCGGTGACGCACGTAGGTGAGGTCGAGCCGTACACGGGTGCGGTAGGTGAGATTGTTGCGCCCCGACACTTGCCAGAGGCCTGTCAAGCCCGGCCGTACTGACAGCACCTCATCCATGCTGCGGCCGTAACGCCTCAGCTCATCCCACACAATCGGCCGCGGGCCCACCACGCTCATTTCACCGCGCAGCACATTGATGAACTGGGGCAGTTCATCCAGGCTGGAGCGGCGCAGGAACTTACCCAGCGGCGTGATGCGGGGATCGCGCTTGAGCTTGTGATCCCGTTCAAATTCAGCTCTCAAACCAGGATCGGCATCCAGCATCGAAGCCAGCACGCGATCGGCATCACGCCGCATGGTGCGGAACTTGAGACAACCGAAACCCTTGTAGCCACGGCCAATCCGCCGCTGGCAATAGAACACCGAGCCCCGGGAGCTGAGCTTCACCAGAAGCGCCAACAGCAGGAAGACCGGCGCCCCAAGGCTCAGCACCAGCAGCGAAAAGACAATGTCGCCACCACGCTTAAGCACCCGCCCACGCAGCGACTGGGCCGCCAGCAGGCTGCTGGCTGTGGACTCAGCCGGGACGGAGACAGAAGACAAACGGCGTGCGGTCAGGATTCGGTGGTGACGTCATTAAAGAAGTGTGCAGCGCTGCAGGCCCCCAGCCGGCGGTCACTCACCCCAGAGGCACAGACAACGCGCAGCCTCGTTCGGCTTGCAGCCGTTGGTGGCGGTTCCAGGCCTGATCAATCACGGCACCCATGCGCTGGCGGAAGCGCTGGGGGCTAAATCGCTCTGCCCACTGCCGCAACGACTCAGCAGGGAGCTGGGTCCACAGCCGCTGCTGTTCGAATCGCTCTAGGGCCGCCACCAACGCTGCTGGCGTTTGGTCGGCAAACAACAAGCCGGTGGGCTGAGCGCAACCGGTGCTGATGCAACGCACACTGTCGAGCAGGCCGCCCTGCCCCAGGCCGATCACCGGCGCCCCAGAAGCCATCGCCTCCACCGGTGCGATGCCGAAATCCTCCAGCCCGGCATAGACATAGGCGCGGCAACGCGCCAACCAGCTGTTCACCTCCTGCTGTGGCAGGCGACCCAACAACTGCACGTTGGGTCCCGCCATAGCTGCCAGCCGCTGACGCTCCGGCCCATCGCCGATCACCACCAGCGGCAGGCCTGTGGCGTTGAAGGCCTGCACCACCAAATCCACACGCTTGTAGGGCACCAGCCGGCACAGGCAGAGATACACGTCGTCGCGGGGTTGATCCCAGCGGAAGCGTTCAACGGCCACCGGCGGGTGCACCACGGTGGCGCTCCGGCCCCAGTAGCGGCGGATGCGGGCCGCGGTGAAACGGGAATTAGCAATCAACGCATCGGGCCGTTGAGCGCTGAGCACATCCCACTGGCGCAGGCGATGCAGCTGCCATCGGATCAAGGGAGAGAGGCCACGCCGCGCCAGAGCCGACTGGCGAAGGTAAGCGTGCATCTGATCCCAGGCGTAGCGCACAGGGGTGTGCACATAACTGAGATGGCACTGATCAGGGCTGGTGAGCACACCCTTGGCCACCAGGTGGCTGCTGCTCAACACCAGTGGATAGCCGGAGAGATCGAGCTGCTCAATCGCCAGCGGCAGCAGCGGCAGGTATTGCTGCACATGGCTCACGCCCCAGGGAAGACGCTGCACGAAGGAGGTGAGGATCGAGCGATCCGCCAGCCAGCTGGCTGAGCGGCTGCTTTCGCCATCCACCAGGGCGGCCAGCTGGGGGCGCTCCAGCAGGGCGTCGAGCTGCTGCACCACCAGTTCTGCTCCCCCCACCGAACGGGGGGTGAACCACTCGTGCACGAGGGCTGCCGGGCCGGGGAGCAATGCCATGGCAGCCAAGCTAGAGGCACGATCTTGAAGAAGGATTGCTCTCTAGATCACAAAAACTGTCAGCTGATTGCGATCCCAGCGGCAAATCTCGAAGCTAACGCCAGAGCCCACCTGCCATGGCGATCCGCGAGCTCCTCGAAGACGCCCTCGATGAACCCTCCATCGGGGAAACCCAATGCTTTGTCTGGCACGCCACGCCTGTCGGCATCGCTGCCTTGTGGATTGATGGCAAGCCGCCGACCCCACCACCGTTTGATAACGCCCTCGAGGAAGGCCTGCAGGTGGGACTTGACCTGAGCCGGGAAGAGCGTGAATTTCACCAAGTCAGCCGCGGCTTGGTGCTGCTCTTTCATAGCTAAACCGCAATGATCAAGCGCCAGGATCTACCGGCCCGCGTGCTGTTCGGGCTCGGGATCTATGACCTAATCCGCGGTGTTATGCACACGCTGCTGCTGCGCTGGTCAGGCATTCACGTGGCTGGCTTTGACCCCAGCTCAACACCGGTGGATCAATTTTTCATGCTGGGGGCTTTTGGCATCTCCAACCTGCTCACCGGATGTCTGTTTCTACTGATCAGCCGGCGGGCTCCCGAGCTTTCCGTGTGGATTCTGGGGATCATTCCTGCAACGTATCTGGTGGGCTTGCTGGGCATCCGAAGCAGTGGCGTGTATGGATCGCTCACGTACGGCGGGCAGTACCTGATGTATGTGTATTTCGCGATCTGTATCGGCACCTTGGCCATTGCTCTCCGCGGCCGGATTCACAACAGACGCAGATAAGAACAGAAGCAAAAAACGGAGAGGGTGGGATTCGAACCCACGGAAGGTTGCCCTTCAAACGATTTCGAGTCGTTCGCTTTCGACCACTCAGCCACCTCTCCAGGCGACCATCGCACTGTAGAGACTGGCCGTCCCCAGTCACGCCTGCCGCCAACCGCTGGCGGAACCGGCAACCGGCCACCAGAGTCGATCCGCGGCCAGCGGCGGCAAAGCGCGGCGCTCGGTGGGTTTTGGACTGAACCCCAGCCACAAGCCATCCAAGCGCTGCCTGCGAGCGTCGCCTTGATCACGCCAGCTCCACCAGGCCTGACGATCCGGCAACAGTCCCCAGCGCAGCCGCCCTGCGGCAAGTAGCAGAGCCTGGCTGTCATCAGCCAGCGCTTCAACCGCCAACCCTGGGCTGAGCAGACGTTGCCCCTGGGCCAGGGCGGGGCTGCCGTTCTGCCCAGCCAGCAGGGTGGGGGTGAGCGCGGCCCAGCAACGGGGCTGCTCCGGCGGTAGGGGATCCAGCAGTAAGGCCCAGTCGTAGCGCTGAATCCCGAGGCCCTGGGCCAGCTGGGAGGCACGGCTGCAGCTCAGACCATCCGCGCGGCGACTGATCAACGCCGCGCGGCCGGCATGGCGGGCCACCAACCACTGGCGGCCACCGTCGTGCACCAGCAACAGTTGATCCGCCCGCAGCAGCTGCAACTGCACGCCAGCCACCACAGCAAGCAGCCCCACACCCCAGAGCCGCCAACGCCGCCCCTGCGGCAGCAACCAGGGCAACAAGGCCAAGGCCAGCCCCAAAGCCAGCAGCGGTGAGATCCGCCCCAGCTGGCACTGCGCCATGGGCAAGGCCGCCAGCTGGCGCACCAGCCACACCAACAGCTGCGCCAGGGGCACCAGCAGCCAGCCCAGCAGCACCTGCAGTGGCGGGCAGAGCACTGCCCCTAGGGCCATCGCCATCGCCCCGAGGGTGAGCGGAGTGAGCAGGGGCGTCACAACCAAATTGGCGGGCACCGCATAGAGCGGCAGCGATCCGAAGTGCAAAAGCTGCAGCGGGATCGTCCAGAGCGAGGCCGCTACGGGCACCGCGATGGCGGCCGCAACCCAGCCTGGCCAGCGGCGACGCAACTGCTGCTCCAGGGGGCGGGCACTCAGGATCAACCCAGCCGTGGCCGCAGCGCTGAGCTGAAAGCCCACATCCAGCAGCCAGGCGGGCCGCAGCAAGAGCATCACCAGCAGGCAGAGCAGCAACACCGCCACGGGGCGGCTACGCCGGCCCCCCTCCTGCAGGGCAAAAGCCACGGCCCCCATCAGCACGGCCCTCACCACCGAGGGTTGGGGTCCAGCCAGCAGCAGAAAGCTGCCGAGTGCCGCCGCTGCCAACCCCCAGCGCAGGGGCGCCGCGAGCGGCCGGGCCAGCACCAGCACCGCTCCTAGCAACACGCTCAAGTGAAAACCACTGGCGGCCAGGGCATGCGAGAGGCCAGCAGCGCGAAAGGCCTCCCGCAGCTCCGCCGGCACAGGACTCACCGCACTACCGAGCACCAGAGCGGCGAGCACCCCACCCGCCTGCTCGCCGCCGCTGCGGCGCAGGGCTTCAGCCATATGGCGCCGCAGATCCGCCACGGGGGTAGCGGGTTGGCGCTGCAACTGCCAGCGCTGCACCTGCAACACACTCCAGGCGCCGTGGCGGCGCAGTCGTTCCGCGGGGCCCGAGAGCAGAGGATGCGGCGCTGGTGGCAACCGGCGCAACACGCCCTCGATCTGGAGCTGCCAACCCTGGCGCAGCTGTGGACAGGGGCTGAACTGCAGCTCGCTGCGGCCACCCGGAACTGCGGCCAGGGCTCGGCAGCGCTGAGGGGAGGCATCGAGCCGAGGATCCTCCAACAGGCGCGCGCTGAGCGCGACCGGCTGCTGGATGGCTGCAGCAGGAATCCGATGCACCGGATCGGCCGAGCCGGGATGGGGCTGACCGAGCAGCCCCCAGCCGCACAACAGCGGCAACAGCAGACAGGCCAAGAGCAGCCATCGCCGCCGCCGCAACAGCACCGCCGCGCTGAGCAGCAATAACGCCAACAGCACGAGCTGCTCCGGCCAGCCCAGGGGCAGCACACCGATGCTTACCGCCAGCAACAGCCCCGCCAGAGCAACAGCAGCCATGGCTGGTCCGCAAACAGCACTCAGGGGAGTGTTCCCCTACGGTTCGGCCGTGATCCCGAAAGCCATGCAGCGGCGGCGTTGGTCTCTCGCTCTGATCTGCGCGATGGCGCTCCTAAGCGCCGGGCAAGGCCTGGCTCAGACGCGCACGATCACGGTGGGGGAGGGCGACACGCTCGAGCAGCTAGCACTGCGGCACGGCGTGGACTTGGACACGCTGATCGCGATTAACGGCATCAGCGATCCCACCCTGCTGCAGGTGGGCCAGGTGCTGAACTTGCCCGCTGCCGCGCCAGTGGCGAGCCGCAGCAGCAGCGGGGCGATCGCTCCACCACCCCCCGATGGCACGGGCGGCGAAGCTGCCGCAGCCCTCCTCCTCAGCCCCGCTGAGCGGCGTGACCGCGCTGAACTCGAGCTGCGTGAGCAATCGGGGCTAGCCCGCTGGAAGTGGTTCAACCGCACCGCCGTCGACTGGTCGGGCTGGAAACTCCATCCAGGCGGTGTGCGGATCACCTTGGTGAAACCGTCGATCAGCGACCTGGGTCTACGGGGCTCCGCCGCCACCGCCGTGGCGGTGCAATGCGAGAGCCTGCGCCAGAACTGGCGGATTGATGGCACCTGGCAAGGGTGGGACACCCCGATGCCCGGCAGTGTGGGGCAGCGGATCGTGCTGGATCTCTGCAGCAATACCCTCGATGGTCCGGCCGTGCCCGTGCCACCGCCGGCCCCGGCCCGCTAACGCGTGGCTGGCATCTGGCTGTATCCGAGCTGCACAGCCTTCGCGGCCAACTCCACACGATTGCCGGCACGCAATTTGCCGATTAGGGAACTGACGTAATCACGGGCAGTGCTGGTGGCGATGAACAGCTGTTCAGCAATCTCGCGGTTGGTGAAACCCTTGGCCACCAGCGAAAGCACCTGCCGCTCCCGCACAGAGAGCTGCACTCCCGCATCCGCGGCCACCGCTAAAGCGCGCGCAACGGCCGGATCCACATAAGAGCAACCGCGCTGGAGATCCTCAGCCGCCTGCCGGAAGTTGAGCTTGCCAATGCTGTGGATCGACAGGATCACCCGCACCCCCAGAGCGAGCAGGTGATCCACATCAACGCCCTCAGCCGATGCAATGCAATAGAGCACGACGGGTGGCACCGTGAGCTCCCGGCAACGCTCGAGTAGGGCCAAGCCGCGATCCTCGGCAATCGAATCGGAGAGCAGCAGCAAGCAAACACTGCTCTCAAGAGCGAGCAGATCGAGCACTTCTCGCTCGCTCAAGCCGGCACCCAACAGCTGCGCGCGAACACCAGCCCGGCGGCTGAGCACTGCGCAGAGAAAAGCCTCGATCTCATCACCGGTTCCCACCACCACGGGCCACTGGCTGATCACCTCGTCAAACCGAATCCAGTGACTGACCAGGCTTGGATCGGAGGGGTTGAACGGCAAGCGCGCGTGTCGAGGAAGGGGTTGAAAGCTAGGAGGGAGCACGGAGCCTGGCAGACCAAGCCCTGGCTCAAACCCATGGCGATCCGTGGACAACCTGGGCTGCGAAAGCTCGATTTCGACAGCGAAGGAGCCGCCATCGCTGAAGCGGCCACCCAGTTCTGGAGGCGTGGCTACCCCTACCGGTGCTGCCCCAGGGGCTCACCACCGATCGCGCTGGCGCATCAGCCTGGGCGGAGTTTCGCTCGAGCTGATCAGGCCTCCACGGCAGCAGGCTGCTGCTTGAGCAGCGGGAAGCCCAGCGCCTCCCGCTCAGCCAGCCAGGCCTCAGCCACTTGGCGCGCCAGGTTACGGATACGGCCGATGGTGGCGGTGCGCTCGGTCACCGAGATCACCCCGCGCGCTTCGAGCAAGTTGAAGGTGTGGCTGCACTTGAGCACGAAGTCGAGCGCCGGCGCGGGTAGCTGCTTGGCCACTAGATCAGCCGCTTCCGCCTCATAGATCGCAAATAGCTGCTTCAGCCGCTCGGGATTTGAGGCCTCGAAGTTGTAGGTGCACTGGCCTTTCTCAAAGGGCAACCAAATGTCGCCGTAGGAGCGGTTGCCATCCCAGGAGAGGTCCCAAATGCTCTCCACATCCTGCAGATAGGTGGCCAGTCGCTCAAGGCCGTAGGTGATCTCGATCGACACAGGCCGGCAATCGATGCCGCCACATTGCTGGAAGTAGGTGAACTGGGTCACCTCCATGCCGTCGAGCCACACCTCCCAACCCACACCCCAGGCTCCGAGGGTGGGGGATTCCCAGTTGTCTTCCACGAAGCGGATGTCGTGCTCGGCTGCTTTGATTCCCAGTGCCTCCAGCGAGGCCAGATAGGTCTCCTGGATGCCATCGGGGCTGGGTTTGATCAGCACCTGGTACTGGAAGTAGTGCTGAGCCCGGTTGGGGTTATCGCCGTAGCGGCCATCGGTAGGGCGCCGGCAGGGCTCGGGGTAGGCCACGGCCCAAGGCTCAGGCCCGATCGCGCGCAACACGGTGTGGGGGCTCATCGTGCCGGCACCCTTTTCGGTGTCGTAGGGCTGCAGGATCAAGCAGCCCCGCTCAGCCCAGAAGCAGTTGAGGGTGCTGATGATCTCTTGAAAATGCACGATCTGCTCCTAATGGGGCCGGCGGGGGCGGCGCGCTCGGCCCACGATTCTGCCCAGCGGCGGTTCCGGGTTAGGCACCAGCACCTACTGACGCCCGCAGCAGGCAACCGCAGATTGAGAACAGTCGCCGCTCTCATATGGGACCCGACCTCGGACTGAGCATCCTGCTGCCTGCGGCTCTGATCAGCCTGGTGACCATCGTGTGCTCAGCGCGGCAGGAGCACGAGCTGCTGCAGCGCCAGCAGACTCAGGCCAACAGGTGCAGCAATCCCATCTGGCCCCCGGCCAGCAAGCGATGACGGGCCTGGCGGAAGCCGGCCGCCAGCGCCAACTCCTCTTGCACTGACCCCGTGGGGAAGCGCTCGAGACTGCGCTCTAGATAGGCGTATTGGTCTTCCAAGCCAGCGCGTTGAGCCAGAGGCACCACGAGGCGCCGCAAATAGAAACGCTGGAACACAGCCGTGCCGCCGCTGGCATCAGCTGGCCTGTTGAAATCGAGCACGGCTGCGCGAGCGCCAGCACGCAGAACCCGGCGCAACTCCTGAAGCCCTACCGCGGGATCAGGCAGGTTGCGCAGGCCGTAGGCCATCACAGCCCCATCGGCCCAGCCATCCGCCAAGCCGGTGGCTGCTGCATCACCCTGGCGAAACTCCAGGGGCAACCAGGGTTGAGCACGGGCTCTCCGCCTGGCTAGCTCCAATGGCGCCGCCGCCGCATCGATCCCCAGCACAAGACCGCCAGGGCGCACTTTCTCAGCCAGCACCAGAGCCAGATCCCCCGTGCCACAACAGAGATCAAGCAGGCGGTCGCCAGGCTTTGGCTGCAGCCAGGCCACCGCCTGGCGCTTCCAGAGGCGATGCAGCCCGAGGCTGAGCAGATCGTTGAGGTTGTCGTAGGCGGGAGCGATGCGATCAAACAGATCGCGAACCTGCTCAGGATCGCCGGGTTGAATCGAAGCTGGCATCCCAGGGCAGGGAGATCGCATCGAGACTGACACCTCCTGCCTGCAGTTGTGCTTCCACGCGATTCACGCTGGTGAAGGTCATCACCATCACCGCCGCCAGGCCCACCGCAGCCGAGCACACCATGCAACCGGCCAGCATCAACGAAAACTCCTTGCGATCAGCTGCTGCCTGCATCAACTGGAGCGCCCAGGCCACCATCGCCACCACCGCCAACACAATCACCGCCGCCAGCGCCGTTGAGTGGGACTGAATCAGGGCGGGCACCAAGGCGGCGGTTGCGAAACTGAGACAAATGTAACGGCGCGTAACGGGCTCGCGAGAGCGGGTCAGCTCATCGCAAAAGCAGGGCGTTCCAACGGACGGATCGTGAGGCCCCGGCCGAGTAGGTCGGTTTTGATCTCCTCCACCGTGAGCACACCGTCGTGCAGAAGCGAGGCCAGCAGGGCAGCCGATGCATGGCCGCCCTGGGGCCCCGCATCCAGGGCCTGGGCGATGTGATCAATACAGCCAGCGCCACCGCTAGCGATCACCGGCACCTCCACCGCATCGGCCACCGCTCGGGTGAGCTCCAGCTCGTAACCAGCCTGGGTGCCATCGCCGTCCATGGAGGTGAGGAGGATCTCCCCAGCCCCCAGCTCCACCACCCGCCGCGCCCACACCACGGCATCGAGGCCCGTGTTTTCGCGGCCTCCCTTCACGTATACGTCCCAGCCCCCCTCACGGCGGCGGGCATCGATGGCCACCACGATGCATTGGCACCCGAAGCGTTCGGCCCCGCGGGCTACGAGCTCGGGATCACGAACCGCTGACGAATTCAGGCTCACCTTGTCGGCACCGGCGCGGAGCAGCTCGGTGATGCCGTCCACGGTGCTGATCCCGCCACCCACTGTGAAGGGAATGGTCACCGCTTCTGCGGTGCGCTGCACCAGATCCACCAGCGTGGCGCGGCCCTGGTGAGAGGCCGCGATATCGAGAAACACCAATTCATCAGCGCCGGAAGCGCTGTAGCGGCAAGCCAGCTCCACCGGATCGCCGGCATCGCGTAACCCCACGAAGTTCACACCCTTCACCACCCGGCCATCGGCCACGTCAAGGCAGGGAATGATCCGTTTGGCGACCATAAATTGGGAAGCGGAGAGGCATGTGTCCGGGGGCTAACCTGGCGCCACTTTTGTCGCGCTGGACATGTCCCAGGCTGCCATCACCGTCGGCTCGAAGGTGCGGATCACCCGGGTGCGCGATCGCATCCCTGCCGATCTCGTGTCTGCCCTCCAGGCCGATGCCACCGGCACCGTGAAGGACTTCAAAGTGACCGACGGCAAGGGCATCGGTGTTGTGGTGGAGCTGGCCAACGGCACCACCACCTGGTTTTTCGACGACGAAATCACCGCTGCCTGAAGCCGCCACTGTGAGCGAATCCCCGAGCGAATCCCCCAATCCCACTGCCAGCAGCGGCGCCGGTGCGCGCCAGCTGCTTGGCATGAAGGGTGCCAGTGGCACCTCCAACATCTGGAAGATCCGGCTCCAGCTAATGAAGCCGGTCACCTGGATTCCGCTGATCTGGGGGGTGCTCTGCGGAGCAGCCGCCTCGGGCAACTTCCACTGGAGCCCCAGCGAGGTGGGCGCTTCAATCGCCTGCATGTTGATGAGCGGCCCGCTGCTTGCCGGCTACACGCAGACGATCAACGACTACTACGACCGCGAGATCGACGCGATCAACGAGCCCTACCGGCCGATCCCCTCCGGTGCCATTCCCCTCTGGCAGGTGAAGGCACAAATCTGGGTGCTGTTGCTCGCAGGCTTAGGCGTGGCCTACGGGCTTGACCTCTGGGCTGGCCACAGCACCCCAGTGCTGTTGCTGCTGGCGCTGGGTGGATCATTCGTGAGCTTCATCTACTCCGCCCCGCCGCTGAAGCTCAAGCAAAACGGCTGGCTGGGCAACTACGCCCTCGGCGCCAGCTACATCGCCCTGCCCTGGTGGGCCGGCCAGGCCTTGTTCGGCCAGCTCACTTGGACCACAGCCCTGCTCACCCTGGCGTATTCGCTGGCCGGCTTGGGCATCGCTGTGGTGAACGATTTCAAGAGTGTGGAGGGCGACCGGGCCCTTGGGCTGCAGTCGCTGCCCGTGGCCTTCGGTATCGAGAAAGCGAGCTGGATCAGCGCCGGCATGATCGATGTGTTTCAGCTGGCCATGGTGGCTGTACTGATCGCGATCGGCCAGCATTTCGCAGCGGTGCTGCTGGTGCTGTTGGTGATTCCGCAGATCACCTTCCAAGACATCTGGCTGCTACGCGATCCTGTGGCCTTCGATGTGAAATATCAGGCCAGCGCACAACCATTCCTGGTGCTGGGGATGCTGGTCACCGCTTTGGCCATCGGCCATAGCGATCTGGTGGTGATGTGACCGGCAGGCGCCGTCGTCCGCTGCTGCGAGCCGGCCTGATCGGGGCTGGGGCAGGTGTCGCCGTTGCCTTCGGCCAAAGCCTGCTGGTGCAAAGCATCGACTCGCTGCTCCCCAATGTGCAACGGGTGAGCAGCTACAACCGCCCCGGCACGGTGACCGTGCTCTCGGCCGACGGCCAGGTGATCCAGAAGCTGGGCCCTGCCACCCGCGACAAGTTGGTCAGCGGCCAAATGCCGCTGCTGGTGCAGCGCGCCTTCATCGCAGCCGAAGACCGGCGTTTTTACGACCACGACGGTATTGATCCCGTTGGCATTGGCCGGGCCGTGGTGCGCAACGTGCGGCGGGGGGCGGTGGAGGAAGGCGCCAGCACCATCACCCAGCAGCTGGCCCGCACGGTGTTCCTCAGCCAGGACCGCACAATCATCCGCAAGCTCAAGGAAGCACTGCTGGCTGGAAAACTTGAGCGACAGCTCAGCAAGCAGCAAATCCTTGAGCAATATCTCAACTATGTGTATCTGGGTTCGAGCGCCTACGGCGTTTCCGATGCGGCCTGGATCTACTTCTCCAAGCGGCCTGCAGAGCTCACCCTGCCTGAAGCAGCACTGATCGCAGGTCTGCCGCCCGCACCCTCGGTGTATTCACCGCTGGTGAATCCCGATCTCGCTCTGCAGCGGAGGGCCACAGTGCTGCGCCGGATGCGTGAGTCGGGCTTCATCGACGATTTGCAGCTCCAAAGCGCCAACAACAGCCCCTTGCTGCTGAAGCCAGCAGAGCCGAAATATTGGACGAGCCGTGCGCCCTACTTCACCAGTTGGGTGGCACAGGAACTACCCAAGGTGCTGAGTCCGGAAGATCTGGAGGTGGGCGGCCTCACGATCCGCACCAGCCTCAACATGAGCTGGCAGGAGGGGGCTCAGGCCACGATCAACAAACACGCCCGCGGCTCCATGGAGGGTGCAGTGGTGTCGATGGAACCAGGCACCGGCCTGGTGCGCACCATGGTGGGTGGCAAAGACTTTAACAAGAGCCAGTTCAACCGCGCCTCGCAGGCCTTGCGCTCGCCTGGCTCCACCTTCAAGTTGTTTGTCTACCTCACCGCCCTCAAAGAAGGGATGAGGCCAGAAGACAAGGTGAATGACAAAAAGCAGTGCTTTGGTGGCTACTGCCCGCGCAACTTTGGCAATAAATACAGAGGTGTGGTGCCGATGTGGGTAGCGCTGCAGCAATCGCTGAACACCGTGTCGGTGAGCCTGCTCAAGCAACTGGGCTTCGACAAGGTGATCGCCACCACCAAGAGCCTGGGCATCACCCGCGAGCTGGGCCGCTTCTATCCGCTGGCGGTGGGCGCCACCGAGCAAACCGTGCTCGACATGACCGCCGCCTATGCGGCCATCTTCAACCGGGGCGTCTACACAACGCCGACACCCTTCGAAGAGATCCTCGGCCCCAACGGCGAGCTGCTCTGGAGCCGCCGCGTGGACGGCGACCGCGGCCGCCGGGCCGTGCCCAGTGACATCGCTGACGCCATGCTGTGGATGCTCCAGCAGGTGGTGAAAGGCGGTACCGGCTACGGCGCCGTGCCTCCGAATCGCCCCGCCGCGGGCAAAACCGGCACCTCAGAAGGTGGGCGCGATCTCTGGTTTATCGGCGGTGTCCCCCAGTTGGTTACCGGCCTCTGGCTCGGCTACGACAACAACAAAGAAACCAAAAGCACTAGTGCCGTAGCCGTGGTGGCCTGGGCGGACTACATGCGCCCGATCCTGAAGGATCTGCCGGTGCGCCCCTTCCCGCCGAAGCCCCAGCTAGCGGGCAAATTTAATCCGCTCCAGCCACTGAAGCCCAAGCCGAAACCCGAGCCCAAACCACAAGCCACACCCGAGGCGAAACCCACCGCCCCCGCTGCCGGCAGCGCCGAACCCGAGCTTTCGCCACCGGACACCACGCCAGCTCCTGCAGCCCCATCGGTTCCGGAACCCACCGCCGCCCCTGCTGCCCCAGCAGCACCTGCAACCCGGCCAACAGCGCCGCAACCGGTGATGCCGGCACCCCTGCCGGCGCCGACACCACCACCGCCCCTGCCTTAGAGCGTTTGGCTTAATGCGGCGGCGTAAAAACCATCGCCGCCTCCATGCATGGACCCCGGCCAGAGCTGCCAGCTCTCCTGCACAGCCCACCGGGGATTCGACGCCACAAAAGCGTCCATCAGCGCCGTGTTTTCCCGCGGATGCACGGTGCAGGTGGCATACACCAGCCGGCCCTGGGGCTTCAGCAACGGCAGCAAGCCCTTGAGGAGCTGGTGCTGCAGCAGCACCAAGCCATCGATCGAAGCAGGGTCGATCCGCCAACGGGCATCGGCATGGCGGGCGAGGGTGCCCAGGCCCGAGCAGGGGGCATCCACAAGGATGCGATCAAAGCTGCCAAGCAGCTCCGGCTGCTGCTCCGCCCAGGTGGTGGCATCGCCATGGCGCACCTCAATGCAGCCCAACCCCAGGCGCTCGGCATTGCGGCTCACCCGCCGCAAGCGTGCTTCGCCGCGATCCAGCGCGAGCACAAGGCCCTGATCTCCCATGAGCTCGGCCAGGTGCGTGCTCTTGCCGCCAGGGGCTGCGCAGGCATCCAGGATGCGCTCACCAGGCTGGGAATCCAGCAACGGTGCGATGCGCTGAGCTGCTCGATCCTGCACGCACCAATGACCTTCCGCATAACCGGGCAGCCGGCTGAGGTCACCGCTGCGGCCCAGCAGGGTGAGGCCCGCCGGCAGCCCCTCGATCGGCCTGGCCTCAACCCCGGCGGCCGCGAGCTCGGCCTGCACCGCAGGCACAGAGCTGCGCAGCACGTTCACCCGTAAATCCAGGCTTGGCGGGGTGTTGCAGGCCTGCGCGTAAGCCTCGGCTTGCTCCAGTGGTAGCCACTGCAGCAGCTCACGAGCCAGCCAATCCGGCAGGGAATGGCGCACCCCGAGCACCTGAACCGAGTCTGCGAGCGCGGAGGGAAGAAGCGGCAGGGTGTCACCACGGTCGCGGCGGCGCAGGAAGGCTCGCAACATGCCGTTGACCACCGGAGCCAACCGTGCCAATCCGCCCCGCTTGGCCAGCTCCACGGTGGTACTCACCGCGGCAGAAGCAGGCACCCGATCGCTGGCGATCAGCTGGTAGAGCCCCAGATGCAGCAGCCAGCGCAGCTTGGGAGGCTGACGCTCCGCCGGCACCTTGCCCAGCTGATCCAACCAAGCATCGAGCAAACGCCGCTGGCGAATGGCGCCGTAGGCCAGCTCCGTGGCCAGAGCCCGATCGAGAGGTGCCAGCTGCACCCGCCCCAGCTCCCGCTCCAGCGCTCCATCGGCGTAAGCCCCTGCCGCCACAGCCAGCAACACCTGCCAGGCCAACTGCCGCGGAGCCAATCCTCTGGGTTCAGCCACGGATGCAGCAGCAGGAGAAGCGCTCAAGCAGCCCGCGGATCAAACGTTGTTCCACAACTAGCGCCCGGCGGGAGCCAGCGATAGCAGCTAAGCGGCAGCTTCCCCTGATCGTCCACCGGAATGCCCTCAGCAATGAGCAGCTCACGCTGGATCCAGTCGGAGCCTTCGCGGCTGAGGCTCATGCTGATGCAGCCCTGAGCATTCACCACCCGATGCCAGGGAACCGCTGAAGGCAAGCTGAGGCGCCGCAGCGCCCAACCCACCTGGCGGGCACAGCCGTAGGCACCGATCAACTCAGCGATCTGCCCGTAGGTGGCGAGCCGGCCCGGCGGGATCTGAACCACCACCTGCCACACCCGCTGGTCAAAGCTCATCTCCACCAGTTCAAGCTATCGGGACCAGCGATCCAGGACGATGGGTTGCAGGCCTGAGCTGAGTGATGCCCCTGCTGCCCCGCCGCTTTGAGCGCCTCCAGGCCGTGCTCAACCGCCGCATGGGCGATCTCACGGTGGTGCTCGAGGCGGTGGACAAGCCCCACAACCTCTCTGCAATCCTTCGCACCTGCGATGCCGTGGGGGTGCTCGAGGCCCACGTGGTGAGCCTGCCGGGTCGACCGCGCACGTTCAACAAAACCGCCAAGGGCAGCCAGAAGTGGGTGCCACTGCATCCCCACCCCAGCATCGAAGACTGCCTCAGTGGCCTCAAAGCCAAGGGCTTCCGCATCTACGGCACCCACCTGAGCGTGGACGCCCGCGACTACCGCGACTGCGACTTTACCGGCCCCAGCTGTTTCCTGATGGGCGCTGAGAAATGGGGCATGAGCGAAGAGGCGCTGGCGATGGTGGATCAGCCCCTGTTCATCCCGATGACCGGCATGGTGCAAAGCCTCAACGTGAGCGTGGCCGCCGCCACCTTGCTATTTGAAGCGCTGCGGCAGCGCGAGCGCGCGGGGCTGGCGCCAAGCGCCGGAGAAGGGGTTCCCGGCGGCCAGGCGGGCTACCGCAAGCTGCTGTTCGAGTGGGCCTATCCCCAGGTGGCCGACTGGTGCCGCCGCGAAGGCCGTCCCTATCCCCCCCTCACCGAGGAAGGTGAAATCGCCGAGCAGCTACCGCGCACCCTGAAGCTGCGCTACTGACGGTTAGCTCTGCGCCCGGTTGCTGCTGCCGCTGCCACTGAGCCAGCTCTCGAGGCCCTCGCCCACGAACGAGAGCCCCAGCACCAACACAAACATCGCCACGCCGGGGTACAGCGCCGTCCACCAGACGCCGGTGGGCAGCGCGCTGAGAGCCTGCTGCAGATCACTGCCCCATTCGGGCACGGTTTCCGGAAGGCCGAGCCCCAGAAAACCCAAACCGCCCAGCACCAACACCGCATCGGCGGCGTTGAGCGTGAGCAACACCGGCACCGACGTGATCACGTTGCGGAACAGATAGCGGCGCAGGATCCAAAGCGGGCCAGCCCCGAGCGAACGCGCTGCCTCCACGAACAACTCAGCTTTCACCTGGGCACTTTGATTGCGCACCACCCGGAAATACTGCGGCACATACACCACACACAACGCGGCCGCTGCATTGGGCAATCCCTTACCGAGCAGAAAGGCCAACACCACCGAGAGCAGCAACACCGGCAGGGTGTAAAGCGTGTCCATCAGCAGCACCAGGGTGCGGTCGATCCAGCCGCCCAGATAGCCGCTCACCATGCCGAGCGGCACACCAATCACCAGCGCGGACACCAGCGCAATGGCCACCACCTGCAGGGCTACGCCACTGCCAGCCAGCGTGCGGCTACACACATCGCGCCCGAGCCGATCGGTGCCGCACCAGTGCTGCCAGGAGGGCGGCGCATAGATGGGGTTATCGAGGCCGGCGTTCACATCCGGCAGCAGGCCGAGATGGGTGAACAGCGGTGTGAGCAGGGCGATCAGCACATAGACGATCACGATCACCACACCCCAGCGGGCCATACGGCCCGCCAGGTTGCGGGGCCGCCAGGCGAGCAGTTGCGTTGCGGGGGAGACGGGGTTGCTCATCGCGGCTCACCATGCCACTGATCAGCACCTCGAGCCAAGCGAAGCGCTGCAAATCCGGGTAAGAAGGGTGCAGACCTGCGGCAGTGGATGGCAGCCACCAGCGTGCTCCTGGCCGATGACGATGTGCGGCTGCGCCAATTCCTGGAGCTGGAGCTGCGCGAAGAGGGCTACGCAGTGCGCAGCTGCGGCGATGGCATCGGCGCACTCACGCAGATCCGCCAGGAGCCGCCCGATCTGCTGGTGCTCGATTGGATGCTGCCCGATCTGAGCGGCGTGGAGGTGTGCCAGCGGCTGCGCTCCACCGGGGTGCAGGTGCCGGTGCTGATGCTCACGGGCCGCGATGCGGTGAAGGATCGCGTGGAAGCGCTCGATGCCGGCGCCGACGACTACCTGGTGAAGCCGTTTTCAATCGAAGAACTGCTGGCGCGGCTGCGGGCGCTGGCACGGCGCGGGAGTGGCAGCGCCGGCACCACCAACGCGCAGCCAGATCTGTTGGAACTCAACGATCTCCAGCTCAACCTGGCCAGCCATGAGGTGAGCCGTGGTGGCACGGCGGTGCACCTCAGCGCCACCGAATTCCAACTGCTCCGCTGCCTGATGGCTGAGCCAGGCCGTGTGCAGCCCCGCCAAAGCCTGCTGGATCAGGTGTGGGGCACCAACTTCGTGGGCGACGCCAACGTGCTGGATGTGTATGTGCGCTACCTGCGCCGCAAGCTCGAACCACCGGGCCAGCCAACCCTGATCCAAACGGTGCGCGGTGTGGGTTTTCTGCTCAAAGCTGGCCCCGTCAAGGACGCCACACCGTGAGCCAACCCCTCGTGGCGGTCGTTGATGACGATCCCCGCATCCGCGAGCTGTTGGCCACAGAACTGGAGGATCTGGGGGCGGCCGTGCTGCGCTGCCGCGAGGGTTCAGAGCTCCTGACCCAGGCCGAGCTCCAGCAGGTGGAACTGGTGCTGCTCGATTGGATGATGCCGGGCCTCGATGGAGCTGGCACGCTGCAGGCCTTGGCCGAGAGCGGCTTCGCCGGCCGGGTGGTGGTGGTGACAGCCCTCTGCGATCCCGAAGTGCAGCAGCAAGCCAAAGCGCAGGGAGCTGTGAGCACGTTGCTCAAAACCGAAGCACTGGAGCGGTTGCCGGCTCTGCTCAGGGGAACTGGCGCAAGCCTGGGTCCACTTGATTGAGCTCCTGGCGGCTGAAGCGTGGGGTGATCAACAAGCGCAGCGGGGCTTGGCCGGTGAGCACCCCGCTGGTGTCAACCGGGGCCGCCAGGGGGGCGAGCGCCTGCTGGGTGCGCACGTGCCGATCAAAGAAGCGCAGCGCCATGCCTTGCAGCTCTTGACGTGCCAACGGTTGATCGGGGCCCACCACAAAGGCAGGCAGTTCGGTCGTGCCGTTGAGGAAGGAGAGATGGGTGCCGTTGTGCTGCAGAGCGAGCAAAGAGCCCGGGAAGGTGATCGAGCTAAACGGAATCAGCTGCTGCGACACAGGCGGCGCAAACACATCGTCCGTACCGGACACCATCAGCACCGGAGCGGCGATCGCCTGGAGCGAGCTGGGGCTGAAGATCGGATTGGTCACGGGATTCACAGCCACGGCGGCTTTGACGCGGGGGTCACGAAAACTGCGTCGCTTCACGACCTGTGCCGGTGCATCGCATTGCCAAACCACAGCTGGATTGAGCACCACGATGTTGGGGTCGTTCAAGGCGGCACAGCCCTGCAGCAGATGCTCCCAATCGAGCTCGGCTCCAGCCAGGGCCGTCGCGGTGTACCCCCCAAGCGACTGGCCCAGCACGCCCACCGCCTGGGAGTTCACCCTGGAGCCCCAGCGAGCCTGCACCTGATCAATCAGATCGCTGACGCTGAGGGGCTGGCTGTACCAGGCGTTCGGCGGTGGGATCGCCCCAGTGCCTTGGATGGCCGCCTTGATCGCGTTGGCACTGGTGAAGGGGAAATTGAGCGCCGCCACCGCATAGCCGTGGCTGGCCAGATCACGCCCCACATACAGCAGGGCATTCATATCGGTGTTGAGGCCCGGCGCGATCACCACGAGCGGTGCGGGCTTGGCAGCACTGGCCGACTCCGGCAGGTAAACCAGGGCCGTGATCGTGGTGCCCTCGCGGCCGGTGAAGCTGAAGGAGCTCTCGCTGTAGGCAACGCTGCCGGAGCTGGCCAGAGTGGTCAGCGCTGGGCCTTGGGCCGGCGGCCCATTGATCGAGGAGATCTGGGCAAACAGGCGGTTCTGGAGGTTGAACTGCTGAGACAGAGCACGCGCAAGTGACAGCACAGCTGCCGCATTCACCGGCAGCGTGGCGGTGGGATAGGCCTGCAGCACATCGATCAAGCGCAGAGCTCCCTCGCGAGCCGAGCCCAGGATCAGCGCCGACGCCAATGCAGGCTCCGCCACATCGGGCGGCTGATCGATCACCTTCACCAGCTGCTGCAGGCTGCTTTCGCCGATGGCGGTGTCGAGGAAATTCGATGCCATCACGGCATCCACCGGCACGGTCTGGTTGAGCACGGTGCGCAGGGCCTGACGATCAGCCGGCTTCAGCAGGCGCAGATACCCCTCCAGATCAGGCTCCACACGCCCCGTTTCCGTGAACGTGACCAACGACGGCACCGACACGGTGCGCGACACCTCACCAAAGCGCAGCACAATCCGCTCAGCAGCTGAGGCCGCCGGCCCCCCCGCAAGAACCAAGCAGGTTGCACATGAGCCGAGCAAACGCCGGAGCATTGATCATCCGTACACCGATGGCGGCCACCATCACAGACACCGCGCGATTCCGACAACCGCACGGCGACCTCATCAGCAGCCGCCCATGCCGCTCAGCCCAGACCAGCCCCTAGCCATCGGCGCAAGCTGGCACTGCGGCCCGGCGGATCGGGCAACACCGGCAAGCGCAGTTGGAAATCGGCGCCACCGCCAGGCGCATCGGCCACCAGAGCCCGGCCACCCATCCGCTCCATCAGGGTTGTCACCACAGCCAAGCCGATGCCATGGCCGCTGATCTCGGCGCTGCTGCTTCCGCGCACGAAACGCCCAAAGATGCGCTCCCGTTCAGCCTCCGGCACGCCGGTGCCGTGATCACGCACATGCAGCACCAGCTCAGCTCCATCAAGGCTGAGCGCCAGCTCAACCGGCTGCGGCGCGGGGCTGTATTTCAGGGCGTTCTCAACGAGATTGGTGAGGCACTGGCTCAGGCGCTCAGGGTCGGCGTTTACCTGAATCGATTGGGCGAGATCAGCAGGGTGGAGCCGTAAGCGCCCATCACTGGTGACCTGCAGGCGATCAAAAAGGGTGGCGAGCAAACCAGAGGGATCAAGGGGCTGGCACTGCAGCTGAAGGCGCCCGGCATCGTCGCGAGCAATTTCCAGCAGATCGTTCACCAAACGACCCATCGATTCAGCCTCTGAGGCCACCAACTGCAGCTGTTCGCGTTGCTCGGGGGTGAGATCGGCAGCGCGGCGCAGCAAACGCCGGCTGTAGCCGCTGATCAAGGTGATCGGCGTACGCAATTCATGCGATACACCATTCACAAAGGTGCGCTGGTGCTCCCAGGCCTCCGCTAAGCGATCGAGCAGGTCATTGAAGGCGTGGGCAATGGGATGCAGCTCAAGCGGATGACCAGAGAGCGAGAGCCGATCGGTGATCAGCGATCCGGTGGACATTCCCGCCAATGTGTTGCTGAAACTGTCGAGCGGCAGCAGGCCGCGATGAATCACCAAGCGCAGCAGAGCTGACGTGAACAGTGCAGACGCCCCCGCGACCGCAACTAGGAGCAGTGAAATCAACTGCTCCTGTTCGGTTTCCAGCGTGAAATCCTGCAGAAAGCGCAGCTGATAGGCATCGCCAGCCAGGCGAATCGGCATCGCGCAGGTGAAGTAAGTGCGGTTGTTGAAGTGAAATTCATGGGGCTGGCCATTGGGGCCAAGCGCGGCATCGGCGGCCCGCACCAGCCCATCGCCGGCGGTGAACGCTTGAAAGGCAGCACCGCTTGGAAGGATGACCGGCCCAGCTCCGCGGCGATCCGGCTCGAGCCACACCATCCACACCAGCAGCGAAGGGCTGGCCACATCCGCCAGATGCCGCTGTAGCTGCGCTGTAGTGCCGAGCTGATCCGGCATTAACTGCTGCAGCAGCTGCGTGGTAGCCCGCACCTGAGCGTCATGCCGGTCGTGGCGCAAGCGAGCTGAGAGCTGCCGGTTCACAAGCAACAGCACCACATAGCCGGCGAGCACAGCCAGCAGGCTGGTGGCCTGCAAGTGGCGCCGGATCGACGCAGCTCGGCGGGCGGCAGCCAACCACAAGCCTCAACTCTCCCAACCGTAGGGAGGCAGCAGACCAAACACCACAACCTGCCCTCTCAGACAACTCTCAGAGAACCAACCAAAAACACTTCTGGTGCGGCAGATCCGCGCTGCATACGTTGGACATACGCCTCAAGCACTGGCCCCATGACCGCCTCCATGCTCCGCCCTCAACTGCAAGCAACTGTGCTGCGCAAGCTGAATGCGACCTCTTCTCACAAGAAGAATCTTCTCCAGAAGGGCTTCACCTTGGTGGAGCTGATGATTGTGATTGTGATTGTGGGAATCCTCAGCGCCGTGGCGCTACCGAATTTTCTAAACCAAACAAGTAAGGCTAAAGCAACCGAATGCACCACAAAACTCGGCGCGATGCTTTCTCAGGCAGGCGCAGAAGCCCTTGGGGACACAAGTGGCGTTGACGCCACGATGACCGCTCTCGCTACGAGCAACAGCTCAACACTTTGCAAATTCTCTTCCGGAGGCCTCACCGCTGCGTCCGGAATCTATACAGCAAGCGTAACTGGAGAAGGCGATCTTTCAGGCAAGTACAATGCAAATGGATGCGTCAATTCCAACACAGGGAAAAAGGATATCAAGATCGGCACAACAGCAGCAGCAGCAGCCACGGCATCCTGTACTTAAAAATATAGAGCTTGGCTCAAATGAGGCATGCGAGAAGAGTCGAAGATCAAAATGGCTTCATTCTGCCGCTAGTCCTGATTGTTTCTCTGATCATCACCACCGGCCTGATGGCCCTGGCCGCGCGATCGTGGCTGGGGCTTTCAGGCTCGATCCGCCAAAGCCAATCGCGACAGGCGAGGGAGATTGCAGAGGCAGGCTTGGCTCAGTTAATCGAAAGCCTAAACAAGGACTACGCCTATCTACTGATTAAGGACCTCAGCAACTGGAGCGACAACTCCTATACATCTTCGATTTGCACAAACTCGCTCACTGGAACCCCAGCAACAAGCAGCAGCATCGGCAATAACGGGCGCTACATCCTCATGGATTACGACTTCCAAGGAAGCCCGTTTTATGGCGGGAAAGCCACCATTCGCATGCGGGGCGAGCGACTCAAAGGCGACAACTCGATTGCTGCCACAGCCATCGTGGAGGAGACCCTTGAGATCAAGCCAAAAAGCTGCACCACATCATTCGGCGAGCCGACAGTCACCAGTGGCTTCCCAGGACTACTGGGACAACAAGTTGTCCTGGGAAACAATGATGTTTTTGGAACGCTATCAGGCAACGTGCTTTGCCTTCAATGTTACGACGGCACGGATTACGACAACCTCACTCGGGAGCAACAGGAAAACTATATCCAAATGAAAAATAATGGTTACGTCGCTGGCCAGATCTTCCTCGGCCCGATCGATCTACCACCAGTTCCAGAGCCGCCGGCCGGCCTGAACTTCGACACGCCAATATCGATCACGAAAAGCACATTGATCACTGCAGGCACGAACACAGGTCCATGCCGTGTGGAAGCTCGAGGCTCGGGCAGCCCCATCACCCATTGCGTGGTGGACTCGGTGGAACTCAACAGCAAAAAGGAGATCCTCACCGTTGACACCAGTGCAGGAGATGTTCGGATCTATGTGCGGGGCGACAAACTGGTACTCACCGGCGGAGCGGCGATCAAGCACCTGCCGCCCGATGCACCCGCTAGCTCACTAGGACTCTTTGGGCGCCCTAGTGATCCAACAGATAGCTACCCAGACCAGCTGATTCGCCTCGCAGGAGCCGCTTCAACCAACGCGCTTTGGGCCTACTTCCCAGACGGGAACATGGGCATCAACGGTGGCTCGAAGGAAACAGCAGAATGCGACAGCATCGGCGAGTGCACGGGGGGTGACATCAACGGCGCTGTCTGGGCGAAGGTGTGGAACGGCTCTTCATCCAATGTGGCGCAGCTGGTTGTTCCCGCAGACATCGGCACGCAACTCTTCAACAAATATGGCCCCCAGTACGCCCTGGGAATCCGTGACTACGTGGCACTGGGGGTATCCCGCTGGAGCAGCTGGATCAACCCATGAAAGCTACGCAGGCAGGCTTCAGCATGCCCGAAGTCTTAGTGGCTTCCTTCATCCTGATCTGGGTGATTCTGAGCAGCCTGCAGCTGACAAGCTCCTCCATCTTGGGCATGGGGAAATCCAAACGTCGTGGGCTGGTGGATGCAGCCATTGCATCTCAGATCGAAAAACTTCGCAGTGACGCTTTCAGCTACCTCTGCATACAAGGCTGCGCTGACGCCGAACTAACAAAAAACCTTCAGTTCGATCTGATCACACTGAAACCACTATGCAGCTCCAACGGCCTGGGGCAGGGGCTACTGAGCGCGCTACCTGCAACCGACACGCCAAGCAGTTTCACTGTGAGCACAGTTCCACCCATTAATGTGCAGGCAACTTACACAGCAGACGGCAACAAGCTCCATATCAGTTACAGCGCACCAGATCTCGCACTCGTCGTGAACACAACCCTGGTTCCGCACGCCCAGGGTTGGTGCCCATGAAGCTCGAAAAGAAACCTGAACGAGGCTTTAGCCTGCCTGAATTGATGGTGATCGTTGCCATTGTGGGAATTCTGGCTGGGCTGAGCATCCCCAGCTTCATGCGGAACTGGCAGGACGAGCGGCTGAATAGTGCGAGCAAACAGGCACTCGCCTGGCTCGACGATCTGCGCCGCAAATCGATCCAGCAGTCAAGCCCATGCCGAGTGCAGATCAGCAACAACCCAGCCCAACTGACCGGCAGCTGCGATAACACGCCCGAGATGACCCTAACGCTGAATCTCGCCGCCGAGATTCTGAACACAGATCAACTCGCCTTCACGCTGATCAACAACAGCCCTACAACCTGGGTGTTCACGCCGCGTGGAACAACAACAACCGACGCAGAACTCCGCATGACCCTGCCGGGTAGTGATCTGGGTCGCTGCATCCGCTTGCTCGCGCCACTGGGGCTTCTGCGCAGCGGCAAGCTGCGTTCAAACATATGCGTATACACCACAAGCTACTGATCGCTCGACAAGAGCGAATAACAGCAGGCTTCACGCTGGTTGAACTCCTTCTAGCGGCATCAATGGGAGGATTGCTCTGCATTGTGGCCGCGGACGCCATGATTGCCCATCTCCGCTCCAATGCCAGCCTGGAAGCGACAGAGCGCTTACGCGGAGACTGGAGCCGTGCCAGTCACTTCATCGAGTCGGAAGTTGCATTGAGCGAGCGGGTATTGACCAACCCGCAGAGCGTGAATCTCAATCAATGCACGGCGGCGATCGATGCAGCCACAGAATTTCGCTTTGCACTCGAGATCCGCAGAGACCTCCCACCCGCGATCTATTTCGTTCGCGATCATTCAGGCAACCAACAACAAATCTGGAACGGAAGCCATAGCCTGTTCCGCTGTGGACCAGGCATTGATGAGAATGGCCTTTACACCGATGTGATCACCGGCAGCGAGCAACAGACAGGGGCAGCGAGCCTACTGGTGGATGGCCTGAGCGATAGCTGCACGCTTGAGGTGAACTCCACAGCAGCTGTGAGCAAATCGCTGAACTTCAGCCTCTGCCTGAAAGGGATTGGACAACAGACCTTCCAAGGCTCAGCCAGCACTTATTCCAGAATCAGCCCTGTTTTTTCGTTCCCCAATTCCACCAGCCTCTGCAGCGACCAAGACCTCAGCATTGAAGGGTTTTACAAACTGAGCGGTGGGGACAACAACAGCAACACCCTGGCAGTCCCTCAGGGAGCGGTTCCAGCTAATCAGGATGTTCTGATCTGTGGCTATGGAGGCGGAGACAATATTCAAGGGTCGTCGGCCAATGATGTCTTGGAAGCCGGTGATCTTCCTGGCGGCGAATCACCCCACCCCGGTGCGGATCTCAACGGTCTTGATGGCAATGACCGACTCGTGGGCGGCAAAGGAGACGACACACTCAACGGCGCTGCTGGCGACGATGTTCTGGTGGGGCTGGACGGCAACGACACACTGGTGGGTGGGACCGGCGAGAACCGCTATTTACCGGGACTGGGCAACGACACCGTGAGCGGCGGCCCCGATCTGGATGTGGTGTTTCTCGATGGCGTGCGAAACAACTTCTCCGGGCTCAGCGCCTGCACACGCGCCAACTGCAGCTTGAGCTACAGCGATTCCGGCGTTGAGCACAGCCTCACCACAACCAGTGTGGAAGTGATGATCTTTCGCGACGGGCGCTACGACCTACGTTGAACTGCCTAACACCAGAGAGGACTCCAACGTCTGGGGATGACTCTGATCACCCAGCACTTGCAGCAAGCGCACAGCGACTAGTCCCGATGCAGGAGCGAGGCAGGCCGAAAAGGGCTGCTGCGCCGATCCCGCGAGATCCACAGCTGCTGCGCCTTGAACACCAAGCAAAGCCGCACATCCCTCCCAGCGCTGCGTCTGAACTGGCAGGCCATCGATGACCACTCGATTCAGCGACTGAGAGCCAGTTGAAGGCAGACCATCCAGCCCGAAAGCCGGCCCACAGCGCATCAGCACCCGTCCCCGCCAGATCGAGCTGGGAGCTTTCCCCACCGAATAGGTGATCGGCCCTGCGGGCGAACTCAGATGCAACACAGCGGTGCGGCCTGCCAGACCGCAGGCGTGCGATTCCAGCTCCGGCTCTTCACTCACAGTCGTGGACCGAGCGAGATCCCCTTTCACCAGCTCCAGCGTGCGCCGCTGCGCAGCCCGCTCCCGCAGCAGCCGCGACAAACGGGCGCCGTTCTGGCCCTCCGCCATCAGCCCCTGGAGCATCACACCGCTGAGGGCCATCCCCAGGCTGAGCGACAACATCAGTTCCACCAACGAGAACCCGGCCATGGCCCTTAAAGCGAGGAGTCGGGTTCACAACGGCCGGCGCGGTAACGACCTAGCCGGGTGATCCCCAACGGCAATGCCATCACCAGGCAACGCTGGAGTGACGTGCCCTTGCTGCTGAGCACGGCTGTTCCTCCATCGAGCACCAGGCCGTTGCTGCTGAAGCGGAGCACCGCTGGAAAGTTGTGGCTGAGCTGCACCTCACCGGCAGCGATCGGCTCCTTGAGGCTCTCAAGCGTGCGCAGGCAAGGCGCCAACAGGCTCCGATCAGGTGGCGCCCAGCCTTCTGCCTGCAGGCTCAAGCCACAGGGGCGCCCCACTTTCTGCGCTTCCGCGCGCCCGCGCTGGATGCCTTGATCCAGGCGTCGTGTTGCCGCCTCCAGCCGCTGGCGGGCCAGGGTTTCTGAACCGCCGCTCCACCCCAGCGTCGCCAGGATCCCGAGGATCACCACACCCACCAGCAGCTCAGGCAGGGAAAATCCAGTGCCGCTTCTGGCTTGGCTCACGGCTGCACCTCCTCCACCTGGCTGTCGGTCAGGGGAGCCTCCGCCTGGCACAGGCCCATACCCGCCGCGGTGAACAGCCGCTCCCGCTGCAGGGTTGGATCTGCTTCAGCCCGCCAGCGAACCTGCAAGGCATCCATCTGATCGGAGATCACCAGCTCCCGCTGCAGCTGAGGCGGCACAGGCACTGCGTCAGCTGCAGCCATCCATCGCTCCCGGCTGATCGAGCAATCGGGCTCACTCACCAGGGCCCGCCTCCAGTGGGCCTGCAGCTGCAGGCGATCGAGCTCCATGCGCTCCACCAGCTGCTGGCGATGCTCCAGCTGGTGGCTGCTGCCCGCCGCTGTGCTCCACAACTGCAGTGAGCTGCCCGATGCGGCCGAGAAGATCGCCGCAGCCACCATCACTTCCACCAGTTGCATCAGCCCAGCTCCTTCACGCCGGATCCCGTGAGCCAGTAGCGCCGCCGCGGTCCAGCGCCGGCGAGCTGCAACTGCAGGGCACCGCCCTCTGGATGAGGGATCCAGCTGACCAGCTCAACGGCCTGGCCGTCGATCGTGACCTGCTGCAGCACCTGTGGATCCAGATCAGGCGGGCAAGCACCCGGCAGCGATCCGGCCTGCCATTCCGCCAGGGGAATGCTTTGCAGGCACGCGAAGCGCCCCTGCAGCTCAGCGGCAAGACGCTGCGCAGCCGAGGCGAGGCGATCCTCAGCCTGCAAACGCACACGCTCAGCCGCCTGCACCTGATGGCTATGCAGCACGAGCGACTGCACCGACAAGCTGCTCAGCAGCAACACCAGCGCCCCAGTGATCGAGAGGGGCAACACAAACCCCGCCTGGGCAGGCGGATGAACACGCAACGGCATGGCCTGAATCAGCAATCCATGGGCTGAGCATTCCCCCCGCAGCTACAACAGAGGCACTGGCAAAGCAGCCGCGATGGCCGACGGGCTGGAACGCGACATCGAACTGCTGGAGATCCATGAAACGTCTGCCTGGCGGCAACAGCTGGCGGCTGGAGCAGCGGGCTTGTTCACGGCAGGGCCCTTGGGGCTCTTGGCCTCAGTGGTGGCCTTTCGCAAGCTGGAAGGCCACTGGTTGCCCTGGGCGTTGATCGGTGTACTGGCCGCACCGCCATTGGCCTACGGCCAATGGCGTGCCGTGGGCGCCCTGCAACAGCTCAGCAGTGGCGACAACACCAGGGTCGATTCAGATTTCACGGCCGCCCAGCTGATCAGCGAAGCCGATCGCATCGCCAGAGACTGCGCTCTGGCCCAACGCCAAGGCAACAGCAGCCGCAACAGCATCCGCAACCCCCTCGATGGGCGGGATCTGTTCTGCGACCCGAGCTACCCCACCACGGTGGTGATCACCAGCCAAGGGTTTGCGCCACTGCAGCAGCCGCGCAGCTGCGGTGGGATCACGCTCGCGCCGGGCACCCGCGCCGCCCAATGGCTGGTGTCACCGGCGGGGTCGTTGGTGTGCCAGGCCGTAGCCCATTCCGGGGGCTGGTGGTGGCAGCAGACCGAGCTCAACCGCCGCCAGCTGTATCGCCGCTGCACCGAGAATCTGCGGCTCGAGGCCAGCAATGGCTTCAGCCGCACAGCCCATCAACTCGGACGCCGTGATTACTGCGCTGAGGAGAGGGCCCTCCTGGCACGCGATCGCATCAGGGCGCAGTAGCAGCTGCAGGAGCCGGGTTCATCGCCGCAGCCTGCAGACAGGCCGGCAGGAACACCCACCAGCTCAAGGTGGAGGTGCACTGCTGGGGGTTGTCGCATGGCAGCGAGGAGCAGCGCTGCGTGGGGGGGCCGCCCAGCTCCACCACAAAGGTGGTGGGTAGCTCCCGCAGGATCGCCATCGCCGAGATCGTGCCGCTCTGGGCGCTGCGCAGGATGGCGGCCCGCAGGCCTTCCACCCGCACATCACGGCCGCTGGCCATCAGGGGGCGAAAGGCCTGGGTTTGCTGCTGCAGGAAGGCCACACCGGCAGGGGAATATAGAAAATTGGCCAGATCCACCAGCCCTACGGCGTAGGGCTTGGCCAAGGCCGCACGCAACTGATCGTCAGGCCAGCCGGAATTTGCCGCCAGCTGCAGCAATTGACGATCGTTGATGGTGCCGTCGGCCACGAACTGCTGCAGCGCGGCGTAGGGGATCGTCCAGAGCTCGGCGCCACTGGCCAGGCGAAGGGTTTGCGTGGCACCAGGTGGCTCCAGCGGAGCCGGCGGCACGATCACAGGGCCAGTGGGTTGAGCCGGTGCAGGGGAGGGGGCGGCCGCTGGGCTGGGCTGGGCTGCCGGCAGATCGGAAGGCTCAGCGGCGCGTACCGGTGCCACACCCCACAGCACTCCGGCCGACAGCAGCGCTGCCGCAGCGGCGGATATCCGCCTCACTGGTTGAGCTTGAGCACGGCCATGAAGGCCTCCTGGGGCACATCCACCTTGCCCATCGCCTTCATGCGCTTCTTGCCCTTGGCCTGCTTCTGCAGCAGCTTTTTCTTACGGGAGATGTCGCCGCCGTAGCACTTGGCGAGCACATCTTTGCGCATGGCGCTGATGCTCTCAGAGGCGATCACGCGGCTGCCGATGGAGGCCTGAATCGGGATCTTGAACTGCTGGCGAGGGATCAATTCCTTGAGTTTCTCCACCAGGCCCTTGCCCACGTTGTAGGCCTTATCGCGGTGCACGATCGTGGTGAGCGGATCAGCCTTCTCTCCATTGATCAACACATCCAGACGCACCAGATCGTTCTTGCGGTAGCCAATCAGGGAATACTCCATCGAGGCATAGCCCTTGGTGCGGCTCTTCATCTGATCAAAGAAATCAGTCACCACCTCCGCCAGAGGCATTTCGTAGTGAAGGGTGACCCGATCGGTGGTGATGTATTTCATGTCGATGAATTCACCCCGCCGCTCCTGGCACAGCTCCATCAGGGCGCCGTTGTAGGCATTGGGCGTATAGACCTCGAGTTTCACATAGGGTTCTTCGATCGATTCGCGCTTCTGCGGATCAGGCAAGGTGGCGGGATTATCCACCATCAGCGTGGTTTCATCCAGCATGTTCACCTGATAGATCACCGATGGAGCGGTAACGATCAAATCGAGGTTGTATTCCCGCTCCAACCGCTCCTGCACGATTTCCATGTGCAGCAAGCCGAGGAAACCGCAGCGGAAACCGAAGCCCATGGCGCTGCTGGTTTCAGGCTCATATTTCAGGGCCGCATCGCTCAGTTGCAGCTTGTCCAACGCTTCGCGCAGATCCGGGTACTGATCAGCGTCGGTGGGGAACAAGCCACAGAACACCATCGGCTTGGCCTCGGTATAGCCAGGCAGCGGCTCGGGGGCTGGGTTGTTGACCAGCGTGATCGTGTCACCCACGCGGGCGTCGGCCACGGCCTTGATCGAAGCCGCTAGGTAGCCCACCTCGCCGGCCTGCAAGCGATCCACCTTGCGCTGATCAGGGGCCATCACGCCCACTTCATCCAGCTCATAGGTTTTCTTGCTCGCCATCAGCAGCACCTTGTCTTTGGTGCTGAGCGAGCCGGAGATCACCCGGAAATACACAATCACACCCCGGTAGGGGTCGTAATAGGAATCGAAGATCAAAGCCCGCAGCGGCTCTTGCAACCGATCGGGCGGCGGCGGCACGCGATCCACGACGGCCTGGAGAATGTCGGGCACACCTAAGCCGCTCTTAGCGGAACAGGGAATCGCACCCGAGCAATCGAGCCCAATGATGGCTTCGATCTCTTCGCTAATGCGATCAGGATCCGCGCCAGGAAGGTCAATCTTATTGAGAACCGGAATGATCTCCAAGTTGTTCTCAATTGCCAGATACACGTTGGCCAGTGTTTGCGCCTCCACGCCCTGACTGGCATCCACCACCAGCAGAGCACCTTCACAAGCCTGCAGCGATCGGCTCACTTCATAGGAGAAGTCAACGTGCCCGGGTGTATCGATCAAATTGAGGATGTAGGTCTCCCCGTCTGCCGCCTTGTATTCCATACGGGCGGCCTGGAGCTTGATCGTGATGCCACGCTCACGCTCGAGATCCATATTGTCGAGAAACTGCTCCTGCATATCGCGGGCAGCCACCGTGCCGGTGTCCTGCAGCAGGCGATCGGCCAGGGTCGACTTGCCGTGGTCGATGTGAGCAATGATGCAGAAATTGCGGATCCGGGAGGCGGGAACGTCGGTCATTCGCTGATGTGTTCTCGGTTGGTGTCCCGGCTCGGGCAGTGGATCTGGTGAGGTGATCCTAGGGAGAGACGCCCATCCCCCCCATGCCCACCGCTCCTGTCTGGCTGGTGCTGCTGCTGGCCATCGCTTCGGAGGTGGTGGGCACCTCCTGCCTCAAGCTCTCCGCCGGCATGACCAGACCCATGCCAACCCTGGTGGTACTGGCGGCCTACGGCTGTTCCATGCTGCTGCTATCGAAGGTGGTGCAGACCATCCCACTGGGCGTCACCTACGCCCTGTGGAGCGGCATTGGCATCGTGGCGATCGTGCTGGTGGGGCTGCTCGCCTACCGCCAGGTGCCCAGCCACGGCCAGCTGGTCGGCATGGCCCTGATCACCGCCGGCGTGGTGATGGTGAATCTCACCGGCCAGCTCCATGAGTGAGCCCCGGTGCCAGGAGCCACAGCCATCCCTTGGATCGATTCCTAAGCTCACATCAATCACAGAGCGCCAAATGAGCACCGACGCCACCGCACCCGCTGCTGACACCGCGGCCCCCGAGGTCAACGACCCCCGCGCTCTCACCCTTGAAAACGTGGAGCGCACACTCGACGAGCTGCGCCCTTATCTGATGGCCGACGGCGGCAACGTGGAAGTGGTGGAAATCGATGGCCCGATCGTGAAGGTGCGCCTGCAGGGCGCTTGCGGCTCCTGCCCCAGCAGCACCATGACCTTGAAAATGGGCATTGAGCGCAAGCTGCGCGAAGCCATCCCCGAAGTAGACGAGGTGGTGCAGGTGCTCTGAAGCGAGCCTGCCTGAACTCCGGCCCGTAGGCTCCCACCACTTGCTTTTGGGCCCGTGTTGGATCAGCGCCTGTTGCGCGACAACCCCGAGCTGATCACCGAGCAGCTGGGCCGTCGTGGAATGTCGCTCGAGCTCACGGGCCTGCAGCTGATGGCCCGCCAAGAGCGCGACTTGGTGGAGCAGCGCAGCAATCTGCAGGCCGAGGGCAACCGCATCGGCAAAGAAGTTGGGTTGAAGATCAAAGCCGGCGCGGCCCCCAACAGCCCTGAAGTGCAGGAACTGCGCAACCAAGGCAACCGCATCAAGCAGCAGGTGGCGGTGCTTGAAGAGGAGGGGAAGGCGCTGGAAGCCAAGCTGCGCGAGCAGCTGCTCACCCTGCCCAATCTGCCTTCGCCTGAGGCCCCGGATGGCCGAAGCGAAGACGACAACATCGAGATCAAGCGCTGGGGAACTCCCCGCGCCAAGGAGGATTGGCTTGAAGAGCACTGGCAGATCGCCGAGCGGCTCGAACTCTTCGAAGCCGAGCGCTCCGTGCGCATCGCCCAGAGCCGCTTTGTGACGCTGCTTGGCCAGGGCGCCCGGCTCGAGCGCGCCTTGATCAACTTCATGCTCGACCTCCACAGCAACAAGGGCTACCGCGAGGTGCTGCCACCGATCCTGGTCAACAGCGCCAGCCTCACGGGCTCGGGCCAGCTGCCCAAGTTCGCGGAAGAAAGCTTCCGCTGCGCCGAAGACGACCTGTGGCTCACCCCCACCGCCGAGGTGCCCATCACTTCGCTGCACCGCGATGAGGTGATCCCAGCCGAGCAGCTGCCGTTGAAATACGTGGCTTACACCCCTTGCTTCCGCCGCGAGGCCGGTAGCTACGGGCGTGACACCCGCGGACTGATCCGCTTGCACCAGTTCAACAAGGTGGAGCTTTATTGGTTCTGCCATCCAGAGCATTCCGCCGAGGCGCACCTGCAGATCACCGCTGACGCCGAAGCGGTGCTCGAAGCGCTCGAGCTGCCCTACCGCAAGATCGAGCTATGCACGGGCGATATGGGCTTCTCAGCCGCCCGCACCTACGACCTGGAGGTGTGGCTACCAGGCGCCGGCGCCTACCGCGAGATCTCCAGCTGTTCCGTGTGCGGCGACTTCCAAGCCCGTCGCTCCGCCATCCGCATGAAGGAGGGCAAAACCACCAAGCTGCTGCACACCCTCAATGGCAGCGGCCTGGCCGTGGGCCGCACCATGGCGGCCCTACTGGAAAACGGCCAGCAAGTGGATGGCTCGGTGAAGCTGCCTGCCGCCCTGGTTCCCTACTTCGGTGCCGAACGGATCAGCGCCGCGAGCTGAGGTGATCCGGGGCAGGCATGAGCCGGATCACCTGTCGCCAACCGGATATCCGTGGATATCCCGAGTTGGACACGTGAGCAAACAGCCAAAACCCAGCACCGCGCTTCAGCTCCATCCAACCGGCGTGACCGTCAGGCAGGATCCAGCCCGAGGGCCGCATTGCTGCGGCTGCGCAACGCCGCAAGGTGATCCGGATCATCTCCGAGATCCAAGCCCCAGCCAGGGATCAAGCCACGCAGCTGCTGCTGCCAAGGCCCGCTGTTGAAGCGCTCGGGCCAGCAGCGCCTCAACACCTCCACCATCGTTTGCACCGCTGTGGAAGCACCGGGTGACGCACCGAGCAGCGCCGCCAGTGATCCGTCGGCGCTACTCACCACCTCAGTGCCCATCTGCAGGTGGCCGCGGCCATCGATCTGTTTGATGATCTGCACCCGCTGGCCCGCCACCGCCAACTGCCAATCCTCTGGGCGGGCCTCAGGCAGGAACTGGCGCAGGCTGGCGAGGCGCTGCCCCTCACTTTGCAGCACCTGCCCCACGAGGTAGCGCACCAGATCAAAGTTTTTGCTGCCCACCTGCAGGCTGGGGAGCAGGTTGAACGACGTCACTGATCCAGCTAGATCCCAGAGCGACCCCTGCTTGAGGAAGCGGGTGCTGAAGCCGGCATAGGGGCCAAACAGCAGCGCGCGCTGCCCCTCAATCCAACGGGTATCGAGGTGCGGCACCGACATCGGTGGCGCACCCACCGCCGCCTTGCCATAGACCTTGGCGTTGTGGCCAGCAATCACCTCCGGGTTGCGGCACACCAACCACTGGCCGCTCACCGGGAAGGCTCCGTATTGGCGAGCCTCAGGAATACCCGAGCGCTGCAGCAACGGCAGCGCCCCGCCGCCAGCCCCCAAAAACACAAACGGCGCTTCAAACACAGCTGTTGACCCATCAGCCTTCCGCGCCTGCACCTGCCAGCCGCAGCCACCGCGCTCTAGGCCCACAACCTCATGCTCGAGCCGCACGTCGATGGCCTGCAGCAGCGCCGAGCTCAGCGTTCCAAAATTCACATCCGTGCCGCGGGCTACCCGTGTGGCCGCCAAGGGCTGATCGAGGCTGCGCCCTTCCATCACCAGCGGCATCCACTCCCGCAGCTGGGCTGAATCCCCACTCCATTCCATGCCGGCGAACTGGGCCGTGGCATTGAGTGCTTCCCAGCGCCGGCGCAGGAAACCCACGTTGGCCTCGCCCCACACAAAGCTGAGGTGGGGCACCGCCCGGATGAAGGAGCTGGGGTCTAGCAGCGCCCCGCGCTCCACCAAGGAGCCCCAGAACTGCAGGCTCAGCTCAAAGGCGCCGTTGATCGCGAGGGCCTTGGCGATCGGCACGGACCCATCCGCCGCCTCAGGTGTGTAGTTGAGCTCGCAGTTGGCCGCGTGGCCGGTGCCGGCGTTATTGAGTGGAGCACTGCTCTCGGCCGCCATCTGCGACAACCGCTCGAGCACCGTCACCTTCAGCTCAGGATCGAGTTGACGCAGCAACTGGGCCAAGGTGGCGCCCATGATTCCGGCCCCCACCAACAGGGCGTCGCAGCGGTGCGTCATCGAGCCTGCAGATCCCACCACAATGGAATCACTTTGCACGTGAACGCATGGGGGTTCTCACTGCCCTAGCGATCCTGGCGGGCCTGATCGTGGTGCACGAGGCCGGACATTTCTTCGCGGCCACCTGGCAGGGCATCCGCGTCAGCGGTTTTTCCGTGGGGTTCGGCCCGGTGCTGCTGGAGCGTCAACGCCGCGGTGTGCAGTTCGCCCTGCGTGCGATCCCCCTGGGGGGATTCGTGTCATTCCCTGATGACGACGAAGAGAGCACGATTCCCCCCGACGATCCCGATCTGCTGCGCAACCGCCCGATCCCTCAGCGGGCCCTGGTGATTGCAGCCGGTGTGTTGGCCAACTTGCTGCTGGCCTGGAGCGTGCTGCTGGCCCAGGGGCTGGTGGTTGGCATCCCAGCTGGCTTCAGCACCACCCCAGGCGTGCTCATAGCAGGCGTGCAGGGCGGGCAGGCAGCAGCGGCAGCCGGCCTGCGACCAGGCGACCGCATCCTTGCGGCGGATGGGGTGGATCTCGGGGGGGGCCAAAGCGCTGTGGCTGCTCTGGTGGATCGGGTTAAGAGCGCCCCTGATCAAACCTTGCAGCTGCAAACCGAACGCGCAGGCAAGACCCTCACCATCGCCCTCACCCCGGCCGACATGAGCGGCATCGGCCGCATTGGCGCCCAGCTGCAACCCATCGGCACCGAGGCATTCCGCCGCGCCAAGGGCCCCGGTGAGGCGATCCGGCAAGCCAATCACGATTTCGTCACCCTCACGCAGCGCACGGCGGAGGGCTTCATCACCCTCGCCACGCACTTCGGTGAAACAGCGAGCCAGGTGTCGGGGCCGGTGAAGATCGTGGAGATGGGGGCCTCCTTGGCCAAGCAAGGCGGCAGCAGCCTGTTTCTCTACACAGCGCTGATCTCGATCAACCTGGCAGTGCTCAACGCGCTGCCCCTTCCCCTGCTTGACGGCGGCCAGTTTGTGCTGCTGATGATCGAAGGCCTGCGGGGCAAGCCGCTGCCGGACAGGTTTCAGATGGCCTTCATGCAGTCGGGCTTTGTGTTCCTGGTGGGGCTCAGCCTGGTGCTGATCGTGAAGGACACCAGCCAGCTGGCGGCAGTGCAGCAGCTGCTGAACCGTTGAGGTCACCCTGCGGGGTAGGCTTGCTCATCATTGCGATACGAGTCCAGGCCGCATGGCGAAGAAGTCGATGATTGCGCGCGATGTGAAGCGCCAGAAGACGGTTGAGCGCTTCGCAGCCAAGCGTGCCGCTCTGATGGCTGCCTTCGAAGCCGCTGCCGATCCGATGGAGCGCCTGGAGATCCATCGCAAAATCCAGGGTCTGCCCCGCAATAGCGCCAAGGTGCGTATGCGCAACCGCTGCTGGGCCACCGGCAAGCCCCGCGGTGTGTATCGCGATTTCGGCCTGTGCCGCAACCAGCTGCGCGAGCGGGCTCACAAAGGTGAGCTGCCTGGCGTGGTCAAGTCGTCCTGGTGAGCCTCGGCTCTTCAAACAACCTTTCAGAAAGCGCCGCAAGGCGCTTTTTTTTGTGGCCGAACCAACCTTGAGGTCGCACAGCTGCGGGCTGAACACACGCACGCTTTCCAAAGAGATTGGGGGCGTTGTCACGGCATTCGCACGCCGGATGCGAGAATCGCACTTGACAACAAACAAGACATAAGCCCACGTGCAAGGTCACACTCAGTCGATCTCCTTCGATGGTCGGGAGATCCGGCTGACCACCGGCCGCTTCGCTCCCCAGGCAGGCGGTTCAGTGATGGTCGAATGCGGAGATACAGCCGTTCTGGTCACCGCCACCCGCTCCGGCGGTCGTGAAGGCATCGATTTCCTTCCCCTCATCTGCGATTACGAAGAGCGCCTCTACGCCGCTGGCCGCATCCCCGGCAGCTTCATGCGTCGGGAAAGCCGCCCCCCCGAGCGCGCCACCTTGATTGCGCGTCTGATCGACCGCCCAATGCGGCCGCTCTTCCCCAGCTGGCTGCGCGACGACCTTCAGATCGTGGCTACCTGCATGTCGCTTGATGAGCGCGTGCCGCCCGATGTGCTCGCCGTCACCGGCGCCTCCCTGGCCACCCTGCTGGCAAAAATTCCCTTCAACGGTCCGATGGCCGCCGTGCGGGTGGGTCTGCTGGGCGACGACTTCGTGCTGAACCCCAGCTATCGCGAGATCGAGCGCTCCGAGCTTGACCTAGTGGTTGCTGGCACGCCCCAGGGCGTGATCATGGTGGAGGCCGGCGCCAACCAGCTGCCCGAGCAGGATGTGATCGAAGCGATCGACTTCGGCTACGAAGCGGTGTGCGAACTGATCAAGGCTCAGCAAGCCCTGCTCAAGGAGCTGGGCATCGAGCAGGTGTTCCCCGAAGCCAAGACCGCAGACGACACCCTGCCCAAGTTCCTGGAGAAGGAATGCGCCAAGGGCATCGGCGATGTGCTCAAGCAATTCAGCCTCACCAAGGCCGAACGCGATGAGCAGCTCGATGGGATCAAGGCCAAGGCGGCCGAATCCATCGCAGCCCTCAAAGACGACGACGCCATCAAGGTGGCGGTGAGCAGCAGCGGCAAGGCCCTGGGCAACAGCTACAAGGCGCTCACCAAGAAGCTGATGCGCGAGCAGATCGTGAAGGATGGCAAGCGCGTGGACGGCCGCAACCTCGATGAGGTGCGCCCGATCAGCGCCGCAGCTGGTGTGCTGCCCAAGCGCGTACACGGTTCAGGCTTGTTCCAGCGCGGCCTCACCCAGGTGCTCTCCTGCGCCACCCTCGGCACCCCGAGCGACGCTCAGGAAATGGACGACCTCAACCCGTCCAATGAGAAGACCTACCTGCACCACTACAACTTCCCGCCTTACTCCACCGGCGAGACCAAGCCCATGCGCAGCCCGGGCCGCCGCGAAATCGGCCACGGCGCCCTGGCGGAGCGGGCCCTGATCCCGGTGCTGCCCAGCAAGGAGAGCTTCCCCTACGTGCTGCGGGTGGTGTCGGAGTGCCTGAGTTCCAACGGCTCCACCTCGATGGGTTCCGTGTGCGGCAGCACCCTGGCCCTGATGGATGCCGGCGTGCCCCTCAAGGCGCCTGTGAGCGGCGCCGCCATGGGCCTGATCAAGGAAGGCTCTGAGGTGCGGATCCTCACTGATATCCAGGGCATCGAGGACTTCCTCGGCGACATGGACTTCAAGGTGGCCGGCACCGAGAAGGGCATCACCGCCCTGCAGATGGACATGAAGATCACCGGCCTTGAGGTGAAAACCGTGGCCGAGGCGATCAACCAGGCCCGCCCCGCCCGCCTGCACATCCTCGAGAAGATGCTCTCGGCGATCGAGAAGCCCCGCGACGTGCTGAGCCCCCATGCTCCGCGCCTGCTCAGCTTCCGCATCGACCCCGAACTAATCGGCACCGTGATCGGCCCTGGCGGCCGCACGATCAAGGGCATCACCGAGCGCACCAACACCAAGATCGACATCGAAGACGGCGGCATCGTGACGATCGCCAGCCACGACGGTGCTGCCGCTGAGGAAGCGCAACGCATCATCGAAGGCCTCACCCGCCGCGTGTCGGAAGGCGAGGTGTTCAGCGGTGCGGTGACCCGCGTGATCCCGATCGGCGCCTTTGTGGAGATCCTGCCTGGCAAGGAAGGGATGATCCACATCTCGCAGCTGAGCGAAGCGCGCGTGGAGAAAGTGGAAGATGTGGTGCGCGTGGGCGATCACGTCACCGTGCGCGTGCGCGAGATCGACAATCGCGGCCGCATCAACCTCACCCTGCGCGGCGTGCCCCAAGCCGAAGAGCCGGCAGCAGAAGCACCCGCCGAGTGATCCAGGGGGTACCCCTGAACCGCTTCAGCCCCCGGCAACGGGGGCTTTTTCATGCTTCGAAGCGCTGATCAGACGGGGAATCCCGGATCGATCACCGCCATCGCCGCCGCCGCCTTCTCGCACAGGGGCTGGTGGCTGCGGCCGTGGCTGGCGATCAAGCAACCAGCCTGGCGGATGTCGCCGTCGTTGTAGCTGAGGCGGCGGCCATCGGCATGGGTGAACGCACCGCCGGCGGCGCGCAGCACGGCCTCAGGGGCGGCCATATCCCAATCCTTCGGAGCGCTCTTGCCCGAGAGGGAGATATAGAGATCGGTTTCGCCGCGCAGGATCGTGGCCACCTTCCCACCCACGCTGCCAATCGCCTTGGTGTCGCCCAGGGCCAACGCTTCCAGCAGCTGCTCGAGCCGCTGATCGCGGTGGTTGCGGCTGGCTACCAGCACCAGTTCAGCCAGGGGCTCACGGGCGCTCAGGGCAGCAGGCCGCTGCTCGCCAGCACGGTTCTCACACCAGGCACGCTGCTGCGGCACCAACCCAATCCACAGCTCCTCCATCTCCGGCAGCAGCACCACCCCCAACACCGGCTCGCCGTTGTGGGCCAGGGCGAGATGCACGGCGTATTCGCCCGTACCCTGCAAGAAATCCTTCGTGCCATCAAGGGGATCGAGGATCCACAGCCACTCGGCATCCAAGGGCTCACCGGCGGTGAGCTGTTCCTTGGCGGTTTCTTCACTGAGGAGCGTCCAGCCGGCATCGGGGAAGGCCTTCACCAGGCCGTCGATCAGCCACTGGTTCACGGCCAGATCCGCTGCACTCACAGGCCCCTCTCCGCCCTCGTCAACACTCAGTGCTTTGGGGAAGCCATAGGGGGGCTGCTCGCCGCGGCCGTAGGCCAGCAGGATGTCGGCCGCACCCCAACACAACCGGCGCAGCTCCACCAGCAGCTGCTCCTCATTGATGCCCGAGGGCATGCAGGCGGCGGCGGGCATCATGGAGTTGGCAAAGGGGCATTGTGATGCAGGGCGCCGAACCGGCTGCAGGAGTGCTCTATCTGGTGGGCACACCAATCGGCAACACCGGCGATCTTTCCCCCCGGGCCAGGCAGGTGCTCGGTGCGGTCAACCGCATTGCCTGCGAAGACACACGCCATAGCGGCTTGCTGCTGCACAACCTGGGGCTACGAAACGGCGAGCAGCCACCACGGCTGGTGAGCTTCCACGAGCACAACCAGATCAGCCGCATCCCAGAACTCCTGGAGGCCCTGGAGGCGGGCGAAGCAATTGCTGTCATTAGCGATGCCGGCCTACCTGGGATTTCCGATCCCGGCGAAGCGCTGGTGGCCGCCGCGCGTGCAGCCGGGCGCACGGTGATTTGCGTGCCAGGCCCCTGCGCCGTGACCACCGCACTGGTCAGCAGCGGCCTACCAGCCGGGCGCTTTTGTTTTGAAGGGTTTCTGCCCCCCAAGGCCACGCAACGCCGGGCGAGGTTGCAATCACTCGCGAACGAACCGCGCACCCTGGTGCTGTTCGAAGCGCCGCACCGCCTGCTGCAACTGCTGGAGGATCTGTTGGCCGAGCTAGGCGATCGCCCAATCGCGGTTACCCGAGAACTCACCAAGCGGCATGAACAGCAGGTAGGCCCCACGATCGAAGTGGCCTTGGAGCACTTCCGGAACCATGCCCCCCAAGGGGAGTTCACGATCGTGCTGGGGGGAGCCAGCGACTCCAGCACGCCAAACCGCACGAACGCTGAACTGCGCCTGGAGCTGCAGAACCTCGTGGCCTCCGGCCTGAGCCGAAGCGATGCCGCTCGCCAGCTCTCCCAACAGACTGGCCTGGCCCGGCGCGAGCTTTACGCTCTGCTCCATCACGCTGAGGATCCGAGCTGATGCTGCTGCGTCTGCGCCTATTGCTGGCCAGCCTGGGCGGCGGTGCTCTGCTGCTGTTGATCCTCTGCCTGGGCGCGCAGAATCTGGATCAACGCACCAGCCTCAATCTGGGCTTCGGGCGCACTGCTCAGCTGCCCACAGGATTTGTGTTGGGCGTGGCCCTCGTGATCGGTGTGATCAGCGGCGGTGCCACAACAGCCCTGCTGCTGCCCCGCAGCAATCAGGATTCAGATCTCTAGAGCTCAGAGCGCAAACAGCGCGCCACCCTCCACCACCAGCCGGGTGATCCCCTGGGCCACCAGGTAGGAAGAGCGCCGCTGCAGCACCCCAGCATCGGGCACCTTGATGACCCGTTGGGTGCGGCCGCACTGGCGCTTGGCCTGACGCGGGTTGGTGAACAGCATCAATGCCTGAAGCTCCTGTTCCTCATCGGGCAAGCCACCCAGCTCAGGGAACTCACGCAGAGGCTTGGCCTGCAGCTCAACTGTTTTGTCAACCAGCATGTAAACGCTGGCTGGCAGTGCCCCAGGACTTAGGGGTTGGGCTTCCAGCACCACAGCCGGTTCCACGGCAACTGCGGGCAGCTCAGCTTCATCGTCTGCATCCACATCGGGATCATCGAGGCCGTCTTCGCTGAAGTCATCGGCATCGTCGATCGCCAGCTCGCGTTGCTCCGCCTCATCTGGGTCAGAAGCCTGGGCAGGCTCAGACTTTGGCTCTGCTGGAGGAGCAGGTGCGGGCGCGGGCTCCGATACCGCTGCTGCGGGCGCGGCCGTACGCCCGCGCGGCTGACGCTTGATCGCCTCCATCTCCTCGGGATCAAGCAGCGCCTTGAGCACACGGCTCACGGTGTTGGGGCTGCAGCCGTAGGCCACCGCCAAGGCCTGGGCGGTCTCCCCCTGGCGATAGCGACCCACCAACTCCTCTTTCTGGCTGTCGTTAAGCCTTGGAGCAGGCATCGAGCAACGGTTCGCAGCACACCACCATAGGAGCCCTCCGCCAACACGACTGCAAGCCCCGCTGTCACAATGCCTCCATCAGCTCCCTTAGCTCAGCTGGATAGAGCAGCTGCCTTCTAAGCAGCCGGTCGATGGTTCGAATCCATCAGGGGGCGTCTAGAAAAACCAAGCTGGGACAAGGGTTTTAGCCATCACCCTGATCCGCGGGGTGCACGCTGGTGCACCTCAGGGGTTGACTATTTCGCACGTTCGTTCGCACACTGGAGGGAGATGACCGGCTGCCTACGCGGCCGTGCGACCGATGGCCAAAGCACCCACCTGGATCGCAACCCTCAGAAGGGATCTGCGCCTGCAGAACGGTGAAGGCTGGTATGCGAAAGACGTGCGGGGCCGAATCCAGCTCGCCTACCGCTTCGCAGACGGCACCCAGACCACCTGCATCCTCGAGTTGCCCTGGGCCGGCAGCAGCAAGCTGCCCATGCTCCAGGCGGCCGCCGCGGCCAAGCCCCTGGTGGAAGCCGGCAAAAGCCTGAAGGAAGCCATCGCCCTGATCGCCCGCTCGGAGGGCATCACCGAGAAGGGGGCCACCAACTGGCCCCGCGTGGCTGAGCTGTTCCAACAGCACAAGGTCGGCAGCGGCCAGACCAGCGAGCGCACCTGGGACCGCAACTACCGCCTGCGCATCAGCCGCGCCGTTGCGATCCTCACCGGCAAGCAACGCCCCACCGGCGGCGCCGGCCTGATGCAGGCCCTGGTGGATCAGCACTTCCCCGGCGGCAAGGGGGCCGGCGAGACCGACCGCCGCCTGCAGATCCAATACATCGGGCAATTCCTGGCCTTCGCTGTGCAGGAGCAAGGCGCAGATGCCCGCTGGCTACCCCCAGCCGATCTGAGCCGCTATGTGGGCGTCAAACAAAAGGGGCACACCATGGCCACCTTCATCAGCGACGACCAGATTTGCCGCCTTTTGGCAGGTATTAACGATCAGCGCTGGCGCACCGCCGTGGGCCTGGTGGCTTGCTTCGGTCTGCGCCCTGTTGAGCTCGGCTACCTCGTCGCCAACGGCGACACACTGCGCTGCAGCTACTCCAAGCGCACGGCCCGCAAGCCGCAAGGCACCCCGCCGCGCGAGATCCTGGGGCTCGACCCTGCCGGCCTCGAGGGGCTGAGCGCCAACCTGCTGGCCCTGCTGGCGGAGCGCGGCAAGGAGGCCTTGCCCTCTGGCTGCCGCGGTGAGCGTGCCGGCGATGCGCTGCATCAATACCTCGAGCGCAACAAGGTCTGGCAGGCCCTGGTGCAGGAGTTGGCCGAGGCTCCGGCCGTGGGCAACACCGGCAACGAGCTGGTGCCGTATTCCATGCGGCACGCCTACGCCGACCGCGCCAGCGTGCTGGGCCTCAGCGACAAGGAGGCTGCCTTGCTGATGGGCCACAGCCTGCAGACGCACCACAGCCACTACAGCGGCACCACCGCCGACACCATGGCCCGCGCCAAGGCCAAACTCCAGGCCCGCAGCCAGGCCGGGGCCCCTGCTGCAGCCTTCGCTTGAGGACAGCAGGTGCACCACGCTGCAAGTGGTGGCTTGCCGTGCAGCGGAACACTCCCTATGGTGGCGCCACGGAGTCGGGAGCCCTCCAGTTCCACGACCCCCCAGGGTTAAACGTGTCCCCGCACGCCTGGGTGCCCAAATGACGGTTAGGGACCCTGCTGCGGTCCCGTCGGCCATGGGGAGGTGCCTCAGCAGGGGGGTTGGAGTTCGGCAGGGCAGCCGCCAATCAAGAGAGCTACAGGAGGGCGAACGGCATCAACCACCTGCCTTGGGACAAGGGGGCAGGGGCTGGATCCGTCGCTTGGCATGAAGCCATGACATACGAGCGCCTCGAGCCTCTCTGGATGAAAACCAGGGAAGCGACCGAGCGCCTTTGCGTCAGCAAGACCACCCTCATCCGCATGACGGATCAGGGCCTGCTGGATTACGGCCGGCACTGGCGCAAGGGACATGGAGAGAAGGGCCACCTCGCGTGGAACGTCACCGAGATCGAAAGGGTGCTGAATAGCCGCCCGCAAACAACAACAACCCCCGAATAGCCATGACAACAACAATGACCCCGGCCGCCGCATTGGTGGAGGCCCGCAAGAACAGCGCCGACTGGCAGATGGCCCAGGGCATCGCCACCGGCCTGCGGCTGGGCCAGATGCACATCAACTACGAAAAGGACGTGGCGAATCTCAAGCAGATGAGCCCCGAGCACCGCGATGCCGCCATCGCACTGCTCGAGCGGTGGGTGGAGTTGGACAAGGACGCCAGCACCCTGGTGGCCCGCATCAACATCGAGCTCGAGCTCGCCAGCGAGGTGCGGGCATGAGCATCGACATCGCCATCAGCCAGCCCACGGCCTGCACTGCCATGGGGGCGCTGCAGCGCTGCATTCAACGCAGCAGCCGTGAGGAATCACTCGACGGCCGCCCGAGCCGCCGGGGTGCCAGCCCATCCCCACGGGACGCCGATCACCTGGCCCACGCCGAGATCAGCCAAGCCCTCGGGGACGACAATTCCTTCGCCCTGGGTGCCTGGGCGGACCCCAAGCCCGAGGAAGTGATGCGGGCCACCGAGCTGGCCAGCTACCTGCTCGATTTCTGGTGCGCGAATAACGAGCACCTGGTGGCTGACGGCATCGTGCCGGCCGGCCCCGCCATCCGCATCGCCAGCGCCATCGACGAGATGACCTGGCTCTGCCCCACGCGGGCCCGCAGCGTGCTCGCCACCGTGGCCAAATCCAAAGGCCTGCGGTTGCTGTCCTGCAAGGACTGGGGAGTAGTGGAGGCCGCGGCCAATGGCTAAGCCCATCGTTCCCGAGGGCCCCATCACCTTCGAGGCCGACCCGCCCAAGGTCAGCCTGGGCAAGGTGCGCCGCCGGCTGGAGGCCCTGGCCAATGATCCGCTGCTGGGGCGGATCGACACCGCGATCAAGGAGGAGGACTGGCAGGCAACCGTTGCGTTCCTGCACCTGTTGCGGGAGCACATCCTCGAGGCCCACGGGGTCACGGGGAAGGCGATCTCGCGGATCAACAGCAAGCGCCACAGCCCGCTGTTCCCGGAGCTCGAGCAGCACGCCGAGGAGGTGGATCCCTATGACCACTGATCCAAAGCTCGCTGCTGTGGCCCAGGCCGCGGCGGCCCAGGGGCTCGCTGTCTGCCACCAGCGTGAGGATTGCCTGGAGTTCTACCCCCAGTTCAAGGGGGCGCTCGAGGATTACACCGGCGTGGTTGTCGTTCAGGTCTGCCGCACCCCCTTGGGCCTGCGGTACGACGTTTATGAGGAGCTGGCCGGAGGGGTGCTCTCCCCCGGCGGCGCCCATGACATTGGCGACTGGCTGACGGTCCGCCTGGGCCGGCACATCGCCAACGCCTACTGGTGGAGCTATCGGCGCATCTGGGGCTGGTTGCACAGCCACCGCTGGATCGACCTGCCCCAGGCCTGCCGCGTAGCCCACAAGGCTGCACACCAGCTCCATCGGGAGTGCCAGCGCCAGGACGTGGAGCTCGCTGCATTGCAGGAGGCCCGCAATGGCTGAACTGCTGTTCCTTTCCCACGCGCGATGGCGGACCATCACCCTCACCAAGGGCACGGCCCGCAAGTCGCCATGGGTGCTTGAGCTGGAGTGCACCCCGGGGCTGGCCCTGCTGCCCCTGGCCGAAGCCGTTGCTCGAGCCACGGTGTACGCCATCGCTGGCCCATCGGCTCCCGTGCCGATGGATGCCGCCCACACCGGCAACGGCCGGAACCGTCTCGAGTTCCGACTGGGCAACGAAGCCCTGGCCGAGCTGGCAGCCAGGCGGCTGGAGGAGATCCCTCAGGAGTGGACCTACAACCGCGACCGCCTGAACGAAGACGACATCGACGCCTTGGCGTGCGATCCGATCGTGTCCGGCATTGGCGAGCTCGAGCGGTGGGCCCGTGAGGCCTTGCTGCTCCAGCAGCGGGAGGAACGGGGCGATGGCTGAGGTCATTCACCTGCTGCCAGGGATTGGCGTCAGCTACGACCGCGATCAAGCGATCAAAGCTGCGCACCACCTGCTGCTGGCGTACCAGGCCCTCCACGGGCTGGGCTCGCTCAGCGATGCCCACCTCGATCAGGTTGCGAGCTTGCTGACAGGCCTGCTCGGGGATGACGACGAGGTTGCCCTTGCCGGCGATCTGGTCAACGCAGCGATGGAGGCCTGGCCCAATGCGTAAGCCCCACCGCCGGCCCTGGGGCAAGGAGCCCGTGCGCGTGGAGATCCCTCAGTGGAATCCACCGCATCGCCAAGACCAGCTCAACGCCATCCGCAGCGAGCTGGAAGCCGAGGGCCATGACCTGCCGATCGGGAAGACCGAGCCAGCTGAGTTCGACGACGCAGCCCGTTGAGCTCTGCGGCTGGCCCGGGGCCGCTGCCAACCCGGGCACCCATTCCATTGCAATCAATCAATGTCTGAAGACCGCGCACCCCGCATCAGAATGTCTGGCCTCTGGAAGTCAGAAACCAAGGACGGCACCGTCTACCTGAGCGGTTCCAACGGATCACAACGCTGGAGCATTTGGCCCAACGGCTACCGCGAGGGCAACGACAAAGCACCGACCCACATCTTGTATGTGGAGCAGGTGCAAAAGCGTGAGGATGGCCAAGCCGATAACGGCAGGGACAGCCTCGACGACATCTAACCCCCTAGCCCGCTGAGAGTCACCACAAACCGCCCGGCCAAAAGCCGGGCTTTTTCATGCCCCTGCAACGGCAATTTCTGTCAGTTAGGTCCAGGAGGTGCACCCCGTAGACCTGATTTCTGGGGGTGCGTTGCCTCCTGGCTGATTCGCCTGAGCATGTGTGTACTTACTACCCCTAGACCCGTGGAGACACCTGCAGAGTTCCACCTTGAGGAGGTCCAGCACGGTCCGCCGGTGAAGCTCGCAATGACCTTCCGATTGAGCATCCCGATGGATAACGCCGTGCAGCACATGGCACGGGAGCACAACTGCGATCGGGCCGTGATCATGCGCCACGCCCTGCACGAATATCTCGCCGCCAGAGGCAAGGACGCCTGGGGAGTCACCTGAGCTCAATTACTGCCGGGCTCGCCAATACCCCTAGAGGCGAACCCAAACAGCAATCGAAAGGGGCCAACAACAACCCGCCACCATCATGGCAGCTGAAGCCGAACAATCTGAAGCCTCTCGCGTGCAGCTTGCCCTGGTAGAGGGCTGCGAGGAGGAGGTGCTGCCGGCCAAGCCAAAGAGAACCCGCCGCAAGAAAGTTGCCGATACCCCGGTAGATGGCCTCTCCGACGCGCACCGGGACTACATCCGCGGGCGTGGATACACCGACGAGCAGATCAAATGGCTGGTGGCCGGCGGGTTCCTGCGCACCCTCACCTGGGAGCAAGTCCGCGATGAATGGCATTTCACCCGGGCCGCAGCTACCGAGACCGGCGGACTCCTGATCTGCTGGAACCCCGGCGCTGAGCACCCGCACTACAGCCTGCGCTGTGACAACCCGCCAGTCGATGAGGAGCGTGGCAGGGCTGACAAATACCTGTTCCAGACCGGCGCCGGAGAACACCTCGCGGTGTGTGATCCCAGCGGGCTGATCGGTCCCGATGGCGAGGTGATCGGCCAGGCCGAGGTGAGTACCGAGGGGTTCTTCGATGCCGTCTGCTGCACCCTGGTGCTCGGCATCCCCTGCGTGGCGATCACTGCCCCGAGCCACCTGCGCCGGCTGGAGCTGCCCGAAGGTTTGAAGGCCTACCTAGGCGACTGCGATCAATGGATGGCGCAGGATCTGCTGCCCGGCTTGGTGCGCGGCTGCGTGAGCAAAGGCCTGCGGCTAGGCCGTCTGCCCCTCGTGGAGGAATACCGCGACGCCTACCTGGGCCCGCACGCTGAGCTGCCCACCGCTGCCAAAGGAGGCATGGAGGAGCTGGTGCTGGCGCACGGGACGGAAGGGGCCCGAACAGTGGTGGAGGCCTTGCGGCAGACGGCGCGGCCACCCGGTGACTACTTGGCCTGGGAGATCGGCGAGCTGAAAGAGCTGGGCATCCGCTGGCCGGAGCACAGCGGCCCCATCACCAACCTGATCAGCGCCATGGCCGACGCCCACCCCGAAAACGCCCCGAAGCGTGACGCCCTCAAGGCGCTGCTGGTTCAGGCCACCGGCGTGGGAGCCAAGACGGTGAACGAGGGAATCAAGGGTCGCCTCGAGCGGCGGCGGGAGACTGACCTCAAGGAGCGCCATCAGCAGCGAGAGCAGGCCAGAGCCGATGCCCTCGCCCGCGGGGAACAGCTACCGCCGGAGATCGACCGGGCCACCCCCACATCTCTGCAGCTGCAGGAGTGGCTGGCCTTTTCACACACCATTCGCTTCAACGAGCTCACCCGAGTGCCGGAGGTGGATGGCAACCCAATCACCGACCTGGGGCTGACCTATCAGCTGGTGGCGCAGCAGCACGGGATTGAAGCCGGCAAGAACCAAGCCGCCGACGCCCTGGTGTTTGTCGCCAAGACCAACACCTACAACCCCGTCGCTGAATACCTGGAGGGTCTGCGGGCCAATGAGGCCACCCCTCTGATGGAGCTCTCCGAAGTCGCCAAGCTGTTTGGCCTGGACCCTCGGGATGAGCTCTCTGCGGGTCTGCTCCAGCGTGCCCTCGCCGGCACCACCAAACGGGGATTGGAGCCGGGGGCCAAGTTCGATCAGTGCCCCATCCTCAGGAGCCGAGATCAAGGCCTGGGGAAGACGGAAGCCTTGCGGTCTCTGGCTGGCCCTGGCTGGGGCGACACCCTCGGGAAGCTTGACTCCCGCGAGTCCCTCTCCGGCTGGAAAGTCACCAGCAAGATGGCCCGCTGCTGGATCCTCGAGCTGGGCGAGGTTGATCAGCTCACCAAGGGGCGCTGCTCCTCAGAGGTGAAGGACTGGATCACCACCCGCAACGACATCTACGCCGAGAAGCGGGAAATCAACGCCAGCGAGCACCCCCGCCGCTGCGTCCCCTGGGGCACCACCAACGAGTCCGAGCTTCTCAACGACATCACCGGGAGCCGTCGCTTCTGGATCATCGAGGTGGTGCACCGAATCGACTGGGATCTGATCGCTCACGAGCGAGACCGGATCTGGCGCACGGCGCTGGCTTGGCTCGACGCCGGCACGGAGACCTGGCTCAACCCCAACTCCGAGGAAGGCGCCGCCCTGCTCGCAGCGACCGAGGAGAGAAGCTTCGAGGCCACCTTCACCGATCCCTGGGTCAGCTCCATCGCGGAATACCTCGAGGAGGTGGTGCACGCCCACAGCAAGCTCACGGCTGCACAGCGGGAGCGGCTGACCCGCGGCGACATTGAACGGGTCTCACCCGCTGGTGACTTCCCCTGCCAGCTCCGCCTGCGGTACATCAGCCGGGGGCACAGGGAGCACGGCGCGTGGGCCCTGCTTGTGACCCGCGACGACATTCACGACGCTATGGGCATCCGGCCGGCCCAGCGGGACAACGGCACCAGCGGCCGCATTGGCCGTGCGATGGAGTCCCCCGCCATCAAGTCAGCCGGCTGGGAGCGGGTGCGTGCCAAGAAATACGGCCACGGTTTCTACCTGCTCCTGCCCCCGGAAGGCGACGGTGGTTCCAAAACTGGTTCCAAATCTCCTGCTGGTTCCAAAAGTGGAAATGGAACCAAGAACCCAGATGGGGAGATGGATTTGCCCCTGGTTCCAAATCTTTTAGAGGAAAAGCCAACTACATACGAAGACTCTTCCCTTTCAGGTTCTCCTGAAACACACGCGAATCCCAATACGCCAACCCCCGAAAGCGCTGGAACTTTTGGAACCAGCCCAAAACCCCTGCGGGCCAAAGGATCAAGGGACCGGAAGTCGATTCGGAACCAGCCCCCGGGAGATTCGGAACCAGCTGTAAAAGCTGCAGACCCCACCCCTTTTGTGGGTACCCCTCCGGCCGGCGTCACCTACATCGCCGCGGCCGATCAGCTCCCGGCGGTGGCATCCATCCCCAGGGCCATCGGCTTCGACATTGAGACCTTCAACCGCCGCACCGATCTGTGGCGGCACAAGGCCAGCCTCAGCCCATCGCTTGGCGGTGAGATCCGCTTGGCCCAGATCAGCACCGGCGACACCGAGCCCACGCTGGTGATCGACGTGGCCGTGATCGGTCAGCCGGCCCTCGATTGGCTTGCGCAGATCGTGCGCACTCCCGAGCGCGTGGTCGTTGGCCACAACCTGCTGTTCGAAGCCACCTACCTGATCGCCGCCGGCATCCGCCCGCTGTGTCGTTGGTGGGACACCATGCTCGCCAGCCAGCTGATCGGCGACCTCAGCAGCAACAGCTTGGCCTCCGTCGCCAAGTACTACCTGAACCGCGAGATCGACAAAGGCGAGCAACTGAGCAACTGGGGATCAGAGCTCACCGCCAGCCAGCTCGCTTACGCCGCCCTCGATGCCGTCGTTGTGCGCCCCCTCGCCAAGCGCCTGCGTGAAGAGCTCCAGGCCACCGGCCAAGAACACGCTCATCGGCTCGACTGCCAAATGATTGGCCCATGCGCCGATGGCCAGGTGCGCGGTTTAGCCGTTGATCTGCAAATGGTTGCGGTTGCCCGCGAACACGCCACCACCGAACGCGATCAGAAGGTGGCCGCCCTCCAGCAGATGCTTGGCCTGGAGAACTACCGCAACGCCGTCAAGCTCCGGGATGCCCTGGCCGAGCACACGGGCCAACCCCTGGCCGATGCCAAAGGCGCCACGCTCGAGCGTTACCGCGGCTTCCCTGCCGTGGACCTCCTGCTCGAGATCAAGGAGCTGGACACCGAGCTCAAGGAGATCACCTGGCTCGAGCAAGAGCAGGCTCTCACCGATGGCCGGATCCGCCCCAATTACCGAATCCTCGGCGCTCGCACCGGACGCACCACCACCAGCGCATTGGTGCCCAGCAGCAAGCAATCCGTTCCCTCGGACACCGAGGTGTTCGGGCCCAAAGCGCAGAAGGCTGGCCAACCCAAACCCGTGAAGCTTGGGCAGCTCGGCTTCAACTTCCAAGGCCTCACCGGCGACCGCAAGAAAGCACTGAGCACTGGCAATCCCGACACCGTGCTGATCGACCTCGATTGGAGTTCGATCGAAGTGCGCCTGCAGGCCTCACCCCGGCTCTACAACGACGAAGGCCAGCGCAAGATCCTGCTCGAGGGGATCGACCCACACGCCTACATCGCAAGCCAGGTGTGCGGCCGTCAGATCACCAAGGCTGACCCTGAGCGCAGCACCATCGGCAAGACCGCCAACTTCTCCCTGGCCTACGGCTGTGGGGTGAAGAACCTCGCCCGCCAGCTCGAGCTAGCCCAAGGCAAGCCCGTCTCCTACGGGCAGGCCGAGAAGGTCTACAAGGCCTGGCATCGCTTCCACCCGCAGATCAGCCAGCTGATGGCTCGCTTCGATGACGGCGCTCGCATCACGGAGAGCCGCTCACTCTCCGGCCGCCGGATGACGGTGAGAGGCAAGACCCTCGACAACAACTCTCGACTGCCCCTTGAACACCTAGGCAGAACGAACGGGATCAACTTCCCCATCCAAGGCTCTGGCCGTGATCTGCTCGCTGATGCCCTTGGCGATCTGTGGCCCGCCCTTGAGGCCTTCCCTGGCACCCGCGTGGTGGGACTGATCCACGACGAGATCCTGCTGGAAGTGCCCCGCGAACACGTTGAGGCCGTCAAGGCTGTGGCCCTAGAGGCCATGACCAGCCAACGGCTCCAGGACGCCTACCTGGGGGACATTCCCCTCGAGGCTGATGCCTCCGTTGGGGAGACATGGGGCGAGGTGCACTGATGCGTGGGGACTGGGAAAGGGGGAAGGGAGGGAGGAATAGTCCTCGCTGAGAATGATTATTATTTTGAAGATGAATGCTGCATTCAGATCATTCATGGAGAGGCGCACCAACCCGCAACCGAACCTGCGCCCTGGCCAGCTGAGCCAGAAGCAGAAGCAGAAGCTGGCGATGCAGCTGATGCTTGACGGGCACGGCACCTCTGCCGTCTGCGAGAAGCTCGGGATCTCCCAGCCGACCTTCTGGCGGTGGAAGAACTCAGCGGCCTGGCAGGAGGCGCTCTGGAGCGCCGTCCGAGGAGAGCAACAGGACGGGGAGATCCACATGCGCACCCTGGTGCCCCAGGCCACTCGGGTGGCGCAGGCCTTGCTTGTCACCGGCAGCGATCAGGTGAAGCTCGGCGCCTCTCGCCTGGTGTTCGAGACCGTGGCCAACCTCGTGGCCCGGGAGGAGCAGCAGGCGCTGCTGAGCCAGCTCGAGCAGCAGCTCGATGAGATCCGCGCCACGGTCGCCAGCAACGGTGCGGCCGGCCAGCTCACCCCGGGCAATTCCCAGGTGCTTGACGCCGAAATCGTGGCTCATTCGCACGATCTTTCGCACACTGAGCAGCAGCAGGAGGCTAAAGCCGAGTGATGCCAGTCGTTCTACTCCTGATGACGGGCTGCCTGGATAGCAGTCTCTCTTCCCGAGGATCTGCCGCACTGTGCTCGAGGCCCACGCCAACCTCATCACCTCTCAAGCCGGCGCCACCCTCTCCCCCAATCAGGTCAAAGCACTGCTGCAGGCCAGCCCCCTTCACCTCAACCAGACATCGACTGGTAACCACGTCGCGCCGTTCTTGGCAGACTGACGCCATGGGCAAAAAAGCCACCGCCGCTGAAAAGAACTACCGCGTCGCCAAAGTCATCAGGCTTCTGGCTAACGGTGTTCAGCGTCCTGACATCCTGGAATATGCAAGGAAAGAGTGGGATATCAGTCGATCTAGCACTGACAACCTCATCAAAGCGGCCAAAGACGAGATCAAAGAAGCCATCAACGAACAACGTGATGACTTCGTGAGTCGCAAGATCTATCAGCTTGAAGACATCTTGATGAAGGCGGCCAAGCGCGAAAACCACTCCGCGATGGTTGGTGCGATTCGCTTGCAGTGCGAGATCGCGCAGGTGATGAAGTGACCCAACCGCAACCACAACAGAAGCCGCTGCCCTGGCCGTTACGCCCGCCAGCAGGCACCGATCCCGTGAAGTGGGAGGCGCTCAGCATCCTCGACCCGCTGAAGCCCCCTAAGCGCGGCTGACTTGGTCAACATGGCTAGAAGCTGTTAGTCGAACCGTTCGCATACCCGTCGCTTTGGCAGGTGCGCAATGCCGTCAGAACGGCTCTGTGCAGGCTGTTTCGACTGGTGTTGGACAGGGTTCTGGACACAGGCGTATCCAATGCCGAGTCGCCAACTCGCCAACTCGCCAGAAGGCTCGTAATAGTCCAAAAGGTATTCGGATGGCCATGACATGAGGCGCAATTCTCCTTCCTGGCTACTTAGAACAACGGCTGCACTGGTGACCGGCACCGCTGCGTTCATTGCAAGCCGCAAGCGGAGGGAAAAGTAAGCAATGACCCGCCGCCGCTACCCAGGCGATGGCCTAGGCCCAACATCAGCCTCCGTCCCGCGCAACCGCTACATCGTCTGCTGGAAAGACCCAGCCCAGCCGGAGAAGGGTACGGTCTGGTTCTGGTGCAGCCCTGAACTGGTCAGCCATGCCCAGCTGAGCAGTGATGACGGCATCCCATTCCGCTGCCTCAGCTATCGCCCCGCATTACTCAAGGCCCGTGGCATCAACTGGACTGCCACTTGGGATGACGGCACCACCTTCACCTTCAAGGCCAGCCCGCAGATCACCAAGCCGTTGATGGCACAGCTGGCTCAACGGTGGACCGTGTCACCAGCCACCCTGCAGCGAGACAAGGGCAGGCCATTTGATCTGGTCACCCTGCTGGAGCACGGCCATAGCCATGTGTACCTGGTGCGACTGTTGACCTTTGATCCCACTGCTGATGGCAGGGCCATTGTCGCGTGGATCGCTCGGGTTTCCCAGGATCTTCTTAGAGAAGATCTGAAAGATTATATGAGCCTGCCACCAGCGCAACAATGTCAGTGTCGCTATTCACGAGAACCGTTGATCCCCCTATCTGCCTTGAAGTGATATTTTTAGTCCATTGGGATCGTGTTTTGAATGCGAATCGATCTTGGCCTCGCTGGAAGTCGGTCACGGTCAGGTAGCCGTTTTCCCCTTTGGGCTTGAGTACAAAAGTATCTGCACCTTCTCCCGCTTCGACAAAATCAAAGCCGCCGGTGTAAATCAGCTTATCGTTGCCTATGCCAAGTCTGTAGAACTGGTCGCCACTCCTATCTTTTAGTCGATCATTGATACTTAGTCCGGTGATAATGTCATTGTCGCTTTTCTCCATGATCTCATTTATGCTTGCAGGAATCTGCTTGTCGAATAGCAGGCCCTGTGTTTGATCGCTACTACCATTGAAGTTATTCCAGATTATTCCAAGCGCAGTTTGATCGTTCCCTGAGAATGAAAAGGGAATAGGGCCAGTTTCGGGTGGATTGTAAGACATTATCGTGCCGTTGGGCTCGATATCGCTGATTATGTAAGCCGTATTTTCTCCAATCTGCGCTTGGCCCTTAGCCAAAAGAGTTGAAAGATCGGTAGGGTGGGCTAGTCCAAGTGTGTGCCCGATCTCATGCCTAATTGTTGCGAGCGTGTCCTGTCTGTTCCTTTCGGGTGTACCTCTATCGTTACTATCTGAATAGAAGACGTTTCTCCATAGATGACTTCCATTGCTTACTGCTAGCGAGAGGCCCAGCAGCTCACCTTCTGGCGGCGTTCTGTAAATTCCAATCAGTGCCTCTTCGTCTGATTTGACTTCTTTTAAGTTTATTCTGTCGCCTGAGGCTTGCTCGAACTCTTCCATAACCTTCCTGATGTATGACTTGTAGCCGTCTTGAGGAAGGGTTAGATTATTACCTAATTTGCCCGCAGCCCAGCGCCCATCGCTGGAGTTGTCGAAAAAAGGCGAAGAGCCACCGTTGTCTATGTAGAAAGTTAATGTATTATTGTTCGAGCCAAGACTATTTTGCGCGAGCATCTTGCGCGCATAGTCAGTGAAATCCTTGTTAATCAGTGTTTTGGGGAGGTCCAGGAACTCCTCGTAAGAGAGATCGGGATAGGAGCTGATTAGCTTATTAAATTCTTTTCGATTTACGGGGGCATATACTAGGTTTCCATCTTCATTGCGGTCTATTACAGGGTCGAACGTGAGACTTTCTGCCCAGGCCGGGATCTCTGGCATTGCAATGCTCTTCGCGAAGTGATTATGTTAACATTCTCGGGCTGTTAATATTCTTATTTTTTGTGGTGTGTTGCTGCGCTCGAGCGATGACTGCCAGGAACGATGACGCCCCTGCTACTGGAGCACAGCCTTAGCCATGTGTACCTGGTGCGGCTGTTGACCTTTGATCCGACTGCTGATGGCAGGGCCTACTACAAGATCGGCAAGGCCATCTCCATCCCCAAGCGGATCAAACAGTTCGGGCCGTGTGAGCTGATCGCTGAAGCCCAGCTACCCAGCGAGAAGGAAAGCCTGGCTTTTGAGGCGCAGCTCCACCAGCAGTTCGATCAGTGGCGCAAACCGGAGACTGAGATCTTCTGCTTCACCCCGGACCAGGTGGAACAGGTCAAGGCAGCGATGACGACTGCCACCATCCCTGGCTAACAGCTAGGTATGGCCTGCTTCCTGCCCACCAACGAGGCGCTGATCGAGCTAGCCAGGCTCACTGGCCGGGAACCCAATGACCCAGCACTCACCCAGCTATTCCGATGCCCTGGTGCTACGCGGGCACCTGACGCCATGGCTGCCTGACTGGTGGGAGTTGATCCGCTGGAGCAGGGCCAAGAAGATCGTGGCCACCTGGGGGCAGGGCTGAGGCAGCCGCTGCAAACTGCTTTGCTGTCAGCCGTCACCCGCTCAACCCATGGGTCTCTGGGGCGTAGACAAGCCCGAGCAGAAACGCCAGCAGGGCCGTGGTGGCATCGGCTGGTTGCGCTCCCCTGACGGTGACAAGGTCATTCGCATCCAAGGTGCAGACGAATCCCTCCATGCCAAGTGGGTGGAGGTGACTGATGCCGACATCACCAGCTCAGGCAGGCCCCTGGTGAGGCACTGCAGGCGGATGCTGCGCTTCAACGCTGAACGGCTCTGGCACAGCATGATCGGCCAGAACTGGAAACGGGTGCCGTCGCAGTGGTGAAACAACGAAACCCTCAAGTCATGGACGATTGAAATTGTCGCTGTTTACGTGGAGATCCCAAACCTTTGCACCTACTTCATCGTTATTATCAAATGATTCGATGGTAAACGTTGGCTTTGGTGCAGATTTAATAAGCAATTTCTCTTGTTCACCGAACCATGGCGTCTTGTCCATGTCCAAAAGACTGCTGTCGAACTTGCCCCAGTACCCCTTAGGAAGCCCCATAATTCGATCGCTTCGATTTACTTTGCTAAGTAAGATATACCTTTCATCTTCAAGAGAGAGGGTCGTGAAATCGTCGGACCTTACATTGGGATATCCAAGAGACGGATTATCGAATTTAAAGCCACCAAAACGGGTGTTGTTATTGGGACCGGCGGGGTTAGATATGATATCTACAATCACATCAAATTTCCCCGGTCCCCAAACCGACCCCTCGATGCCATCAAGTCTGCTGCCGGGTTCAATATTGGTAATTTCATCGAACTTGCGATCGCGATCATTGTCGATCTTGACCTTAATCCGCTCGCTAGAGTCGTTGATGATGTTGACCCTGGTGGGCAGTACCAACTTGTGTGCGCAACTCAATCTTTTCTAGCAGTGAAGAGTCGACGAGTCAAGTTAAAAGCTTTTCATTCTATTGTCTGATTATGTCTTTGTAGGCTTGATTGAATTTACTATCTGGCGATTAGCATGATCCGAAGGAGCCAGATGGTCTTACTGGGACGCACTACGGCTACTGAATGACCTGGCGACAAAACGCAGCCACCAGGCTGGTTGGGGTAGCCGCTGCCGACCAATCTGTCAGAACCTGAACCTCCAGCGCTAGGAAACCTCTGCACAAACCTAACAACAAGTCTTCAACTATTGGCAATGGTGCCAGGTATTGGATGTTAATTGATGGCTCTTGGTGGTCTATTGAAGAAATAAAAAGCCCCTGCGGTTGCAAGGGCTTTGGGTGGTTAGGCTGCAGCCTGGCAATTGATGAATAATCAACACAAACGGATTGTTACAGAATAGTTCCAACATGCAACATCAATATCGTGCACCCGCACGTCCCTAGTGCTAGGTGTTGATGTTAGGGCTTCAACTGCAGCATTGGATTTCGGTGTTTCTTTCCCAGGACCACCATTGGTATTAAAGCGCCACTTGATATCAGCTGAGAAGCGAGTGTCAAAGGAGGCGTCGTAAGAAAGATTGGCACCAATAGAGACCTCGTTGTTGATGGCGTAAGCCAGTCGTCCCAGGATGCCGACATTGTCTACTTCTGGATTGCCGTCATCATCAAGGTCGCCGTTTTGGTAATAGCCACCGAGTGATGCCAACAGTGATGGAGTGATGCTGTACCCAGCATCTAAGCCAACAGTTGTCAGCACGCCTCCCTTGTAGACGGAGTTGAGCTGTTGGTCTTCCTCTCCTGTTGGAATGAGCCCATAAGCGTTAAAACGCCACTTCTCACCAACAGCTTCTGCGTTGACGGCAGCCTGCTGGAAGAAAGCCGTGCGTGAGGCATAGACAGGGATGCCTGTGTCAGAGGGACCCGTGCTCATCGGTCGGGTGTCATAGCCCGCATTGATGCCATACATCCAACGGCGGTCGCCGTTGAGCCAGCGATAGCCCAGGCGGGATGAGGTGGAGATGGTGGTGCCAGCAACGGTGGTGTTGATGATGCTGGAGTAGTTGTTGATGTCTGCGAAGTTGGCATTCGCCAGGACATCAGCGAAGAAAACGCTGTTTTTGCCAACGACCAGTGGCAGGAAGCCACCAATGCCGGCTTGGTTCGGGGTACCAGCAGCTTGCGTCTGTGCCTGGACGCCAACCTGAGGCTTGACCACATCCTTGAGGTTGATTCTCATCACACCAAGGTCCTCAGCTGAGCCCTGCGCCACTTCAACGGACTTGGCGTTGACCTCAGGGATGGATGCCAGTGCCAAAGCAGCAGCGCCCGTCAGCGAAAGGCTTCTACGGATGGACAGCTGCACAGCATTGACTCAATTCTGAGCAGCAGGTTGCAGCAAAAGCACTGCGTTGCAGCGGTTTAACGGTCAGCTTGTGATGTGGGAGCGCCTTGTAGAACCAGTTAGCCACTCCCGTAGCCACAGAGGTTCTCCCAGCTCTCCCCCAAGCCTTCTTCTGCCGCCCTGCCGAGCTGGTTGTCCAGAGCTTCCTTAGGTGCTTGGCGTTGTCTTTTGATCTTCGATTGGGGACCCCTCGATTCACATCCCCCTTACGGGGGCTTAGTCCTGAACGATCCCGATCGCTTTGCCGTGGGCGATGACGATCTGCGCGGCATCAATCACCTGGCGAGCGCGGCGCAGGGTGTCAGCCGGGCCACGGCCGCGGCGGATGTGCAACTCGCAGCGATCCCAGCTCTGCACCAGGGCGCAGGCCTCGAGCACATCCCTTGGTGTGTCATCGCGCTGCAGGAGCACCTGCACCAGGCCGACGCCGTGTTGATTCCAGAGGGTGTCGCCGGCGTTCTCCGGCCCGACCATGGCGTTCTGCAGCAGCTGCACGAGCTGTTCGGTTGTGGGCTGCCCGGCGCTGCCCTGCTGGGCCTGGCGGCGTTCGCGGGTGCTTAGGGGCGCGCTGTAGCTGAGCCCAGTGCCGGGGATGCCGACCGTGCTGCGGGCCGGGCCATCACGGCCGATCGGCACGTTGACGGTGGCGCCGCGGCCACCGATCGAAAGGGAGCTGAGCCCGTTCTTGCTGAGGTTGATGGCCAGGCCGGGCGGGACGCCCCCCGTGCCGATGCCTTGGGCGCTCTGAGCGAGTTCCTCGAAGACATCAAGGAGAACCCTGCACTCAGAGCTGCGGCCACCCTGCGTGCGATGGATCGGCTGCGTGATGCCCTGCTGCTGATTGAGGAGACGGCTTCGGTGGAAACACCGGTGCCATTGCTCCTGCAGGACGTGGCGCTGCTGGCACGGCAGTTACTTCAACGCCTGCGCTGAGAGCAGTGGCGAAGCCAAGGCAACGCCGCAACAAAGAGACCCAGGAACTTGAACCGCCATGGGCTGGGTATCGGTTGTAGTGGGAGGGCGTCGCACCTGAAGAGCAAGCGGCAGCGGCTAGGCGTGCCGCTCAACTCATCAGCGGTGGCTGGGGTGCTGTGGAGTGGGGACTGCCCAATCGGGCGCTCTGCTGCCTCATGGCATCCGCCTGGCGTTCCAGCCAATAAGCCGCGGTGTTGGAGAGGGAGCGCCCTTGCTCCGAACTGGTCTCACTAATTGCCTGATAGGTCGACCAGGGAATGGTGATCGTCAGGCGCTGGGGCTTACGGCTGGCGATGGTCAGCGACTCAGGAGCCTGGTTACGAAGTAAGCGGAGACGTGCCTCGGACATCTCAGATAGATGAATTACAAAGCAATCATTAAGCATTACCTAGCTCCGCTTTGTCCCCAAATGGGGGTAGGGCTAGGCGTTATAGAGGCGGTTCTGTATCCCGGCTAACAAAAAATGCTCAATGCAGTTTGCGTATAGCCCAGGCCAGTACATGATTCCTGCTTGGTCTATGCGGATTTTGCACATTTCCACTCTTCGGTAGATCTGCCGCACGTTTTGGTAAGCACGCTTGCAAAAGTCGTCGGTAGCGCCGCGATTCGCTGCGGTTGCGCCTACCTACGGGTGCGGGAACAAGCCGTCATGCAGATGATGCATGGCGTTTAACAGCACCGTGCTCCCAACAGCCCAGATCAGCGCTACGAACCAGCCGCGTTTCCCGTGATCCTGCGCGCCTTTCCACATGGCGCCCTGCACCGTGAAGGCGATGAACAGGGCAAAAGCCTGAAGCAGCCAGAGGAGTGGCTCGTAGAACTGCATCAATCCGCCTCAGCCTGATGCAAGATGCACCATCGCCCCACCGTTGGGCAATCCTCCGGTGTGGGTATTGCGAGGAGCGCTCGATCCGGCTGTGGCGTGCCGGCTGCTGTCTGGGCACCCGGTCTGGCTCCGCCGCATCCCAGCCGAGCTGCTCAGCGGCGTGGGCCAGGAACTAGGGGATGAACGTGGTGCTCATGGGGAGCGCTGCAATGGATGCCCTGAGCATTCCCCTGGCGATGGCCTGTCAGCAGCTGCGTGATCGAGCCGAGGGCCTGGTGGTGGATGCGCTCGGACTGGCCCTTCCGCCGCTGCTCTGCACCGCGAAACGGACGCCTTGCAACGTCAGGGTCTGGTTGAAGGCGGAGCCGGCCCAGGCGCCTCCTTACAGAGGCGCTGACAGCGCCAGGGCAGCGGCTGTGAGCTGGACGAATCGAAGCTTCAAGGTGGCGGGTGCAGGGCTGGTCTTCAGGATGGCGGGATGAAGCGCTGTCGTCGATTCGTCGGCAGCAACAGTCGCTCCTTGGACCGCCGTCCCATGCGCCCTCGCTCACGCCACTGGCTGCTGCTGCACCTTGGTCTCGGGCTGACCTGGTGCGCCGTTCTGGCCAGCCGTGCCCCGGCCAGATCCGGCATCGGCGCCAGCGGCCTCCAGGTGTTCGTGATGCTGATGGCGGCCGGCTGGTTGCCCTCCTGGGCTCTGGCCGGGTGGCAGGTGCGGCATCGCCGCTGGCAGTCTCTGCTCCTCAGTGATCTCCTCGCGGCAGGCGCGCTGGTGCTGCTCGCCTGCACCGCCTACGTGCCGCTGTTTTTCTTCAATGTGGCCTGGTTCCTGCCCCTGGGCCTGCTTCCGCGGGGGGTGATCACAGAACTGCTGGCAAGACGGCTGCTCAGGCTGGCCCGGGCCAGGTAGTCGGGGGTGAACGTGGTGCTCATGGATTCTCATGCGTGGATGCCCTGAGTGCTCCCCTCGCGGCCTGCGCAGGGTCGACCCCGTGCGAACGGGGATGCTTCGGATACCGCAGTATTTCGCACAATTCCTCGCACGCCGCCAGCCTCATTCTAGTCCCTGACTGGCTTTTGACCCCCTAAACCAACCGCCTTCTAAGCAGCCGGTCGATGGTTCGAATCCATCAGGGGGCGTCTTTCAGTTCAATGGAAGCGCTTTCGGTCACACAGGAAAGAGTCTTCCTTCGTGCCGTCTTATCGGGAGGGGGAGGGGAAGATCTCGATGCCGCGGCACTAGCAAGACAGCGGCAAAGGCACAACGCCTCGCTCGCCCGGCGGGAGCACCCCAGCAACCCGGCCGCAACATTGAGTTCATCAGCTGACTCAGCGGCACTGGAGTAAAAAGCCACCTGACATCGAGGACGCTCAGGTGCCAACGCAGGAGATCAACCAGAAGGATTGGTCTGCATTGCCTCGGGCTCACCCGCCAAACGGCATCAGGCGCGTCCAAGCACACAGACAAATGCAGCGTGAGCTGGTGCTTTGGGTTACCAATGGTCTACGCCAAGAAGTAAAACCATGGTTCGTCAGCAATTGCGACAACTCTTCCGACGGGTCAAAGCCGTGGCCAACAGACCTCAGGTTGCAGTAATGCACGACGCGATTACGCCTCAGGCCACGCTCGATTTCGGTGCTCCAGGTGATTCCAGCGGTGATATGCGCTTGTTTTCGTTCTCTGGTAGCAGTGCTGATGGTCAGTCCGTGACGATGGACTGGGTGATGACGACAACCGGACCCTCGCAGCAGATCACCGGTGCCGAACGCAGAACCACATCAGGAAACTTTGCCTTTGGCACGCAAGAAACTGATCAGCTTGTCATTCAAGGCATCGGACTGTATGCCAGCGGTGAAAGCACCTTTACATCCGGGCGATCGCTGGTGCGGATGATCACAGGCGGCATGGGTCGCTATGCCGGTGCCACTGGGCAGGTACTCTCCCAACACTATGAAGACAACACCTGGAGTCATACGTTTTACCTCGAGAGTCCGCAACTCAAAGGGGTGCCTGAAGAGCTCAACTACCGCATCGGAAACTCAGGCCCAGACCGCTTCATGCTGGATCGTCAGCAGGAGCAGCCATTCGATGTAGTGGTGAATTTTTCTGTTAACGACGGCGATCGCTTAGAGCTGCGTCGATCTACAGAAAATGCCAATGGCTTCAAAGCCGTCACCGGGCGCCAGGGCGTGCGCAAGCAGCTCAACTCCCAAACTCTGGTGATCTACGACGAGAGCACAGGTGGGCTTTACCTGAATGCCAATGGCCGGAACGACGGATTTGGACACAATGGCGGCCTGCTAGCCGTGATGGACGCCCAGCCTCAACTGACAGCAGAGGTTTTCATCGGTCTTTGACAAAAATCCAACGACATCCTGTTGGGAGAGACGAAGCTAGGCAGCAGCGGAGCCACCACATCCCCACGGCACAAGGGCAGGGAAAACAACATCTATACCGCCAAAATAAAGGGTAAGACAAACACTCTTCTTGCCAAATAGCAGAATGTGACCGAGCATCTTCACGCCATCCGAGACAACTGCAGCCGAAAGGTTGGGGCCATCAGAAAACTTGGCTGCGGCTGCAGCAATCAAAGACCCAGCAACCCGTGCGCGTTCTAAGCAGCCAACACATCCGGCAGATGGCCCGTCTTCACCCAAATGGTGCAGCCCGGTTCACTCCAGGGGCGATGCACGCTGCCGGGTGGATTACGCAGCCAGCTGCCGGTGGGATAGGTGCCGGCTTCGTCTTGGAACACACCACTGAGCACCAGGATTTCCTCACCGCCCAGATGGCGATGGGGTTGGAACACGGTGCCAGGGGCCCAACGCACCAGAGCCACATGCTCTGAGCCAAAGCCATGCAGGGGCATGACCTCCAGCCCTGGCACAAGACCTGGCAGCCACGGGGCATGCCGCGTCTGCAGGCACACGCGCTCCTGATCAGCCGGATGCATCTGTTGCAGCTTCACGAGCAGCGTGCAGCCCTCGGCGCTGAACGGGGCATGGCTGGAGCCCGCTGGATTGCGTAGATAGGTGCCGGCTGGGTAATCCCCAAGCTCATCGGAGAAGGTGCCCTCCAACACCAGGATCTCCTCGCCGCCACCATGAACATGGCGCTCAAAATGGCTACCTGGCGCATAGCGCACGATCGATGTCGCGCGGGCCACCTCGGCGCCGCAGCGATCGAGCATGCGCCGCTCCACTCCAGGCATCGGTGAAGCACACCAGGGCATCAGCTTGGTGTTGAGCACCACACGCCCATTGAGATCGGCAAACAACTCCACGGTGGAGGCGGCGAATGGCGTCAGAGCCGAGCGGCGCTGATCCAATCGGCGCGGGGGTCAACACTGCGGACAGCACGCAGTTGCTCGAGCAGCTGCCGTTCCTGCTCGCTGTAGCTCGCCGGTTGCTTGAGGCTGAGGCTGAGCAGAAGGTCGCCCCGCCCCCCTTTGCTGGGCCAACCTTTGCCTTTAAGCCGCAAACTGCGGCCCACCGTGATCCCGGGAGGCACCGTCACCGTGGCTTCACCATCAGGGGTCGCCACACGCACCTCACCACCGAGGGCCAGTTCATCGAGGCTGAGGGGGAGATCAGCCTTGAGCTGGTCGCCCTCGAGATTCCACACGGGATGGTCCTGCAGCTGCAGGTTGAGATAGAGATCTCCGCGGCGCCCTGTGCCGGGCTGGAGGTTGCCCTTGCCCTTGAGCCGCAAGCGGCTGCCGGGCTTCACGCCAGCAGGGATGCGCACCTGCACCCGTTCGTCATTCACCGCCAAGGTGCGCTCACACCCGCGAAATGCTTCGGAAAAACTGAGGCTGATGTTGGCCTCGGCATCAAGGTTGGGAGCCTGTGCGCGCTGGCCACCGCCAGGAAAGCCAGAAGCGCCAAAACCACCTGGGAAACCAGAGCCAAATCCACCAAAGCCGCCCGGTGATCCGGCAAAGCCTCCACCGCCAGGGCCACCAAAACGGCCCAGCAAATCGTTGATGAAGTCGTCGAAGTTGCCGTAACGGCCGAAATCCACATCAACGCCACCAGCACCGGCAGCACCACCGGCTTGATTCCAGTACTGCCCAAACTGCTCGTAGCGCTTGCGCTTGTCGGGATCGGAGAGCACCTCATAGGCCTCGCTGATCTCCTTGAACTTGGCCTCGGCGCCCTTGTCACCCGGGTTTACATCCGGGTGGTACTGGCGCGCCAACTTGCGGAACGCCTTCTTCACCGCATCGGCATCGGCGCTGCGATCCACCCCGAGCACCTTGAAGTAATCGCGATATCCGTTGGCGCTCATCGCAGTTGCGGAAAAACCGGGGCCGGTGGATCCAGTCTCCCAGCCGCCAGGGTGTGAGGGGTGATCTGCGCGGGGCGGAAGGCCGAACGGTGCAGCGCGCTTAGGGTCGTGCCCAGGCGTGTGTGCAGCGATGACCCCTGTGATCAAACGGACCCAACGTCTGATCCCCTGCGCCCTGATGGTGATCACAGCTGGAGTGATCACGGCTGGATCGGTGTTCTCAGCAGCGCCGGCACCAGCCGTGGAGGCCGGAACCACCGGCACCGAGACATCGAGCAGCCGGCAGAAAAATCTCGCCCGCCACCTCAAGCGTAAGGGGGCAGTGGTGTACGGAGCCTGGTGGTGCCCCCACTGCAACACTCAAAAAGAGCTGTTCGGAGCTGAAGCGCTCGAACTGCTGCCGTATGTGGAATGCGACAAAGACGACCCAGGTCGTCAGCGTTGCCAGCAGGCCCAGGTGAGGGCTTACCCCACCTGGGAACTGAATGGAGAGCGTCGCCTCGGCGTGCTCAGCCTGGAGGAACTGGAGATCTGGAGCGGCTACAGCTCAGGTACGAGCAGCAGCCGCTGAGGCAGTGCCTCAGACCTCTTCATGGGCACCGAAGCAATGCATCAGGGCATCGCCCCAGCTGTTGATGGCCTTGAGTTGGTGATCGCTAGCACTGCTGAGGGCTTCGCCATGGGCGCGCAGCACCGACGCCTTGTCCACGCTGTGGCCGTGAGCAGCAGCCAGATCCACGATGTCATCCATGCCGCTGGCGGCATGGAGTTTCTGGCGCAGGCCCTCATCGTCCTCAACCTTGGCAAGGAAAGCCTTCAGATCAGCGACAGACACGGCAAATAGGCGGGATCTCGCCAGCGATGCTGTCAGATGGCAGGCCCTACAGCCAAGAGCGGCTCTACGAGCACCGCTGTTCCGTAGCAAAGCACTTCGGTGGCACCGGTGGAACCGGTCTCCACGGTGGAGCCGTCGTAGCGCATCCCAACGATGGCATTGGCCCCCAGCTGGCGGGCGTGATCCACCATCTCCTCATAGGCCTGCTGGCGGGTTTGCTCACACATGGCGGTGTACGCGCCGATCCGGCCGCCAATCATCGTTTTGAGGCCCCCCAGAAATCCCTGCAGCAAGGTGGGCGAGCGCACGACAATGCCGCGCACCACACCGCGGATTTCGAGGATCCGATAGCCAGGCAGTTCAAAGGTGGTGGTGACAGGCAGCGGGCGTGCCATGCGATTGGGCGCTCCAGTGGACCGACTCTTATGCCCAACTAGCGATCTGACAAGCCAGAGTCACTCCAGCGGGTGAGCCAGCAGCTCCTCTTCGGCCTCCTCGCTGATGCCGCCATCGGTGTACTGCGAGGAGGGCGGCAAAAGCAGATCCCGCAGCCACTCCACCAGCAATCGGCGATCGCGCATCGCCACCGACAAGACGTGAAAGTCTCGCCCTAACAATCCTTCTAACTGGATCGTGTCCTGCAGATCCTCCAGTTCGATGCAGATGGCCCGGTAGAGGCAGAAATCGCGCAGGCTGAGATCAGCCAGGCGCTGTCGGCGCGAAGCATCCATACCCGACAGGGTTGTGACGTTGGCCGGCTGCCATGCGTTGTATCAGCAAATCAGCGGCCGTTTCGACGCCGCAGTGATCCCTGACCACATCAATGTTGAAGGGGCCTTCCAGCACCCGCGAGTCATTTGTCTCTAAGGAATGACCTATACAGCGTGGGACTGCTTTTCGGCGCCCTGCTGCTCCATTCCTTGACAAGGCGTTGACAACGGCGCCTCGTGGAGCTGCTGGCCGATGGCATCCACCTGCATGGAGGCATGGAATCGCTAGACGTATTCGTTCAGGTGCCGGCCAAACCAGCGCAACGCCAGCGCAACGTGCTCAGGGCGCTTGCTGCCCGCCAAGCTCAGCCATGCCCCGTGAGCTCGATCCAGATCGCGCAGGCAATCACGCGCCGTCTTTGCAGCGAACGAATCAGCAGGGCTCAGCATCAACTAGCGGCGACTCCCAGACCAGTCTGCCGAGTCCCAGTCCGTCCGTCCCTGTGACCGCCGCCAAGGGAACACTCAGAGCATCCACACCTGGAGACCCGATGTTCATTGCCGACACCAATGCTGATGCCCGCCGTCTCCTGCAGCGCCTGCCGCTGGAAATGGGCCTGTCCGGAAAAACCAGTCCAGCTCAAGTTCCGGGGGGGATCAACATCCAGGCCACCGCGATGGCTGTTCCACCGAACATAACAACCATCAACGGCCAACTATTGTCGAGATGCTCAAGCCGCGCCTGAATTGTTTCTTTGGCAGGGCCATCCTCCATGGCTTCCATATCGGCATAGCGGCGCCCAATCCAAATCACCAGAACAAACGCAAGCAACGTCACCACATAGGCGACCACATACACCTGATCGAGATAGGTCAAGAAGGGCAGCTGCGGCAGATCTTCCCGGTAGGCCTGCTGAAGAAAAACAAGTGTGAGCAGCACGGTGACCGGAATACTGGCGCGAGCATCCTGCTCATCGGAGCGCACCTTGAACACCAGCAGAACCATGGCCATCAGCACAGAAAGAGGCAATAACAGCCGCCAGAATGCTGACCAAGAAGACGTTCCAAAGGAAATCTCAAATAGAACAAGGCTGTAATCGCTCTCGGCGCCACCCAGACCAAAATTGGTGGCGTAATGGTGGCGATACTCTGCAATCGACCAGCCCTGGTTCAGCCAACCGATAATCCGGGCAAACAACCCCATCCCACTGTTGCGGATATCGGGTTCGAGCCGCAAATTATTATAGCCAAGGGAACCGTCCACATCGTCTGCCTCGATCACCAGCGGCAGACTCACATTCATGAATGGATAGTGCCGAAAGCTGGCCTGATCGAGGTAGTAGCGGCCTCGATAGGTAAACAGCTGGTAATAACTACCATCATCAAGAAGCTCAGGAGCTTGACTAACAGGCTCCAGCTCTGGTGGCGCGTCGGTAATCAGCGTATTCAGAAGCGTGAAGCGCTCTTCAATCGTGGCCTCGTTGGCCTCGAGATACCGCTGCAGTGGCTCCTTCCAGTTGAGCCACACATACCCGCTCGATGAATAACTCGGCACACTCAGATCGAGCTCCGAGGTCGTGGTGGCGTAGACGCCCACCCTCACCAGATGCTGCGCCGCCTCAAGCTCCTCCTGATCAACGCGTGTTTCCTCGGCACTGAGCAAATCGCCGCGCAGAGTATTCCAGCCGCTGGGCGGGAACTGACGCGGATCGATGGTTAAAGCCCGGCTAGCCGACGACAGTCGCAGAGCATCGCGGCTTTGAACATGTGTGACATCAATCCTGCCGATGGCCAGCAGAGCCAGAATCAAGGCCAACACCACTGAGGTGATGGCGAGCAAGTTCCAGCGCCTTTTGTTGCGCATCGGCCAAGCGCCGGACAGCTGCGTGACCCTAGATCTAGCTACACCTCGGCCTCAGCGGTACTCGAGGTCGCCGGTCAGCGTCGCTGCGGCGATCGTCTTGGCCGCTTCTGCATGGGGCTGCCGGTCCGGCGCCCCCCCTGGCGGCGTACCAGCTCCACCGAAGGCGTCATCCACGGGGCAACCCACGGCGAAAACAGGGAAGGGTGAGCTGCTGATTGGTCAGTCAGCGCCATTCAGCGGCCCCTCCGCGCAGCTGGGACGTGAATACCGCGAGGGGGCCATGGCCTGGTTCACCGAGCTGAATCGCCGCGGCGGCATCCACGGGCGCCAACTCAAGCTGTTGAGCCTCGACGATCGCTACGAACCAGACCTCACGCTGGTCAACACCCAACGCTTGATCGGAACGGAACAGGTATTCCTGCTGTTTGGCTACGTGGGCACACCCACCGTCAAAGCGGTGCTGCCCATGATTGAACAGGCGAACATCCCGATGGTGGCGCCACTCACCGGTGCCCGGCTGATGCGGGAGCCCTCCCAACAACTGGTGTTCAACCTGAGGGCTAGTTATCAGTCTGAAATCGACAGGATGGTGGACAGCCTGGTGCGAATGGGCCGGCACCGCATCGCTGTGTTGCATCAGAACGATGCCTTCGGCGATGACGGACTGCGCTCCACCCGTGCAGCTCTCGCGCGCCATGGCCTCAAACCTGTAGCCATCGCAGGTGTTGAGCGCAACTCCACCAAAACCGACGCGGCTGCCCATCAAATTCAGCAGGGCAAACCCAATGCCGTGGTGGTGATCAGCGCTTACCCAAGCTCTGCTGCCTTCAGTCAGAGCATGAATCAACTCGGCAGCACCGCCCAGCTGATGAATGTGTCGTTCGTGGGGACAAGCGGCCTACAGGATTCATTAACCGGTGGGCAAGCCAACGGCATTGGCATTAGCCAAGTGGTGCCCTTTCCCTGGGACCGGCGCGTTCCTGTGGTGGCGGAGTATCAACGGCTGATGCGCCGCCAGCAGGCGACACCGAAATATGGCTACACCAGCCTTGAAGGCTTTTTAGCGGCACGGCTGCTTGGCGAAGCCCTTCAGCGAGCTGGTGCCGCGCCGAGTCGACAGGCGGTGGTGGCCGCTTTCGAAAGCATGAAGAACGTGGATCTGGGCGGGTTTCAACTGAACATGGGCCCCGGCGACCACCAGGCAAGCGACTTCGTCGACCTGACCTTCCTTGGTTCGCAACGCTGGGGCCCTTGATCCCTCGGCAGCGCTAGAGAGAAGTGCGCGCTCTCCAATAGCTGACCAGTTTCTGTCCTCACCACTGAGGCGGCACCCGCTTCCCCCCCCTGCCAGATCAGGTTCTGACAAATTGGTCGGCAGCGGCTACCCCCTAATCGGGTTGTTGGTTGCATTTTGTCGCCAGGCCATTCAGTAGCCGTAGCCTGCACATCTACTGAATCGCAGTGCGTCCCGGCAAGACCATCTGGCTGCTCTAAACCATGCTAATTACCAGGCAGAAAGTACAATCAAACCCACAAAGGAATAATCAGACAATAGAATGAAAAGATTTTGACTTGACTTGTCGACTCTTCACTGCTAGTAAAGATTGAGTTGCGCACTCAAGTTGGTACTGCCCACCAGGGTCAACATCATCAACGACTCCAGTCAGACGATCAAGGTCAAGATCGACAATGATCGCGATCGGAAGACCGATAAAATTATCAATATTGAATCCGGCGGAAGGTTTGATAGTATCGAAGGCTCAGTGTCGGGATCAGGGAATTTCGATGTAATTGTGGATTTTATAATTAATCCTGCCGGTCCCGATAACAATACTCGGCTTGGTGGCTTTAAATTCGATAATCCGTTTATTGGGGACCCCAATGTAAGATCTGATGATTTCACGACCCTCTCTCCTGCATGCACCGGTGCCCACAAATGCGAGAAGGAGTATATCTTGTATAGCCAAAGAAATCGAAGCAAGTATGATTTTCGGAAGCGCTACTGGGGCAAGCTCGACATCGATCTTTTGGACAAAGAAGAAGATTTATTCGTTAACACCGCATTGCTCATTAACTCTGCGCCCAAGCCAACGTTTACCATTGAATCATTCTTTAATGACTCAGAAGCAGGGGCAAAGGTTTGGGATCTCCGCATAAACAGTGATAATTTCACTCTGTAGTCACTTCACCCAACGGTAGTTCAGAGAAGCCAGGGTTTCATTCCAGCCGCACAACGACCCTCGGGTACCCATGGCCTGGGGGTTTTGTTGTTTCACCACTGTGATGACACCTGCTTCCAGCCCTGCCTGATCAGGTTCTGCCAGAGCTGCTCGGCGTTGAAGCGCAGCATCCGCCTGCAGTGCTTCACCAGCGGCCTGCCTGAGCTGGTGATGTCGGCATCAGTCACCTCCACCCACTTGGCGTGCAGGGATTCGCCTGCCCCTTCGATGCGCACTACCTTGTCACCATCAGGTGAGCGCAGCCAGCCGATGCCACCACTGCCCTGCTGGCGTTTCTGCTCGGGCTTATCTACGCCCCAGAGGCCCATGGGTTGAGCGGGTGACGGCTGACAGCAAAGCAAGTTGCGGGGTTCACCCGTGGCTGACGGCCTCCCCCGGTTTCAGGAAACGTACCAGTACAGCTCTGCACGCCCTCGCGTCCGAAACACCCACGGCCAAATCCAAAGACCATGGCCACACTGAATTTGGGGAGGCCGGGCCATGACCGATGTCATCTTTGGAGGTTCGACCCCGAAAGGAAACGTGGTTTGGGTTCCCACAGCGCTCCCTGCCCTGGCGACAACATTGCTAGATCCTTCTACTGGTGTTGATCCCGATTAGGAAATTGTTCACTTTTTTGCGTGGAACCTGCCAGGCCTCCCTTCTTCATCAGAAGTCGCAAGCCAATGCCAGATGCCTCTCCATCACGTCGCCGACGTGCGCGCCTCAAAGTAGTCAACCCAAGATCTGCTGGAATTGATATTGGGAGTCGATTCCATGTTGTTGCCATACCCACAGAGCTCGATGACGAGCCAGTGCGTAAGTTTCTGAGCTTTACCAGCGACCTAAAGCGAATGGTCGAGTGGTTACTCACTGTCAACATCACGACCGTAGCGATGGAGTCGACCGGAATCTATTGGGTCCCTTTATACGAAATACTTGTGGCTCATGGCATTGAAGTCTTTTTGGTTAATGCTCGACACGCCAAAAATGTACCAGGCAGAAAGACTGATATCAATGATGCGCAATGGCTCCAACAGCTCCACAGCTATGGCCTTGTTCGAGCAAGCTTTCAGCCTGATCCCTGTATTGCAAAGCTCAGGGCCTATTTTCGGCAGAGAGACGTCCTAGTGCGCTATCGCTCCTCGCATCAGCAACACATGCAAAAAGCCCTGATGCAGATGAATCTGCAATTGCATCACGTGGTAAAAGACATCACTGGTCTGACAGCTCGCAGGATCATTGATGCCATTCTGTCTGGTGAACGAGATTCCAAAAAGCTAGCTGCACTGCGTGACCGACGCTGCAAAGAGTCTGTGGAGACTATTGCTGCTGCCCTTGATGGAAACTATCAAGAAGAGCACCTATTTGAACTCAAAGTCGCTGTCGAGATGTTCGATGTTTACTCGGCAAAGATCCAGGAGTGCGAACTGGCTGGGCAGTCAGTGCTCCAAGAGCTGGCTGGAGATGACTACGTTGAACCTAAGAGACAAGCTAGCGACAGTCGAATCAAGGGAAATGGCTTCTCGTTTAATCCTCAAGAACTGATTAAATCAGTCGCAGGCCACGACCTATTGGCTCTTCCTGGCCTTGGCCCCGCGACGGTGATTACCTTGATCAGTGAGTGTGGTCTCGACATGACACGCTGGCCAAGCGCCAAGCATTTCGTCTCCTGGCTTGGGTTGAGCCCGCAAAACAAGATATCCGGAGGGCGTGTGCTGTCCTCACGCACAAGACAGGGAACAACAAGGGCCGGAAGTGCCTTTTGGATGGCAGCAGTTCCACTCAGTAGGACAAGCACGGCGCTGGGTGCATTTCAGCGACGGTTGTCTGCGCGAGTGGGCAAAAGCAAGGCTTTGATTGCCACGGCACGAAAGCTGGCCATTCTTTACTACAAGACCATCAGATATGGCATGGAATTTCAAGAACACGGAGATTTGGCTTACCAGCAGGCATCTCGAGAACGTCAAATCCATGGTCTGGAAAGACGTGCAAAAGCACTGGGTTACCAACTGGTTGCTACCGGCTGATAGGCGGAGATCCCTGATGGCCGTGGGTGTTTCTTAGGAAGTTGTCACCCCTTTGATCAGTACACCCGGGGGCTTGAGGACATGACCAATGCGTCGCTACAGCGAAGCCGTCAAGGCTGATGTGAGACGGCGGATGAGTCCGCCAATGCGGCAGAGCGTGGCCCAGCATTACGCGGCAATACAGTTCAAATCCACAGACTCAGTGACCAGCGATGGAGGTAGCCTTAAGCGAGTGCGCTGTCGCAGAGAAGGTAGCTGTAAGAACTGCCGTCTCCGCAGTGTCGTCTACGAAGTGAACCGACGACGCAACCCAAGGAGATGGTCACGATCAACAAGGTGCTGGCATCAACCAGGGGTGGACTGGATCAATCAGCCACCTGATGAACTCGATCAGGCAAAGAAGCTAACGTTGACGCAGGTCGCCTGAAGGGCAGCCCAGGAGTGACACCTTTGCTGAAAGTCACCGACGGAGACGAACACCCAGTAGCCAGGACCCGGCACGAGACAGGTGAAAGCTAAGGCACCTAGGAAGAAAGATCAGACTTACAAGGCAAGAAGCTATTATCAAAAAAGGAAGCGATCACGGCAGAGCAGCGGCCCCATTTCAAGCGAAAGTCTCAACAGGCATAGGCTTCTCATTAATGAGCGCACCAACTCCCAGATATACCGTCACTCCAAGCACGACCTCCATAGAAGAGGGGGCTGCGCTGACAACGACTGTCTCAACAACAGGAGTCAGTCAAGGCACGCAGCTCTACTGGCAGATAGATGGCTTGCAGTCAGCGGACTTATCGAGTGGCGCACTAAATGGAACAGGAACAGTCGACGCAGTCGGATCATTCACAGTTTCCCATACGATTAAGAACGACGCAACAACAGAAGGGAACGAGATCTTCAATATCAAGCTCTACTCAGAGGCAAGTCACGAGAACGAACTCGGCGCGAGCGGCAACATCACAGCCATCGACACCTCGCTGACGCCCGCGACAACAGAAGCAATTACAAGCGCTTCACTCATAAGCACCGTCAACTCAATCTACAACACACCCACCAACGGAGAAGCCCTTTATTACTACATACACCCAGGTGGCGACATCGCCAACGTCGGATTCAATGGAAGTGGAACCCCAACCCAGAGGCAAACGATAGACTCTTCCCCACTCGAGTCATACATCACAAGCATAATCGCAGAGATCGACTCATTCATAGATCTCGACTTTGCGAGAACGTATACGAAAGGACAGTCAAAGATAGACTTCTACGCAGTTGAAGACGATTTAACCAGTGTTGTCGGCACGACGTATTTCTGGAGCTCCAGAATCGACATCAGCTTTGAGATCACCGGCAATACGGCATTCAATAAATACATAGTCGTCCATGAACTTGGCCACGCAATTGGCCTCAATCATCCCTTCAACAGCGGACCAGATCCTAGATACACAGCTGACAGCACAGTCATGTCATACAACGTTGGTACGAACGGCTGGACAGACTACTTCCGATCATCTGATTTAGAGGTGCTCAAGACTATTTGGGGTGCCGAGAACGACACACCAATCGTGCTTGTTGGAGGAGGAAGTAGCGGAGGCGGTGGTGGAGGCGGAGCTGCCGGCGCTGGAGATGGTGGATCTCCCTCAAGTGGAGGAGGTGGTGATCCTGGCATCATCACTATTGGTCCGCCATCCAGTGTCACCACGACACCTACAACGACCGAATCCACTGAACCAACCCCTACAGCCACATCGCCTTCACCTGTAACCCCAACACCTTCTCAAGAGTCACCAGTTCTTGGTATTCAACCCCAATCAGCCGTAACTACGGTTCAATTGACCACACCTCTTACCTTGGGCAACCTACAGGTCACACAGGCTGTCGTAGGCACACCTGAACGTGATGTCATTACAGGAAGTGATAAAGGTGAAGCACTGGCAGGTGGCAAAGGGAAAGATCAGATGACTGGCGGGGGAGGTCCTGATGCATTCATCTTTGAAACGCCTGGTGACTTTGGAAAGAAGAATGCTGATGTGATCACCGACTTTAACCCTGATGAAGGAGATAAGGTTGTCATTGCATCAGAAGCATTCGATGGCTTGACAAAGATTAAGTTTGTTGCGGTCACTGGCAAAAAGGAAGCTAAGCGCATGGGTAGCACTAACAAGAGCTTTATCTATGACGACAAGAAGGGAATGCTTTACTACGATGCTAATGGCAGGAAGAATGGTCTTGGTGCTGAAGGTGGTGAGTTTGCTCAGCTGCTTGGAGCACCTAATATTGGCAAGAGTAACTTTGTTATTGTGTGATGAGCCTTCAGATTGAATAGCAGGATCAATATGGTCACTGGCATCACTGAAGTGGGTGCCTTTTATTGGACAGATCTAGCCCCTGACATCGTTAACTCCGGGCGGGAGGAACAGGGTTCAATCTCAGTGTAGACCTCATGGGGAGTTCTGCCTCCCAGAGAGCTGTGTGGCCTTACATGGCAATACCTCCAGAGGAATCGGGCCAGACTGATCTCAGCCTCCCAGCCATCGCTGTAGGCACGTAGATAGACCTCCTCGTATTTGACCGTGCGCCACAGCCTCTCCACCAGGATGTTGTCGTAGCAGCGCTTTCTGCCTGACCAGCTGATCTTGATCTTTTCGGACTGCAGCCTGGTCACAAAGTCAGAAGAGGTGAACTGGCAGCCCTGGTCGGAGTGGAAGATCTCTGGTTTGCGGCCACCCTCCAGCGCCATTTCCAGACCCTTGAGGCAGAACTCTGTGTCAAGGCTGTTCGAGAGCTTCCAGCTGAGCACGTTCCTGGAGAAGAGATCCACGATCGCCACCAGGTAGAGGAAACCCTTCTGCAGCGGGATGTAAGTGATGTCGGTGGCCCAGACCTGATCCACAGCCATGACCAGCCGGAGGTCCACCAGACAGGGGAATCGCTCCGACGGGTCTCCTGGAACCGTGGTGCGTGGCTTCTGGTAGATCGCCCGTAAACCCATGCGCCGCATGAGGTTTCCCACCCGATCGCGGCTGATCGGGATCCCCTCTCTGGCCAGGTACTCCACCATCCGGCGGCTACCGCTGCAGGGATCCTCCAGGTAGAGAGAATCGATCCTGGCCATGATCTGCAGGGTCGATTCCCGCACCGGGGTCGGCCGGTCATAGAGCGTGGATCTGGGCAGACCCAACAACGCGCATTGCCTGCTGACGCTGAGCTCTGGATGGTCGTGATCGACCAGCTTCCGCAGTTCACGGGCATCAGAGCAGCTGAGATTTTTTTTTGAGCCACTCCAGCTCCATCTGCAGCTTGCCGATCTGCTGGAACAGCTCAGCCTCCTTGACCTGGCTGTCGCCGGTGTCCTTGTTCTTCTTGCCTCGGGTGAATAGCTCACTGGCGCCATCGAGAAGCTGCCGCTTCCACTGGCTCACCTGGATCGGGTGGATGGCGTGATCAGAGGCGATCTCCTGGATCGTCTTGCGGCCACTGATCGCCTCCATGGCGACTCGGGCCTTGAATTCAGGACTGTGGGTGCGGCGCTTGCTCATTGCTGGGAGCCCCCAACAGGGGCGGTACCCCGCCTCAGAGGTTAACGATGGGGCCTGTCCAGAAAAACCAGTCCACCTCACATCCATGTGGATCAGGCGCCATGTGCGCTTGGCCTTGAGATAGCGGCTACCGGGCATCAGCATCGGCAGCTGGCCCTGCAGCAGATCCTCGAGCTTGGAGAGGCCTGCCAGATCGTGACGGATCAGCACGGCGTTGAAGCCTTCGCCGCTGGTCAGGGCGAAGTACCCGATCAAACAGACCAGGGGGATCGACTTTCCGCCGCCGCACGCCGGCCAAAACCAGGCTGTTGAGCGAATCAACGGATTGCACCAAGCCGGCGACCTTGCGCTGCCAGGGGGAGAGCTGCAGAGGCTTAACCGGCATGGGCTGCTCAATAAGCCCCAGCCTGCCGAGATTCGCCGTTGACATCCCAGCGAGTTGTCAATCGGAATGTCAATCGGTGATTGACGGGGCGTGATGGCCGCGACCAGAAAGCCAGTGCCCAGCTACTTAAAAGGGGCCTTCCAGCCCCCGCGAGTCATTTGGGTGATAAGGCTGACCTCACCCCATCTCCCTATCTAGGGTCAGGCAGCCACAGGGGCGGTCTGACGGGAGAAACGAACGATGTTGTTCGCTGTTACGTGTTTGCTCTTACCGAGCAGGCTTCAGTCACTCTCCTCATGCCCCGTCGAAACCATTGCAGCCCCATGAAGTGGAGCTGAGCGGAATCGAACCGCTGTCCGAAACACTGGTGTGAGCCACCTAGTCCGGCCGAAACCGGACTCCTTCATTGTGGCAGTAGGGAGCCTGGATACCAGAGGTGGGCATGACCGAACAGCAGCAGCTCCAGTGCACGGCCGTGCTACCCCCCGGCCTTGAGGAATGCGGCGGGGCGGAGCTCAGTGCGCTGGGCGCCACGGCGGTGAAACCGCTGCGCAGGGCTGCAGCCTTCCGCACCGATCTGGCTGGGTTTTACCGGATGCAACTGCAGGCACGCCTGCCCTTCCGGCTGCTGCGCCAGCTAGCAGCCTTCCCTTGCCGCAGCCGCGAGGAGCTCTATGCGGGCGTGCAGCGCGCCGCCAACTGGGAGCAGTGGCTGCCACCAGAGCTGAGCTTCCGCGTGGATGCCAGCGGCAGCCTGCCAGGCCTCACCCATGGCCACTACAGCGCCTTGCAGGTCAAAAACGCCCTGGTGGACTGGCAGCGGCAGCAGTGGGGGCAGCGCTCTTCGGTGGATCTGGATGACCCCGACCTACACCTGCATGTGCACCTGGGCGGCGGCCAGGCGCAGCTGAGTGTGGATGGCAGTGGCGACAGCCTGCACCGCCGCGGCTACCGGCCGCGGATGGGCCTGGCCCCGCTCAAGGAAAACCTGGCGGCCGGACTGATTCAGCTCACCGGCTGGGATGGGCGTGTGCCCCTGGCTGATCCACTCTGCGGCTCCGGCACCCTGCTGATCGAAGCGGCCTCCATGGCCCTGGGGCGGCCGCCGGGGCTGGACCATCGCTTTGCCCTGGAGCGCTGGCCGGATTTCAATGGGGGCCTCTGGAGCCAAGCGCTGGAGCAAGCCGCCAACAACACCCGCAGGGTTCTGGCCGATGGAGCACCCCTGGCACCGGTGCTCGGGCTGGAGCTCGATGCAGGCGTGGCCGAGGAGGCCCGAGCCAACGCTGAGGCAGCCGGTGTGGGGAGTGCCGTAGCGATTGTGTGCGGCGATTTCCGCGATTTCCAACCACCGCAGGGGCCCGGGGTGTTGGTGTGCAATCCCCCCTATGGCGAGCGCATCGGCGAGCAGGGGGAGCTCGAACAGCTCTACAGCGATCTGGGCCGGATGGTGAAAGAACGCTGCAGCGGCTGGGAGTTCTGGTTGTTGAGCGGCAACCCCGAACTCACCGGTGCCCTGCGCATGAAGGCCAGCCGGCGCATTCCCGTGAGCAATGGCGGCATCGACTGCCGCTGGCTGCATTACACAATTCGCTGATCCAGCGACTGGCGTTCGACAATCGCTTCAAGATGCAAACGGTGATGCTTGCAAATCTGGACCTGCCGATCATCGCCAGTGCCACCGCCGGCGCTGATGCGTCACTGAACGCCATCCCGGTGGAGGCCCAGGTGCTGTTCATCGGGATGGTATTTCTCGGTACGTTGATCGTGAGTCGCTTTTCGATTCGCATCGGCGTGCCAGCGATCCTGGGCGTGCTCATTCTGGGCTTAGTGATCAACATCCACGTGCTGGATGTGAGCCACGCCGAGGTAGAGAAGCTTCACGTCTTTGCCTTGGCACTGCTGCTGTTTTATGCCGGGCTCAAAACAGATCTTCAATCCATTCGTGGCTTCCTGGAATATGGCCTGTTGCTGGCGATTGGTGGCGTAGCCATCTCCACACTGATCCTCGCAGGGGCCATCGTCTGGCTGAGTTCAGCGAGTGGAGCCACCCTGGTTCCAGGGCTAACGGAAACCATGCCGTTGGGCGCGGCGTTCTTAATCGCAGCCTGCCTTGGCTCCACCGATGCTGGCGCCACCTTGAGTGTGCTGCGCCAGGTGGAACGGCAAGTGCCCGAGCGGGTGCGGCACCTGCTCGAATTTGAATCGTCAGTCAATGATCCCTCGGCTCTGATCATCTACAGCATCTGCCTAAGCGTGTTCACCCTGACCAGTGGACAAGCCGAATCCATGCAGACCATGGCCCTAAGCGCCTCCAGCAGCCTGCTGCAAAAGCTTGGATCCGGGCTTTTGGTAGGCGCCGGTTTCGGCTATGTGGCCAAGGTAGTGATTAACCACTTTGTGATCGACAAAGAACAGCTACTGGTGGTTGCGATGTCGATCGCATTTGTGGATTACGGCTGCGCCCATTTCCTTGGCGGATCGGGCTATGTGGCGGTGTATGTCACGGGTGTATTTATGGCCAACCTGCACTACCGCGACGCCCAAATCAATCACCAGAGCATTCAGGAGGTGCTACTTCCCTTCAACACAATGACCGAAATCAGCATCTTTTTGCTCTTCGGGCTGTTGGTGAATCCTGCTGATCTAATCCCCTCGTTGCCCGCCGGGATTGCCACCGCCGCAGCCCTGATGTTGGTAGCCCGCCCGCTCAGCGTGTTCTGCTTCCAACAGGTCTCCCCGTTCAAACTTCGTGATTCGAGCCTGATTGCCTGGTGTGGCCTGCGCGGAGCGGTGCCATTGGCGCTGTCATTCAACGTGTCAAACGCGATCCCCAGACTTCAGGGCCTCGATCCGGCCGTGGCTGCGGAGCTGGCACACAACTGCCAGAGCATCGTGTTCATCGTGGTGATCCTCAACCTGCTGATGCAGGGCCTCTCGCTGCCGCCGGTGTGCCGCTGGCTCAGCGCCCCACCAACGCCCGGGTTGTCTTCGTGATGCCTGCCATCGTTTCAGGCAGGTAGGGCCCCTTGCTCAGCTGCCCGCCGATGCGAAGCAGCACGCCGCTGAGCACCAGGTTGGTGGCAGCAAAGGCCAGCACCGCCGCTATCCAGCTCCAGCCCTTCACCAGCACCAACCACAGCAACGCAGCGAGTTCGGCCGCCAACAGAGCTGTGAGCAGGGATCCCAGGCCTGCCCCGAGCAGCACCACGCCGATGATCAGGCGGCGTTTTTCGCGATCCACCTCCTTGAGGGCGATGCGCACATGCAGATCCATCACCGAGGTCACGAGGCCGGTGATGCGCGAAGCAGCCTCCAAAGGCAATCCGCGGCGGCGCTCCTCCCGGCCATTTGCGCTGCTCTCCGTCATGCCGAACGACGGCCAGAGGCCAGCAACAGACCCACCAGCACACCCACACCCGCAGCGATACCCACAGCCATCAGCGGCCGCTCCCGCACGGGTTTCTCAAGGCGGGGCCTAAGGCTGGCGTTGAGATCATCAAGCAGGTTCTCCAGCTGCTCTTCCAGGGGGCGGAGCGAATCGGCCAGGTGGTGGGCCTGATCACCGGTCACCTGCACCAAATCGAGCAGCTGTTGTTTCACACCTTCACTAGTGCGGCCGGTCTGGCGGGCGATCACCTCCACCACCGTGTCAAAACTGCCTCGGGTGGCCTCCAGGGTGTGGCGCGCCACTTCGGGCCATTCCCGCTGGATCGATGGCAGCAAACTCTCGAAGCGCTCCCTGAACTGGCTGGCGGTTGCGGCGGCTTCAGCCGCCTCCGGGGCTCTGGGATCAGCGGTGGTCTCGCCGGGCGGGTGCTGTTCCATGGCGGATCAAGGCAAGCAGCCTGCGTTGCTGCGCACAAGCTAAGGACGGCGGCTTGAAAATGTCAGGGGTTCAGCTACCTTGCAACTGCTCGGCGCTCGGGCCTGTTGGTTCACATCAATCAGGTAGAGCTCACGCACTTCAAGTCGTTCGGGGGGTCGATGACCATCCCCCTCGAGCAGGGCTTCACGGTGGTCACCGGCCCCAACGGCAGCGGCAAGAGCAACATCCTTGATGGTGTGCTGTTTTGCCTGGGCCTGGCCAGCAGCCGCGGCATGCGGGCCGAGCGCCTGCCCGATCTGGTGAACAGCTCGATGCTCAAGCAGGGCAAGGCGGCTGAAACCGTGGTGACGGTGCGCTTTGATCTGCGCGACTGGCAGCCCGACGATGCCGAGGCCGGCTTGGAGCCCCCCGAGGAGGGCCCCTGGATCAAGCCAGGGCAACAGGAATGGTCGGTGACCCGCCGGCTGCGTATCGCTCCCGGCGGCACCTACGCCAGCAGCTACAGCGCCGATGGCGTGGCCTGCAATCTGCAGCAACTGCAAACCCAGCTGCGGCGCCTGCGGGTGGATCCCGAGGGCAGCAACGTGGTGATGCAAGGCGATGTGACCCGCATCGTGTCGATGAGCGCCAAGGAGCGGCGCGGCATCATCGATGAGCTAGCGGGCGTGGCCCTATTTGATTCCCGCATCGAGCAAACACGCAGCAAGCTCGCTGAGGTGCAGGACCGCGAAGAGCGTTGCGCGATCGTGCAGCAGGAATTGCTGGTATCGCGCCAAAAGCTGGAGCGCGACTGCGCCAAGGCCCGCACCTATCAAGACCTGCGCGAGCGCTTCCAGCGGGGCAGGCTCCAGGAGCAACTGCTCAGTTTTGAGCAGGCCCAGGACGAGCAGCGCCAATTGCAGAGCCGCCAGGAAGCTCTGGGCCGACAGCAGCAGAGCGATCGCCAGACCATTGCAGAGGCCAAAACGGCCTTAGAGCAATCCAGCAAAGCCCTGGAGACCCTGCAGGCTGAGGTGAAGGCCCTCGGGGAAGACCGTCTGCTGGCGGTGCAATCGGAGCTGGCGGGTTTGGAGGCCAGCGGCCGTGAGCTCGCCCGGCAGGCGGAAAAGCACCAGCACAGCGCTGAGGAGTTGCAGCGTCAGCGCCAGGAGCTGGCGCGCCAGCAGGGCGAGCTCCGGCAGCAGCAAAGCCAACTAGCTGCCCCCGAGGATGACGCCGCCCTCGAGCAGGCCGAGAGCAACTGCCGCAGCGCTGAGGCCGCTGTGGAGCTGTCGCGGCGCCGCCTCGGCGAAGTGGCCGGCCGCAGCGGCAGCTGGATGGAGGAACAGAAGCAGCGCAGCCAGCGGCGCCAGGAGCTGCAGGGCCAGCTCTCACCTCTGCAGGCTGAGCAACAGCAGCTGGCAGAACGCCTGCGCCAAGAGCAGGAACGCCTGGGTGAACTCCAGCAGCAACTCGCCGATGAGGCCGCCAGCAGCGACGGGGTAGCCAGCTCCCTCAGCCAACTCGAAATCGAATGGCAGCAGCTACTCAACGACCTGAAGCTCCAACAAGGCCGCGCCCAGGAGCTCGCCGAAGCCCTGGCTCTGCAGCAGCGCACCCGCCAGCGGCTCGAGCAGGAGCAGGTGTCGCTCGAGCGTGAGATCGCCCGACAGGAATCGCGGCGTGAAACGCTGCAAGAAAGCCGCGGCACCGGTGCCCTGCGCCTCCTGCTGGAGGCCGGTCTCGACGGCATCCACGGCCCGGTTGCTCAGCTCGGCGACGTGGAAGAGCGCCACCGGCTGGCCCTGGAAGTGGCCGCCGGTGCCCGCCTTGGCCAGGTGGTGGTGGACGATGACCGGATTGCCGCCCGGGCGATCGAGCTGCTCAAGAGCCGACGCGCTGGTCGCCTCACCTTCTTGCCACTCAACAAGATCCGCGGTGGCGGGGGCAATGCCAACAGCGCGGCCTTTCAACGGGGCGGGAGCCCAGGAGCCAGCGGAGGTGACGGCATGGTGGGCCGCGCCGTGGAACTGGTGCGCTTTGAGCCGGTGTATGGCGAGGTGTTCCGCTACGTCTTTGGCGACACGCTGGTGTTTCGCGATCTAGCCAGTGCCCGCCGCGAACTGGGACGTTGCCGCGCCGTGACTCTCGATGGCGAACTGCTCGAGAAGAGCGGCGCCATGACTGGCGGCAGCCTGCAGCAACGGGGTAACCAGCTCAGCTTCGGTGCCGCCAGCGATGCCGATGAAGCCGAGCCGCTGCGCCGGCGTTTGCTGGAACTGGGCGAAACCCTTGCCGCCAGCCGGCGCAAGGAAGCCGAGCTGGGCCGTCAGTTGGAGGAGTTGCGCCCGCAGCTAAGCCGCCTGGAGCAGCGACGCGCCGCCCTGGAGGCCGAACGCAGCGCCGCCCAACGGTCCCATGGCCCCCTGCAACAGCGCCGCGAGCACTTGATCAGCCGGATCGGGCAGATCGAGGCAGATCTGGGCAGCGGCCAACAGCGCTTGCAAGCCCTCGCCGCTGAATTAGCCCCCCTGCAGCAGGCCCTGCAGACCCTCGAAAGCCAGGAAGCCAGCGCTCAGGCCAGCGGCGACAGCGAGCGGTGGCAGGGCCTGCAGCAGGAGCTCGAAGCCGCCGATGCCGCCCTCACAGCCGCCCGCAACCAGCGCGATGGCTTGCTGGCCGCCCGAAGAGAACGGGGGCTCGCTGCCGAGCGGGTGGCCAGCCAACTGCAGGCCCTCAGCAGCGAAGAGCAACGGTTGGTGCAGGCGGTGAACACCCTGGTGGCGGAGCGAACCAGTTGGAAGGAGCAGCAACAAGCTGATCAGGCCAAACGCCTCGAGCTGGAGGCACGCCAACAGGAGCTACAGGAGCGCTTCGGGGAACGGCGCCGTGCCCGCGATGAAGCGGAAGCGCAGCTCTCGCGCCAGCGCCAGACCCTGCAGCAGAAGGAATGGGAGCTGCAGCGCCTGGGCGAGGAGCTCGAGGCCCTGGCGGAACAGGAGCGCAGTGGTGCCCAGCGCCTGGAGCAGTTGCAACGCGACCTACCCGATCCTCTGCCGGAGATTCCCGATGAGGTGCGCGAGAACGGGCTTGAAGCCCTCCAGGCCGAGCTCAAGAGCCTGCAGGCGCGCATGGAGGCCCTGGAGCCGGTCAACATGCTGGCGCTGGAAGAGCTCGAGGAACTGGAAGCCCGCCTGGCCGATCTGCAGGATCGCCTCGATGTGTTGTGCAAGGAACGCGAGGAGCTCTTGCTGCGGATCGAAACGGTGGCGACCCTGCGTCAAGAGGCGTTCATGGAGGCGTTCAAGGCGGTGGATGGTCACTTCCGCGAGATCTTTGCCGGCCTCTCCGATGGCGAAGGCCACCTGCAGCTGGAGAACACCGAATCACCCCTCGATGGCGGTCTCAGCCTGGTGGCCCATCCCAAGGGCAAAGCCGTGCGGCGCCTGGCCTCGATGAGCGGCGGCGAAAAATCGCTCACGGCCTTGAGCTTCCTGTTCGCACTGCAACGTTTCCGCCCTTCACCCTTCTATGCGCTCGACGAGGTGGACAGCTTTCTCGACGGGGTGAACGTGGAGCGCCTGGCTGCGCTCATCGCCCGCCAGGCGGAAGCCGCCCAGTTCCTGGTGGTGAGCCACCGCCGGCCGATGATCGGCGCCGCCACCCGCACCATTGGTGTCACCCAGGCCCGCGGTGCCCACACCCAGGTGGTGGGATTACCACCTGCCGCCTGAAGGCCTCCCCTTGCCGCTCGGCCACAATGCGCCCATGACAAGCACACCTCCCGGCAGCGACCCGAATGCCCCACTGGGGGCGACACCGAGCGATCGCCTCTGGCTGCGCTCGGAGCTGATGGGCACTCAGGTCATCACGCGCGACACCGGCCGGCGCCTTGGTGTAGTGGGCGAAGTGGTAGTCGATATCGACCGGCGCGAAGTGGTGGCCCTCGGCCTGCGTGACAACCCACTCACCCGATTCTTGCCAGGCCTGCCCCGCTGGATGTCGCTGCAGAGCATTCGCCAGGTGGGAGATGTGATCCTGGTGGATTCGGCCGATTCCCTGGCCGAAGGGTTCAACCCGGATCGCTACTCGCGGGTCATCAACTGCCAGGTGATCACAGAGGCGGGCGAACAGCTCGGCCGCGTACTGGGCTTCAGCTTCGACATCGAAACCGGTGAACTCACCACCCTTGTGCTGGGTGCTGTTGGCGTGCCGCTACTCGGGGAAGGGGTGCTGAGCACCTGGGAGCTCACGGTGGAGGAGATCGTGAGCAGTGGCCCAGATCGCATCATCGTGTACGAGGGCGCTGAAGAAAAGCTCAAGCAACTGGGCACCGGTTTGCTCGAGAAGCTGGGGGTCGGCGGCCCCAGCTGGGAGCAGGAGGAACGCGAGCGTTACCGGCTCAACATGGTGCCGGTGGAAAACCAGCTGGCCGCTGGCCAGCCCAGCGTTCAGGAACAACAACGCCGAATCGAACCAGCCACCAACCGCCGTTTCGAGCCGGAAGAGGATTACGACTACGTGGAAGTAGAGCAGCGCCGCGAGCGCGAACCGCTCCGCCAACGCCGCTACCTCGACGAAGAGCCGCTCGAGGATCAGCCACGCCGTCGCCGGTACGTGCGCGATGAGGAGCCTGTGGATGTCGAGCCGCTCGATCCGCGCGACCCTGGCCGCTGGTAAGCGCCGCCAGGGTCTGTTACGGCCAGGTCAGATCAGCCCTGGCCTGGCTCGAAGTTGAGCGACGCTGAGTTCACGCAATAGCGCAAGCCGGTGGGGTTGGGCCCGTCGTTGAAGACATGCCCGAGATGGGCGTCGCACTTGGCGCACTTGATCTCCGTGCGCACCATGCCGTGGCTGCGATCGTCCACCGTGGTGATCGCCTCAGGATTCACCCCCTCCCAGAAGCTGGGCCAGCCGCTGCCGGAGTCGTATTTGGTGGTGGAGCTGAACAACTCACTGCCGCAGCACACGCAGCGATAGGTGCCCTTGGATTTGTTGTCCCAATAAATGCCTGTGAACGCTCGCTCCGTGCCGCCGAGCCGGGCCACCTGAAACTGCTCAGGGGTGAGCTTGTCGCGCCACTGCTCGTGATCAGCGGGGGAAGCGGAAGCCATCAAAGCGCTTGAGGGGCCTACAAGTTAAGGAACTGGCAGCAGCTGGCGCACCATGCCTGCCAGAGCAGCCACCGCCCCAGGCTGGCCGCGCAAGCTGCGCAGGTCGTCGCGCATCCCCTCCAGCCGAGCTGGCTGATTCAGCCAATCAGCGGCCTCCTCAGCAATCTGCTCGGGGGTGATCGCCCCCACCCGCTCGGGCACCACCAGGCGGCCCGCTGAAATGTTGGGCCAGGCCAAAAAACCGTGATGGCGCATTCGCCAAGCGGTGAGAGCCATGCCCAGCAGCCAGCGCAGAATCGGCAGCCGAGCCAACAGGCCGATCCCGCCATCCCAGGCCTGCATCACATGCAGATGCTGGGTCGGCACCAGAACGATCATCGGCACCGCGAGCGCACCGAGCTCAGCGGTATTGGCGCCCACGGTGGTCAGAGCCAGGCGGCATTGGCTCAGCACTCCATGGGCCGGCTGCTGCTCGATCAGCAGGATGCGAGTGCCAGAGCTGGTGATAAACACAAGCCCTTGCTCGCTCTGCTGCAGCTGCGGCTCCCCGGCGCTGTAGGCGCTGGCGATGGGGTTCTCAGGGCCGGCATAGGCGAGCAGCTCCTGAACGCTCGTGGTGGGCGCCACCGGCAACAGGAAGCGGCACGTGGGACGAATGGCGGCGAGGCGATCGGCCGTTTCCAGCAGAAAGGGCATCCCCACTTGCAGCTTGGCGCGCTTGGAACCGGGCATCAGGGCCAGCCAGTCACCCGGGGGAAGCGGTTGTTCATCGCGAGCCGATTCCGACAGATCGGCCATCAGATCGCCCACCACCTGGCAGCGATGACGCCAGCGACCTCCAAGACGATCGGCCGCGGCCGGCCCCATGGCAGCGATGCTGTCGTTCCAGCGCGGCCAGCGCGCCACCCACTCGGCATAGGTGATGTGGCGGTAACCCAGCCGCGCCGAGAGCAGCACCGTCCAGAACTGATCACCGCCGAGAAACACCACCACACCGCGGCGAGGCCAAGGGCCATATCGACGGGGGCGGAGCAACAGCCACCAGAAGCTCGCGGCAGGCATGATCCGCTCGAACAGGCCCATAGCCGCCGCGACCCGGTGCTCACTGCCGGTGGCATTCGGGCAGGGCACTAACACCAACTGCAAACTTGTGGGCGCGCCGGGGCGATCAGGGCGCAGCGGCATCTCCGCCTGGAGCCGCCGGGCCAATGGCCTAACCCAGGTGGTGAGCTCGCCCGGACCATTGCACACCAACACGATCACGGCAGGCTTTATGCCGGATCCGGTCACTGAGTGCAGCCCGTCACTAGACGTCAACGGGATTGAGCTAGGTATGCGGATGGCGAGACTTGAACTCGCAAGACCGAAGTCACACGCCCCTCAAACGTGCGTGTCTACCAATTCCACCACATCCGCGTGGTTGTGAGCATGACAACGCCAAGCGGTGCCGGCTCTTGGGGGATCGTCTGTGGGCGACTCACCACGGGGGTGAACGCGCAGCAGGCGTGAGGGTTTGCGGGGCCTCAGCACCGCTCCGGAACTATACCCATCGGCCTGGCTCCAATCCGCCAAGTCAGCACTGATACAGTCCGATGCGGCCTGCGCTGCCGGATCTGCCGGCCACTGGATGCCCATCGGCAAACTGCTGATCGCCAACCGTGGCGAAATCGCCCTGCGCATCCTGCGCACCTGCCGCGAACTCGGCATACCCACGGTGGCTGTGTACAGCACGGTTGACCGCAATGCCCTGCACGTGCAGCTCGCGGATGAGGCTGTGTGCATCGGCGATGCACCAAGCAGCAAGAGCTATCTCAACATTCCCAACATCCTGGCGGCCGCCACGTCTCGCGGCGCCGATGCGATTCACCCGGGCTACGGCTTCCTGGCTGAAAACGACAAGTTCGCAGAAATCTGCGCTGCCCATGGGATCACCTTTGTGGGCCCCTCACCAGAGTCGATTCGCTCCATGGGCGACAAGTCGACGGCCAAAGCCACGATGCAAAGCGTGGGCGTGCCCACGATTCCAGGCAGCGAAGGTCTATTGGAGAGCGTCGATGAAGCCAGAGCCCTGGCCGGCTCGATGGGCTATCCGGTGATGATCAAGGCCACCGCCGGCGGTGGTGGCCGGGGGATGCGCCTGGTTCCTTCAGCCGATCAGCTCGACAACCTGTTCAAGGCTGCCCAGGGCGAAGCGGACGCCGCCTTCGGTAACCCCGGCCTCTACATGGAAAAGTTCATCGACCGGCCCCGGCACGTGGAAGTGCAGGTGCTGGCTGATCGTCACGGCAACGTGGTGCATGTGGGCGAACGCGACTGCTCGATCCAGCGCCGACACCAGAAGCTGCTGGAAGAGGCCCCCAGCGTGGCCATCAACGCCGACCTGCGCCGGCAGATGGGTGATGCCGCAGTAGCTGCAGCACGCACCATCGGCTACGAGGGTGCCGGCACCGTGGAGTTCCTGGTGGATCGCACCGGCAACTTCTATTTCATGGAGATGAACACCCGCATTCAGGTGGAGCATCCGGTCACCGAGATGGTGACAGGCGTGGATCTGATCGCTGAGCAACTACGGATTGCAGGCGGCGAACCGATTTCCCTGAGCCAAGAGGAGATCAAGCTCACCGGCCATGCCATCGAAGTACGCATCAACGCTGAAGACCCGCGCCAGAACTTCCGCCCATCCCCCGGCAAGATCACGGGCTGGCTGCCCCCAGGCGGTCCCGGCGTGCGCTTCGACAGCCACGTGTACACGGGCTACGAGATCCCGCCCTTCTACGACTCCCTGATCGGCAAGCTGATCGTGTGGGGCACCGACCGCGACCATGCCCTCAAACGCCTGCGCCGCGCGCTATCGGAATGCGCCGTCACCGGCATCCCCACCACCATCGATTTCCACCTGCAGCTGCTCGATCGGCCTGAATTTCAAGCTGGGGATGTGCACACCAAGTTTGTGGAACAGGAGATGCTCCCGCCCACCTAAGCGGGAATCACGCTGGCTCGGATCATCACCTGGGTGATCAGCCCCTGCTGTCCCACCAGCAGCTCACGCACCAGGCTGATCAGCCCCAGCCAGATCACCGGGGTCACATCCACGCCACCGATCGGTGCGATCAGCCGGCGGGTAAAGGCCAACAGCGGCTCAGTGGGAATCGCCACCACTCGCCAGAGACCTTGGCTGAGATCAACCTGGGGATACCAGGTGAGCACGATCCGAAACAGGAACAGCAGCGTCCAGGCCGAAAGCAACAGCCCCAGCACCAAATGCACAGGTGGCAGCAGCTGCCGCAGCAGCGCCAGGGTGTCGGCCCCAGATTCGCTCATCAGGATCCCCGTCACAAAGCTGTAAGCAGCGGTTGTTTGATCGTAGGAAGCAGCCATCGCTGCCTAGGATCCTGGCCGGATTCGTGACACCCATGACCCCCTCACTCGCCAACTTCCTCAGCAGCCTCGCGTGGGGCGCGGTCATCGTGGTGGTGCCGATCACCGCCGCTGTGATTCTGATCAGCCAGAACGACCGCGTCGACCGCAAGCTCTGATTTTCAGCGCCCACGCGCAGCATTCGGCAGCCCTCGACTCCCGCCCTACAGTGGCCTGAAAGGGAGCAGCGATCCGTGGTCAACGCCAGCCTGAATTGGGCCAGCATTGTTGGGATCGTGCTGGCCGTTGGTGGTGCGTTCCTCTATTTCATGAGGAGCTTTAAGCCTGCCCTGGCCCGCGATTACGACGTGTTCTTCGCCGCCATTGGCTTGCTGTGCGGCGGCATCTTGTTTTTCCAGGGTTGGCGCCTCGACCCGATCCTGCAGTTCGGCCAGTTTTTGTTGGCTGGCACCACCGTATTTTTTGCGTACGAGAGCGTTCGCTTGCGCGGTGTGACCACCGAACAGGCCCGGCGCTCCTCCTATTTCGACGACGACGAGCCACTCCCGAAACCCCGGATGGGCGGTGGCCGCGACTGGCGCGACGATGCCGATCGCTTCGATGAGCCCCAACCCCTTCGCCGGCGCATCCGCTCCCGGGAAGACGGCAATGGCGATCCCGAAGAGGACGACCTCTACCGCCCTCGCCGAGCACCGGCCCGTGCAGCCATACCTGAGCGTGCAGCCTCCCGCGATGAGTGGAGCGGTCGACGCGATGACCCCGATGCAGCTCCTGCGGCTAGCCGGTACCGCGCCGGCAGCGCCCCGAAAGAAGGGCCATCCCGTGAGTTCGGCGCCCGCCGCCAAGGCCGCGATGAAACTCGCCGTGGCTCACGCCCCTCGTCGTCGGCTGACGACATGCCCCGCTCCAGTCGCCGTGCCACGGGAGCTGAGCGCCCAAGCGATCGTCAGCCCGGCATGCCCCAAGGTGCTCCGTACCGCCCCCAAGCCTCTGCAGCAGCAAGCGCTTCACCACCCTCCGGCGATCAAGGGGTGAGCGATGCCGACTTCCGCCCTATTCCTCCCTCCACCCGCAGCGCAGGCCCAGGTGGCCCCGCACCCCGCGACAACAGCTCACGCTTCGACGACTAATCGTCTGCTGACGGCCGCAGTCCTCCTGGCCCTGGGCCTAAGCGGGTGCAGCTTCACACCGTTGCGTCGCCAAGCTGCCGCACCAGCAGGGTTGGTGGGTGGGTCGCGTCAGCAACCCTCCCTCAGCGGGAACGGACGGCTCCTGGCCAGCCTGGTCGAGCGAGGCGGTCGCACCACCGTGCTGCTGCAGGAACGCCGCAGCGGTCGGGTGCTGCCGCTGCGGCATCTGCGCAACCGCCAGCCCCACAGCTCACCATCACTGAGCTGGAACGGCCGCTACCTGGCCCTGCTGGTGCAGCAGGGCGGGCGGCGCCAGGCCGTGATTGAAGACCGAGCAACAGGCCGGCAACATCCTTTGTTTCTGCCAGCCGGCCAGGATCCGCAGGAGCTCAGCCTGGCCCCCGACGGTCAGAGCATCGCCCTTGAGCTGATCAGCGGCGGCAACCAACGGGTGCAGCTGTTTGATCTGAGTGGTTTGCTGGAGCCCGACCAAGCGCCTGGCCGGATCGAAAGCGGCGGTGGGCCGCAGCCATGAGCAGGCCTCAGAGGATCCTGACTGCCCTCTGCGGTCTGCTCCTGGTGGGTTGCCAGGGAGGCATGCGCCCAATACAGGCCGTGAATCAACGGCTGAGCCGGCTGGGTGAAAGCGAAAGCGCCTCACTAAGCCGCAACTGGCTGGCCTTGATCGCCAGCCGCTCCGGCGGCCGAGCCCAGGTGCAACTGATCGACCGGCGCCGCAATGCACCGGTGCAGCTACAGGGCCTGAACAGGCCCGATAGCTTGCCCATCAGCGTGGCGGTGGATCAACAAGGCGAACGGCTAGCCCTGGTGCGCCAGCGGGATGACCGCAGCGAACTGGTGCTCTACCGCCGCTCGATTCAAGCCACCCAACCCCTGGCGATCGAGCCGGCCGGTGTGCCCCGCCGGGTAAGCCTCAGTGCCGATGGCCGGGTACTGGCGGTGGAGGTGAGCCGCAACGGGCTCTGGCAGGTGGATCTCCTGGAGCTGCCCTAACCGACAAAGCCAGCCCAGCGCAGGAAGGTCTCGCCGCTGATGGCCTCCACCATCAGCAAAGCCACAAAGCCCACCATGGCGAAGCGGCCATTCACCCGCTCGGCGTAGCCGCTCCAACCGAAGGCCGGCACGTCGTTGGTGGTGGCGCTGGTGGCAGGCGGTTCGGGGGTGCTGGTCATCGCGGAATCAGGCGCCGGAATTGAAGGTATAGCTGGCAGAGGGCATCAGCTTCCAGCCGCCCTCGCCATCGAGTTCAAGCACCAGGTTGTGGAACGCCTTCAGCGTGGGGCGGTGACCCACACTCACAAAGGCCATCTCCCGCTGGGCCAGCAGCTCATAGAGGTGTTGCTCGGTGTTCACATCGAGAGCACTGGTGGCCTCATCCAGCACAACAAAGCGCGGTGAGTTGAGCAGGAGGCGGGCAAAAGCAAGGCGCTGCTGCTCGCCGAGCGATAGCAGCCGAGGCCAGTCTTGCTTGATGTCGAAATCGGGGTAGCGCTGCACCAAAGCACCCAGCCGCACCTCTTCCAACACGCTGCGCAGATGCTCATCGCTGAAGCGTTGAGGATCCTGCGGATAGCAGAGCTGCTCCCGCAGGCTGCCCAGGATCATGTAGGGCTTCTGGGGGATAAACAGAAGCTCCGAGAGAGGCGGCCGCTCCACGTCTCCGGCTGCGGGCGGCCAGAGGCCACTCACGAGGCGGAGGAAGGAGGTTTTGCCGCAACCGCTCGGCCCCACCACCAGCACCCGTTGGCTGGCCGCCACCTCGAGGCTGAGGTCATGGATCAAGCGGCGGTCGCTGCCCGGCGGCACCAGGTCCACATGACGCACCAGCAGCGACTGGGCTACCCGGGAGGTTTCTTCCGCCAGCAGCTCACGCTGCGCCTCAGCACGATTGATGGCCTCCACCTTGCCTTGGAAGCCTTCGAGTCGGCTGATTGATGCGGAGAAGGCCGCCAGCCGATCAATGTTATTCACGATGTAGCTCACCGAGAACAACACCTGAGAGAAGGCAATACTGGCCTGGCCAAACACGCCGAAATCCACTTCCTTGGCGAAGTAGATCGGTGCAATCACAAGCCAGGGCAAGAAGCGGGAGAAGTAGTCGTAAGAGCGCTGGATCACACTGATCAGCGCCTCCCAAACAATCAGCTTGTTGTAGTTGCTGATCGCACCATCGAGGCGACGGACGGCTTCGCGCGATTCCTGTTGCTCGCCGCGGTAGAAGGCAATCGATTCGGCGTTGTCGCGGATGTGAACAAGGCCGTAGCGGAAGTCGGCCTCTAGGCGCAGCTGGTCGTAATTCAGGGCCACCAGCTTGCGACTGGCAAACACAATCACGGCAGTGCCACCCAGTGAGTACACCAGCAACCACAGCGCCAGGGTTGTGCTGATGCTCCACAGCACCACAATAAAGCTCACGAAGGTGAGCAAAGCCGACACGATCTCCACCGTAACGCTAAGGCTCGTACCGGTGAAGCTGGCTGCATCCTGGGAGATCCGCTGATCAGGGTTATCAATCTCCTCGGCGGCTTCATCGTTGGGATTGAGAACGTAATAAGCGCGATTATTCAGATAACGACCCAGCAGGCGGCCGCTCAACCACTCCCGCCACAGCAGACCCAGCTTGGGAATCAGATAACTCTGCAATGCCCGAATGGGCAAAGCCAACACCAAGCAGAACGCATAGACCGCCACCACCTGCCAAAACTCATCAGCCTTGTAGGCCACCAGAGTGTTATCAACATTGCGGGCGATGTAGCTGATCCCCACATTGATGCCGTTGATCACGAGGATCAGCAGCGTGATCACCCCCATCAGCAACCAGGGCAGCCAGCGCCCTTGGCGCAATTTGCTGCGCAGGGCGCCGAAGCAGGTCAGTCCTGCGGCAAACAGCAGCATCAACACCGGCCCCGCCGGACTTGCCCAGATGGCGCCCACCTGCTGGGGCACACCCGGCAGGAAACGAGCCTGGAGATCGGGAATCAGGGCACCGCTGCCCACCACAACAGCTGTCAGCAGGAGCAGGGTGCTGCCCACTACCACCCCAAGCAGGGCCACGATCAGCAGCAGAAACTGCCAGCCACTGGTGTCTTCCACCGGCAGGAAATAGGGCTGGGCGAGGCGCCGCAGCTTGCCGAGCTGATTGCGGAAGCCCTGCAGGGGGGTCATGACGGCATTCAAGTGCCGCCATTCTCGCCGCCCGCTCCTCAGCCTGGCGGCCAAGCCAGGGGACGGCCACCCATCACATGCACATGCAGATGGAACACCGTCTGCCCGGCTTCAGCACCGCTGTTGATCACCGTGCGGAAAGCCTCGAGCCCTTCCTGGCGAGCCACTTGGGCCGCCACCAGCAGCAAATGTCCCAGCAGCTCAGCCTGCTTCTCACTGGCCTCGGCCAGGTTCACCACGTGCTCACGCGGGATCACCAGGATGTGGACCGGCGCCTGGGGAGCCACATCGCGGAAGGCGATGCACTGCTCATCCGCATGCACCTGGTCGCAGGGGATCTCGCCTCGCAGGATGCGGCCAAAAATCGTGTCGTTCTGCGGGGTTTCAGCGGAGTCGGCCATCAGTGGCGAGGAGAGGAGGCGGGGCGGGGATGAAACAGCGGTGGCATTCCACCTCTGCAGGTTTCATGAAGCCCGATGTTGGCACGATGCAACGGAGCCGCCCTGGTAGGGCTTGAGGCACGGCCTGTAGCCGTGGAGGTGGATATTGCCCCCGGTCTACCGGGCCTGCAAGTGGTGGGGTTGGCGGATGCCGCGGTGCAGGAATCACGGCAAAGGGTGCGTGCGGCAATCCGCAACAGCCAACTGCGCATGCCACTCACCAGGGTGATCGTGAACCTGGCTCCCGCAGATCTGCGCAAGGAGGGACCTGCCTTTGATCTGCCCATCGCCCTCGCGGTGCTAGCCGCCAGCGGCCAGCTGGATCCAGCCCAGCTTGAGGGGATCTGGTGCGCCGGTGAACTGGGGCTCGGAGGCGAGTTACGGCCAGTGCGCGGGGCCATTGCCATCGCTCTGGCCGCACGGGAGCAGGGAGCAAGCAGACTGCTGCTGCCTGCAGCCAACGCCGCTGAGGCCGCTCTGGTGGAGGGCCTTCCCCTCGCTCCAGCCGACAGCCTTAGCGATGCTCTGCGCTGGCTTCTTCACCCCCAATCCATCCCAACGCCACCACCGGCCCTGACAGCCACGGCTCCAGAGCGCACCGCTCTTAGCGATCTGGCCAGCGTTCAAGGCCAGCTGCATGGCCGTCGCGCCCTGGAAATCGCGGCAGCCGGTGGCCACCATCTGCTGCTGGTTGGGCCGCCAGGTAGCGGCAAAACGATGCTGGCGCGGTGCCTACCAGGACTGCTTCCGGCACTGAGCCGCGCGGAGATGCTGGAGCTCACCCAGCTCTATTCCGTGGCGGGGCAATTGCAGGCCCAGGGAGGCTTACTGCAGCAGCGGCCCTTCCGCAGTCCGCATCACAGCTGCACGAGCGCCGCTTTGGTGGGGGGCGGAACCAACCTGCGGCCCGGGGAGCTAGCGCTGGCACACCGCGGCGTGCTGTTTCTCGACGAACTCACGGAATTCCGCCGCGACGTGCTCAATCAGCTGCGTCAGCCCCTAGAGCACGGGGAACTGTGGTTAAGCCGAGCCCGTCAGCAGCAGCGCTTTCCCTGCAGCGTCAATCTGGTGGCCGCCACCAATCCCTGCGCCTGCGGCTGGGCCGGCGATCCGGAGCGCAGCTGCAGCTGCGGCACGGCCCAGCAGCAGCGCTATTGGGGCCGTCTCTCAGGCCCACTGCTCGATCGCATCGATCTGCAGGTGGTGATGCGGCGACTGGAGGGCAGCACTCTGGGGGCAGGCTTTCGCCAGACCACCAACCCGGAGACCAGCGCTGCCGTGCGTGAGCGGGTGCGTGCAGCCCGTCAGCGCATGCAAAATCGCAACCCGGATGGGGTTGCCAATAGCCAGCTCACAGCCGCGCACCTGCGCCGTTGCGGCGGCATCACTTCAACGGCGCTGGATCTCTGGCAACAAGCGATCGATCAACGCGGGCTGAGCGCACGGGCCGCCGAACGCGTGTTGCGGGTAGGCCGCACGATCGCCGACCTAGGGGAATGCGCTGAGCTGAGCACTGCAGCGATCGCCGAAGCACTCAGCTATCGCAGCTTCGACCAGCTCAGTGGCGGTGGGGCTGATCGCGGTAGGGCTGAACGCCCACCAGCGGCGGCTGATGCTGGCGCTCCTCGAGTGGATTACCAAACGCGTTACCAACGCTGGAGCCAAGCCAGCGATTGAGAACCTGCATCATCTGTTTCATGGAACGGCTCCACAGGACCAATCCCATCATCAACACGCCACAAAAAAGCGGAAACCGGTGTTAATACCGGTTTCCGCTGAGTGAAGCGAGGCGTTGAGACGCTTGCCGATCAGCGGCGGCGACGGCGTTGCTGAGCCTTGCGCTTGTACTTCTCAACGGGGGTTTCGTGGTGACGCAGGCGCTTGAGATCGGCGAAGATCCCGGCTTTCGACACCTGGCGCTTAAAGCGGCGCAACGCCGACTCGATGCCCTCGTTTTCGCCGACGGTGACCTGGGTCATAAACCGATCAAGAATCTGTGCAGTTTGACGATGGTAGCAAGCGTGCCGTCAGCCCTTCAGCTGCCGGCGGGCGGCTCGGGTACCGGAGCCGCAGCAGCCTCAGGCTGAGCGTCGCGGTAGACATACACGTGCCCAAGGGTGCGCCCACCGAACGCACGGCGCATCAGCTTCCAGCCGGGCTCAGGCACGAGCAGCAAGAAGCCATTACTGCTGCCACCACTACGAGCCACCACCATCTCCGGCCCCACCCCTGGCTTGGTCGGCAGAGCCATCAGCAGGGTGTCGTCCGACTCTTTCACCACGCTCAAGCGGTACACCGTGCCGAGGTCTTGATCACCCAGGCGCAGGGAGTAGCCATTCCCATCGATGAAACGGTTGCAGATGCCGGTGAAATCAAAGGTGGACAGCAGAGGGTCCACCACCGCCGGGTTGCTGCCCTGCACCGCGTAACAAGGGCGCGCATCGCTGCGCTGCTCGTAGATGTTGAGCTGGGCGCGGCTGCCATCGCCAATGGGTGCCGCCACAATCACAAACTTGCTCTGATCCACCTCAACAGCCCCGAAGAGCGACTTCGCTGCGACGGGTTCAGGCGCGATCAGGGCCAGGGCACCGGCCAGGGGCAGCAGCGCGGCGAGGGTGCGGATCGATTGCATCTGGAGGGGCGGGGGCTCGCGGCTTGAGGATCGTATGAACGGGGGCAGAGCAATGCCAGCCCCTCAGGCCGGCTTATTGATCCGAATCGCCACCAACAGGCTGAGCACCGTGCCGGGTAGCGCCAGACCAAGGATCCAGCGGGTGGTGTCCACACCGAGATCAGGATCGCCGTAGGCCAGTTCAAAGACAGAACCGGTGGCGGCGATACCAAGCAGGCAGGCCAGGGCCAAGAAGACGCCGGCCAGGGGTTTCATCGGCATGCGGGGAAAACCTCAGGCGATCGAGTGCACGTCTGCAGGATTGAAACCCTTCTCACCGAGGCCCTCGCGCAGCTTGTCGTGATCGGTGACGCGATCCACGAACAGGACCCCATTGAGATGGTCCATTTCGTGCTGGATGCAGCGGGCCATCAGCCCATCGGCTTTCATCCGCTTAGGGCGACCCATTTCATCGCGGTAGCTCACCTCCACCACGCTGGGGCGCACCACATCGAGATAAACCCCGGGGATGCTCAGACAGCCCTCCTCATAGGTGCAGAGGCTGCCGCCCACGTGACTGATCTCCGGGTTGATCAGGATCAGGGGTGGACTGTTGGGATCCTCGATCTCGAGATCGATCACCAGCAGCTGCAGAGCATGGCCGATCTGGGGGGCCGCAAGGCCGATACCCCGGGCTGCATACATGCTCACAAGCATGTCGCGGGCGAGATCACGGATGCTGTCGTCCACCTTGCCAATGCGCTTGGCCGGGGAGCGCAGCGCCTGATCGCCAAGGGTGTGGATGTCGTAAGGGGGGTTATCGACCGGCTGCTTCGACACCTGTAATCGGCCGACATTCTCGGCGGAGCGCGCCAATTTGGCGAAGCTGCTGGCCAAAGCTTGTCCTCGCTGGCGTGATCGGCCAAGCGATTCTAGGAGCCATTGATCAAGAGCTTCGGTGCCCACCAGCCCTGCCCCCCTCTCCGCTGCGCTGGCATTGGGCAAGACCCCCAGCCTCAAAGAACCCCAACTGCTGGATGGCGTTCTGTACTGGCAGGAGCAACGCCCCGACGAACGCGGGCGCACCACCTTGATGGCCCGCGACCCCGGGTCTCGATCCCCCCGCGAAATGACCCCCGGCCGCTGGAACCTGCGCTGCCGGGTGCATGAGTACGGAGGCGGCGCCTGCGCGATCGGCCGCAATGCGAGCGGTGAAGCGATTGCGGTGTTCGTGCACGACAGCGACCGCTGCCTTTGGCAGCTGAGGCTGGAGGCCAGCGATGCCGAACCCCAACGGCTGACACCACCGGGCGGCGATGACCGCTTCCACGGCCATCTTGGGGGCGGGGTGATCGACGCCATCGGCAACCGCTGGATCGGTGTGCTGGAGATCCATGGCCGCGACCAGCTGGTGGCTGTGCCCCTGCAGGGAGGTGAGCCGCAGCGATTGCATCAGCCGGCAGATTTCTGCGGCTACCTGGCTCTGAGTCCCAGCGGCCGGCATCTGGCCTGGGTGGAGTGGCAGCAGCCCTGCATGCCCTGGGAGCGCAGCCAGCTCTGGCTGGGGGAACTCAACCCCGATGGCAGCCTCGGCGCTGCGCGGCCCGTTGCGGGCTCCAGGCCAGCAGACCCGCAGGGTTGCTCGGTGTTCCAGCCCATCTGGGCCGGTAGCGATCTGGTGGTGAGCAACGACCGAAGCGGCTTCTGGAACCTGGAGCGCTGGATCGGCGCCGCGGAGACTTCCGCCGCTCTCGAGCCGTGCTGGCAGGCACTAGTGCCAATGCAAGCGGAGTGCGCGATGCCTCAGTGGGTGTTTGGCATGAGCACCCACGCCTGGGATAGCGAGCAGCTGCTGGTCATGGCTTGCCGCCAGGGCAGCTGGAAGCTGGGCCGCGTCCACCTGCCGTCGCGGGCAGATGAACACGCCATCTGGGAGCCGATCGCGCAACCGTTTACCGATCTGGCAGGCCTCTGCGCTGAAGCGGGCCGATTGGCCTGCGTGGCCAGCAGCGCCTGCAATCCCTCTGGGCTCTTGGAGCTGGAGCTGGCGACTAGCCAGTGGCGCCATCAGCCCGCCGCCCCGTGCCCGCTGCCCCTCGAGGCGATCAGCCAACCCCAAGAGGTGTGGTTTGAAGGCCACGGCGGCCAAGCCACCCACGCCTGGTACTACCCACCGATCGGGGGCAGCACCGCGGAGTCTCCCCTGCTGGTGAAAGGGCATAGCGGTCCCACGGGCATGGCCCGCACAGGGCTCAGCCTGGGCATCCAGTTCTGGACCTCCCGTGGCTGGGGTGTGGTGGATGTCAACTACGGCGGCTCCACAGGCTTCGGCCGCGCCTATCGCGAACGCCTCAACGGCCAATGGGGAGTGGTGGATGTGGCCGACTGCGCCGCCGCCGCTCAGGCGCTGGTGAGCCGCGGCCTGGCCAGCGCCGAGCGCATCGCGATCGAAGGGGGCAGCGCGGGTGGGTTCACGGCCTTGGCGGCTCTTTGTTTCACAACCACATTCCGGGCGGGTGCCAGCCGCTATGGCGTCGCCGACCTCAGCGCCCTCGCCACCGACACCCACCGTTTTGAGGCGCGCTATCTCGACAGCCTTGTCGGCCCTTGGCCGGTAGCAAAGGCCACCTATGAGGCCCGCTCCCCCCTGCAGCATGCCGGCCGAATCCACTGTCCGGTGATCTTTTTCCAGGGCCTTGAGGATGTGGTGGTGCCGCCGGAGCAAACCGAGCGGATGGCCGAAGCTCTGCGGGGTAATGGCGTGCCCGTAGAGGTGCATCTGTTCCCAGAGGAAGGCCACGGCTTCCGCAATGGCGCCACACAAATCCAGGTGCTCGAAGCCACCGAAGCCTTCTTCCGCCACCACTTCCAGCTGTGATGAGCGAGCTCCTTCCAGGCTTGTGGAGGGCGGAAGCCCTGGTAGCCCTGGCCTGGCTGGCCCTGGCCGGATCGGTACTCAGTTTGATCCTGGTAGCGGGGCGGAGCATTGGGCGCCGGCTCAACCTGCGGCTCTGGGGAGTACCCGAAGCGCTGGTGGCCGGGATACTCGGCTTGCTGGTGGCGCCGTCGGGTCCATTGCCGCTGCTACCGCAGCACCTGATGGAGCTGTGGGGCGAGCTGCCGCTGGTGTTGCTCACCTTGGTCTTCGGCTCACTGATGCTCGGCAAACCCCTACCCAGGCTGGGTGGGCTGTGGCGACCGGTGTGCGGGCAGGTGTCGCTGGCGCTGGTGCTGGCCTTCGGGCAATACGTGGTGGGCGGGCTGGCGGTGCTGCTGGTGCTGCAGCCCTGGCTGGGGGTCAGCCCGGTGATGGCCTGCCTGATCGAAGTGGCCTACGAAGGCGGCCACGGCTCCGCCGCCGCCATGGGGCCCAGCTACGCAGCTCTTGGCTTTCCCGGCGGGCAGGATCTCGGCCTGGCGATGGCCACGGTGGGCCTGCTGAGCTCCACCTTGGTCGGGGGCGTGGTGGTAGTGATCGGGCGCCAGCGGGGCTGGCTGCTGGCTCAGGCCCGAGAGGAGGCTGATTCGAATGCTGTCCCTCGCGCATTAGCTGGAGTTGGCGACTCCGGCTTGCCTCCCAACCAGCCGGCCTGGGCCGCCTGGGCTGTGAACCTGGCGATGGTGGGAATCGCCGTGCTGATCGGCGTGGTGCTGCTGCAGCTGCTGCACCTCGGCACGGATGCCATCGGTGGTGGCGTGGCAGCGGTAGGGAACGCCCTGCCTGTGTTTCCGCTCGCGATCATCGGCTCACTGCTGGTGCGCTGGTGGTTGGAGCGCAGCGGCCTCAGCCACTGGGCCTCAACGCCAATCCAAAACGAGATCGGCACCCTCTCGGCTGATCTGCTGATCACCTCCGCCACCGCCTGCCTCAACCTGGCCCTGCTGGCGGCCGACTGGCTGCCCCTCACCGTGCTGGCCCTCTCTGGCCTCAGCTGGAATCTGGGGATCACCCTGCTGCTGGCACCGCGGCTGCTGCCGCCCGACTGGTTTGAGCGGGCGGTGCTGGAGTTTGGCCAGGCCACGGGAGTGGCGGCCTCTGGCCTGCTGCTGCTGCGCATGGCCGACCCCGATGACCACAGCCAAGCCCTACCAGCCTTTTCTCTCAAGCAATTGTTTCTGCAACCCTTTCTGGCCGGTGGGGTGGTCACGGTGGTGGCACCGCTCGCCGTAGCGGGCTGGGGGCTGCCGATCTGGACGGGCTTCTGTCTGGCTCTGGTGCTGCTGGCTGGCGGCGCAGGCCTCCTATTGGCGCAGTGGGGACGCAACACTGAGGCGTCTGCAGCGCACCCATGAAGCTCTTCGATGTGCTGGTGGCCTTCACCGGCCTGAGCCTGTTGCTGCTGGCGGGCATCACCCTGCGGCGCAAGCTGCGCTGGCTGCGTCAGCTCGGGATTCCCGAAGCTCTGGTGGCCGGTCTGATCGGCCTATTGATCGGCCCCTTCAGTCCCTGGCCGATCTTCCCGGAATCTGTGTATGCGGTGTGGGCGCAAACGCCGGGTGTGTTGATCTCGCTGGTGTTCGCCACATTGTTTCTGGGGCAGCGCCTGCCCAGCCCCCGGGAGCTATGGCAGCGGGCTGCCGGCCAGACGGCCTTCGGCATGACCCTTGGCTTCGGGCAATACCTGGTGGGTGGTGTGCTGGTGTGGCTGGTGCTTCAGCCGCTGTTCGGCACCAACCCGCTGATGGCCTGTCTGATTGAGGTGGGCTTTGAGGGCGGCCACGGCACCGCCGCCGGCATGGGCGACACCTTTGCAGAGCTGGGGCTGGTCTCCGGAGAAGCCTTAGGGCTAGCCATGGCCACGATGGGCGTGGTGAGCGCCGTGCTGATTGGCAGCACCCTGGTGGTGATCGGACGAGGGAGGCAATGGCTGGGGCAGCGGAACGGGTCAGCGACCAGCGCCACCCTGCTGCAGAGGGCCGCCCACAGCGATCCGATGTCGGCCGAGGTGAAGCTGGCGCGCGAGGAAGCGGCCGGTCTGGCGGGAGGCTCCCCCGTGGCGCCCGTCACGATCGATGCCCTCACGGTGAATCTGGCCCTGGCCGGTGGGGCCATCGGCCTTGGCGTGCTGTTCAAGGAAGGCCTGCTGCAGCTGGGTGGCGCCCTCGGGGGTGAGGCCACCGCGGCGCTGCTGGATGCCATTCCGGTGTTTCCCCTGGCGATGCTCGGCGGCCTAGTGGTTCAGCTGGTGCTGCAGTGGCGCCGCCATCAAGATCTGGCCTCACCGGTGGTACAGGCCAGCGTGGGCTCGCTGGCGATGGACCTGCTGATCACCGCTGCGATGGCCAGCCTCAACCTGCCGATGCTGGAGGAGAACTGGCTGCCGTTCCTGCTGCTGGCGCTGGCCGGTCTGGCCTGGAACGTGTCGGTGTTTGTGCTGTTGGGGCGGCTCGTCTTCCGAGATCACTGGTTTGAGCGAGCCATCGCCGATTTCGGCCAGGGCACCGGCGTGACGGCCACCGGGTTGCTGCTGCTGCGCATGGCCGACCCCCGTGGCAGCAGCCGAGCCATGGAGGGCTTCTCCTTCAAGCAGTTGGTCTTTGAGCCATTCCTTGGGGGTGGATTGGTCACCGCCCTGGCACCGATCGCACTCGTGAGCTGGGGGCTACCGCTGTTTAACGGCGTGGCCTTGCTGCTCACGGTGGCAGCGATCAGCTTCGGGCTGTGGATCGGCCGACAGCCCGATCTGCAGTAGGGCTCAGTGGCCGTAGAGCAGGGTGGCGAACTGATGGCGCACCTGCTCCATCTGCTCTTGGCTCAGCAGCGGGGGCTCCCCGATTGCACGAGCCTGCAGGTAGATCCGCGCCAGCGTTTCCACCTCCACCGCCAGGGCCAGGGCGCGATCGAGGTTGGGGCCCACCACCACCTGGCCGTGCTGTGCCATCAGGCAGGCGAGGCGACCATGCAGGGCTTCCACCACCCCATCCGATAGGTCCTGGGTGCCAAAGGTGGCGTAAGGGGCGCAACGGATGTCGTGCCCGCCGGCCACAGCGATCATGTAATGAAACGGTGGAATGCCGCGGCCATGGCAAGCCAAAGCGGTGGCATGAATCGAGTGGCAATGCAGCACCGCCTGCACCTCGAGGCGATGAGCCAGCACATCGGCATGCAAACGCCATTCCGAGGAGGGGCGCCGCTGCGGGCGGCCTGGCTCAGGCGAATACAGCGGTTTGCCGGCCAGATCAAGCGCCACCAGATCGCTGGGCTTCATGAGCTCGTAAGGCAGCGAGCTGGGTGTGATCAACATCCCGCCGGGGATGCGCACCGACAGATTGCCGGACGTGCCTTGGTTGATGCCGCTGGCCTGCATGCGGAGCGCCACGGTCACCAGTTGCTCACGCAGATCCTGTTCGTTCATGGTGTTCAGGCTCAGGCGTAGAGATTGCGCAGTCCGTCTTCACTGGCGGGTGCCACGCCCCGTTCGGTGATCAGCGCCGTCACCAGCCGGGCTGGGGTCACATCAAAGGCGGGGTTGAATCCCTCGCTGCCATCGGGGGTGAGTTGAACGGTGGCTACCTGGCCGGCAGCCGGACCGTCATCGACGCGCCCTTGGATGTGGGTCACCTCCCGGGCACTGCGCGCTTCGATCGGGATTTCAGCCACGCCGTCATCGATGGTCCAGTCGATGGTGGAGGCGGGCAGGGCCACATAGAAGGGCACGCCGTTGTCGCGGGCGGCGAGGGCCTTCAGATAGGTGCCGATCTTGTTGCACACATCACCGCGGCGGGTGGTGCGATCGGTGCCCACGATCACCGCATCCACCTGACCGTGCTGCATCAGGTGCCCGCCGGCGTTATCCACAATCACTGTGTGGGGCACACCCTCGCGGCCCAGCTCATAGGCCGTGAGCGAGGCGCCCTGGTTACGCGGGCGGGTCTCATCCACCCACACATGGATATTCAGCCCGGCGCGGTGGGCCTTGTAGATGGGGGCCAGGGCCGTGCCCCAATCCACGGTGGCTAGCCAACCGGCATTGCAGTGGGTCAACACTCTTAGGGGCTCTTGTTGCCGCTCGGCGGGGCGCGCGGCTGCCAGCTGCTGGAAAATCGCCAGGCCGTGCTCGCCGATGGCCTCACACATGGCCACGTCTTCATCGGCGATGGCCGCCGCTTCCGCCTTAGCCACCTCGGCCCGCTCGGCCGGTGGCAGCGGCGCCACCCGATCCCGCACCCGCTCCAGGGCCCAACGCAGGTTCACCGCCGTAGGTCGGGTGGCGTTGAGCTGCTCAAACGCCGCAGCCAAGGCAGCATCGCTGGGATCCGCCTGCAGGGCCAGCATCAGGCCATAGGCCCCAGTCACACCTATCAGCGGCGCACCACGCACCACCATCGTGCGAATCGCCTCGGCCGCTTCCTCGCAACTGCGAAGCGTGCGGGTGGTGAAGTGATGCGGGAGCTGGATTTGATCGATCACCCCGATCGAGCGGCCATCGGGCTCCAACCAGATGGTGCGCCAGGCCTTGCCGTCGATCTTCATGGGATGCGTTGCTGTGGCGAATGCTCCATGCTGCCCGTCGACCGCTCCAGCCTCCCGAGAACCCATGCCCCTGCGTCGCCGCCAGCTGCTCCAGCTCGCCGCCGTCGCCGGTGCAGGGGGCGGCGCCTGGTGGCTACTCGAGCAACACCAACAGGCGGTAGCTGCACCGAGCAGCACCCCTGATCTGCGCCTCGGCCTGATCAGCGACCTCAACAGCAGCTACGGCTCCACCACCTACATCCCCCAGGTGAGCCAGGGCCTTCAGCAGCTGCTGGCACTCCAGCCCGCGCTGGTGGTGTGCGCCGGCGACATGGTGGCCGGCCAGAAGCGGGGCCTCAGCGCTAGCCAGCTCGATGCGATGTGGGACAGCTTCGCCCGCACGGTGCTCACACCCGTGCGCCAGGCCGGCCTGCCCTTCCTGCCCGCCGTGGGCAACCACGACGGTTCACCCGGTTTTGAGGCCGACCGAGCGGCCGTGCGTCGCTTCTGGACGCCGCGGCGTCAGGCTCTCGGCCTGCGATTCGTGGATCCGGGCGACTTTCCCTTTCACTACAGCGCCCGGCAAGACGATGTGTTTTGGCTGGTGTGGGATGCCAGCTCCGGCCGCATCCCCGCCAGCCAGCTCAGCTGGGCCCGCCAGCAACTGGCCAGCCCCGAGGCTCAGGAAGCACGGCTGCGGCTGGTGGTGGGGCACCTGCCACTTGTGGGCGTGAGCCAGGGGCGTGACCGTGCCGGCGAAACACTGGATCAGGCAGCCGCCGTACAGAGCCTGCTGGAGCAGGGCCGCGTGCAGGCCTACATCAGCGGCCACCAGCATGCCTGGTTCCCCGCTCGCCGCGGCCAGCTGGATCTGATTCATCTGGGAGCGATGGGCAGCGGCCCCAGACGGCTCCTCCAGGGAGGCATTCCGCCTCAGCAGACCTACACCACCCTCGACATCAACTGGCAGCAAAACTCCCTGGTGGAGACCACCTATGCCGTGGCCAGCGGGCAACCCGTGGCCTGGAGCCGCCTTCCCGCCAGCTTGATAGGCCGCGCCGGAGGCCTCAACCGCAACGTTCAGGCTCGATCAATCCGCCGATAACCGAACCAATCCGGCACCTGGGGCTGGCTCACCCCCTCGGGATGGGGATCGAGCTGTAGATGCCAGCGCTCACCACCGAGCAGCTCCAGCTGCTCGATCGCCAGGCAGTCGTCCACAGCGCACAGATCATCCTTGTGCTGCTGCTGCGAGCCAGCCAGCCATTGCCGCTTAGCGGCAGCCTTGGCGGCCTGGGGTGAGCGGGCCACCAGCAGCCCGAAGTGATGCAGCTCCGCCAGGGAATCAGGGCGGTAGGCGCCCAGGTTCACGAACCAGAGCCGCTCGGGCCTGGGCGCGGCCGGCTCGCGACGAAGACTCACCGCCCAACCATCAATCGCCCGCACCGCCATGTAGCTGTCCAGGTGCAGGCCCTCACGCCTCCCGAACCACTGCCGCCGCAGCTCCGGAAGGGTGTCGTCGATCGAGGCACCCGCCACAAAGCGCACATCGTGCAGCTCGATGTGGCTGGTGGCGGTGCGGCCGCCCAGCACCACCAGGAACAGCTGCGGCAGCGCGGCAACAGATAACTGGCCAGCAGAACGGGTCATAACCAGCATTCCAACAGCAGCGCGCCGGCGGATGAGCGAGCCTCCCTACATCCACGGCACCAGCCGGCGTGAGCAGCAGCGCCTGATCCAGCAAGCTGCACAACTTGCCGAGTTACTGCAAGGCAATCTGGAGCTTCACCCCGGTGAACGGCTGCTCGAGATCGGCTGCGGCGTAGGGGCGGTGCTCGGCCAGATCGGCCAATCCAACCCAGGCAGCCAGCTCGTTGGCATCGACATCAGCCCCGACCAGATCGAGGCGATGCTCAGCGCCTTCGTTGCACATTTCAACCGCCACGGCAATGCCCATGCCGGCCCGGCGCTCGGCCCCTGGCTGGAGCAGGCGGGCTTCACTGAGGTACACAACGCCATGGTGGGGATCCACCACTGGTGTCCCAGTCGGCGAGACGCCGTCGATGGGTTTTGCAGCTATCTGCTCGGCTTTATCGAGCCGGAACGCTCAGCCTTGTTAACGGCTGCACCCACACCCCATGCCGCAGCCCTGATCCAGACTGGGCTGGAGCAATTTGCGCGCCTGGCGGAGCGGCCCGATGGGGCGATCAGCATCAGCGCTTACCAAGCCCGGGGGATGAAATCCGCCGACGATCAACCAGGCTGAACACCATGGATCTTTTCGCACAGCAGTGGGCCTCCTATCGGGCCGTGGTGGCGCACGATCTGATGGAGCACCAAGCCGTGGCCTCCGCCACGGCCGCAACCCTGGAGGGCTGGCTCAAGGCTCGCCCCCACGGTGCCGCGGCACCGCGAATGGTGGATCTGGGCTGCGGCGATCTGGCGCTGCTGGCTCCTCTGCTGCAACGCCTGCCTTTGGGCTCTTACACGGGGCTGGATCTAACGACTGAGGTGCTGCCCCTGGCGCAGAAAGCTCTCGGCAACGTGGCCTATCCATGCCGTTGGCTGGAAGGAGATCTAATCCGTTGGGCAAGCGCTCCAGCTGGCGATGACGCAGAACCGGTCGACATCCTTCACTCTGCCTTCGCCATTCATCACCTCAGCGCCGAGGAGAAGCCGATCGCGCCGCTATTGAGGCCACGGCCAAAGCAGCAGGTTGGCACTGGTGCTGGGCCTGGAACGGTGCCCACCAAGCTGAAGCGATGGCCGTGATGACGCCGACCTGATTGTCAGCTGTGCTCTCGCAGGAAACTGATCGAACCCTGCAGCTCGTCTGCAAAGCGATCGATCTCCTCGAGATTGGTGGTAAAGCTGAGGCTGGCGCGGGCCGAGCCACTGATGCCGTAATGGCGATGCAACGGCTGGGTGCAGTGGTGGCCGCTGCGGATGCAGATGCCGGCTGAATCGAGCAGAGCGGCGATGTCGTTGGCGTGCACGCCCTCGACATGGAAGGCGGCCAGAGCGGCACGATCCGGCTGCTGCTCAGGGGTGGGGCCGAGGATGCGCAGGCCGTCGATGGCCTGCAGGCGCTCGAACAGATGGCGAGTGAGCTGCTGCTCCCAGGCATGGATGCGATCCAGGCCGATGGCCTGCAGGTAGTCGAGCGCGGCGCCCATGCCCACCGCTTCTCCGATGGCGGGCGTGCCGGCTTCGAACTTGTGGGGCAAGCCAGCCCAAGTGCTGTGGTCGAGGTAGACGTCCTGAATCATTTCGCCGCCGCCCAGGAACGGGGGCATCGCCTCCAGCAGCGCCTCACGGCCCCAAAGGAAACCCATACCCGTGGGGCCGCAGAGCTTATGGGAACTGCCCACCAGGAAATCCGCGCCGAGCTGCTTCACGTTTACCGGCAGGTGCGGCAGGCTCTGGCAGGCATCCACCAACACCAGAGCACCGGCCGCGTGGGCCAGGGCCGCCACCTCGGCGATCGGGTTGAGGCAGCCGAGGGTGTTGCTCACCTGCACAAGGCTCACGAGCCGAGTGCGCTGAGTGAGCTTGCTGCGCAGGTCGTTCAGATCCAGCTCACCGGTGTCAGTGAGGCCGGCGTGGCGCAGCACACAGCCGGTGCGATCGGCCAACAGCTGCCAGGGCACCAGGTTGCTGTGGTGCTCCATCACCGTGAGCAGCACCTCATCACCGGGGCGCAGGTTCGCCTCACCCCAGCTGCGGGCCACCAGGTTGATCGCCTCGCTGGCGTTGCGGGTGAACACGATCTCGTTGGGATTCGCTGCACCCACGAAGGCCGCCGCCTTAGCGCGAGCTCCTTCAAAGCCTTCCGTGGCGCGGGCGCTCAGCTGGTGCGCGCCACGATGCACGTTGGCGTTGTCGTGGTCGTAGTAATGCTGCAGCGCCTCAAGCACCTGGCGCGGCTTCTGGCTGGTGGCGGCGTGATCGAGATAGATCAGCGGCTGGCCGAGGCAGGCGGTCTGGGCCAGCAGCGGAAAATCAGGACGCGTCAGCGCCGCCAGGTTGTCGGGCTCTGCCACAGCAGCGGCCTGGGGTACAGAGAGGGTGCTGGTCATGCCGCAGCCTCCAGCAAACGCTCCAGCGAACACCAACTGCGTGCAGCGGCGGGCAGCTCGCGCAGCACCTCTTCGCAGAAGGCCCGCTGCAATAGAGCCGCCGCTTGATCGGCATCAATGCCACGGCTCTGCAGATAGAAGAGCTCGTCGGTTTGCAGGCTGCTCACCGTGGCGCCGTGGGCGCATTTCACATCGTCGGCCACGATCTCCAGCTCCGGCTTGGTGTCGATCCTGGCGCGATCAGACAACAACAGGTTGCGGCTGAGCTGGGCGGCATTGGTGCGCTGAGCGGCGCGGGGTACGCGCACAGCGCCGTTGAACACGCTGCGGCCCTGGCCGGCAGCCACCGCTTTATGGAGCTGATCGAGTTGTCCTTCGGGGCCTTTGAACTCCACGAAGCTATGGGTGTCGGCGATGCGCTGGCCATCCACCACCTGCAAACCGCGCAGGGTGGTGTGCGCGGCGCCATCCACCTGCACAGCGCGAGGCTCCAGCCGTGCCAACCCCCAACCCGATGTGACACTGCTGAGCTGCGCCTCACTTTCCGGCTCTTGCTCCATTGCCACATGGGTGAGCAGCGCTGCATCGGCCTGGCCCAAAGCCACCAGGCCATGACTGAGGCGCGCGCCGCGGGCCAAATGGGCTTCGATCACCAGGCTATGCAGACCCGAGCCCTGGGCTTCGATCAGCTGAGAAAGATCCAACTCGGCCTTTTCTTCCAGCAGCAGCAGCAAACGCAGGGCTTGCAGACCCGCACTGGCAGCACTCACCAACTCCAGACTCACCTGACTGCGGCTGGTCACACGCAGCGCCAGCACGTGCTCCGCAGCAGCGTGATTGAGTTCTACCGGCCAGTGCCGTTCACAGCCAGCGGCAGCCAGGGTGTGCCCCAGTCCCTGGGCAATTTCATCAGCGCTGAGCTGCTGCAAACCAGCCGGCAGGGCTTGGTCCACGAGCGGATCAGAGCTGCCGTTCCAGTTCAACCGCAGGGCGCCTGAAGCCACCTCAGGCAGCGCAGCAGGCGCGGGGGAAGCGGCCGTAAGCGGCAGCGTCTGCAGCAACGCGAGATCTGTGAAACGCCAGTCTTCGTTGCGGCTGGAGGGAATGGGCTGCTGGCGTAGGGCCTCTCGGCCGCGCTGCTGCACCAGCGCCAGCTCACCGCTGGCGGCGGGAGCAGCGGCCAACCAGGTTTCCAACCAGGCGCCCTTGGCAGGGGCCGGGGCAGCAAGGCTTGCAGCCATCAGGCCACCTCCGCCGCCAGGGCGGCGAGCTCCTGATCCACCCAGTCGTAGCCGCGCTCTTCAAGCTCGAGCGCCAACTCCTTACCGCCGGTACGCAGGATCCGCCCCGCCGCCATCACATGCACGTAATCCGGGGTGATCGCATCCAGCAGCCGCTGGTAATGGGTGATCAGCAGGGTGGCGTTGTCAGCATTGGCGAGCTGATTCACGCCTCCGGCCACGATGCGCAGGGCATCAATATCCAGGCCGGAATCGGTTTCATCCAGGATCGCCACCAGCGGATCTAGCAGCGCCATCTGGAGGATCTCGTTGCGCTTCTTCTCGCCGCCGCTGAAGCCCTCATTCACCGAACGATCGAGAAAGGCGGGATCCATCTGCACCACCTTGAGGCGCTCACGCACAAGGTCTTCGAAGGCGAAGGTGTCGAGCTCCTCCTCACCTTTCTCCATGCGGCGTGCATTGGTAGCCACCCGCAGGAACTCGAGGTTGCTCACCCCTGGAATTTCCACCGGATATTGAAAGCCCAGAAACACACCGATCCGCGCTCGCTGTTCCGGATCAAGCTCCAGCAGGTTGTCGCCCCGGTAGCGCACGCTGCCGGAGGTCACCGTGTAGGCGGGGTGGCCGGCCAAAACCTTGGAGAGGGTGCTCTTGCCGCTGCCGTTGCGGCCCATCACCGCATGAATTTCTCCGGCACGGATGGTGAGGTTCACACCCTTGAGGATCGCCTTGTCCTCCACCCGGGCATGAAGATCGCGGATCTCAAGCAATACGGGAGCGTCGGGGCGGATCACGGCGGAGGAGCGAGCGAAAACGGAATCAGAAACAGAACAGGAGCAGGCGCATCAGCGCCCAATCGGTCGCGGGGCTGAGCTCAACCCACGGAACCCTCCAACTTGAGAGCCAGCAATTTGTCGGCTTCAGCAGCGAATTCCATCGGCAGCTGATTAAACACATCGCGGCAGAAGCCGCTCACCATCATCGACACAGCTTCCTCGAAGCCGATGCCGCGGCTTTGCAGGTAGAACAGCTGATCCTCCGAGATGCGGCAGGTGCTGGCCTCATGCTCCACCGACGCCTGAGGCTGCTGGGAGCGGATATAGGGATAGGTGTTGGCGGCGGCCTGATCGCCGATCAACATCGAATCGCACTGGCTGTAGTTGCGAGCACCCACGGCTTTGGGGCCGATCTGCACCAGTCCGCGGTAGCTATTGGCGGAGCGGCCGGCGCTGATGCCCTTGCTCACGATCGTGGAGCGGCTGCGCGGGCCCACATGAATCATCTTGGTACCGGTATCAGCCTGCTGCATGTTGTTGGTGAGGGCTACGGAATAGAACTCGCCAACGGAATCTGCACCCTGCAGCACACAGCTCGGATATTTCCAGGTAATTGCTGATCCTGTTTCCACCTGGGTCCAGCTGATCTTGCTGCGGTCGCCGCGGCACTGGCCGCGCTTGGTCACGAAGTTGTAAATGCCGCCCACACCATCCTCATCACCGGCGTACCAGTTCTGCACGGTGGAATATTTGATGGCAGCATCATCGAGCACCACCAGCTCCACTACTGCCGCATGCAGCTGGTTGGTGTCAAACATCGGAGCGGTGCAGCCCTCGAGGTAGCTCACCGAGGCACCCTCCTCAGCCACGATCAAGGTGCGCTCAAACTGGCCGGTATCGCCGGAGTTGATGCGGAAATAGGTGGAGAGTTCCATCGGGCATTCCACACCTTTGGGAATGAACACGAAGGAGCCATCACTGAACACGGCTGAATTCAGCGCCGCAAAATAATTGTCGTTACTAGGCACAACCGTGCCGAGGTAACGCTCGATCAGCTCCGGATGCTCCTTCACAGCCTCGCTGATGGAGCAGAAAATCACGCCGTGCTCAGCAAGCTTTTCTTTGTAAGTCGTGGCGATCGACACACTATCGAACACCGCATCGACAGCCACATTCGACAAACGCTTCTGCTCACTCAACGGAATACCGAGCTTGTCGAAGGTTTCCAACAGCTTCGGATCCACCTCATCAAGGCTGGCTTTCTTTTGCTGCTGCTTGGGGGCGGCGTAATAAATAATGTCTTGATAGTTGATCGGCGGATAACCGAGCGCGGCCCAATCGGGCTCACTCATCTGCAACCACTGCTTATAAGCGCGCAGCCGGAAATCCAGCAGGAAGGCCGGCTCGTCCTTCTTGCTGGAAATAAGGCGCACCACATCCTCACTGAGGCCCTTGGCGATCTTTTCGGTTTCGATATCGGTGACGAAGCCGTACTTGTACGGCTGGCTCACCAGATCACCAACAGCCTGTGCGTTGCTCATGATTGATGGGTCAGCTTGCGCAATGCGCTTTCACGTCTTCGAGGGTGATGGTCTGCTGTTCCCCACGGAAGGGGTTGTCTTCGGTGAGAAAGAGCATGCAGTGGCACTCTTTGCGCTCACGCATCGGAACACAAGGGCAATTCCAGAACGCCTGAGCCACCTCAGCTTCTTTGTCCTCATAGTGACGGCAGGGGCAGAGGGCGCCGCCAAGCTCATCCTTGTGGCGCGCGAGACCCTCAAGCACGACGGACGTGACGCTGGGATCGCTGCAGAAATAGGTGCCCGTGCGCTGGGCATAGGTTTCCGCAAACTTGCGAATCACCTCAAGGCTGTCGCTGGCTTGGGGGGCAGGAGCTGCAGACATGGGCGCGAGGGCGGAACGGTATGAGGTGCCATGCGGGCTTGGCCAGCGGTTACGAAACAGCTTGGTTTCGCAAGTCGACCCTAAGGCACGTGAGTGGCACCGTGGGGGTGAGGCTGCATTGTGACGCGTGGCGGCACCAGCCAGCCCAACTCGTCACCCCACGAATGGGCGTGGCATGGTGTGGTGGTAGAGAGTTGGCCATGAGCGCCTCGACGCAGGCACCCACCCGAGAAGCTGCCCTCACTCTGATGTTGCGTCAGGGTGAGGCGACGGCCGCTCAGCTGGCCGATGAACTTTCCGTGTCGGTTCAGGTGATGCGCCGGCACCTCCGTTCCTTAGAGGACGAGGGCTTGGTGGAAGCCAGCCCTGCACCAGAAGGTCCTGGCCGCCCCTCGAATCGTTGGCGGCTCACGGCGGCCGGCCGGCAGCACTTCCCAAACGGCAGCGAGCATTTCGCCCTGGGCCTCCTGAGCTCGATGGCCAGCAGCCTGCCCACTGAGATGGTTGAACAGCTCCTACAGAAACAGGCTTCGGAGAAAGCATCCGACTACCGACTGCTGATCGGCGAGGGCAGCCTGCCGGAGCGGCTTGAGCGGTTGGTGGATCTGCGGCGCAGCGAGGGCTACGTGGCGGAGTACTGCCCTAATCCCGATGGAGAGGGCTGGGTGATCAGCGAATTCCACTGCTCCGTGATGAAAATTGCCGAGCAGTTCCCCTGCGTGTGCGATCAGGAGCTTCAACTGATTCGCCACACCTTCCCTGACTGCAAGGTGGAGCGGGTGCATTGGCTGCTCGATGGCAGCCATGCCTGCGGTTTCCTGTTGCAATCGTGCTGAGCGAACAAGATCTCGGCGAGCTCGAAAGCACCCTGCTACCGGCCTTAGAGCGCCATCACTTGCGTCTGCTGGCCCACAGCCTGCGCTGCCTGCAGCAAGCCGCCGAAGGGGGAGACAGCCTGCCAGCTCAGGAGGGGCTGCTGGCCTGGGCCCATCAGCAGCCGAATCTGGCGGTGGATCCCACATTCATTCCAGTGCTGGTAGACCAGCTGGCCAAGGCAGCCGTGCAGCTTGAGGCGATCAGCCTGAAGGTGAGCAAACCACCGCTAGAACTGGAGATCAGTGATCTGGTGCGCTGGGGTCAGCAACAGGCTGATCAGCGGCTGGGCACTGAGCTCAAGCCACCAGAGCACTAACACCGGCGAGCGCCAACAGGGCTGCACTCCAACCGCGCCACCCCGGTCGATCGCCCTCCAGATGCGCCAGGGGTATCGCCATCAAGGGAGCGGTGGCGAGCAACGCCACAGCCATGCCGCCGGGTAGGCGTTGCAGGGCGGCCTGCTGCAGTGCGATCCCCGCGGTGGTGCCCAGCAAGGTGGCCGCCAACCCCAACGGCCAACGCGCCGCGGCGGGCTGCGGGCCTAGGCGTGCGCTGCGCAGCTTCCAAAGCAAAGGCAACAGCACCAACGCGGCGGCCAACAACCGCACCTGCGCCGACTGCAGAGGATCCAGGGCGGAATCGCGCAGGGCAGCCCGCGACAACAACGCCCCACTGCTGCCGCAGAGCAGGGCACCAAGCGCCAGCACGACCCCTTGCCATTGCAGGCGTTGTGATGCCCCATCGGCAGGGCGTTGACCAGCTACCAGCAACAACGCCGCGGTGATCAAGCCGGCGCCGAGCCATTGCAGCGGGGCAGGAATTTCCGCAAGCCACACCATGCCGCCCAAGCTGGCCACAGCGGGCCCTCCGGCATCGATCGTGAGGGTGCGGCGGGTACCCAAACGGCGCAGGGCAGCGAAATACAAGCTGTCGCCCGCAGCAATCCCCACCACACCACTGAGGGCAAGCAGCATCAGGGAGGCCGGCGGCGCCGTCCAGGAACGGCCGATCACGAAGGGCAGCAGCACTGCCACGGCCAGCAGGTTCTTGAGCAGATTGAGCTCGCCACCGCTGAGCGATGTGGGTAGTCGGTTCCACAGGCTGCTTGCCACGGTCCAGCACAGGGCAGCAACCAAAGCGGCCAGAGCGCCGATCAGCACAATCCCCAGGGGCGGTGGCGACTTGCGATCATCGCTGCAGCTGCCGCGCCGCTGTGAGCCTCAACCTCGAGAACGCCCTCAGCTTCTTTCAGTTGAGTTGCGGCCGTTGGCGCTCCCAGCGCAGCGTGCATCACTTGTTGCATCGCCGGGCCGAAGCCGGGGGCTCACTGATTGTGGTGGAGGAACTGGCCGCCGACGATCAACGCCTGCGGGAACTGGCTGAGCTGCATGGGCAGGATCCCGCCGGACTCGTGGGAGGTTGTTGGGTGCGCTGGAGCGCTTCGATGGCTTGGGACAAGGCCGGCGAAGACCACACCGGCGAGAGCGTGATCGGACTGATTCCCACCGATGAGCACGGGCGCGAGGGCATCCTGCTGCGCGATCTGGGCTACGCCGAGAAGGCACCGGCCAGCTCGCGCTTCTGCATGGATGAGCGCGATGGCCTACTGCTCAGCACCGACTACGAAACGATGAGCGTGTGGGAGCGCTTCGCCTTCCAAGGCCCCAACGTGCGGGTACGCAGCAGCACCGTGGAAGGACTCTCCAACAACGCCTCCTTCTGCATCGAGACCCGCTGCGACGACAGGCAGCAGGAGCGGCCAGGGGCTTCCGCCACGGCCGGCAGCGCCGCCACAAGCGAACCCGCCCTCTCGCTGCTGGGCTGGTAAAGCTGAGCCTGCTCGAACGTTACGGACTGTGAGCCCTGCCTGAGCCTGATCAGTGCAGCCGTTGCGACACTTCTACGATCAGCCACGACGGATGCCGAAGTTCGAGTGGCCCTTCCCCTCCTGAAGTACGCGCCCACAACGCAGAACTCGCGTGTGGATCCCCTTCGCGTGGGCTCGGACGAGGATCCCAAAGCCGTGTCTATGGACAAGGCTATGGATCGCGAAGATCAGAACTTCGTGATTGAGGCGGCCTATCGCCAGATCTTCTTCCACGCCTTCAAGGTCGACCGCGACCAAACCCTTGAGTCGCAGCTGCGCAACGGCCAAATCACTGTGCGTGATTTCATCCGCTCGCTCTGCCTGTCGGACACTTTTAACCGCAGCTTCTACAGCCTCAACAGCAATTACAAGGTGGCTCGCCATCTGGTGGAGAAGCTTCTGGGCCGCCAAACCCACGGCAAGTCTGAGGAGATCGCCTGGTCGGCAGTGCTGATGACCCGAGGGGTCAAAGGCATGATCGACGACATTCTCGATAGCGAGGAGTATCTGAACGCGTTCGGTTACGACACCGTGCCTTACCACCGCAACCGCGTGGTGGGCAGCCGTGACTTAGGCGAGACCCCGTTCAACATCACCAGCCCCCGCTACGACGCCTACTACCGCGGAATCCTGGGCTTCCCCCAGATTGTGTACACCGGCACGGCTCGCAAGCTTCCGGAGCGCTCCCTCCAGCGCCGCGGCGGTTTCCCTCAGGACTACATGCCCTGGGTGCGCACCCTGCCCGCCCTGCGCGGAGCCAGCGCTGCCGGCAGTGCCGACATCGATTATTTGGCGAAAGTTCCCTACCGCAGCCTGGGGCGCTGAGCCTCAGAGCGATCACGTGGCAAGCGGCGGGCAACCCGCCGCTTTTTTTGTGTTCAGCCCAGCGACAGCTGACCGGTCTTGGGATGCTGACTGCATCAACACAGATCAGGCCAGACCTGTGAAAGTTGCCCAGACTGATCCCAAAAAGATTCCGGAGGCCCTGTGAGTCAGACCCTGTCATCGCTCGCCCGGATGACGCTGCGCCAACTGCGCCAGGTGGCAAGCGAGCTGGGTGTGACCCTCTACAGCCGCAAGACCAAGGACGAGTTGGTGAGCGCCATCGGCGAACGCCGGGCAGATCTGTCCAGCCTTGATCAAGAACACGCTCCCAGCCGGCAGCTGGATGAAACCCGTGTGGTGTTTCTGCCACGTGATCCCCAGTGGGCTTACGTGTTCTGGGAGATCAGCGAAGCAGATCGCCAGCAGGCGTTCAAAGCCGGTGCCAGCCAGCTCTGCCTACGCGTGGCGGATGTAACTGGCATGAGCAATGGCGGCAGCCACCCCCACACCCTTCAGGAGGTGCCGGTGGATAGCCATGCCACCGAGTGGTACCTACCCGTGCCCCTAAGCGATCGTGACTACCGCGTGGAGCTGGGCTACCGCGTCAGCGGTGGCGGCTGGATCTCTCTGGCTTTCTCATCGGTGGCCCGGGTGCCGGCGCTGCACCCCACCGAGCAGATCCTCGATCAATTCGTTCCCTTTTCCCTCGACACGCCTCCCAGCAGCACGACCGCCCCTCAGACCCTTCCCAGCACAGACAACGGCCTGCACGAACGCCTCTACCAAACGGCCACCGTTGGCACTCGCCGCCTCGGTCGCGGCTCTGAAGCGTTCCACGAACTCGATCAAGGTAGTGGCGCGGGTCTCAACGCCTCCGGTGCAGGTGTCTGGGCCAGTGGCCGCAGCGAATCGGGCTCTGGAGTGGTGGCTCCGCGCCAGCGCTCCTTCTGGCTCGTCGCCGATGCTGAGCTGATCGTGTATGGCGCCACGGATCCATCCGCCAAGTTGAGCATCGGCGGCGAAGAGGTGCCCCTCTCCAGCGAAGGCACCTTCCGCATCCAGGTGCCTTTCCGTGATGGCCAACAGCTGTACGCAATTGAGGCCGTGGCCGTCGATGGTGAGCAGAAGCGCAACATCACACTCGATTTCGAGCGCACCACCCCGGAAGACAACAGCAACCCCAGTGATCAGGCTGTGGCCGAATGGTTCTGAAGCAGCTGTGATGAAAACGTTGGTGGCCTTCACCCCGATCACCGGCGCGGTGATTCTTCCCCTGCTGGTGTCCTTCCTGATGGTGAAGGTGAACATCGGCACCGGTGTCCTGGCTGCTGTTGTGATCAGCAGCCTTTGGTTTGTGGCGATGCTGCGCACATCCGAACTACCTGAACACGGCTGAAGCAGACGCTCCAGGGGAATGCTTCTGGCAGAAGCAGGAGCCAAGTGGAGATCTCATCCAAACCATGGCTTGGGGCCCTGGCACTGCTGGCCCTGGCCCTAATAAGCCAGGGGTGCACCAGCTACAGCGGTCGTTTGATTGGCTCCAAACCTGCGCCGCTGCCTCTGCCCGAGGGGATCGATGTGGCCTTCAACCACCGCGAAAGCAGCCACTACCGCAGCCCGGTGCACGGAGACACCCGCAACGGCGACAACCTGGAGGCGCTGCTGCTGAACGCAATCGAGGCGGCACAAACCGAGATCCTGGTGGCGGTTCAAGAGCTCTCCCTGCCAGAGCTGGCCGAGGCTCTAGCCATGCAGCATCGCCGCGGCATCCAGGTGAAGGTGGTCCTAGAGAACACTTACAGCACGGCCTGGAGCGATCAGCACGAGGCTGAGCTCGATCGCCATCAACGCCAACGTCACCAGCTGTTGAAGGCTCTGGCCGATCGCAACCGCGACGGACAACTGAGCCTGGCGGAACTGCAACAAGGCGATGCCATGGCGATCCTGCAACGCGCTGGAGTGCCCTGGATCGATGACACCGCCGATGGCAGCAAAGGCAGTGGCCTGATGCACAGCAAATATGTGGTGATCGACCGACGGGTGGTGATCACCGGCTCGGCCAACTTCACGGCTTCGGGCATCCATGGCGATGCGGGCGATCGCCGCACGCGCGGCAATGTGAATCACCTGCTGCGGCTGGAGAGCCCACAGTTGGCACAGCTGTTTGCCGCCGATTTCCAGCAGATGTGGGGCGATGGCCCTGGAGGTGAGGCCGACAGCCGCTTCGGCCTGGCCAAACAAGCGGGGCCAGCCAGCCGGGTACTGATGGGCCAGACCGTGGTGGAGGTGCTGTTTGCCCCCCATCGGCGCAGTGATCCCCACCATGGGCTGGCACTAATCGGCAGCACCTTGGCCCAGGCGCGGGAAACGGTTGACCTTGCCCTGTTTGTGTTTTCCGCCCAATCACTCACCGATGTGATCGCCGCGCTGCAGCAGCGCGGTGTGCGGCTGCGCTTGTTGGCGGATCCAGGCTTCGCCAGCCGTTCGTTCTCAGAGGTGCTCGATCTGCTCGGTGTGGCACTCGCCGATCGCTACTGCAAACTGGAAAAGAGCAACAAGCCCCTTCAGCAGGCGGCAGAGGGCGTGGGCATCCCGCGCCTCGCCAGGGGCGACAAGCTGCACCACAAGCTCGCCGTGATCGATGGCAAGACCGTGATCACAGGCAGCTTCAACTGGAGCCCAAGTGCCGCCCATCAGAATGACGAGGTGCTGATGCTGATCCACTCACCCCTGCTGGCGGCGCACTTCACCCGCGAAATGGATCGCCTTTGGAAGGGGGCAGAGCTGGGGATCAACCCACGGATGGAGCGCAAGCTGCAGGAGAACCGCAGGCGTTGTGGCAGTGGGATGCAACGGCGCTGAGCCCCCATGCCAAAGGCGGTGTTGTGACATTCGCCACAACCGACCTGCGTTTCGCTCCTAGGTTGCACCCAGACGCGATGAAGACGATGTTCACCGCCACTGCTCTGATTGCGGCAGCTGCCGTCGCCCTCATGCTCACACCTGTGCTGGTGGTACTGGCGGAGTTGTCCTGAACGGACGCGATGCCACACCCTTCCCATCAGCTCCTGATCCTGCTGCCCTGGAGCGTGTTTGCCCTGGCGGCAGCCTTGAAGTTCTGGCAGATCAACCGCTGGCTACGCCGCGCCTCGCACTCCGCGCCCAACAGCACCGAACGATTCCGCCAAGCCCTGGAGCGCCGCTGGGAGCGTGAGCAAAACGCTGCATGAGCAAGCTTCACCCCACTGAGCAACGGCCAACTGCGGTGCTGGAGCAGCAAGCACTGCAAGCGATCCGTTCAGGACAACTTCAGGTTGCGCAACAGCTCTATCGCCAAGCCATCAGCCAGGGCGGAGCAAGTCCGGCGTCCTACAGCAACCTGGCGGCGATTGAGATCCAGGCCGGCGAGATTGCATCGGCTGCTGAGCTGTTGAAGCAAGCGCTGGTGCTGAGCCCCAACTCTGCGGAATCATGGCTCAACCTCGGAACCGTTGAATTTGCTCTTGGCAGGCACAACAGTGCCGCCGATGCCTTTCGCCACGCCGCCGCCCTCAAGCCAGGTTTTGCCAAGGCCTACGCCAACCTTGGCAAGTGTCTCCATGCAGAGGGAGATCATCCCGGAGCCCAAGCAGCTTTTCAACTGGCCCTCGAACACCAGCCCAACTACCCAGAGGCCCTGTCAGGTCTGGGAGTCAGCATGCGTGAACAAGGGCGCGCCCAGGCCTCAATCCCACTCTTCCAACGAGCCCTGGCCCTACGAGAGGCTGATCCGGAAATCCTCAACAACCTGGCGCTCAGTCTCCAGGCCATCAGCCAGATTGGATCCGCTATCCACTGTTTTGAGCAGGCCTTAAACCGCTCACCTGCGCAGCCAGAAATCCTCTCCAACCTCGGCATTGCGCTGATGGAACAGGGGCATGTAGGCAAGGCTGCCGAGTATTTTCAACGGGCGATCCAGCTCAATCCCCACTACACCGAAGCGCATCGCCACCTCAGCTACTGCATCCATGGAAGCGATGATCCGCAGCCTGAACAACAGGCTCTCACCTGCCTCCAGCAGCTGGCCGATGATCCCAGGCGTTATCACCTTCAGTTCGCGATCGGGAAATACAAGCTGGATCGCCAGGACCCAGAAGCTGCAACTTGGTTCTGCAAAGCCAACCGCCTGCGCTCCGAGCAGCTGGAGGGCCGCTGGCAACTGCCAAAAGCCAATGCCCTACTTGAGATCAATCAGCGCATCCTCAACCGAACCAACATCGCACCACCAGATACCAACAACAGCGCCAGAAGCGGGCCACGATTGATCTTCATCGTTGGCCTGCCGCGTTGCGGTTCCACCCTGGTGGAAACAATCCTGAGCCGAAACGAGCAGCTCATCGACCTCGGAGAGGTGGCATTCCTCAATCAGGCCCTCGAGGGGAACAACACGCTTGCAGGCATCCGCTCCAGTTACCTGGAGGCGATACAACTACATCCAGCTTTTAAGGCCGATGCCCAAGCCATCAGCGACAAATGTCTCTATAACTTCGCGTACTGCCCAATCCTGGCTGCCTCGTTCCCTGATTGCCGCATCATCCACGTGCATCGCAATCCGATGGACAACCTCTGGTCAACCTTTACCAATCATTTTGCTAGTGGCAATGAGTGGACCTACAGCCTGGAGCATTCCGTTGCGTTTTACCGGATCTATCGGCAGGTGATGGATACCCATGAGCAGTTGATGCCGGGAAGGATTTATCACCTCAACTATGACCATCTCACCCGCAGTCCAGAACTTGAAATTCCACGACTGATCGAGCATTGCGGCTTCCAATGGAACGATGCTTACTTACACCCTGAACACAGCGGTCGACAGATCCACACCGCCAGTGCTGTACAGGCGCGGGCGCCAATCAGCAGCCGATCGGTGGGGCGATGGAGGCTGTATCAAGAGCTGCTTGGCCCCTACGCCGACCAACTGGAACAGCTGGGGTACAGCACAGCGATTGAACCCATTGCATGATGTGGCCACCCGTCGCTGCTGTGATGAGCGTCCATCGGCACTGGCTTGAGCACCTCGCCTCGGCCTACCTGGTCTTGGCAGGCTTTGCGATGCCAAGGGAGAGCCTTGCGGTGCCATACGTGCCGTTCCCAAGCCAGCAGAGCCTGCGTGAAGTGCAGCTGGCGGCCCTGGCCTGCGCCAGGGAAAACACAGCCGAGAGTTGCAGCAAGGCGCACCAACTCGGCGATCCCCTCATGGATCACCCGCGCCTGCCAGCCAATTGCAAAGACCTCATCTGGCAAATGCTCGACAAAGCCCAACCCTCCGCCGCCAACAGTTTCAGCCGCCGCGAGGCGATCGAGGATCCAGCTGAGCGGCTGCTGCTGGTGTGTCGCAGTGCCGAAAAGCCTGAATCCGCAACCCCGCCAGCTGCTGGGCTAGGAGGGGGCGGAATCAACTTTGGTGGCGGGCAACGGTGAAGCGTGTTCTCCACGGCCAGACCACACCGGACAGCCGACTAACTTGGTGCCGCCTCGGCAGCTCCAGATGACCAGCGGCGTGCAGCAGATCCCGCTTGATCAGCCTTTTCTTGACCAGAAGCCTGGCACCTCTGGCCTGCGCAAAAGCAGTCGCCAATTTGAAACCCCTCACTATCTGGAGAGCTTCATTGAAGCGATCCTGCAAACCGTGCCGGGCAGCGTGGGCGGAACGCTCGTCGTGGGTGGCGACGGACGGTATGGCAATCGTCGCGCCATCAGCGTGATCGCACGCATGGCCGCAGCCCACGGCGTGGCCAGGATCATCACCACCACAGGTGGCATCCTCTCCACGCCAGCAGCCTCCAACCTGATCCGCCAGCGGCAGGCCACCGCCGGAATCATCCTGTCGGCCAGCCACAACCCTGGAGGCCCCGAGGGTGACTTCGGCGTGAAGGTGAATGGCTCCAACGGCGGGCCTGCCCCGGAATCCCTCACCAACGCCATCTACGCCTGCAGCCAAAGCCTCAACGGCTATCGCATCCACGATGAGGTCACTCTGGATCTCGACACACCAGGGCAGCACAGCATCGGCAACCTGCAGATCGAGGTGATCGATGGGGTGGAGGACTACGTCGCCCTGATGCAAAAGCTGTTCGACTTCGATCTGATCCGCGATCTGCTGAGCAACAACTTCCCGATCGCGTTTGACGCGATGCATGCCGTAACCGGACCCTATGCCAAGCGGCTCCTGGAGGAACTGCTGGGAGCACCCGCCGGCAGCGTGCACAATGCGGCGCCCCTGGAGGATTTCGGCGGCGGCCACCCCGACCCCAACCTCACCTACGCCCATGAGCTGGCTGAGTTGTTGATGGGCAGCGACGCCTACCGCTTCGGCGCCGCCTGTGACGGCGACGGCGATCGCAACATGATTCTGGGAACTCGCTGCTTCGTTAACCCCAGCGACAGCCTGGCGGTACTCACCGCCAACGCAACCGTGGTGCCGGGTTACGCCTCAGGCCTAGCCGGGGTCGCCCGCTCCATGCCCACCAGCGCAGCCGCTGATGTGGTGGCCAAAGAGCTCGGCATTCCCTGCTTCGAAACCCCCACCGGCTGGAAATTCTTCGGCAACTTGCTGGATGCGGGCCGGATCACGCTCTGCGGAGAAGAAAGCTTCGGCACCGGCTCCGATCACATCCGCGAGAAAGACGGCCTCTGGGCGGTGCTGTTCTGGCTCAACATCCTGGCCAAGCGGCGAGAGCCGGTGGCGCAGATCATGGCGGAGCACTGGGGCCGCTTCGGCCGCCACTACTACTCCCGCCACGACTACGAAGCCATCGCCAGCGACGCCGCGCATGGTTTGTACAACCGCGTGAAGGACATGCTGCCTTCGCTCGTGGGCCAAAGCTTCGCTGGGCGCACGATCGCCACCGCCGACGACTTCGCCTACACCGATCCGGTGGATGGCTCAATCACCACTGGCCAGGGCCTGCGTCTGTTGCTTGATGACGGCAGCCGCGTGGTGCTGCGGCTCTCGGGCACCGGCACCCAGGGCGCAACCCTGCGGGTGTATCTGGAGAGTTACGTGCCCCCCAGCGGCAATCTGGAGCAAGATCCCCAGGTCGCCCTCGGCGATCTGATTCGAGCCATCGATGCATTAGCGGAAATCAAAAGCCGCACAGGCATGGATCACCCCACCGTGATCACCTGATGCCGCGGCGGCGGCGGTGATAGTCAGCTTCGGGGCTACTGACCTGAAGCTGACGGACCGACTCAATGGCAAATGCTGCAAGCGCTCCAGATGCAACCAGGATTCCGTAGAAAGCCTGGAGACGCGTCAGCGGCAGATCCGCGGGAGTGTTGAGCATGATGCGGTGCATCAACGCCGCCACAACACTCCCAAGGGTCGCCCCGAAACCCATCGCAGCCAGCACTTTCAGGGGATCAAAGCTGCCACGCGCAGGTTTTGAACGGGATGGGAAGCGCATCAGATCAGCTCAGACTGGGCCTGCCGTTGGGTTCATCATTGAAACGAGCAATCAGGCTCTTCATCACCACATAAAACACAGGCACCACAAACAACGACAGCACGGTGGCAATCAGTAAGCCACCAAACACCACAGCACCAAGCGATGCTTGGCTGCGGGCACCTGCGCCACTGGCGAACACCAGAGGAATAAAGCCAAACAGCGAGGAAATCGCTGTCATCAAGATCGGCCGAAACCTTGAGCTAGCTGCAAACCGCGCTGCATTGAGGGCGGAATCACCTGCGGCCATACGCTGATTGGCGAGGTCAACGATCAAGATGCCGTTACCAGCAGCAAGGCCAATCAGCATCACCAAGCCCACTTGGGCGTAAACATTCAGCACCTCACCGCGCAAAGCCAGGAAGATCAGGGCACCAAGCATCGCGGTTGGTACCGTCATCAGGATGATCAGCGGATCGCTATAGCTCTCATACTGGGCAGCCAGCACCAGATAAACAGCCAAGATGCCGAGGGCAAAAATCACCACCGCCAAAGCACCGGCTTTCACTTCCTCACGAGAGATACCCGTCCAATCGAAACCAAGCCCCTGAGCATCCTGGCGAGCAAACAGGCGCTTCATCGCCTGAATCGCTTGCCCAGAACTCTTGCCAGCAGCAGGGCTTCCCTCAATTTTGATTGATCGGTAGAGGTTGAAGTGAGGCACCACACTGGGTCCAACAACCTGCTCCACCGTGAAAAATTCAGCCAGCGGAATCTGTTGCTCGCCGCTGCGATCCTTCACGTAGAGGGCCGCGAGCTGCTCGGGAGTCGCCCGACTGTCAGGCTGAGCCTGCACATACACACGGCGCACTTTTCCTTCCTGGAAGGTGTCATTCACATAAAGGCCTCCGAAGTTCACGCTGAACGACTGCATCGCTGCACCGAAATCAACATTGAGAGCCGCCATGCGATCGCGATCAACCTTGATCTCAATCTGCGGCGACTCTGGCGAGAAGAGGGTGTAAACGCGCTGCAGAGCTGAATCAGCATTGGCGGCCTGAATGATCTGCAGGGCGTTGGCATTAAATGCAGGCAGGTCATAAGCCCCGCCACTCTGATCGAGCAACTGGAATTCAAAGCCGCCACCGGTGCCGTAGCCAGGGATCGCGGGGGGTTCCACCACGAAGGTGCGAGCACCAACCACATCCGCCGCCAATTTGCGGTTTAAGCGCTCCACGATCGCCGACATGCTCTGATCGGCCTGGCGGCGCTCTGACCAGTTGCGGGTTCCAAAGAAGAAGAGACCCTTGTTGGGGCTATTGCCATCCAGGCTGGCACCGCTGAACACGGAGGCGGCAGTGATATCAGGCTCACTGCGCAACACTTCAGCCACCTGGCGATTGATCCGCTCAGTGACCTGAGTTGACACACCTTCAGGAGCCTGCACAAACCCGATGGCATAACCCTGATCTTCGATCGGGACAAAACCACCTGGGATCAGCTGGAAGGCGATGGCTGTGAGCAGAACACCACCGGCCAGGCCTCCCATCACCAGGCGCCTCTGATCCAAAGCCCAGGCCAGGGCAGCGGCGTAGCGCTGCTCAACGAGGGTATAAAAACGATTGAACCGAGTGAAGATCTGCGGTGTACTCCAGCCCAACGCCAAACCAACCGCCGGGTAGAGCAACACGGGCAGAACATTGGTTACACCCACCAACACCAGCCCGCTGATCGCACCACCAGCTGCCATCGGCAACGTGAGCGATCTGGAGCTGATCCGGCTGAGCACCAAGCCCAAGGCAGCCGCCACCGCAAAGGGAAGGAGCACCAAGACAGCGCCACCACCGATCACCAACAGCCCATAGATGAATCCAATCACGCTGCCGGCAACCGCATAGCCGCGGCGACTCGGCGGCTCCGACTCCCGGCCCAGCAGCAACGCAGAGAGCATGGGTGAGAACGTGAGGGCGTTGAAGGTTGAGATCGCGATCGAAAAAATCACAGTTGCAGCAAACTGCTTGTAGATCGTGCCCGTGGCACCGGGGAAGAACAACACCGGCAGAAACACAGCGAACTTCACCAGGGAGGTGGCAATCACCGCCGAGAAGAGCTCATCCATGGTGGATTTCGCAGCCTGAAGCGCACTCATTCCCTGCGCTTTCTTGGCCGACGTATCTTCAATCACCGTAATAGCATCGTCCACCACCAGGCCTGTGGCCAGCACCAAACCAAAGAGCGTGAGCTGATTGAGGGAGAAGCCAAACCCGAGCACCAGGGCAAACGTCCCCACCAGCGCCACCGGGATAGCGATTCCAGGCACCAAGGTGGCTTTCCAGTTCTGTAGAAACAAGAACAGGATCAGAACCACCAGCACCACAGCATCCCGCAGGGAATTCACCACGCCCTGAATGGAGGCCGAGATGAAATCGGTGTTGTCGTAGATCTTTTCCATCTTCATGCCCACCGGCATCGTCTCAGCGAAGTCGGCCAGCACCTGTTTCACGCCATTAGACACCTCCAGAGCATTGCTGCCGCTGAGCTGATAAACGGCAAGCCCCACAGACGCAACGCCCTCTTTATCGGTGGCACTCACCGCATAGGTCTCACCGCCTAGCTCAACGCGACCCACATCGCGCAGCCGCACAAGACCGCCATCCTCGGTGGTGCGAACAATCAGATTTTCGAATTCTTCAACGCTGCGCAGACGCCCCTGAAGCTGAACCGTAAAGGTGTATTCCTGGCCCTCTGGCGAGGGTTCACCACCCACCTGACCAGCAGGCACAAGACGGTTCTGACTCGTGAGCTGACTGACAACGTCTGTAGAGCTAAGGCTGTAGGCCGTGAGCTTTTCAGGGTCAAGCCAAAGACGGAACGCCAGCTTGCGGTTACCGAAATAGGTGAGATCACCAACCCCCTTCACGCGCTTGATGGAATCGGTGAGGTTGAGATCCAACAGGCCACTGATCGTTTCAGCGCTGTAGGAAATCTGATCAGGATCTGCACTACCAAAGTTATAGACCAACAGGATTGAGTTGGAGGCTTTATTCACCGAGACCCCGGCCTTCCTCACTTCCTCAGGCAGTTGCGGCTCAGCCAGGGCGACCCTGTTCTGCACATTCACCTGGTTGATATCACCATCGGTACCACTGTTAAAAGCCACACTGATCGAGCTCACACCATCAGCCGAGCTCGACGATGTGATGAAATCCATATTTTCAACGCCATTGATCTGCTGCTCGAGCACGCTTGTAACGCCCTGCTCCACAGATACAGCATCAGCACCGGTGTAGGTGGCACGCACTTTCACAGTGGGTGGTGCAATGTCCGGCAGGTTTTCAACAGGCAGAATCGGTATCGCAATCAGTCCTGCGATCACGATCAACAGGCTGCACACCGTTGTCAGCACCGGTCTGGTGATGAATTGGTTAGAAGCAGACATGCAGGAACCTCAGTTCGCCACGGCAACAGGCATGCCGTGGCGCAGTTTGAGCAAATTGGTGGTGATCACCATCTGCCCAGAACGCAAGCCAGAGAGCACTGGGTAGCGGTTGTCTTGGATCGAGCCCAGCGTCACCGGTGTCTGCAGGGCAAAGCGCGTCCCTGCCGGCAGTCGTCGCAACTTCTCAATCGGGGCCTGCCCGGGCTGGGCCTCCAGGTCTTGAAGGCTGCCCACCCGCCAGACAAAACTCTGACCCGAGGTCTGCCGTACAGCCACAAACGGAACCGATGGCTGCTCACGGCTGTCCAGCAGCAAACGTGTACGCAAACGCTGCCCATTGCGCAACACACCACCTGGGTTCGGCAGCAGAGCTTTGACCAACAAAGCCTGATTGCCGGCAGTCACCGTGGGATCAACGGAACTCACGCGGGTGTCAGCCAATACCTTGGTGGTGCCCGGCAGGCTCAGCTGCACAGGCAACCCCACACGAATCCGCTCGGCGTAGGTGGAGGGCACTTCAACGCGCGCCAGCAGCGTGTTGTTTTTGATCAGCTTGGTGAACGGATCGCCTGCCCGCAGCACGTCCCCGATCTTCACCTGCACATCCGCCACCACACCAGGCAACGGCGAGCGCAGGTTGCTGTAGGCGAGATCGGCCTGCCTGGCGATCACCGCCTCTCGAGCTGAGATGTACTGCGCCTTGAATTCATCGCGCTGCTGAGCGGTGGCCGCTCCTTGTGGCACAAGAAATTCATAGCGCTGCCAGTTGAGCTTTGCCTTCTGTTCCTGAGCTTTCAGATCAGCTAATTCAGCACGGATCTGCTCCTGATCAAGCACGAGCAACAATTGGCCCGCCTTCACCACATCGCCTTGCGAGATCGGTAACTGCTGGATGCGCCCGGATGCCTGGGCTGCCAGCTGTACCAGCTCGTAGGCCTCCAAGGTGCTCACCGTGTCGATCGCATCACTGAAGGGAGCCATCGACACCGCCGCCAACTTCACGGCCAGGGGCTCAGGCGGGGAGGGCCTCAGCCCACACCCCGTCATGAGAATCAAACTCCCCAGACTCAGAAGAACAGAAGAGCTGTGGTGCCAGGTGCGGGATCTCAGTTGAATGATCAGGCCTCCTCAGGTTGTGCAGAGCCGAACCAGCGCTCCTCAAGGTGTTTGATCACCACATAGAAGGGAGGCACTACACCCAATGAGAGAACCGTAGCCACGACAAGGCCACCAAAGATCACGGTGCCGAGCGACTGCTGGCTTTGTGCACCGGCTCCATTGGCCACAACCAAGGGCAGGAAACCGGCCAGCGCTGCAATCGCCGTCATCAAGATGGGACGCAGCCTTGATTCAGCCGAAGCCACCACGGCCTCGGCAGCAGACATGCCGCCCTCAAGATGCTGCTCAGCCACCTCCACAATCAAAATGCCATTTTTTGCGGCGAGACCGATCAGCGTAACCAATCCCACCTGAGCGTAGATATTGAGATCAATCGAACGGATCGCCAAGAATGCCAAGGCACCCAACATGGCCAATGGCACCGTCATCAGAATGATCACTGGCGTCACATAGCTCTCGTATTGAGCTGAAAGCACCAGATACACAATCAAAATGCCCAAACCAAACACCAAGACGCTGGCACTACCAGCGGAGAGCTGAAGCGCAGCCAATCCTGTGAAGGCGTATCCGATATTGGTGAAATCCTGCTTCTGGAACAGGTTCTGAATGGCAGCAAGAGCCTGTCCGGAGCTTTTCCCAACAGCCTGAGCACCTTGAATTAATACCGTGCGATAGAGATTGTAATGACTGATAATCGGGGGCGCGCTGTTGAGATTAGCTTCAGCAAACTGAGAAACCTGCACTAAATCACCGTCTCGGCTTTTCACGTAGTAACTAAGAATATCTTCAACCTCAGCGCGTTGTTCGTCAACAGACTGCACGTACACATTGCGAACCTGACCATTCTCATAGGTGAGGCCGGTGTAGCTCCCCCCAGCCAGAGCCGCGATGGTGCTCATCGCTTCGGAGTAATCCACATTGAGAGCCCCCATCAACGAGCGATCCACCTTGAGATCAAAAGCGGGTGCACTGGGAATGAACTGGGTGTAGAGCGAGGAGAATTCACCACTGGCCTGCCCCGCCCCGATCAAGGTTTTGGCTTGGTCATTCAGCTGGTTAAAGGAGTAATTGCCGCTGAGGTCGTTGAACTGGAAATAGAAACCACCTTGTGCGGAGAAGCCAGGCACAGCAGGTGGTTGGCCAATCACTGCCAAGCCTGTATCAAGCTGAGAGAGCTTTGCATTGAGCCGATCGGCAACCGCGAAAGAGCTATTGGCCTGACCAGTGCGATCAGCTAGAGGCTTCAGGCCCACCATGATCGTGCCCTGATCAGGGCTGGAGCCGTTGAAGCCATAGCCGCTGATCACCGCGGCAGAGAGCACATCATCTTCTTGTTTGAGGATGCCGGCGATCTGCTCACCCATCTTCTGGGTTTGGCTGAGTGACGCGCCGTTCTGGAGCTGATAGATCCCCAAGATGTAGCCCTGATCTTCATCGGGAATGAAGGCTTGAGGCAAGGCTGTAAAGGCCAAGACTGTGAGCACAATCCCACCACCAAGGCCGGCCATCACGTAACGCCGCTTGGTAATCAGAGCCTGAACCAAACGTGCATAACCCGCTTGCAACTTGGCAAAAAAGGCGTTGAAGCGATCAAAAATCAGCGGCAGGTTGGCGCCGGCTAGGCCACCCAGCACCACACCGAGCAGGTAAGTCCAATTGCCAAAGGAGGCGGAACTGAAGCGTCCGAAGGCGAGACCCACCACCACACCAGCCACAGGCCAAGCCCAGCCGCGCGGTTGCGGAGGAGTGCCGCTGCGCAGGATCAAGCCTGAAAGCATGGGCGAAAAGGTGAGCGCGTTGAAAGCCGAAATGGCAATTGAAAACGCGATTGTGAGTGCAAATTGCTGATAGATGATGCCGATACTTCCCGGGTAAAACGCCACGGGAACAAACACCGCCATCAGCACCAAAGCTGTCGCAACAAGAGCACCAAACAGCTCCCCCATACAGGCCAAAGCCGCCTGCCGCGGCTTCATACCAGCTTCAATATTCTTCGATACAGCTTCGATCACTACGATCGCGTCATCCACCACAAGGCCTGTGGCCAACACCAACCCGAGCAGCGTGAGTTGATTGATCGAGAATCCAAACACCTTGATAAAGGCGAAGGTGCCGATCAGAGAGATCGGGATGGCCAAGCTCGGCACCACAGTGGCGCGCCAGTTCTGCAGGAACAGAAACAGGATCAACAACACCAACACAATCGCCAGGCCGAGGGCATCCACCACCCCCTCAACAGATGACTCAATGAATTGGCCAATGTTGTAGACCTGATCAACCGTGACACCAGGGGGGACCTGCGCGGCAAACGAGGTCATCTCCTGAACAACAGCATCGGCAACATCGAGAGCGTTGCTATCGGGTGTTTGGAAAACGGCAACCGTAATAGCAGGGTGGTTGTCGGTATTAACCGCAGATGTGGTGTAGTTATTAAAGCCATAGGACACATCACCAACATCACTGAGCAACAACACATTGCCCGAAGGACTGCGACCAACAATCAGCTTGTTGAATGCCTCAATCGACATCAAGTTGCCATTATCTTCAACGAGCAGCGGGTAGGTATACATCTGATCGCCAGCAGCCGGAGGTCCACCCACTAGACCGCCAATCGCCGTGCTGTTCTGAGATTTAACTGCATTGATCACATCCGTTGCAGTTAGCTTGTTGGCGGCGAGCTTCACTGGATCAACATTGAGCCAGTAAGCGGGATTGGTGCCACCCAAGATGTTCACATTGGCAACACCAGGCACACGCTCCAACGGGTAGTAAAGCTGCTCGTAAACCAAGCCATTGAGGTACGCCGCATCAAATTGACCGTCTCTCGAAGAAACCTGGTAGGCAAGCAAAATCGATGGGGTGCTCTGCTGAACTGAAACACCAGTTGCCGACACCTGAGCCGGCAACTGGGGCATCGCCAGGGAAACCCGGTTTTGAACGTTAACCTGGTCAATATCGATATCAGTGGTCTCATCGAAATAGACCTGGATAATGCTCTGCCCCTCCATGTTGCTCGTGGAGGAAATGTAGGAAGCCCCAGGCACACCATTGATTTGCTGCTCCAGGGGATTGGTAACAGCCTGCTCCGTCACCAGTGAATTGGCACCGCTGTAGTTGGCGGTAACCTGAATCAGTGGCGGGGCAATATTGGGGAGATTCGCAATCGGCAGGGTGGGGATTGCAATCACGCCCACCAAAACGATCAAGATGCTGCAAACGGTGGTCAGAACCGGCCGCTTGATGAAATTATCGGAAAACGACATGGCGGATCTCAGTTCGCGGCGGCACTAGACGATGACACGGGCTTCACCGGCATCCCAGACCTCAGCAAAGCCGTGTTACTCGTGACCACGCGATCACCGCTTTGAAGCCCGGAAAGAACTGGATAGCTATTGCCCTGCAGTGGCCCCAGCTTCACGGCCGTTTGAACCACGATGGGCGTAGAGGGTGGCAGCTTCTCCAGTTTCTGCTTCTGCGTATCCGGAATCTGGCTGGATGCCTTGATCTGAGGAAGCGCCTGAGAGAGGGTCACCAGGCGATAGACAAATGGTTGCTGGGCTTGCATCAACACCGAAGAAACCGGCACGGCAAGCTCGCGAGTGGAGCCGGTGATGATTTTGTTCTTCACGTATTGGCCTGTTTTCAAACGGCCGGTGAGATTGGGAAAGGTTGCTTTCACCAACACGGTGTTGGGCGACTTATCTGTGCCACTGAATCCGAAGTAGGGAGAAATAAACACCACCTTGCCTTGACCTGTCACCGGTGGATTGGTCTGCGTCGTGAGCTGCACCGTCTGACCCAGGGCAACCCGTGTGACCTGCGTCGCCGGCACATCCATCAGCGTCCAGAGGGTGGAGTTATCCACAATTCCCGTGATGGCCTGGCCCTGGCGCACGTAATCGCCCAACTTCACCGTATCGAGGTCGCCGATGACGCCATCAATCGGTGCCGTAACGTATTTGTAGCCAAGGGTTGCAGCATTGGCCTTCACCTGATCGCGGCTCTGAATCGCCTTCGTAACGTAATAATCCCGATCGCGGGTGGAAACAGCACCCTGCTGATTGAGAAAGACGTATCGTTCAGCGTTGAGAAAATCCTTGCGAGCTTCCGCCTTGCTGGCATCGAGGCTCGCCGTCTGCTGCACGTTGTCGAGCACGATGATCGGGTCGCCGGCTTTCACCCGCTGCCCCTGGGTGGCAAGAATTTTTACGACCCGGCCATCGGTTTCCGGCCGAAGGGCCACGTCCGTCGTGGAACTGAGCTGGCTCACCACATCGATCGATGGGTTGAACTGAGCCTCAGCGACCGTGGCCACCTGCACCGACAACATCTTCGTGGCTGGAGGCTTGCCCCCACAGGCTGCGAGCAGCAGTAAGGGCAAGGGGAAAGCGAGGAGGCCGCGCCGCACAACACGTCAGTCAGTGCTGCGCAAGTTAGCGGGTTCCGCTGAAAATCCCATGCAACCGGCATCGGATGATGCCTTGAACACCACAATGGCGTGAGCGATCTGTTCAGCCACCGCGGCGAGCAGCTGCGCCAAAACCTGGCCCCCTTAGCCGATCGGCTGCGCCCACGCAGCCTCGACGACTTTCAAGGCCAGGAGGAGATCCTCGGACAGGGACGTCTGCTGCGCCGTGCCATCACGGCTGATCGCGTTGGCAACCTGATCCTTTACGGCCCACCAGGCGTCGGCAAGACAACCTTGGCGCGGATTATTGCCGCCACAACCCGCGCCCACTTCAGCAGCCTCAATGCCGTGCTGGCCGGCGTGAAAGACCTGCGCACCGAAGTGGATGAGGCGCGACGGCGCCTCGAGCAGCACGGGCTCCGCACCCTGCTGTTCATCGATGAGGTGCACCGTTTCAACAGTGCCCAACAGGACGCGCTGCTGCCCTGGGTTGAAAACGGCACGGTGACCCTGATCGGGGCCACCACCGAAAACCCATTTTTTGAGGTGAACAAAGCGCTGGTGAGTCGCTCGCGCCTGTTCCGTCTGCAGCCGCTGGAGCCACGCCATCTCCATCAATTACTGCAGCGGGCCCTGCGCGATCCCGAACGCGGCTACGGCAACCGGCAAGTGGCGATCAGCCCAGAGGCAGCGAACCATCTGGTTGATGTGGCGGGCGGCGACGCCCGCAGCCTGCTCAATGCCCTGGAACTGGCGGTGGAAACCACCGAGCCCGGAGCCGATGGCACCATCACGATCACGTTGGCCATCGCCGAGGAGTCGATCCAGCAACGCGCCGTGCTTTACGACAAGCAAGGTGACGCCCACTTCGACACGATCAGTGCCTTCATCAAATCGTTGCGGGGCAGCGATCCCGATGCGGCCCTGTTCTGGCTGGCGCGGATGGTGGAGGCCGGCGAGAACCCGCGCTTCATTTTCCGCCGCATGCTCATCTCCGCCGGGGAAGACATCGGCCTGGCAGATCCCCAGGCGATGGTGGTAGTGGAAGCCTGCGCAGCCGCTTTCGAGCGGGTGGGCCTACCGGAGGGGCTCTACCCCCTCGCTCAAGCGGCTCTTTACCTGGCCAGCACCGAGAAAAGCAACAGCCTGCTCGGCTTCTTCGATGCACTGAAAAGCGTGAAGGCCACCAGTCGCCAGCAGGTGCCCGCCCACCTGCGCGATGCCAACCGCGACGGCAAAGCCTTTGGTGATGGTGTGGGCTATCGCTACCCCCATGCCTATGCGGAGCACTGGGTAGCCCAGCAATACCTCCCCACTGGCCTGCAGGGCCAGGTGTTCTGGCAACCAGGGCGCCTTGGATGGGAAGGACAACGGCGCCAACAGCTGCAGCACCGCCGCGCGGCCCAGCTGGCTGCAGCCGCTGAACATGAGGCCGAGCTGGGCGAGGTGCTCAGCAGCAGCCCGGATGACCCAGCCCTGGAGCGCTGGTTGCAGCGCCAACTCGGCAGTGAAGGAGAGCGACTGGATCAGCTGCGCCAACGGCTATGGGATCAGGCCGCCTGGCAGCGCCACGACCGTGTGCTGATTCTTGAGGCCCGCTCTCTGCTCTGGGCCCTTGACCCACTGGAGCAAACACCCGAGGGCGGCGTGGTGATTCAAGTGAGCGATCGCGCCGATGCCGAGCGCTTGCAGGGACAGCTACGCGTGCTCGACGACCTGCGCCAACCCCAAGTGATCCCCACCGATGTCCTGCAGTTGGCCGGGGCACTCGCCCCCGGCAGCCAGTTCGAATGGATTGCAGCGCGCCACCCGTTCCGTGATCTCACTAGCGAACAGTTGGCAGCGGCGGTGACCCACTTAGAGCAGCTGGCGGCGCCGGGGGCCCAGCTGCGGCTGCTGTTCAGCCAACCCCAACTGGGGCCAGCCGCTGCCCTGCTGAGCATCAAGGCCCTACCGGAGCCCCTACGCACACTGCTCGGGCCGGTGCCAGCCCATGAAACCGACTGGCTAGCGCCGCAGCCCAACCCAGAGCAGCTGAGCGCTTTACTGCGCCAACAGGGCTGGGAGCTCAGCTGGCAGCAATGGAGTGAGCCTCTCGAGCTCAGCTTGAACTCAGGCCTGATCGAGCGCTGGCTCGGAGCGCATGCGCCTTACCGCCGGCAATTGAGCCGAGTGCTCAAACCAGCCCAGTTGAAGCTGCTGGAGCAAGAGCTGCACAACCTGGTGGGTTGCCGCCTGCCCCAGCAGCTTGAGCATCAACTGCTCTTAGCTCACCACAGACCGCGTACGGCCGGGGCAGGTTGGGCAGGCGCTGGGGCCTCAGCGGTGTAGGCCGCAATGCAGGCGGGTGTGTTCATGTACCAGCTCAACAGTGAAGTAGCCCGCTGACTGTTGGATGCATCATTCACATCGCACACCTTCATTGAGCCCTGCAGACGCTGATCGGTGGGAAGATTCGACATCATCCCGTAGCTGGACAGCTTGCCGTCAGCTGAATCGAGAATGATGGCACTGCGCACAGCTTGCAAGCTGTGGCTTTGGCTGTAATAAGGGGTGTAATTGTTCTGCTGAATGCTCTCAGACAGAAACTGCTCACCCTTTTCGGAATAGAGGAAGCGAGCCACAGCGGCCACGTCCACGTCGTATTCCTTCTGCAGTCCGGCCTGCAGTTCATCGGGGGACCAACCGGAGAGATCTTTCAGATCCTTGGGCACCGGGTTGTCGATCACCTCAGTGCCGCCTAGGGGCAGCAGGGTGTTGGAGCGCACGAAACCCATGCTCACGGCACGGGCGGTCTGAGTGGGCAGCCCCGATTGGATGAAGGTGGGCGCGCCGTAGCGCACGCCAGCCTGATCGGAATTGATGGTGGTGGGCCCTTGGGGAATGGCCTGGGCCGAGAGGCCTGCAAGCAGGACACCAGCGCCAGCCAAGGGGAGGAGAACCTTGCGCATGGTTGTGCAGAAGATGACTCTCCCGGTATGGCGAGCAGAAGAGTCCGCAATGGACCTTCTGAAGGTTGATTTAAGGATCGGTTATCAAATAACCCGCACAGGGTTATCAGCCTGCCGCGTTGCCGCGGCGGGAGGGCAGCGCCAGAGGTGTCCATCCGGGGGGACAGTGCAGCGCATCGCGATGCATCACGAAAGCCCCAGGCTCACCCAGGCCAGTACAGGCAACACCACGAGGCACATTGTCTTCGGCCTGCACTTCGGCCACGTAACGCAGCTCACCACCGCGGGGGATCAGCAGTAGCTGCACACGATCTGGAGCCTCGCTGACGCGAACGTCCATGTCTTCCGGGGGCTCAAGACCGAGCACATCCAGATAGCCGGTGAAGCCACCCCAGTAATACCTGGTGATCTCACCGCCCACAAACTGGCCCAGCACCGCAGAGGCACGGGCACGCCCATCCTGCCGAGCTTCCTGGCTGGCGAGATCAGCCAACACCCGATCGGTGGCATTGCCTGTGCGGCTGGCCGGTGGCGGCACCAGCCGTAACTGCACCAGACCGGCCAGGCCAAACAGGCCTAACAGTGTGAGCACACTGAAGCGCAGAGCGATGGGCATGCGTATTGCCAACCCAGCCTGAGGACGCGGGGACGCTAGCCCCAGATGCCCTGTTCGGCTGCCTGCCCCACCACAGCGCACAACCAGCCGTTACGCAGCTCGCAATGACTCGCCGGTTGCCATCCCTCCTGGAGGTGGGACAACTCCTGCTGCTCGGCGTTCCAGCACCAATGGCGCAGATCGCTCGCCAAGCTGCTGCGCCTCCACTTGATCGCAGCCTCCTTACGCACCCAGCTCTCCAGCACCAATGCCGCACGCAAGGCTGAATCGTGAAGCTGTAGCTGCTGCCACTCCTGCTTCGGGAAGAAGCGACGGGCCAGAAGATCGGCCTGTATGGGACGCGCCTGCCGCTCCAAATCCACCCCGATCGTCCAGGGAGACCAAGCCAGCAGCACTTGATCGCCGCTATGGCTGAGGCTCACATAGCCGTGGCCCTGCTGAAGGGTGGGCGCCTCCCCAGGCGGGCTGTGCAGGGGCACCGCTGCTGCGGGCAGCGACAGCACCCCCGCCAACTGGCGCCGCAGCAGGCTGCGGCTACGCAGGTAACGCTTCTGCACCGGCGCGGGCAACGCCTGGCTCCAGCCTTGCTCCGACTGGGATACGGGCCATCCATCGCCGGCTGCCAGAGGGAGCAACCAAAGGTGGGGTTGCTGACGCCGGGGCTGCACCGGGGTCCCAACAGCTCCCCTTAGGCTCCGCCGAGTGTGTTGTTCCCCCGCCATGGCGCTGCAGATCGGTGATGCCGCTCCCGACTTCACCCTCCCCGACCAAAACGGCAAGGAGGTGAGTCTGGCCGGCTTCAAGGGCCAGCGTGTGGTGATCTACTTCTATCCGAAGGACGACACGCCCGGGTGCACCAAGGAAGCCTGCAACTTCCGCGATCAATGGTCTGCCTTCGAACAGCACAACATTGCTGTGCTCGGCATCAGCAAAGACGGTGCCACCAGCCACAACAAATTCATCAGCAAATACGAGCTGCCCTTCACCCTCCTCACCGACGCCGAGCCGTGCCCGGTGGCCGAGAGCTTTGGCAGCTATGGCCTCAAGAAATTCATGGGCCGTGAATACATGGGGATGATGCGCCACACCTTCGTGGTGGATGCAGACGGCAAGATCGAGAAGGCCTACACCAAGGTGAAGGCCGAAACCATGGCCGACGACATCCTGCGCGACCTGGCCCTGGCCTGATCAGCCCCCTCAGCGCAGCAGCCCGACGACCGGAAGTGCGGCCAAAGCCTCAAGGGCCAGATCAGGAGCCAAAACGGGCCGCACCTGCTGCTCCTCCAGCAACGGCATCAACTGCGGTCCGTCACCGCCGGTGAGCCAGAGGGCCAAGTCGACACTCCCGACCTGCGCCCGTAGCGTGCTCCAGGCCTGCAGGATCGCCCCAGCCACGGCACGGCGGCAGCCCTCTTCCATGGCAGCTGCGGTTTGCCGCGGCCATGCCTCACCAGAGCCGGCCCCGGCGGGCTGCAACAGGGGTAACTGCGCAGTAGAGCCGCCCAGCCCGCGCAATTGCAGGGCCACACCAGCGCTGATCAGCCCCCCTTGAAAGCGGCTCTGCGCATCCACCCAGGTGAGGCTGAGCGCGGTGCCGGCATCGGCCACCAACACGCCGTGCCCCTGTTGCTGGCTGGCACGCCAGCCCACGAGGGCCCGATCGATTCCTAGCCAGGCCGGTCGATCCTTCAAGGGAATATCGCCAAGGTCGATCCTGCGGACCAAGGGGTTAGGAGCGGGCTCGGGCAAAGGCCCCACAGCGGCCCAGGCCTGCAAGCCTTGCTGTTGTGCCGGATCCAGTCCCTCGCTGGGAGCAGTGTGCCAACAGCGCAAGCCGTTGCCACTGGTCTCAGCCCAATGCCAGCGGCTGTTGCCGATCAGCAACAGCCGAGCCATTCAAATGCCCTCACCGGCCATCCCCGGCAGATGAATGCCGCACTCCTGCTTGAGCCCCCCGAAGCGGGTGGCGCGGCCACTGAGACCGCCATCATCCGGACCGCTGGAATGCCAGTCGCCCACGGTGGAATATCCCTGCTCAAACAAGGGGTGCTGGGGCAGCCCGTGCTCCTGCATGTAATAGAAGACATCTTTAGTGCTCCAGGACAGTAGGGGCCGCAGCGACCAGCGCCCCCGCACCTCCGCCAGCGGTTGCATCGTGCTGCGGTGATCGGTTTGGCGGCCGCGCACACCGCTGGCCCAACAGCGAACGTTGAGCGCCTCCATGGCCTGATCCAGGGGCTCCACTTTGCGGATGCGCAGGTAGGCCTCCATATCTTCAACGCGGCCGGTCTCCCAGAGGCGTCCATACAGGGCCTCCATTCGCGCTGGGCTGATCTGGGCTTGGGCCACATGCACCTGCAGCCCCAGCAGCTCGATCATGGATTCCGCGTAGCGGTAGGTCTCGGGCGGTAGATACCCCGTATCCACCCAGATCACCGGCACAGCCTTCTCCAGCTGGCTGACGAGGTGCAGCGACACCGCCGCCTGGATACCAAAACTGGTGGTGAGGGCGAAACCATCGCCAAACTGCGCGAGCCCCCAGCGCAGCGCCCCCAGCGCGTCACACGATTCCAGCTCGGCGCAGGCCTGCTGCACATCCATGGACGCCTTGGGGGTGGCCGAGGTGCTCGTCATCTCCTCATCCTCCAATGCCAGGGGTGATGGCTTCCGCAGCCAAAGCTGCTGGTTAGGGTTCGCGGAACACAAGAAGCCCGATCGGAACCGTGCCGCCAGTCGAGGCCAAAAAGCAGCCCATTGTTGTGGTGGGTGGAGGTTTCGGCGGGCTGAGCGCCGCTCTGGAACTGGCAGCCAACGCCAGCGACATCCCGGTGGTGCTGATTGAGCCCCAGGAGCGCTTCCTCTTCCTGCCGCTGCTTTACGAGCTGCTCAGCCGAGAATTGCGGCGCTGGGAAGTGGCGCCGCCCTACCGGGAGCTGCTGGCGGGCAAAGGCGTGGTGTGGCTGCAGGATCGCGTCAGCCAGATCGACAGCAGCACGCAGCTGTTGTGCACCGAAGGAGGCCAGCAGCTGCACTACAGCCAGCTCGTTCTGGCCACCGGCGGCAAACCCTGCACCTATGGCATTCCCGGGGTGGTCGAGCACTGCCTTGGCTTCCGCAGCCTGGCCGATGTGGAGCAGCTGCAACAGCTCGTGCAGCGCCTGCGCGAGCAACAGCGCCCGCTGCAGCGCATCGTGATCGTGGGTGCCGGGGCCAGCGGCGTGGAGCTGGCCTGCAAGCTGGCCGATCTGCTCGACGGAGCCGCCGTTGTGGAACTGATCGAGCAAGGAGAGGAGCTCCTGCCGGCAGCCCGCTCCTTCAACCGCGATCAAGCGCGCGAAGCGCTGCTCAAGCGCGACATTCGCCTGCGTACCGGCACCCGGGTGATGGCCGTCGGCCCCACCTCCCTCACCCTGCAGCGCGGCGATGGAGCCAGCCAGGAGGAGCTCAGCTGTGATGGAGCGATCTGGACAGGCGGGGTCGTGGGCTGTGTCCCCCCGATCACGCCAGTGGTGGAACGCGACCAGCGCGGCCGGCTGCAATGCGATGAGACCCTGCGGGTTCTCGGTGCCGAGCACCTCTTTGCAGTGGGTGATGCGGCGGTCTGCCCCGATGCTTTCGGCGGCAGTTACCCCGCCACCGCCCAGGTGGCTTATCAGCAGGCCAGCTGCGTAGCCGCCAACGTGCTGCGAGAGCAGCGGGGCGAGGAGCTCGCACCCTTCATCTGGAAGGATCTGGGCGAAATGCTCGGGCTGGGCATGGGCCAAGCCACCCTCACCGGCATGGGAATCACCCTGGCCGGCCCCGCTGCCTTTCAGCTGCGGCGGCTGGCCTACTTAGCCCGGATGCCGGGCCTGCAGCATCAGCTGCGCGTAGCCGGCGGCTGGCTGGCCGATTGGTTCTGACTCACAGACACGCTCCGCCCATGACCGATGCCCGCAGGCCCGAGGGATTGCTGCTCGATGCAATGGGCACCCTGATCGGACTGCGGCGCTCCGTAGGCAGCACCTACGCCGCCTTTGCCGCCGAGCACGGGGTGAACGTGGAAGCTGAAGCCATCAATGCGGCATTTCCCCGCCTGTTCCGCGCTGCACCGCCGCTGGCCTTCCCGGGGCTGGAGGGGCAGGCGCTCCAAGCAGCTGAGCAGCGCTGGTGGGTTGAGCTGATTACGGCCACCCTCCAGGCCTGCGGTCATCACGAGGCACTGCCAGCAGGGCTGGGGCCATCGCTGTTTGAACATTTCGCCGCGGCCGAACCCTGGCAGGTGTACGACGACGTTTTGGAGTATCTCCGGCGCTGGCGCGACGCTGGGCTCAAGCTTGCGGTGGTGAGCAACTTTGATCAACGCCTGCATCGGCTGCTTGAGGCACTGGAGCTAGCGCCGCTGTTCGATGCGGTGGTGGTGTCGTCACAGGTCGGGGCCGCCAAACCCAACCCGCTGCCCTTCCACAAAGCCCTAGAACTGCTCAACCTGCCGGCGGCCTCGGTGTGGCACATCGGCGACAGCCCTGAGGATGAGGCCGGAGCCCGAGCGGCTGGAGTGCACTGCGTGTTGATCGAGCGGCATCAACCCGCTGGCACCCCCGGCGGCGCCGCTTGAAGCAAACCGCCCTGCTAGGCCGCACTGCCGGCCTCCGCCCCGCCCAGAGCCGGCGGCTGGAGCGCCTCAGCCACCGCCGCCACCCGGAGGCCTTCGGAGCCGACCTCTTGACCCTGCAACGGCTGGCGGCGGAGAGCACGGAGCTGGAGTTACCCCTGAGCCTGGTGATCGATGGCCGCGGCCTCTGCCGGCTGCTGTGGGTCGGCCCCTTGGAGCAATCGGGCCGGCTCCTGGAGCGGTTGCCAGGCGGTCCCCGACGCCAAGGCAGCGATCTACGGCTGATCACCTGTGTGGGACGCGCCAAGCAGCTCGAACCCCATGGCAGTGAGGCCGTGGTGGGGCTGGATCTCAACCCACAGTTCTGGCTGCGCTTCAGCGCCCATCCTCAGCCCGGCGGCCACTGGCCCGCCGCCGCCTATCGGCCGGGCGGCGATCCAGCCCATCCCTGGCAACCCCAAACCGAAGCCGATTTAGGCGAGCTCTGCCAGTGGATTCCACCGGAACGTGATGCAGCACCTCCTCCGCCCACCGCCAACCGCAGCGGCCAGGAGCAGGTGCTGTTGCTTGTACTCAGCCCGGGCGATCCAGAAGCAGCCCGCCGCGAGATCGCCGAGCTGGAAGGCCTGGTCCGCAGTGCCGGATCACAGCCTGTTGGTCTGGTGGTGCAACGCAAAGCCTCCGGATCAGCCCAGACACTCTGGGGCGAGGGAAAACTCCGCGAAGCTGCGCTGGAGGCCAGGCGGCTGGGAGCTTCCCTGGTGGTCACCGACCGCGAACTCACGCCCGCCCAGGCACGCAACTTGGAGCGGCTGCTCGATTTGCCGGTGAGCGATCGCAGCGAGCTGATTCTTGACATCTTTGCCCAACGGGCCGCCAGTGGCGCCGGCCGGCTGCAGGTGGAGCTAGCCCAATTGCGCTACCGGTTACCCCGGCTGGTAGGGCGGGGCCTGAGCCTCTCGCGCCAGGGGGGAGGGATCGGCACACGCGGCCCCGGTGAAACGCAGCTGGAGAAAGACCGCCGCGCCATCGCACGCCGCATCGACAAACTGCAGCGCGACGTGCAAAAGCTGCAGGAGCACCGGGCTCGTATCCGCAGCGGCCGCCATGGCCTGCAGCGCTTCGCGCTGGTGGGCTACACCAATGCCGGCAAGAGCTCCTTGCTCAATGCCCTCAGCAAACCGGCAACAGGGGAAGGGGTGCTGGCGGAGAACAAATTGTTCGCCACCCTCGATCCCACCACGCGCCGCATCAAGCGGCCCGACCCTGCCGGTGGCCCACCGCAGACGCTGCTGCTCACCGACACCGTGGGCTTCATTCGTGCCCTGCCACCGCCGCTGGTGGAAGCCTTCCGCTCCACGCTCGAGGAAACGCTGGACGCTGATCAGCTGCTGCTGGTGGTGGATCTCGCCGACCCTGGCTGGGCCGACCAGCTGCGCACGGTGCACGCCATCCTTGATGAGCTGGGCAGCGACACACCCCGCCGCCTGATCGGCAACCAGATCGACCGCTGTCCCGCCGCAGCCCTGGAGCAGGCGCTGGCACTCGATGCGCAGGCCCTGTTTGTGTCCGCCACGGGCGGACTCGGGCTGGAGCGTCTGCGCGAGTGGCTTTTCAGAGAACAGACACAGGCGGCTTGACGTCAGTTGCGCCGCTGGCTATGGCACCATTTGGCCCTTCCCCCACCCGGCTTCATGGCGCTCCAACTGGGCGACACCGTCCCCGACTTCACCCAGAACTCTCAGCTGGGTCCGATCAACCTGTACGACTTTGCTGGCAACAGCTGGGTTGTGCTCTTCTCCCACCCCGCCGACTACACCCCGGTGTGCACCACCGAGCTGGGTGAAGTGTCGCGCCTGCGCCCCGAGTGGGAGAAGCGCAACGTGAAGACCATCGCCCTGAGCGTTGACTCCGCCGAGAGCCATGGCGGCTGGATCTGCGACATCAACGAGACCCAGAACACCACGGTCGACTATCCGATCCTCGCCGACGAGGACAAGAAAGTGAGCGATCTCTACGGGATGATCCATCCCAATTCGCTCAACAACCTCACGGTGCGTTCGGTGTTCATCATCGACCCCAACAAGAAGCTGCGTCTGCAGATCACCTACCCCGCCAGCACCGGCCGCAACTTCCACGAGATCCTGCGGGTGATCGACTCCCTGCAGCTCACCGACCACCACCAGGTGGCTACTCCAGTGAACTGGACCGACGGCAACGACTGCGTGGTGGTGCCCTCCATCCCCACCGAGGAAGCCCGCAACAAGTTCCCCAAGGGCGTCACCGAGATCAAGCCTTACCTGCGTATGACCCCGCAGCCCAATAAGTGAGCCACTAAGCCTCGCCTCAATGCACTGGCCCCCGGGAGAATGCCCGGGGGCTTTTTTGTGGCCATGCGGGTGTTGGGTCTGATGAGCGGCACCAGCGCCGACGGCGTGGATGCCGTGCTGGCGGAGTTTGCGGGTCCGCCGCGTCGCCCACGCTGGCGGCTGCTCAGCCGCGCGGCTCTGCCCTATCCAACCGCCCTGCGCCGGCGCCTGATCGCCATCGGCCAGGGGCAGCCGCTCGTGGCGGCGGAGGTGCTTGAGCTCGGCGAAGCGCTCACGCAGGTGCAGGCCGAGGCAGCACGGGCTTGCGATCCAGAGGGACGCGCCGCACTGGTGGGTTGTCACGGCCAGACGGTCTGGCATCGGCCGCCCCTTGCCAACCAACGCGGTTGCAGCTGGCAGCTCCTACAGGGGCCGCTGCTAGCTCAGCTCTTGCAACGGCCGGTGGTCTACGACTTTCGCGCCGCTGATCTGGCCCTTGGCGGCCAAGGTGCACCGCTGGTGCCCGCTGCCGATGCCGCCCTGCTGCCGGCGGCGGGGGGCTGGCGAGGGCTACTCAACCTGGGCGGCATCGCCAATCTCACCCTCCTGCCGCCCGCATCGGGCCCCGATCGGGCCGCCGCGGTGCAGGGCTGGGACTGCGGCCCCGCCAACACGCTGCTTGATCTGGCTGTGGATCACTTCAGCGGCGGCAAGCAAAACTTTGATGCCGGCGGAGCCTGGGCAGCTCAGGGAAAACCAGATGAGGCCTTGATCCAGCACTGGTTGGAGCTGCCCTACCTGCAGCAGACGCCACCCAAATCAACAGGGCGTGAGCTGTTCGGCCAGAGCGATTTGCAACAACGCCTGCATGATCTGGAGCAGAGCGCCCACCAGCGCGGCAGCAACCTGGAGCCCTCCAACGCTCTGGCAACGCTCACGGCCTTCAGCGCAGCAGTTGTGGCACAGGATCTCAACCAAAGCCCAGCCATCGTTGAGCTGCTGGTGGCGGGAGGAGGCGCTCGCAACCACACGCTGATGCGGCAGCTGCGCCGCCGCTGCCGCGGCCTGGAGCTGCGTCCGCTGGCGGAGCTAGGCATCGGCGACAGCGACCGAGAAGCGCTGGCCTTCGCGCTCCTTGCCTGGTGGCATCAACTGAGGATCCCCGGCTCGCTCCCCTCGGTCACCGGAGCATCCCAGCCAGCCGTGCTGGGGGTGTGCGCTTCTCCAGGCCAGTGAGCCCAGCGCGGGCAGATCACGTTCCGCCACGAAGCGTGGGCAGAGCTGCAGCATCTGCATAGGGTGAAGCGATCGGCCAGCAGGTTCATGAGCGCCGGCAACGCCCACGCCCTCTACGAGCGCATCCGCAGTAATCAGCAGCTCACCCAGGAGCTGTTTCGCCAGGCCCTGCAGGACCCTTCAGGCGCCCTCAGCCGCATCTGCAGCCTGGGTGAGGGCTGGGGGCTCCCCGTAAGCCGCGATGAGGTGAAGGCCCACCTGAGCACCCTTGACGACCCTGAAACCAAGCAGTGGCTGCTCAAGGCCAGGGGCGGCCTCTAACGCACTGCGCCGCGGGCGTCGATCGCCACCCATCCAGCTGAAGAACAGCCAGTAGCTCACGATCGCCAGGCCAGCCGCTACCACCAGCGCAGCCACCTGTTCAAGCCGCTTCACCATGGCGCAGGCCAGTGCGTTGACGTAAAACAGTCTGCAGGGCCGGACCGCCCAGGGGAGATGATGCACTCAGGACAGGGCCCCGGGCGCCCGCCAGCCGCATCTCCTTGCTCCGCCTCGAACGCGTCTCGAAGATTTACCCCACCGGTGAGGTGTTGCGGGATGTCACCTGGGAGGTGAAGGCGGGCGATCGCATCGGCCTGGTGGGCGTGAATGGCGCCGGTAAATCCACCCAGATGCGGATCATCGCTGGGATGGAAGAGCCCAGTAGCGGCCAGGTGGTGAAGCAGGGCGATCCCCGGATCGTGTATCTGCAGCAGGAATTTGATGTGGATGTCAGCCGCACCGTGCGGCAGGAGCTGTTCCAAGCCTTTGGCGAAGCGGCCACCGTGCTCAATCGCCAGCGGGAGGTGGAAGAGGAGATGGGCTCGGAGAAAGCCGCCGAAGACCCCGATCACCTCAACGATCTGATCCACGAACTCGGCAGCCTGCAGACCCGCTTCGAGAGCCTGCATGGCTACGAGCTCGATGCCCGCATCGACAAGCTGCTGCCCACCATCGGATTCACCCCCGAGGGTGCTGAGCAGCTGGTGGGCGATTACTCCGGCGGCTGGCAGATGCGCATCGCCTTGGGCAAGGTGCTGCTGCAGGAGCCGGATCTCTTGCTGCTCGACGAACCCACCAACCACCTGGATGTGGAGACGATCCAGTGGCTAGAGGACTATCTGGTGGGCCAGACCTGCCCGCTGGTGGTGATCAGCCACGACCGGGCCTTCCTCGATCGGGTCTGCAATCAGATCGTGGAAACCGAGCGGGGCGTCTCCCGCAGCTACCTGGGCAACTACAGCCAACACCTCGAGCTCAAGGCCCTGGAACGCGAAGCCGGCCAGGCCGCGTTTGAGCGGCAGCAAAAGGAGCTGGCCACCCAGCAGGCCTACATCGATCGCTTCCGCGCCAGCGCCACCCGCTCCACGCAGGCCAAGAGCCGGGAAAAACTGCTCGACAAGGTGGAACGGATCGAAGCACCGATCGAGAGCGTCAGCGGCCCGCGCTTCCAGTTCCCGCCAGCGCCGCGCAGCGGCCGGCTGATTGCCGAGATCAAAGACCTCAGCCACAGCTACGGCGATCAGATCTTGTTCTTGGGCAGCAACCTCGAGGTAGAGCGGGGCGATCGCATTGCTTTTGTCGGCCCCAACGGAGCTGGTAAATCCACCCTGCTGCGTCTGGTCATGGGGATCGAAAGCCCCGATGAAGGCATCGCAAGCCTCGGCGAGCACAACGTGATCGCCGGCTATTTCGAGCAGAACCAGGCCGAAGCGCTCGATCTCTCCAAAACGGTGATCGACACCCTCTTTGAAGCGGTTCCCGACTGGACCCAGAGCCAGGTGCGCTCCCTGCTGGGCAGCTTCTGCTTCAGCAACGATTCTGTGTTCAAGGAGGTTGGCAAGCTCTCCGGCGGCGAAAAGGCACGCCTAGCCCTGGCGCTGATGCTGCTGATGCCCTGCAATCTGGTGGTGCTGGATGAGCCCACCAACCACCTCGACATCCCGGCCAAACAGATGCTTGAGGATGCGCTGATCGACTACGACGGTGCCGTGCTGGTGGTCAGTCACGACCGGTATTTCATCTCGCGGGTAGCCAATAAAATCGTGGAAATCCGCGACGGCGAGCTGGTTCTCTACCGGGGCGATTACGCCTATTACCGCGAGAAGAAAGCCGAAGAGGCCACCGAGGCGGAAAGCGTTCGCCTCGCTGCCGAACAGGAGGCCAAGCGCAAGGCCAACCGGGAGAAGCAAAAGGCCAAGACCGAAGCCCGCAAGCAAAAGGCTGCCTGAGCACCAACAGGACGGCAGCCTCGCCTTGAGACGGGCACGACAAACAACTTCACAGTTCCCTAGGCAAGAGAACTCATTGCTCTTGGCCGAGACACAAAGTGTGCATACGCTGATGATTCACCCACCAGGAGAGGTCAGCGCATGGGCATCCTTCCGCATCCATCCACACCCTTCGGCGGGGCTGATCTTCTGGCCGCTGGGCAACCCAGCGGCGCTGGGGGAGACCACGATCCCGTGGAGACCTATTTCGAGTGCATCACCGCTTGTTCCCTCGACGACGGGGAGTGCGTAACGCAGTGCGTGGAGGTACTGCGCTCCACCGACAGCTCAACGTGAGCCCATCAAGGTGGAGAGCTCAACGGGCGTCACCTGCAGCCTGAGGCTCAGGCCCTGGCGCTGCACGGTGAGGTTCATCGGACGCCCCACCCCATTGCGTTCCACCAATTGGGTGAGCTGGGCTGGATCGCGCACCGGCTGCTCACCCACCGCCGTGATCACGTCGCCTGGCCTGAGACCGGCTCTGGCGGCTGGCCCCGATGGGACCACGCTGCGCACCACAGCACCGGGGCTGATCGCACCGCTACTGGTGCGCACCGCATCGAGGCCAACACCGATCATGGCGTGGCTCACGCTGCCTTTGCTCACCAGCTGCTGAGCGATGCTGCGGGCGCGATTGATCGGGATCGCAAAGCCCAGACCGGCGCCAGGCCCAGAGCGCACCAAGGTGTTGATCCCCACCACCGCGCCATCGGCATCGAGCAGCGGACCTCCGGAGTTGCCCGGATTGATGGCGGCGTCGGTTTGGATCAGCTCGAGCCGCTTGTCGGTGATGCCCAGCTTGGCGGCATTGCGGTTGAGGCTGCTCACGATGCCGAGCGTCACCGTTTGATCCAGGCCGAAAGGATTCCCAACGGCAATCACCCAATCGCCCACCTGCAGAGCCTCGGAATTGCCCAGGGGCGCCACGGGCCAACTGCCCCCCGGCAGCTGAACCACCGCCAAATCGGTGACCCGATCAGCACCCACGACCTTGCCTTCCACGCGGCGGCCATCGCTCAGGCCCACCATCACCCGATCACTGCCCTCCACCACATGGGCATTGGTGAGGAGCAGACCGCTGGATTCATAGATAAAACCGCTGCCCTGCCCCCGTTCAGTGCGCTGCGAAGGCGGGATAGCTCCACTGCCCTGGGGAAGACCAAAGAACTGGCGCAGCAATGGATCCATGAACGGGAATGGCGGCAGCACCTGCCGCCCGGGCACCACCACAGTTCGCTCGGTGTCGATGGTGACCACTGCAGGACCGCTGCGGCGCACCGCATCCGCCACAAACGACTGACGCGAGAGCACGGCATTGGCAGCAGGCGACTGCGCCAAAACAGGTGGCAGGCCGGCACCGATCAGCGTGGTGGCCAGTGCCAAAGGCAACAGCTGGAAGGGTGCAGCAGCCATACCACCCGATGATGTGAATCACGACCGTAAACAGGTTTCAGCCTGAGGCAAAGACACAGTGCCTGGTGGATTCCCCCACTGCTCGTGCCAGCAGCAGGCGCTCAGTCGCGCGATGATGGATTCAACGAGGTCATCACCATTCATCGCGTCCTTCCGGCACCCTGCCCATGAGATCCGAGCTGTTTGCCACGCTGCTGCCGCTGGTCTACGGGGCCTGTTTTCTGGGATTGCTGTGGCAAGCCTTCAAGATCATGAGCCGCGGCTTTGCAGCGGTGCCGCGCCCTGGTGACCAGCCCCGTGCGCCCCGTGGCGATCGCACAGGCCGGCTCACCATTCATCCCGAGCTTCTGGATGCCGACGGTCAGCTCACCCGCGACGACCTACTCACCGTGCGCTTCAGCGGCGACAACGAGCAGCCCGCCTCACCGAACGACCCCAGCTGAACCCGCAGGGGCCCATCAGCTGGTACAAACGTTGGGTGCTTGTGGACACAGCGGAGGCTGAGTGGAGCAAAGAACCCGGATCGTGGCTGCGGTGCTCAAGGCCATCAAGCTGCCCCCCCGCTTCCAGTTGAAGCTGGTGAAGGAAGACCCTGTACGCCTTGAGCTCATTCTCACGCCGGCCTACGGCAAGGAGCCGATCCTTGTGGGCTTGGTGGAGTCGCAAGACTTGGTGGCACGCCGCGACCGGGAAGGCCGCGTGCCTCGCGATTTGCAGGGCACCTGGGACTGGACCGTGCGCCACGGCAAGGTGAGCACCGGTGGCTGGAACCCTTATCTCAAGGAAGCCCTGCAAACGATGTTTGAAACCGGTCTGCCGGCGATCGTTTATGAGGAAACCACCGGCGAGGTCTACCACCCGGTGGATGGCGCCCGTCACGTGCGCTGATTGCAGCTGAGCGCTTCCGTGGCCCTGCCGATCGAGCCGCTGCTACCTGAGCTGGTGCAGCGGCTCACCGCAGGGAGAAGCGTGCTCCTCCAGGCCCCCCCGGGAGCCGGGAAAACCACCCGGGTGCCACTGGCGCTACTCGAGGCCTGCAGCGACAAAATCCTGATGCTCGAGCCCCGCAGGCTGGCTGCCAAGGCGGCGGCTGAGCGCCTGGCCGGCGAACTCGGGGAAACCGTGGGTGAGCGCGTTGGCTACCGGGTACGGATGGAGAGCAGGGTTTCGGCGGCCACGCGCATTGAAGTGCTCACGGATGGCCTGTTTTTACGCCAGCTGCAGGCCGATCCAAGCCTGAGTGGCGTGGGCTGCGTGATCTTCGATGAATTTCACGAACGCCGCTGCGAAGCCGATCTAGCCCTGGCCCTGCTGCGGGAAGCCAGGGAGCTGCTGATGCCTGAGCTACGGCTTCTGGTGATGTCAGCAACCCTCAACCTGCAACCCCTGGTGGAGCAACTGCCGGAGGCGGCTTTGCTCACCAGCGAAGGGCGCAGCCATCCGGTGGCCCTTAGTCATCAGCAACCGCGTGAGCGCGAACTGCTGCACGCCCAGGTGGTGCGTGCATTGGAGAGCCACTGGCTCGACCAACGGGCCGATGGCGAAACGGTGCTCGTGTTTCTGCCCGGCCAACGCCAGATTCAGCAAACCCGCGACGCCATCGCAGACACCGCCTGGGGAACGGAGCTGGAGCTCTGCGCGCTCCACGGCAACCTGCCGCTGAGCGAGCAAAGCAACGCGATTCGCCGCAGCCGCCAGCGCGCCGGGAAGGTGGTACTAGCCACGGCCATCGCTGAAAGCTCCCTCACCATCGAAGGGGTGAGCCTGGTGATCGATAGCGGTCTCAGCCGCCGCAGCCGCTTTGATCCGGTGAGCGGCATGGAGAGCCTGGTGACCGTGCTCTCCAGCCAAGCCAGTGCCGAGCAGCGGGCAGGGCGAGCCGGGCGCCTCGGGCCTGGTCGAGCCCTGCGCCTATGGAGCCCGGCGGAGCAGCAACGCCGGCCCGCCTTTGATCCGCCGGCCCTGATGGAGGCCGACCCGGCCCCACTGGTGCTTCAGCTTGCCCAGTGGGGCGCGGGTCTAGGCGAATCCTTGCCCTGGCTTGAGCCACCACCAGCCGCCCATCTGTTGGAAGGGCAGGAGCTCCTGATGCAGCTTGGCGCCCTCGATGCCAATGGCAGGCTCAACGAACACGGCCGTGCCATGGCAGCTCTCGGCGTCCACCCACGCCTGGCCCATCTGCTACTGCGGGCACGGGAGCTGGGGGCGGTGGGGCTGGGCTGCAGCCTGGCGGCCCTGCTGGGGGAACGCGATCCCTTGCGCCAACAGGAGGCCGGCAGTGATCTGATGCGCCGGATCGACTGGTTGCGCACAGCCAGCCGCGATCCACGCCGCCAGCAGCTGCGCCAGCTCACCCAACAACTTCAGCGCCAGCTGGAGTTGTTGGGTGAGGCGCCAGCAGCTCCCACCGAGCCGGTTGCGGCATTGAAAGAGCAGGCGATTGCAGCTGAGCTGATCGCCCACGCCTATCCCGAACGGGTGGCCCTGGAGCGCAGCCCAGGTTCGGGGCGTTACCTCACCCGCAGCGGCCGCGGTGCCCAGTTACCGCCGGCTGATCCGCTGCTGGGCAGCCCCGCCCTGGCCATCGCCGCCGCCGACGCCGCCAGCAGCGATGCACGCATTCAGTTGGCTCTCCCCCTGCCCGCAGCAAGCCTGATGGCCCTTGCGGTTGTTGCCGGCAGCGAGCAAGGGCGAGTGAGCTGGGACAGCCAACAGCAACGCATCCGCTGCGAACGGGAGCGATGCCTGGGCGCCCTGGTGCTGGAGCGCCGCAGCTGGCCGGATGCACCGGCCAGTGCGAGGCGGGCGGCCTTGCTGGAGGGGTTGGCGGAGCTGGGGATCGAAGCGCTGCCCTGGGACGATGTCAGCCGGCAGTTGCAGCAAAGGATCTGCCTGGCCCATCGGGAGCTGGGAGCTCCCTGGCCTGACCGCAGCCACGCCGCACTGGCGGCAGACCCTGAAGGCTGGCTGGGGGATCAGCTCGACAGCATCCGCAGCCGCAACGACCTCCAGACCCTCAACCTGGAAGAAGCCCTCTGGAGCGACCTGCCATGGGAGGCGCGGCGCACACTGGACCAGCTCCTGCCGCCAACGCTGCCGATTCCATCCGGCCGCCAGGCCCGGCTCGATTACAGCAGTGGCGAGCCTGTGCTGGCTGTGAAGCTGCAGGAATTATTCGGAGCCGCAAGCACCCCCACCGTGCTGGATGGCCGCCTGCCAGTCACCGTTCAACTCCTCTCACCGGCGGGCCGCCCAGCCGCGATCACCCAGGATTTAGAAGGGTTTTGGAGCGGGGCCTATCAGCAGGTACGCAAGGAGCTAAGGGGGCGGTATCCCCGTCACCCCTGGCCCGATGACCCTGCAAACACCCCCGCCACTGCACTCACCAAGCGAGCCTTACAGCGGCGTCAATCCCAGAGGTGATCAAAGCCGAAGTGGCGGAGGCCCTCGGCAATGCCGCTGCAACCCTCACGCGAGGCCAAATACACCGACGGGAGACGAGGCAGATGCTCCAGCAATGCCGCTTCGGCATTGGCCACCATCACACCCTTAAGGCCGGTTTCAAACATGGCCAAATCGTTGAGGGTGTCACCGGCGGTGACGACAGTGCTGCGGTCCACCTCAAGCCATTCGAGCAATGCCATCAAGGTGGAGCCCTTGTTCACCCCCGCCGGCAACAGATCGAGATAGCGGTTGTCAGACATCAAGCAATCCACGCCATGGGCCTCGAGCTGAGGGATCAACCGATGGTCAAAGCGCTCGGGATCCACGTAGTAGGCCAGCCGGCGCTCCGAATGAAGCGGCTGTTCGGTGAGGCCGGGCTGTCCCTGTAGCAGCGGCAGCAACTGCGCTTCCACCCCCTGCCAGCGGGCTTCAATCGGGTCCACCGCCAGGGGCACCGGCGCCAGGGAACAACCACAGGCCACGGTGCACCCCACATCGCTAATCACCAGATGCGGGGCTGCCAAACCGATCGGCTCGTCTTCTTGGAGCACGCGGGCAATGGAGGCCAGATCCCGTCCCGTGCAGAACACGTGCAACACCCGCTCGCGTTGCTCGGCCAACCATCGATAAAAACTGCGGCGCTCCTCGGTTGCCCCGCCGAGCAAGGTGCCATCGAGATCAGTCACCAACACCAACTCCGGCGCCTGGGGCAGCGGCGCTGAGAGCTGGCTTTCCAGCAACTGACGCGACATTACAAGCAGCGAAAAGGGGCCACAACCGTATCGCCCAACACCGTCAAGTGTCTCACATGTTTCGTTACAATTGGTTCGTTCGCGTCAATCCGATGCCCGATTCCACCTCCACGACTGCTCGCTTCGGTTTTGTGAATTTCGCCGAGACCTGGAATGGCCGCCTGGCCATGCTGGGCTTCACCATCGGCCTGGCCACCGAACTGCTCACCGGCCAAGGCATCCTCGGCCAGATCGGCCTGGGCTGAAGCACTCGGCACTCAACGTGTTTCAGCCGAGCGCCTCCTGATGCAGGAGGCGCTTTTTGATGGGCCAAACTGGCAAGGTGATGCGTCAAGCGCCCCTCTGGCCCAGCTCTTTGCCAAAAATCGCCGCGACGGCGCCCGCATGCTCAGCAGCGGGATCGTGATCACATCCGTGGGCTGGATTCGCATCGACCATCCCGCCGGACAGGTGGTTGCCTTGCTGGGAAGTCTGGTCTGTCTGTATTGGTGGGGCTGTTACCGCCGCCTGGAGAGGTGAGTAGCGAACCAGGCCTTCCCCGTTACAGCGTCGCCGAGCTCAATCAGGCCGTTGCTTCACTGTTGGAGCGAGGGTTTGCTCCCCGCTTTCTGCTGGATGCCACCGTGTCCCGTCCACAGCTCAAAAAGGGGCATCTCTGGCTCACACTGGTGGATGAGCAGGCCTCCATCTCCGGGGTGGTGTGGGCCTCACAGCTCAGCAAGCTCACCTACCGGCCCAGCGAAGGCGATGGGGTGCTGGTGGTGGGCAAGCTCAATTTCTGGGCAAGCCGCGCCAGTCTCTGTGTTCAGATCCTTGATGTGCGGCCCAGCCTCAGCGCCGTGCTCCGGCAATTCGAACGGGTACGCGAGCTACTCGAACCGGAAGGCCTGCTCGACTCCCAGCGCAAACGTCCTTTGCCGGCGATGCCAGAGGCTATTGCCCTGCTCACGAGCTCGCCCAGCTCTGCCCTGGCCGACATGCTTCGCACCAGCCAGGAACGCTGGCCAGCCACCAAGATCTACGTGGTGCCGATTCCAGTCCAGGGACCGGTGGAGGCACAAGTCAGGGCCCGATTAGCTGAGGTGGTCGCCCGGGCGCCGTCTCTCGGGATCGAAGCCATTGTGTTGGCGCGCGGCGGCGGGAGCCGCGAAGACCTGGCGGTGTTCGATGCGGAAGGATTGGCCCGTGACCTGGCAGCCTGCCCGCTGCCGGTGGTGACCGGCCTAGGCCACGAAGACGACACGACCATCGCCGATCTCGTGGCTGACTACCGGGCCGCTACCCCTACGGCCGCCATGGTGGCGCTGCTGCCTGATCGCCAGGCCTTGGCACTCGGCCTCGCGCAACAGCGCCAGCTACTCAAACAGGGCCTGTTGCACCGCCTGCAACGGGAGCAGCTCTGGATCGACAATGCACTGAAACGACTGGAGACCTTGCACCCGCGTGCCCTGCTGCCGCAAATCCGCGAACAGTTGGAGCAACGGCTGGAACTCCTAAGCGCACTTTCGCCCCAACGACTCCTGGAGCGCGGCTTTGCTTTAGTGCATCAACACAACGGCCCACTGTTGCGCTCTGTGCAACAAGTGCAGCCTGGAGATGTGCTTCAGCTGCAGCTGGCAGACGGCAGGATCAACAGCGTTGTACAAACTGTGACGAGCAAAGCCGATGGTTGACAGCAAACCGAAGCGCAACCGTGCGCGCAAAACCAACGAAGCGGCTGAACAATGGCAAAGCGAGCTGCAGACCCTTAGCTTCAACGAAGCACGCACCGCGCTCGAGCTGGCGATCGGGAAGCTTCAGGCCAGCGACCTTGAGGTAGAGGAAATGGCTTCGCTATACCAGCGGGCTGAGGCCTATGCCGAGCGATGCCGCAACGTGCTCGAGCGGGTGGAGCAAGACGTGATCGAATGGGACCAACCCTCCACCTAAACACCCCTGGCATGGCTCAACCTGCACATCCCAATCCCTGGTTGGCCTGGTTCTATCTGGCACTCGCCATCGCCGGTGGCGTGCTGCCCTGGATGGCCAACCTTGACTTTATGCGCGACTACGGAGCCAGCTTCGATCTGAAGGTCTTCATCGATCTGGCCAATGCCAACCCAGCAGCGCAATCGCTATCTAGAGATCTTCTGATCGGCGCAACTGCGGTGACCACCTGGATCATCGTGGAGAGCAGACGCTTGCAGATGCGAAATCTCTGGCTGGTGCTGCTCAGCTCGGTCACGATTGCCTTTGCCTTTGCGGCACCGTTCTTCCTCTTCTTGCGCGAGCGTCGGTTGGCCGAACTGGCCCGTGAGCCAGAGACGAGTTCAGCGATCGTCTGAAACCTCGCTGACCTGCACGTCGATCACAGCATCGCGAGCTGGTTGATCAACGGAGCGGCCACTGGTGGAGGACGGAGCCGCCAGAGCTCCGCCGCAGGCGGGACAGACCGAAGCACCGATGCTGGGCGTTCCGCAAGCGGGACAAGTGACCAAGCGGCGCTTGAACCACTGCCACGCCAAAAAACCCGCACCCGCCAAGACTAAAGGGCCAAAAACCAACAGAAGCGTGACGCCCTCGAGCACGTCGACAAACAAACGAGCCGTGAAGCCTGGCGCCAGCAGCAAGACGCCGATCACGGTGATCCACAGCCAGGGAATGGGACGTTGCATCGATCACCAACGGTTAACGACTACCTGCATCCTCACAGCAGCAGGAGCTAAGCGGCAGGAGCTGACCGTACGGATGCCTCGCCATCGCGACGACGACTCGCAACAACACTCAGCGCCATCCCGTAATACACAACAAGAGCCACGAGCCAGACCCACAAACTCAACAGCAACACACCACCGATCACACCATACGCCTGAAATCGATTCCCCAAAGACAGCAAACTGCGCCCCAGACCAGCATTCAAGGAGGTGAGTGCGATGCCAATCAAGAGTGCTCCTGGCAGGAGCGGCTTAGCCGGAACATGACGTGTGGGCAGCACAGCCAACAAGGCATAAGCCAAAGCGCAAGAGATGAGAATGGAGAGGCCAAAGTCAACCACCCAAGGCACAGGAGCCCAGAGATGCAACCAGGTGGGCAGCAAGTTCTGCAGCCAGAGCCGCCAACTACCAGGACTCAGCAAACGCAGATTCGTGGTGAGCTGATCAAGTACAACAAAGAAACCGATCAATACAACCAAGCCGAGCGCCTCAATCCGAGCCCGAATAAATCGCCACACTGGAGTCGTCCACGCATCGATTGGCTGCGAACAAGGGCGAAACCCCCAGAGGCGATCGGCACCACGCTGCAAGCTGAGATAGGCATTCGTAGACGAGACCAACAAAAACACAGCGCCAACGACTCCCGCACCTGTGCCCTGACCGATCAACTTCATCAACGTCGTGCTGACCAGCGGAATCACTGAGGCAGGCAACACACGATCAGCCAGCTGCAACAGCTGACCGGAGAGCCCGTCGACCCCACCCAAAATGCGGCTTGCAACCGCCAGAGCAATCAGCAGGATTGGGAAGAACGACTGCAGGGTGTGATATGCGAAAGCAGCACTCAGATCAACACAATCCTCTCGATCCCAGAGCCTATAAGAACGCCAAAACAGACTGAACGCTGAGCGCCAAGGAGAAGACTTCGACGATGGCGTCAACACGTTAGACAAGCAGCCGTTCAACGCACCAAATACATCCAGACCCTACTGCCTGAGCCAAGCCTTTGCCACAGCAAACCAGCCAACAAAAAAGCCACCCTCTCGGGTGGCTTCTCTGTCTCATCACCCCAATCAGCTGATTAACAGCAGCGATTGGAGCGAGAGCTGGTTGGAGCAAAGAGTGTTTTACCTGGCATCGACCTATTTTCTCAGGGGGCTACCCCCCAAATATCGTCGGCGCTGCATCGTTTCACAGCCGAGTTCGAGATGGATCGGAGTGGTTCCAATGCGCCATGGACACCAGGATAGAAAACTTAGGTTAAAAGCTTTCAACTTCTTTGCTCTCAGGTGAACCCTGAGAACTGCATAGGTTACGAGATCGTCTCATGCTGGCTTTCACCAGCACAAGACATTCGCTCTAGAAGACAAAGATCTCGCCTCACATGGAGGCCTGAGAGCTGAGGTTTGGTCAAGCCCTCGGTCTATTAGTACTCCTCTGCTTCACGCATTACTGCGCTTCCACATAGAGCCTATCAACGGGTGTTCTTCCCGTGACCTTACTGGCTTAAGCCATGGGAATACTCATCTTGAGGTGGGCTTCCCACTTAGATGCTTTCAGCGGTTATCCACTCCGCACATGGCTACCCAGCGTTTACCGTTGGCACGATAACTGGTACACCAGAGGTGCGTTCCTCCCGGTCCTCTCGTACTAGGGAGAAATCCTCTCAATATTCCTGCGCATGCACCGGATATGGACCGAACTGTCTCACGACGTTCTGAACCCAGCTCGCGTACCGCTTTAATGGGCGAACAGCCCAACCCTTGGGACCGACTTCAGCCCCAGGTTGCGATGAGCCGACATCGAGGTGCCAAACCTCCCCGTCGATGTGAACTCTTGGGGGAGATCAGCCTGTTATCCCTAGAGTAACTTTTATCCGTTGAGCGACGGCCCTTCCACTCAGAACCGTCGGATCACTAAAGCCGAGTTTCCTCCCTGTTCGACTTGTAGGTCTCACAGTCAAGCTTGCTTCTGCTTTTACACTCGTCGGCTGATTTCCAACCAGCCTGAGCAAACCTTTGCGCGCCTCCGTTACCTTTTAGGAGGCGACCGCCCCAGTCAAACTGCCCACCAGATACTGTCCGGTTCCCGGATGACGGGTAACCGTTAGAACCCTAGCTCGCAAAGAGTGGTATCTCACCAGTGGCTCACCATCACCCACAAGCAATGGATCAAAGCCTCCCACCTATCCTGCGCATTGCGAGCCCGAGCACAATACCAAGCTACAGTAAAGCTTCATAGGGTCTTTCTGTCCGGGTGCACGTAGTCCGCATCTTCACAGACAATTCTATTTCGCCGAGCCTCTCTCCGAGACAGCGCCCAGATCGTTACGCCTTTCGTGCGGGTCGGAACTTACCCGACAAGGAATTTCGCTACCTTAGGACCGTTATAGTTACGGCCGCCGTTCACCGGGGCTTCAGTCGTTAGCTTCGCTTGCGCTGACCAACTTCTTTAACCTTCCGGCACTGGGCAGGCGTCAGCCCCCATACATCGTCTTGCGACTTAGCGGAGACCTGTGTTTTTGGTAAACAGTCGCCTGGGCCTATTCACTGCGACCAGCTCGCGCTGGCACCCCTTCTCCCGAAGTTACGGGGTCATTTTGCCGAGTTCCTTAGAGAGAGTTACCTCGCGCCCCTCGGTATTCTCTACCACCCCACCTGTGTCGGTTTCGGGTACAGGTAATCATGCCTTAACGGGTATAGGGCTTTTCTTGGAAGCTTGACGTCACCAACTTCGCTTCCGTAGAAGCTCGCACTCACGCCTCAGCTCAAGCTGTTTTCACCAGCTCTCAACGCCTCGAACGCTTGGACCGGTAACCAACATCCGGATTGGCTAGCCTTCTCCGTCCCCCTTCCCAAAACATGATCAGTACAGGAATGTTGACCTGTTGTCCATCGACTACGCCTTTCGGCCTCGCCTTAGGTCCTGACTAACCCTCCGCGGACGAGCCTGCCGGAGGAACCCTTAGGGTTTCGGGGAATGGGATTCTCACCCATTTTTTCGCTACTCAAGCCGACATTCTCACTTCCATGCAGTCCACGCCCGCTTACGCTAACGCTTCACCCCACATGGAACGCTCCCCTACCATTAAACAAGTTTAATCCGCAGCTTCGGTACAACACTTAGCCCCGTTCATTTTCGGCGCAGGATCGCTCGACCAGTGAGCTATTACGCACTCCTTTGAGGATGGCTGCTTCTAGGCAAACCTCCTGGTTGTCTGGGCAATCCCACCTCCTTTATCACTTAGTGTTGATTTGGGGACCTTAGCTGGCGGTCTGGGCTGTTTCCCTTTCGACCATGGAGCTTATCCCCCACAGTCTGACTGCCTAGTTACACACAGGGTATTCAGAGTTTGTCTCGATTTGGTACCGCTCTCGCAGCCCGCACCGAAACAGTGGCTTTACCCCCCTGCTGGAGCACTAGACGCTACGCCTCAACGTATTTCGGGGAGAACCAGCTAGCTCCGGGTTCGATTGGCATTTCACCCCTAACCACAGCTCATCCGCTGATTTTTCAACATCAGTCGGTTCGGACCTCCACTTGGTATCACCCAAGCTTCATCCTGGCCATGGTTAGATCACCCGGGTTCGGGTCTATAAACACTGACAATCGCCCTATTCAGACTCGCTTTCGCTATGGCTCCACCATTCCCGGTTTAACCTGCCAGTGCCTATAAGTCGCCGGCTCATTCTTCAACAGGCACACGGTCACCCGATCAGTCGGGCTCCCATTGCTTGTAAGCTCACGGTTTCATGTTCTATTTCACTCCCCTCCCGGGGTTCTTTTCACCTTTCCCTCGCGGTACTGTTGCGCTATCGGTCACACAGGAGTACTTAGCCTTACGAGGTGGTCCTCGCGGATTCACACGGAATTTCACGTGCTCCGTGCTACTCGGGATACAGCTAGCTCAGTTCAGTTTTCGAATACGGGACTTTCACCCTCTGTGGTGCGCCATTCAAACGCTTCTTCTAACATCCCTGATACACGTTGCTGTCCCACAACCCCGATGCTCGAAAGCATCGGTTTAGGCTCTTCCCCGTTCGCTCGCCGCTACTGAGGGAGTCGTTTTTACTTTCCTTTCCTCCAGCTACTAAGATGTTTCAGTTCGCTGGGTTGGCTCGTGCCGCCCTATAGATTCAGGCGGCCGTTCTAGGGGTTGCCCCATTCGGAAATTCCCGGATCAAAGCGTTTTTCCAGCTCCCCGAGACTTATCGCAGGTAAACACGTCCTTCATCGCCTCTGTGTGCCAAGGTATCCACCGTGAGCCCTTTGTAGCTTGACCAAATTTAATCCTCCTAACGCTTCAGGCTGTTGAGGCCTATTCTCTCAAAATTGTCAGCATTGCTGCTACCAATTAAGGATCAGACTCCCTCCGGCTCGGCGCCATCGGAAGAACGCTAGAAGGTCTCGGCTCTCAAAAATAGAATCACGAATCAACTCAAACCTGATAACGATCCATCAATGATGGCTCATCAGACTTGATTGACTCGCCTCTATGAGATGCTTTGTCTTTCCAGACTCACCTATGCAGTTGTCAAGGTTCTGCTGAATCTCATTGAAAAAACCTCTCGCGAGGCTCCTTCGCTGAATTCAGCATCAGGGCAACCATCCTTTGGAATGCTCTGAGGCTGAACTCTGCTCGATCGCTCGAGCTCGTTTGATCAGCGAACAACGTCTACGTCACCTCTCAAGAATTGCTTCCTGGTTGAGGAGTTCAGGTGTTAGTGGAGGTTAGCGGACTCGAACCGCTGACATCCTGCTTGCAAAGCAGGCGCTCTACCAACTGAGCTAAACCCCCAAGACTCATCGCCTCTTCATTGACATGCATCAATGAAAATTAAACTGAGTTTGAATGGGCCATCCTGGACTTGAACCAGGGACCTCACCCTTATCAGGGGTGCGCTCTAACCACCTGAGCTAATGGCCCAGGAAGTGAACCCTCTATGGGGTGACCTAGACAACGTTTAGGAACTAAAAATCAAGAATCAAGCATGAATGACTTGCCGAAACATCTCATTCATCTCAACCTTGAAGTTGAGGTACCGATCGACCTTCGAGATGACAGGATCATGGCCTGAGATTAAAATACTCAGACATCACAATCAGGTATTGTCTCCCTGTTAGGAGGTGATCCAGCCGCACCTTCCGGTACGGCTACCTTGTTACGACTTCACCCCAGTCATCAGCCCCACCTTCGACATCCTCCTCCACAAGGGTTGGAGTAACGGCTTCGGGCGTGGCCAACTTCCATGGTGTGACGGGCGGTGTGTACAAGGCCCGGGAACGTATTCACCGCAGTATGCTGACCTGCGATTACTAGCGATTCCTCCTTCACGTAGGCGAGTTGCAGCCTACGATCTGAACTGAGCCACGGTTTATGGGATTTGCTAGCTCTCGCGAGTTTGCTGCCCTTTGTCCGTAGCATTGTAGTACGTGTGTAGCCCAGGATGTAAGGGGCATGATGACTTGACGTCATCCACACCTTCCTCCGGTTTATCACCGGCGGTCTCGCTAGAGTGCCCAACTAAATGCTGGCAACTAACGACGTGGGTTGCGCTCGTTGCGGGACTTAACCCAACATCTCACGACACGAGCTGACGACAGCCATGCACCACCTGTCTCTGCGTTCCCGAAGGCACTCTCTCGTTTCCAAGAGATTCGCAGGATGTCAAACCCTGGTAAGGTTCTTCGCGTTGCATCGAATTAAACCACATACTCCACCGCTTGTGCGGGCCCCCGTCAATTCCTTTGAGTTTCACACTTGCGTGCGTACTCCCCAGGCGGAACACTTAACGCGTTGGCTACGACACCGGAGGGGTCGATTCCCCCGACACCTAGTGTTCATCGTTTACGGCCAGGACTACAGGGGTATCTAATCCCTTTCGCTCCCCTGGCTTTCGTCCATGAGCGTCAGTTATGGCCCAGCAGAGCGCCTTCGCCACTGGTGTTCTTCCCGATATCTACGCATTTCACCGCTACACCGGGAATTCCCTCTGCCCCTACCACACTCTAGTCTTGCAGTTTCCATTGCTGAAATGGAGTTAAGCTCCACGCTTTAACAACAGACTTACAAAACCGCCTGCGGACGCTTTACGCCCAATAATTCCGGATAACGCTTGCCACTCCCGTATTACCGCGGCTGCTGGCACGGAATTAGCCGTGGCTTATTCATCAAGTACCGTCAGATCTTCTTCCTTGATAAAAGAGGTTTACAGCCCAGAGGCCTTCATCCCTCACGCGGCGTTGCTCCGTCAGGCTTTCGCCCATTGCGGAAAATTCCCCACTGCTGCCTCCCGTAGGAGTCTGGGCCGTGTCTCAGTCCCAGTGTGGCTGATCATCCTCTCAGACCAGCTACTGATCGATGCCTTGGTAGGCTCTTACCCCACCAACTAGCTAATCAGACGCGAGCTCATCCTCAGGCGAAATTCATTTCACCTCGCGGCATATGGGGTATTAGCGGCCGTTTCCAGCCGTTATCCCCCTCCTGAGGGCAGATTCTCACGCGTTACTCACCCGTCCGCCACTAACCCGAAGGTTCGTTCGACTTGCATGTGTTAAGCACGCCGCCAGCGTTCATCCTGAGCCAGGATCAAACTCTCCGTTGTAGTTCAAGTCCTGTTGACTTACCCTCATCAGCAAGCTGCTTCGGTTCATCTCAACTTGAATTGCTCATCACCCATTCCATCCACTGGCGCAGATCAAACAGTTGGAGCCACTTCCTCTGACAGAAGCGTTCAAAGAGTGCAAAAACAAAATTTCTTTCGTCTTGACTTTCCAGGATCTCAGATCCGGTCGTTGCTCCACCCACTGCACACCGACAACAAACGCAGCCGTGAGAGCCACCCTTGTTGCAAAGCAATAGGCTTCTGCAACTAAAATTTTTGACGGGACCTCACACCTTCACTGCTCTTTGCGGCCAACCACTCACAAGCTCAACACCCTCTCGGGTGGTTCCTGTCAGCAGCTGACGCAGTGAAAGCGTCAGTTCCTAAACGTTTCAGTTGTCCAGGTGCTCCAATCACCGCAGCCTTTCGGCTCACCCTCTCAGGTGCCTCCTCTCGGAGTTGGCTCTCGGATCAGCGATCTCTCGACCGCTTGTTGAACCTACATCACCAGCGGAACCGGCTTTCAGTTCGAAGCGGCGTCTCAGCCGCTCTCTGAACCTACAACACCGATCGCTCGGGTCTTCGGTTCCTGCGACGATCGCCTCTCGGCTCACGCGCAGTCCAAAACCATATCACAGCAATCCACCGACTTGTCAAGCAGGCGACACCAAGGCGTCAGCCCAGGGCTTGAACGTGGCCAGGGTGCTCTGATCGCGCGCCGCCAGCACAGGGAAGTTGGCCTGCGAGAGATCCTCACCCGCATGCAGCTGAGCTGGATCACGGACCAACCAGCGCACCGGACAGTTCAGTTCCTGCAGCACAAGCCAAGCTGCCGCCAGATCCCAGATCTTGGGCGTGGCCTCTAGAGCAGAGATGGTTTGGCCCATCCCGACACTCACCAGATTGAGGCTGGCCACACCCAACAGGCGGATCTTGCCGGGGAAGCGCTGATTGGGCAGCTTCTGCAACACCCCGATCGAGCGACTGCACAACGAGGCGCAGCCCGCCACCTGATTACGCGCCGCCGGAGGCTGAAGTTTGTTGTGCTTACGCCAAGCGCCGCCACCCCGGATCGCCACGATCCGTTGGCGGAGTGGCGGCACATCCAGAACAGCCAAAACGGGGACTCCACGCTCAAAGCGGGCCAGGGAAATCGCCCAGTAAGGAATGCCGGCCGCGAAGTTGGTGGTGCCATCGAGGGGATCCACCACCCAGAAAGCATCTGAGCCCGGCACGCACTGGCTGCCCTCCTCGCTCAGCACCCCTTCACCGGGATAAAGCTGAGCCAGCCCCTCCACTAGCGCGGCATCGCTCCAGCGATCACAGGCCGTGATCAGGCTGCCATCGGCTTTGGCTTCCGAATCCAACTGCCCAAAATCCTGGCGCTGCCTCTGGGCCACCTGATCCAGGAGAAGCCCAAGGTCATCCAGGCCAGCCGGCATGCGAATCGGCGATGCAGTCATCCGAGCTCCATGGCAAGAACGCGATCAAGGCTGCGGCCCGTATCTTCGCGGAATTGACGCAGGTTCACCCCACTGAGAAGCACCAGCGCCAGAACAGCAATCGCCGCTTCCAGCACAAACACCGCCGCGTAGGCGGGGAAGGGCGCATCCGCTGGGGTGAACGAGCGAGCCAGATCGAGCAAGCCACCACCGAGCACCTTGCCGGCCGCCCGCGAATAGGCCTGCGCCAGACCCCACACCCCCACAAAGGTGCCAGCCACTTCCGGCAGGGTGAGATCGAGCATCAACACCAGCGTGGCATTGGTGCCGATTCCTGTCGCCAAACCGAATAGGAACAGCACCAGCTTCAAGGCCTGGGGCTCCGCCGTGAAGCCCACCAAGGTGAGCAACAGCAACGCCACCAGGATCAGCTGACAACCCAGCCGAGCACAGGCAAATTTGCCGAGCCGCGGCACCAGCCACAAACCAGCCAGCAACAGACCCACCAAAGTTCCAATGCCCCACACAGCACTGAGGGAGGCCGTGGCAGCGATCGGCAGGCCAAACACCTCGGCGCCGTAGCTCTCGAGAATCGGATCCTGCAAAAACACCGCCAGCGTGAAGGCGAGCAAGAAGCAGAAAAACACGAGCACCTGGCGGCTGGAGGTAATCAGGCGCCATGCCGCAGCAAGGGTGATCGCATCGTCGCGGTCTTCTGAGCGGCTGAGCTGTAACCGTTGGCCCGGGCTTTCGATCCCCCAGGTGGCCACCAGGGTGAGGGCAAACACCACCAGGGCCACCTGGCCCATGAAACGGAGCAGGGTCTGCTCCAGCACCACTGGATCAGTGACCCCATCCAGCCCCCTCAGACAGATGGAGCTGGCAATCGCGCCCACCACGATGCCCACCGTGAGCAGGCACCAGATCAACCCAACCGCCCGCGGCCGCTCCTGCTCGGTGGTGCTGTCGATCACCAGAGCTAGATACGGGGTGGTCGCCAACGACACGGCCAGTCCGTAACAAGCAGTGAGACCGCACAGGGCCGCCACACCAAGAGCGATCCCCCAGGCGGTGCCGGCCTCGAGGGCAGCGTGCAACCGAAAGATCAGTGGGATCAACAGCACCGCCAGGGTGCAGAACAGCGCAGCCCCGATCCAGATGTAGGGCGTGCGGTGCCGCCCGGCCAACGGATGGGCATCCGACAGCTGACCAAACAGGATGCGCGCCGGAGCAACCAGCTGCTCAAACGCCAGGGCACCGCCAACAAGCAGACCGGGAAAGCCCAACTCCGTGAGCATCACACGATTGAGCAGGCCCACAAAGATGACGGCCAAACATCCAACACAGCCTTGAAACAGGCCGAGACGGAGCAGGCGAGGAAGTGGAAGAGACAGCTGTAAGGGTTCAGCTGACTACTGACGTTAGAACGTTTGCCCCGTCAGGAGGCAGGCTTGGCGGAAATGGTCGCTTGGCAAGCAGGCTGCAGAGGCTCGGACGGAACGGGAACGTTCTCCATGGAATCGAGCACTGGCATGCTGGATCCAAGCCCGGTTGGAGGCTGGCACACCGCCACTTGATCGAGGCCAGTGCGGCGGCGCAGCAGAGCGAGATTGTTGTTGTATTCGGCCAGAGCGGTGGCATAGCGCACCTCGGCTTGGGTGAGGTCGCGCTGGTTATCCACCACCTCTCGCTGAGTGCTGACGCCAGCTTGAAAGCGCAGACGCGCCAAGCGCAGTGACTCCCGCGACGAGATCACCTCGCGGGATGTGGTCTGAATATTGCGGTTGGCTTGGCGCAGCTGATAGAAACTTTCTTCAACCTGGAAGCGGAGATCATCACGGGTTTGCGCGAAGCGGAAGCTGTTTTCTTGAGCTCGCTGCTTGGCCTGGCGGTATTGAGCACGCGCTGCACCACCATCAAAGATGTTCCAGCGGGCCGAGAGACCAACCGAGTTCTCCACAGCCCATCCACTGCGGCCGGGTAGGTCCACAAGAACGCTCTCAACGCCGTCAAAGCGGGTACCGTCGAGGCTGTTGAAGATCGTCAGGAACGGTTGCACCGATCCAAGGGCACTATTGGCCTGACTGTTGGCAGCTGAGATATCAAGCAGAGCGTTGTCGAGCTCTTCGCGAAAGGCGTAAGCCGCAATCACGCTCTCTTGTAGCGACGGTGTCCAAACACCAAGGGGGCGCAAGGGCTCCTCAGCTGTAGGACTAACGTTCTGGGGTAAATCAAGCAGCCGCGCCAAGTTACGGCGGGAAATCGATTGATCAGCCAACGCGTTGGTGAGCAGCTGCTGATCGCGAGCCAGCTGGGTTTCAGCTTCCAACACCTCCAGCTTGGTGGCCACACCGGCCTGGAAACGAGCTCGGGCGTCGCGGAGACTCACCAGTGAGGCACGCACCGACTGTTGGCCGATCCGAACGGTGTCGTCGTCGAGCTGGAGTTTGAAATAAAACTGAGCAGCTTGAAGGCGCAACTCACGCAGCGCAATCAGATATTGATTCTTCGACTGCTCAAACTGATCACGCGCAGCAGCGATCTGGGGCACTCGCTGGGGATTGATCACATCCCACTGGGCGGTGAGCGAAGCACCCATCGCCCAGCGATCGGTGTAGGTGTATTGAGTTGTACGGCTGGTCTGGCCAGTGATATCGGTTGTGGGTTGCGTGATGCGCTGGTTACCGCCGGTATAGCTGGGCAAACTGCTGGCATTGATGCTCAGCGTGGGGTACCAGGCCGCTATCTGGGTGCGCAGCTGGCTCTGGGCTTGGTCCACCTGGGTGGCAATCGCCTTGAGGTTGGGGTTGTTGACCTCCGCGAGGTTTTCAACATCCTTGAGCGAGAGGGGGCGCAGTTCCACAATGCGCACCTGCTCAGGCTTGTTCGGCAGTGCCAGGGTTGCCGGAGCAGCCAGGTTTTGCAGGCTTGGATCAAGCTTGGTGGCCGCTGGAGCCAGCACGCTGGCATCCGACTTGGGTCGCGGTCCCTTCACCTGGGGAGCCAGCGGGAGTGGTTCCTGCACGCTGGCAGCGGGCTCTTGCTGAGCAAAGCCGGTGCCCGAGATGGCCAGAAGACCAGAGCTAGCTGCGACAAGCCAGGTCTTGAAGGGTCGCGTCACCGAAAAACTCTGCCCGTATGAAAGTCTTCCGGGGAGCTTAGTCAGTTCAGGCGTCCGTGCCCAGGCAAGCGGCCACGATCTCAGCCGCACCCCCCACCAACTGCACCGACACAGGCAATTGCGCTGCAATGGCTTCCAGGCGTTGGTCGTCAAGAAACACCGGATCACCCTGCCGCAGCATCACAGCAGGCAGCAGCAGTTCCTCACCAAGATCGCGATCAGCCAGCCCCTCCAGCAGATCTGCGCCCGTGAGCAGGCCGGTGACCACCTGATCTTGCCCCCAATAAGGGCTGGGCAGTCCATGGAGCAAAAGCTCCAACCCTGCAACCGCATTGAGTCGATCCACGGCCGGCTGCAGAGCTTCCGCCACCAGCCGCCCCACCACCCAGCTCACACGCCGAGGCCGCGGGAGCGCAGCTGGCAGGGCTGCCGTGGCCTCATCCATGGCCTCCAAGAACGCCCGGATGCTGCCCACCCCATTGCCTTCCTGGGGCAGATCTTCGTAGTTATCCCGAGGCGGCAGGGGATAGCCCGCCATGAGATACCACTCGTCGGACAGCCAAGCAAAGCGGCTACCCAACTCAGCCTGAAAGCGCTGCTGCAGCGGTTCCACCTGAGCAATCACGCGCTGGGCGCAGGCACGATCCACAGGCACCAAACCATCGCCTTCAGGCCGGTAACGGGTGAGCCCCACCGGCACAACCGCCGCGGAGAGCACCGCCGGCCAATCGCCTCCGGCGAAGCCGGCTAGATCGGTCAAGGTGCGCTCCAAGGACGCTCCATCGTTGAGCCCCGGACAGACCACCACCTGGGCGTGAATCTGGAGCTGACGCTGCTGGAACCACTCCAGCTGCTCCATTAGTAGGGCGGCGCGGGGATTCACCAGCAACCGCGAACGCAGCTCAGGCTCTGTGGCATGCACCGACACGAACAGCGGTGAGAGGCGTTGCTCTTCGATGCGCTGCCAGTCAGCGGCCGTGAGGTTGGTGAGTGTGAGGTATGAGCCGTAGAGAAAGCTGAGGCGGTAGTCGTCGTCTTTGAAATAAAGGCTGCGGCGATGGCCAGGTGGCTGCTGATCAATGAAACAAAACGGGCAGTGGTTGTTGCACTGCTTCAATCCATCGAACAGGGCTTCACTGAAAGCCAGGCCCAGCCCGTCGTCAGCATCTTTCTCCAGCTCCACCACGTGAAGGGTGCCGTCGGGATCCTGCACCTCGAGAGTCAGTTCTTCCGCAGTGACCAGAAACTGCAGATCAATCAGATCGCGGGGGCGCACACCATTGATGCTCAGCAGCCGATCGCCGGGCTGAATGCCGAGCTCATCACCGATGGAATCTGGCTCCACCGCATCCACCACGGCCGGCTGCGGAAGCCGCGCTTCACTGGCCTCCACCAGGGGAACGCCGGCTGAGGGTTCCTTCCACACAGGCAGTGCCCGTTTGCGCGTTCTGCTCTCAGTTTGAGGGGTCGAGGGGCTTCAGACCGCCTGGTGGCCCAACCAAAGCAGCAGGGCCAGCCCGAAGAACAACCTGTAACCCACAAACCACCAGGTGCTGTGGTTCTGCAAAAAGCGCAGCAACCAGGCGATGGCCAGCCATGACACCACGGCCGAGGAAGCGATCCCCACCAGCAGCGGCAGCACCCCACCGGCCAGAGGCTGGCTGAAGGCCTCTTTCAACTCCACCAGACCGGCGATCGTGATGGCGGGAATGCCGAGCAGAAACGAAAAACGAGCCGCGTCGGCGCGCTTCCAGCCATCAAAGAGCGCAGCGGTGAGGGTGCTACCTGAACGGGACACCCCGGGAACCAAAGCCAAGGCCTGGGCCAGGCCCACCAAGACCCCATCGCGAACCTGCACCTGCTGCAGCAGGCGCCGGCGGCTGCCGATCTGCTCGGCCAAAGCCAATAACAGAGCCATCGCGATCGACACCACCGCGATCGAGCCAAGGCTGCGCAATGGCGATTGATCGAAATCACGCACCCCGAGCTTGATTGCCAGACCAGCCAGCAGGATCGGGATGGTGCCCAGAGCGATGGCTACACCAAGCCGAGCCTGAGGGTCTTGCCATTGGCGCTGGCGAACGCCTGCCCGCACACCGGCGAGCACTTGGCGTAGATCCTCGCGAAAGAAGCCAATCACAGCCAAGATGCTGCCCAGCTGGATCACGGCGGTCACCGCAACGCCGGGGTCACCCCAGCCCAACACCACCGGCACCACTTTCAGGTGCGCAGTGCTGCTGATGGGCAGAAACTCGGTGAGGCCCTGCACCACACCCAGCACAAAAAAGCGCCAACAAGCTTCGAGCACCCCGATCGGATCCGAGGGGGGCAGAGCAGCAAACACCGGGTCTGGGGCGCAGTAGAGCGACCCTATGTGGTGAGTGCGGCGCTGACCAGCGCCAAGGACACAGCGGATGTCCCTTAAGGTTGGACAACTTTCTTCACATGTTGGTGATCGGGGTCTCGCCCAGCCTCACGGTGGCCGCGCTGCCCCCCAACGCTTCTCGCTTGGCTGCAAGCCATGCAGCCGCCCCGAGCCAGTGGCCGCTGAGCCTGGTGGGGGCACTTCTGGTCGCGCTGCCAGTGTTTCTGCAGGCTCCATGGGTACGGCTGGCGCCCTTTAGCGCTGCGCTCTTCACAGCACCACTGCTGCTGGCCGGCATCTTGCTAGCCCGCCAGCCCAACCCCCGCCTCAGCACGGCGGGCACTCTGCTGGTGGGGTTTAGCGGCAGTTGGCTGGGGGGGTGCCTGTTCTGGGGCTGGTGCCGTCTCCATCCGCTCTGGCATCTGCCGATCGAAGCCTTTGCCTTGCCGCTTGCGCTAGGAGGGCTCAACACCCGCTGGCGACTCGCAGCGAGCTTCTACCTCGCATCGCTGCTGGGCACCGCCGCCACCGATGGGGTGATGGCGATCACCGGCGTGATGCGGCGATGGACCGATGTGTTGCTGGCCCCCCCTGATCAAGCCCCACACCTGCTTCAGGCGGCGGCCCTGGGTGTGATGCAACCCATGGCATTAACGGTGACGCTGCTGGCTGGCGGCCTGCTGGTGAGCCTGTGTCGCCGCTTTTGGCGCCATCCCGACCCAGCCTGGCGCCTAGCCGCCTCTGCCATGGGCACCACCTTGGCCGTGGACGGGCTCTTTCTGGCGGCTGCCCTCTGGGCCCCTCAACTGAGCGGCCTGATCTGAAGAACTGCAAAAGCCTGCCCAAAGCAACGGGAGGGACAGGTCTCACACCTGTAGCTTTGCGAAGCTGCATGGCAGCCCCTGTGATTCCCGTTCAGACGGAGACTTCGATGAAACGGCTGGTTTCGTGGCTCATGAGTGGCGTGCTGATGGCCAGCCTGCTCTTCGGCTTAGTGATGACCCCTTCGGCTCAGGCAGCCGATCTGAACAACGTGGCCGACGAGAAAATCGCCGAACGCGGCGGCAAGGTTGACCTCAACAACTGTTCGGTTCGTCGCTTCCAGGCCTACCCCGGGATGTACCCCACCCTGGCGGGCAAGATTGTTTTAGGTGGTCCTTACAACAGTGTTGACGACCTGTTCAACCTCGATCTCACCGATCGCCAGAAGGAGCTGGTGGAGAAGTACAAGGACAACTTCACCGTGACTCCACCCTCGATCGCCCTCAATGAGGGCTTCGATCGGATCAACGACGGCCAGTACCGCTGAAGGCCTAAGGCCTGGGCTGGCCTTGATCTGAAGGAATTAAATTCCTTAACCGGTATCAGCCGTCGGGCCCGCCCGGCGGCTTTTTTGTTGCCTTCAGGCCTAAGGCCCCATGGTTGAGCTGCCCTCCAATTGGGATGTCGTGGTGGTGGGCGGCGGAGCCGCCGGGCTGATGGCGGCCCTCGAGCTCCCGCCGCAGCTGCGGGTGCTGCTGCTCAGCAAAGACCACGCACCCCGCTCCGCCAGCCGCTGGGCCCAGGGCGGCATCGCTGCAGTCACTCGGCCTGACGACAGCTTCGAAAGCCATCGCGACGACACGATCAGGGCAGGCGGTGGGCTGTGCGATACGCCGGCCGTGGAACTGCTCGTGCAACAGGCTCCCGCCTGCGTGAAGCGGCTGCTGGAGCTGGGGATGGATTTTGATCACCACAACGGCGCTCTCAGCACCACTCTCGAGGCGGCCCATAGCCACCGGCGCGTGCTGCATGCCCAGGACCGCACCGGTGGTGCCCTTGTGGATGCCCTGGAACAACAGGCACTGCAACGGCAAGGCCTGCTGCGACTCCAAGGTGCGCTGGCCCTACAGCTGTGGATTGAGAACGGGCGCTGCTGCGGCCTGCAGATGCTGCATGCGGGCAGCCTGCGCTGGCTGCGCGCCCGGGCCGTGGTGCTGGCCACCGGCGGTGGCGGCCACCTCTATGCCAACACCACCAACCCCTCCCAAGCCAGTGGCGATGGCATCGCCATGGCCTGGCAGGCAGGTGCGGTCATTCGAGACCTGGAATTTGTGCAATTTCACCCCACGGCACTGATGTTGCCTGGGGCTCCCCACTTCCTGATCTCAGAAGCGGTGCGCGGCGAAGGCGCTCGCCTTGTGGATGCCTATGGCAACAGCCCGGTGAGCCATCTCCCCGAGGGGGATCTGGCCGCGCGCGATGCCGTGAGCCGTGCACTCGTGCAGTGCATGCGCGAACAGCAGCTCGAGCATCTCTGGCTAGACCTGCGCCCGGTGGGCAGCACAAAGTTGGAGCAGCAGTTCCCCACGATCCTTGGGCGCTGCCGTGAACTGGGCCTTGAGCCCACCACCGCCCCGATCCCGGTAGCTCCAGCCGCCCACTACTGGATGGGTGGCGTGCGCACGGATGCCATGGCCGCCACCACAATCCCTGGTCTCTACGCCGTCGGCGAGGTGACCAGCACCGGGGTGCACGGCGCTAATCGCCTAGCCAGCAACTCCCTGATGGAATGCCTGGTGTTCGCACGGCAGCTAGGGAACTTGCAGCTGGCGGAGGCCAACGCGCCCCGCGAGGCTCGCCAGCAGCCCCTAGTCGGCCTGCCCGTTCCCACCGGAGAGCAGTTCCGGGAGCTGGAGCGCCGCCAACAGGATCTGCGCCGCCTCTGCTGGCAATCCGCTGGCGTGGAGCGGTGTGTCAGCCAGTTGCGCCACGGCTTGGCCAGCAGCCGGCTCAGCCTGCACCAGGTCAACGACGACCCATGGCTGCGGGCTGCGCAGCAGCAACCACCAGAGCACTGCGCTGATCTGGCCCCCACGGAAGCTGCCTGGATCAGCAGGGCCCACGACCTGCAACAGCGCCTGGTGGTGACCCAATTGCTCTTGGAAGCAGCCCTGTTCCGCCAGGAAAGCCGAGGTGGCCACTTCCGGGTGGATGCACCGTCACCACAACCGTTCTGGCGCCGCCACACCGTGCAACAACGCCATCAGGCCATCGGCACTGAAGCGGTGGCAGCTGATTAATTCAGCGCCGGCCCCTCGTAGCCGATCAACTCAGCCAGCTTGGTCAGAGGTTTCACGCCGGAATCCAGCTGACCGTTGATTTCCCAGGTGGGATAGCCCTCGATTTTCTTGGCATCACAAAGCTCCTTCTGGCTGTTGCGTCCATCGGGGGCGCATTCGATCACCGTGAGCTTGTCCGCCGCCTGCTTACCAAACAGTTCCTTCTGTTCATGGCAATGGGGGCACCAGTAGGCCGAATACATGCGCGCTCCCTGATCGGTGAGCTGCTCGGCCAGAGCAATGGTGGCTTCAGTGCTTTCGGCGCGAACTGGCGGTGGCACACCCCGGCCGGTTTCCACAGCGGGCTGGCCCACCGATGCAGCCCACCCGAGACCGATCACACCCACCAGCAGGGCCGTGATCAGCCCGCGGAAGACGAGTTGGCCGCGATCTTCCCACTCGCCGCCAAACAGGCTCAGCACCAACAAGCCTGTGCTGAGGGCTGCTGAAAGAATGCAGAACGGGCAGCAATCGCGGATGGCGAAGGCCATCACACCGAGTAGCACCGCGCTAAACACGGTCATACCGGTGCTCAGCAGCACCATGCCCCACCAGCTGGGCTGCGCCAGGTTGTGGCGGGCCTCACCCGGAATGACCAACGGCAGCACCGCCATCAGCAGCATGGCGCTGTAGGCCAGGAAACCAAACAGAGACAAGGGCTGGCCAAACAGACTGCCCCAGTCACTGGAGAGCACCTTTTCGCAGCCATTGCAGCCAAAGAAGCCTTGGCTGTTGCAGCTCAGAGAGGCCAGCACACCCCACTTCTTCAGGGTGATCGAGCCGGTATCAATCACGCCAATGGTGGCCAGCACGGCCATCGCCACCCGGATCCACTTGCTACCGGAATCGCCGCGGCGCCGTTGACCGGCCAGGCGCTCACTGAGGCGGGAGGAGGTCACAACCAGGCGCTTGCTGCTGGGACGATTGTGGCATCCACTGCCCGAGGCAGGTGGTGCTGCTCAGTAGGGTTGGGGATTGGCCTGCGCGCGGCCGCACCAGCCCTGAAGCCCCGCCCGATGAGCAAAACCAGCAACAAGCCCACCGTGGCCTTTGCCCACCTTGGCTGCGAGAAAAACCGGGTCGATACAGAACACATGCTGGGGCTTCTAGCCCAGGCCGGCTACGGCGTGAGTGCCGATGAGAGCGACGCCAACGTGGTGGTCGTGAACACCTGCAGCTTCATTCAAGACGCCCGCGAGGAATCGGTGCGCACCCTGGTGGAGCTGGCTGAGCAAGGCAAAGAGCTGATCATCGCCGGCTGCCTGGCGCAGCATTTTCAGGAGGAGCTGCTCGAGAGCCTCCCCGAAGCGCGCGCGATCGTGGGCACCGGCGACTACCAGCACATCGTGAGCGTGCTGGAGCGGGTGGAGGCGGGCGAGCGCGTGAAACAGGTGAGCGCCAACCCCACCTTTGTGGCTGATGAGCACCTGCCCCGCTACCGCACGACCAGCGAAGCGGTGGCTTACCTGAAGGTGGCCGAAGGCTGCGACTACCGCTGTGCCTTTTGCATCATTCCCCACCTGCGCGGCGACCAGCGCTCCCGCCCGATCGACAGCATCGTGGCGGAAGCCAAACAGCTGGCAGCCCAGGGGGTGAAAGAACTGGTGCTGATCAGCCAGATCACCACCAATTACGGCCTTGATCTAGCCGGCAAACCACAGCTGGCCGAGCTGCTGCGAGCCCTGGGCGAGGTGGAGATTCCCTGGATCCGCGTGCATTACGCCTATCCCACCGGCTTAACGGAGGCGGTGCTTGAGGCTTACCGCGAGGTGCCCAATGTGCTGCCCTACCTAGATCTGCCGTTGCAGCACAGCCATCCCGAAGTGCTGCGGGCGATGAATCGCCCCTGGCAAGCGGATGTGACTGGCGGCGTGCTGCGCCGCATCCGCGAACAGCTGCCCGATGCGGTGCTGCGCACCACCTTCATCGTGGGCTTTCCCGGAGAAACCGAAGAGCACTTCCAACATCTGCTCGATTTCGTGGCAGAGCAGCGCTTTGATCACGTGGGCGTGTTCACCTTCTCGCCGGAGGAAGGCACCCCGGCCGCAGACCTACCCAACCAGGTGCCGCCCGAGGTGGCCCAGGAACGCAAAGACCGGCTGATGGCTCTGCAGCAACCGATCGCCGCTGCCCGTAACGCTGCCTGGGTGGGGCGGATCGTGGATGTGCTGATCGAGCAGGAAAACCCAAGCACCGGCGAGATGCTTGGCCGCTGCGCCCGCTTTGCCCCTGAAGTGGATGGCGAGGTGCGGGTGCTGCCGGGTGAAGGAGGCCTTTGCGCAGCACCAGGAACGATGGTGCCGGTGCGTATCACCGCCGCCGACACCTACGACCTCGTGGGTGAAGTCGTGGGCGCCAAGGCCATGGTGAGCGATGCCATGGCGGCGCGTCAGGCCACGCCTTGATCGAATCACTGCAACGCCTGCGGCGCCGGCTCACCCGGCACCAGCGCACCACATTCCTACTGGCCTCAGGGCTGAGCACTGCCGGCTCCTTTGCCGGACTCACAGCCAAGGGCTGGCTGCTGATGGAGGGATCAGGCAATCCCTTCCTACTGGCCGCGAATTTCGCGCTGCTCACCCTGCCCACCCTGCTGGTCAGCGGTCCGGCGGGTGTGCTCACCGATCGGCTCGGGAGCGAGCGGGTGCTGATCCGGGCCCAGTGGGCGCTGCTGGCGGCAGCGGTGCTTGGGGCCATCGCCATCCCGATCAGCAGCGGCGGCCAACAAGACGCTTTATTGCTACTGAGCACCCTCGGGGTGGGCACGGCCAGCACCTATGAACTCACAGCCCGGAACAAATACGTGGCGCTGCTGGTGGATGAACCGGAGCAGCTGGGGCCGTATCTGGCCAGCTTCTCGGTGATCTTCAACGTGGGCAAGCTGGTGGGCCCACCCATCGGCGGGCTGCTGCTGGCGGCCACAGGACCCACCTTGGCCTTGAGCCTGGATGCGACCACCTATCTAATGCCCATCGCCACGCTGCTCTGGCTGATGGCCCCCCACCGGGAGCGCGAGCAACGCAGCCAGCGTGGTCAGGCAGCCAGCCTGGGCACTGCCTGGCGCGATTGCGGCCCAGCCCTGCGCCATGTCTTGCTGTTCACGGGTCTGGCCTGTCTGATTGGCTTCTTCCATCCGGGCTTAGCACCGCTGATGGCTCTGAAGCTGCTGGGGCCCAGCCCCCTGGCCCTCGGACTGTTCACCAGTGTGATCGCCTGTGGCAGCATCAGCGCTGGGGTGGTGCTGCAACGCAATGCCCAGGCGTGGAGCCGCAGGCCAGGCCTATTGCTCGGTGGCAGCACACTGATCACGGCCTTAGGGCAGCTTGGGCTGGCTGCGCCAGGGCCTCAGGTTTGGGGGCTGGCGATGGCTTTTCTGATTGGCGCCGGCACCGCCTCGCTGCTCTCAGGCACCAACCTGATCATTCAGGTGCACGCACCTCAGGTGCTGCGCGGACGCATGGCAGGACTGGGGCAGATCGCCTTCCTGGGGGGTGGGGGCATCAGCGGGCTGATTGCCGCAGGCCTCACCGACCTTCTGCCCGGAGGCTTATGGAGTTGCTTTGCCCTGCTCGGGAGCATTGGAGCAGCAGTGGGCGCTGCAGAACTGCTGCGTCAGGGGCGCATGCGCCTGGCCTGAGGCAGCAGGTTCCGGGCAAGGTCAGATCAGCTTGATCCCGCGCAGCACAAACGAGACCGCTGCTGCTGCCACAAGTCCGCCGCCCACGAGGGCGAGGTAAATCACAGGACCCATCGGTGCATTGAGTGGGAAAGACCCAGCCATTACAGCAGAACCCACCAAGACCTCCGGCTCCACTTAAGCTTTTACGACCACCATCGGTTGTCGCCACCAAGGCAGACCGTTGCTCTGATCCTGAGGATCGCCTGACTACGGCATGCGCACTCTGCTGATCTACCCGGAGTTCCCCAAGACCTTCTGGAGCTACGAAAAGATCCTGGAGCTCGTCAACCGCAAGGTGCTCCTGCCTCCGCTGGGGATGGTCACCGTGGCCGCGCTTCTCCCTCAGCACTGGGAGATGAAGCTGGTGGATCGCAATGTTCGCGAAGTCAGCGAGGCCGAGTGGGATTGGGCCGAGTTGGTGGTGATCTCCGGAATGATCGTGCAAAAAGCCGACATGGCCGTGCAGATCGCCCGGGCCAAGCAGCGCGGCCTACCCGTAGCCGTGGGAGGCCCCTTCGCCAGCTCCACCCCTGACGCCCCTGAGCTCGACCTAGCAGATTTCAAGGTGCTCGATGAGGGTGAAATCACCCTGCCGCTGTTTATCGAGGCCATCGAACGGGGCGAAGCAGCTGGGCGCTTCTCCTCCAATGGCGAGAAACCAGACGTCACTGGGACGCCGATTCCACGCTTCGACCTGCTCGAGCTGGATGCTTACGACTCAATGAGCGTGCAGTTCTCACGCGGCTGTCCGTTCCAGTGCGAGTTCTGCGACATCATCGTGCTCTACGGGCGTAAGCCACGCACCAAAACGCCTGAGCAACTGATTGCTGAGCTCCAATACCTTTACGACTTGGGCTGGCGGCGGGCCATCTTCCTTGTAGACGACAACTTCATTGGCAATAAGCGCAATGCCAAGTTGCTGCTGCCCGCCATCAAGGAGTGGCAGATCGAGAAGGGTTACCCCTTCAGTTTCACCACCGAAGCGTCCGTGGATTTGGCCTCGGATGAAGACATGATGCGCATGATGGCTGAAGCTCGTTTTGATGCGGTGTTTCTAGGCATCGAAACACCCGATGAGGCAAGCCTCTCGGTGGCAGGCAAACACCAAAACACTCGCAGCTCTCTGGAGGAATCCGTCGATCGGATCACCAGCTACGGGATTCGCGTGATGGCTGGCTTCATCATCGGCTTTGATGGAGAGCAAACGGGTGCCGGAGATCGGATCGTGCGCTTCGTGAGCCGCACTGGTATCCCCGCCGCGATGATGGGCATGCTTCAGGCCCTACCCAACACAGGCTTGTGGCACCGCCTTGAAAAGGAAGGTCGCCTGATTCAAGAGAAGGTTGACGCCAAGGGCGTGAACCAAACCAACCTGCTCAACTTCGTGCCCACCCGGCCAATACGAGATATCGCCAACGAATACGTTGACGCGTTCTGCAGGCTTTATGAGCCCAACGCTTACATCGACCGGGTCACCCATTACTACGGGAAAATGGGAGCACCCCGATGGAAAGCGTTCTACCAATCCGAGAACTCAGACAAGTCTGCGCTGCCGGAAATGCGCGATATCAAGGCCTTGGCCACGGTGATCTGGCGGCAAGGCCTCAAACGTGACACACGCTGGAGGTTCTGGCGCTCGCTACTGCACATCGCGCGCCAAAACCCAGCCAACCTCGAGCAATTCGTGGTCACACTCGCTCACAACGAGCATTTCCAGGAATATCGTTCCGTGGTGACCCAGGAAATCGAGGAGCAACTCGCCACCCTTCCTCCGGAGCCACCGCCAACACCAGCAGAAAGCAGCCGGGAACTCCAGCCCGTCTAATCCTGGATGTAATCGCTGCCGCTTTCCAGGCAAAGCTCGGCCTTTTGCAGCTCACGCCCTAGATAAAGGGCGTGATCGAGGCAACTGATCGGAGGGAGGGCCTCGCCCTCACTCAAGGCCATGCCCAACTCCTTGGCAGAGCGGCCCCGATAAATCTTGAGGGGTTCCCGCGGGCCAGCCCCCCGGCAGCTGATCACCTCACCGGTATCAGGATCAGTGGCAAGACCGCGCTCATCAAGACCGTTGCCGTAGTGCTCGGCGATCAGTTCTCCGGCAGCGCGATCGAGTTTGATCAGGAAGTAACCGGCGGGGTCGAGGGCGATGAATCGCTGCGACAACCGCTCATCAAGGCTGCGGCGCTGCTCGGCTGAAAAGCTGGTCATCAGCGGATGTTACGGCGCGGAATCCACCAGGGCCGGCGGCTTAGCAGTGAAGGGCAGCTCTGCGTTGATCGCCTCGATCTGCTCAAGCTGCTCGGCGTTGGCATCCGGCAGCCACCCGCGCACGATGCCATCAAAGCGCTGGTGATACCAGCGATGCAGAGAGGCATGCGGTCTGGCCAGAAAGCCTCGGCGGCGTTTGTGGCTGCCGCCGGCACCGGGGTCGAACTGCTGGATGCCGCGGCCGATCGCCCACTCGATCGGGGCGTAGTAGCAAACCTCGAAATGCAGGTGATCGATCTCCTCATCGCTGCCCCAGTAGCGGCCCCAGAGCTGCTGCTCACTGTGCACACAAAGCGACATCGCCACTGGCTGCTCTGGATCACCGCGGTGGGCACTGAAGAGCACGATGTGCTGGAGAAGTTGCGCTGCAGCGTGCTCAAAGAAGGCTTCCGTGAGGTATTTGCTTCCCCACGGCCCCCAACGAGCGCAATGCTGCTCATAGAAGCCATGCATGCGGCCGAGCAGGGCAGGAGTGATCGCTTCACCCACCACCGGCGTGACCTGCAAGCCAGCGGCCTGCACCGCCTTGCGTTCGCGCTTGATATTGCGGCGCTGGTTGGCGTTGAAACTGCTCAGATAAGCATTGAAATCGCAGTAGCCCTGGTTGCTCCAAAGACTCTGCTGATTGAGCCAGGTGGCACAACCCGCCGCCTCAGCCAGAGGTTGCCAGGCGGGATCCACATACAGGAAGTTGCAGCTGAAGATCTGGTGCTCTCGGCAGAACGCATCGATGAGCTCCAGCATCAGCGCTGTCAGAGCGGCTGCATCTTCGCCGGGGGCCGTGAAGAAGCGATACCCCACCACAGGGCTCACCGGACTCATGCCCAGCAACTTGGGGTAGTAGCGCTGGCCCAGCTGGCCAGCCAGCTGGGCAAAGGCTTGATCAAACACGAATTCCCCGTAGCTGTGACCTTTCAGATACAGGGGGGCTGCCGCGATCAACCGATCACCTTCCCAGAGGCCCAGGTGACAAGGCTGCCAGCCCTGCCTGGGCACGACACTTCCGCTGCTCTCCAGCCCCACAAGCCACGACCAGGAGTAAAAGGGGAGGGATTCCGCCGAAACCAAGGCATGCCATTGCGCTTCGGGGATATCCGCCAACGCGCGATGCCAGCGGGCCGTGAGCTCTGCCATCAACGCGGAAAGGCGGTGGTCAAGCTAGGCGCCTCAGGCTTGAGTGCGTCGCTGGCGGCACTGAGCTTGATCGCGAGCAGCGGCACACCCGCCCAGGCCGGCCTGCTGGGTCCACTACTCAACATGATGCGCCCCCAGCTGGAATCGCGCATCACAGCGGCCTGTCAGCAGTGGGCGAGCGGTGGTGATCGCAGCCTTGAGGAGCGCATGGCGCCCCCCTGCCGTGCCCTGGCTGGCCCGACGAGCCGCTGCCTGATTGAAGAAACGGAACGCAGCGGCCGCACCTTTGGCGTGATGACCGAGCTCTTGGCCGGACGCTTCGGCGACGACAGCGAGGTGGTGGTGAAGCGCTGCGCCGGACGGCTGCTGGGCCTGCCCCCCGATAGCTTTCAAGACGTACCCATCCGCGAACTGGCCCGCCGCTTCAAAACGGCCGCCGCACCTGCCCTGAATCCCTGAGGCGGCGGTAGCGCAGCATCAGCTCTTCACCCTCCAGAGCGCGCTGCTCCTGCAACGACCAAACACCCGGCTCCAAGACAATCGATGCAGGCAGCCAGGTGTGGGACCCACCGAGCAGCAGCGGGCAGAGGGTGAGTTGCAGTTCATCCACCAGCTGGTGCTCCAGCAGAGCACCAGCCAGCTCAGCCCCACCCAGCAGCACCAGCCGCTCCAGCCCACGGTCCGCCAGAGCGGCCAAGGCCTGTTGCCACGTCTCTAGCGGTAAGGCCACATGAAAACCCGCTGGCGGCTCCAGACGCTCAGGCCCCAGCAACCAGCGCTGCAGGGGCTGGCTGAAAAAGCGCAGGCTTGGATCAAAGCATCCACTGCGGCTCACCACCACAGCGGCGGGCTGAGGCGGCAGGCCCTGCCGGGAGCGCTGCTCGAGCAGATCCAGCTGGCGGATCAAGCAGGAGCTGCCATGCAGGCGCAGGGTACGCCCACCGATCAGGCAGGCATCGGCCCAGGCCAGGGCCTCTTCCAACACACGGCGATCACCCGGGCCGCCAATCTGGGCGGCCCCACCGGAGGGCGGAGCCAGGCGACCATCCAGGCTGACCGCCAGGACCAAGCGCAGCTCAGGCGCTAGCAAGAGCCTCAAGGGCCTGGGGCTTCATCCCCAAAGCAGGCACCTCGGCGAACACTTCCGCAGCGTTGTTGGGGCTTTCCTGCAGACGCACCTTGTGAAGAGAAGCACCGAGACCGGTGATCGGAGCACCGAGCAAATCAGCGATATGCAGGGCAATGTTCTCCGCCGTGGGCACGGTGGTGGCGAAATGGGTCACGTCCTTATTGAGGAAGGTGTGATCAAAGGGCTCAACCACCAGCTCGTCGACCAACCCCTGTAGAGCCACCAGATCACACACCATGCCGGTGCGGGGATCGATGGCGCCGCGCACGGTGATCTCGAGCATGTAGTTGTGGCCATGGCCATGGGGCCTGGCGCACTTGCCATAGATGGCGTCGTTCTCCTCGGGGCTCAACTCTGGCCGGGCCAGACGGTGGGCGGCCGCGAAATGGATCTTAATGGTGAGGAACGCTTCCATGGAATCGCCGAGCACATCGGCCCAGAGCTTGTCGGTTTCGTAAAGGCGCAGCCCCATCAGGGGCAGGTGGGGCTGCAGGCGGCGCCAGATCGCCAGGGTGAGCGCCTCTGTGGTGGGCAGCATGCCCGCGCTTTGCTGCAGGTCGAACTCCGGCCAGGCCTCATTGAGGAAGCGGAAATCGAGCTGGGCGGTGATCTGCTCACGAATGGCGTGCTTCACCTCCGAGAGGTTGAGCACCATGCCATCGGTGTCGAGCGGGCCACCCATGGCCACGATCAGCTCGTAGTTGTGACCGTGACCGGGGGCAAGGCTGCAGGCGCCGAAGCGGGCCTGGTTCTCCTCGGCGCTGAGCTCAGGCAGCCAGTAGCGATGGCTGGCACTGAAGCAAGCCCGCCTTGTGATCAGGCAAGGGCGGCCGCGGCCGTGGACATGCGCATCAGCTGCTGCAGGTTCGGCGGGCACCGGGCTCGCCGGAGGCGCCGCCACCAAGGGCGGAGTCATAACTGCATCAATCAATGAATCATTCTAGGAAAATGAACCGCTGCGCTGCCTGAGCCCCTATGGCCAACCCGCATGCTCCGCTGCGCCAACGCCTCGAAGGGCTCAATCTCTACCTGGTGGGGATGATGGGCAGCGGCAAAAGCACCACCGGGCGCCACCTCGCCCAGCTGCTCGGGTATCGCTTCCTCGACGCCGACAGCAGCATCGAACAGGTGGCAGGCCGGGGCATCCCGCAAATCTTTGCCAGCGATGGAGAGGCGGGATTCCGAGATCTTGAGGCAGCTGTGCTCAATCAGATCGCCAGTTGGCACTCACTGGTGGTAGCCACCGGTGGCGGTGTGGTGCTGCGGCCAGAGAACTGGGGCCAACTGCAGCAGGGGGTGGTGATCTGGCTCGATGCCCCAGAGGAGCTGCTGCTGGAGCGGCTCAACGCCGACCCCACTCAGCGCCCCCTCATGCAGAGCGAGGATCCCGCCCAGCGGCTGGCTGAGCTGATGGGCCAGCGGCGCCCCCTCTATGCCCAGGCCGACCTGCACATCGTTCAAGACGGTCGTGCAGCCGAGCAGGTGGCCCTGCAGATCCTCGAAGCCCTGCCCGGGGTGCTCAAGGAACGCGCGGCCGCACCGCAGCACAGCCTGCAGGTGGTGAATGAAACAGGGGAGGTGGGCTGCTCGATCAATTAGCCGGCAACGCGATCGGCGGGTGGTTCGAGCCGAATGGCAAACCACTGCACCACCAAACCAGGCTCAAGCTCCAACTCACAGGCGGTTTCCAGCAGCCGCTGGGCCCGAGCCGCGGCATCAGGCAGACCGCTCAGATCCGGCGGCAGCTGAACCAGATGAGCGAGCTGCCGCTCAAGCCACTTCAGGGTTTCGGCGGCGCTGAGCAGCTCCTGAGGCCGCCCTGGCTCGAGCACCACGTAATGATCCAGCTCCCGAATCAGGGGATCAGACATGCAGCTCCGCCGCGGCGCCAGGATCTGCGCAGCCTGCCACGCCTGTTGAGCCATGGGGATCGCACTGTTGCGTGTGTGCTGCGCGATGGCCTTGGTGCTGGTGTTCAACGCACCCGTGGCCGTTGCCTCAGGCTCAGGCGAGCTGCTGGAGCAGCGTCTCGAGGCCTGGCCAACCTGGAGCCTGCCAGCACCCTTGCCGCGGCCTGGGCAACAGGATCTGACCTACCCGAGCTGGTTTGCCGGTCGCTGGCAGGCCACCAGCATCGACCCCAGCGGCCAGGAGCCTGAGCTGCACTACATCGTTCAGTTCAACCTTGATCAGCAGGGCGAGGTGGTGGGTGATCGCGCCTTCAATGCCAGTGCCATCGGCCAGGCCCTGTTGGGGGAGCTGCTGCTGGAGGTGCGCAACGACCCCCTCAACCCCAACCGCCAGCTGGCCCAGCTAGCCGGCGATCAACAGCTCGAATCCACCGTGGTGGGCCGGCGCAGCAGCCAGAGCAGCAGCACCCTTTTTCTCGCTGATGAGCTGGCCCTACAGGTGATGCACGGGCCGGGAGATCCGCGGGTGAGCCGTGTGGAAACCCTCAGCCGCTACCGGCTGGTGGCGCCGGATCGCATCGAAGCCGAACAGTGGCAAGCCAGCTATGGATCCCCGGCCGATGGGCTCGCCGCCAGCGCGCAACACAGCTGGCAGGGGCGGCTCGTGCTGGAGCGCTTGGATCAGGGGCGCCCCACCTGAGCGCCGATGCCATCACGCCAGGCCCAAAGGGGAGCGAGATGAGGATCGTCGGCCAAGCCCGGCACACCGCGGCCCGCCAGGGGCGCGCCGGCACTGACCGGGAACAACAGCAGCGACAGCTGGGCTGCCACCGCCAGATCCGCCAGGCTGAGCTGATCGCCCACCAGGTAGGAGCGCTGCTGCACCAAAGCGCAGAGCGATTGCAGGTTGGCGCGCAACTGCTCAAGCCCGCCGTGATCGATCACCTGGCCCAAACTGCTGAGCACACCGGCAGGCAGCGCGCCCACAAGGCTGCGTACGGAGGCAGGAGTGGCGTCTGGCAGCAAACCTCCCCGCAACACCGGATCAGCGGCGGCGGCCTGCACGAGCGCCAGTCGCACACCCGCAGCGAGGGCGGTGTCGGCCCAGTCTTCCAGCACGAGCACCTGCGCCCGCTGAGCGGCGTCGGCTGGCAGCAGCGACGGTATGGGCTGTTTGGCTTCGAGATGCTGAGCAATAGCGGTGGAATCGCTAATCACATCAGCGCCATCGACCAGCACGGGCACCTGCCGCTGACCCGAGAGGCGAAACAGCTCCAGCTGCCCCACCCCTGGGGTGACCTCCACCACGTTGTAGGCGAGGCCCTTGGCCGCCAGCACCAGGCGCACCTTCTCGCAGAAGGCAGAGTGGCGAAACTGATGTAGCTCCAGCATCCAACCGGATCCCTTTGGCGGCAGAGTAGCCAGCACAGAACGGCCGGCGCTCCTGAGCTGATGCGGGATTTCTTTCTCAACGTCACGCGCTACCCGCGCTATCTGATCGCGTTTGGCCTCGGCGTGGCCAACTCCGTGCTGGAGCCCCTGGCCAAACGCCGTAGCAATCCGGTCACGGCCGTAGCGCTGTTAGGAGCGCTGGTGAGCGGCCTGGTCAGCCTGGGGCTGATCCTGCGTGCCATGGTGAGCACAGATGTAATCGCCTAGGCATGGCGCAGGGCAGGCGTGTTGAACGGGTAGCGGCCCTGATCCGCCGCGAGGTGAGCGAGCTACTGGTGAACGGGATCAAGGACGATCGCGTCAGCCTGGGCATGGTGAGCGTCACCAACGTGGAGGTGGCCGGCGATCTCCAGCACTGCAAGATCTATGTGAGCGTCTATGGCAGCCCTGAGGTGCAACAGCAGGCCCTGGCCGGTCTGCGTTCAGCCTCGAGCTATGTGAAAGGTGAGCTGGGGCGCCGCCTCAACATGCGTCGCACACCGGAGGTGATCTTCCACCTCGATCGCGGGATCGAAAAGGGCACCTCGGTGCTTGGCCTATTGAACCAACTCGAGCAGAAGCGCCAAGAACAAGGCGAAATCCCCGAGGGCACGGGCCTCCTCAGCGATGATGAGCTCTGATCGCCGTCGCCAATTAGCCCAACTACTCGTGGTGCGCGGCAGCGGCCACAGCCGCGATGGCCAGCGCCGCTACCCCCGCTGGGAATTAACCAACACTGAACTAAAGCGACTGCTCGAGCAGGGCGTGGGTGGCGTGATTCTGCTAGGGGGAAGTGCCGAAGAGCTGCGGCTCCGCTGCGCCCAGCTGCAGGCCTGGGCTAATCAGCCCCTGCTGCTCTGCGCCGATGTTGAAGAGGGGGTGGGCCAGCGGTTTGAGGGGGCCAGCTGGTTGGTGCCACCGTTGGCCATTGGCCGGCTGCATCAACGCGACCCGGAGCTGGCAGAGCAGCTGGCGGAGCGCTACGGACGCTGCACTGGCCGCCAGGCGCGCTTACTAGGCCTCAACTGGGTGTTAGGGCCGGTGTGCGACGTGAACAACAACCCGGCCAACCCGGTCATCAACGTGCGCGCCTGGGGCGAGAACCCTGCAACGGCTGGCTGCCTAGCAGCGGCGTTTGTGCGGGGCTGCCAAGCCGAGGGGGTGCTGGCCTGCGCCAAACACTTCCCTGGCCACGGTGACACCAGCACCGACTCCCACCTGGAGTTGCCGTTGATCCCCCACAGCCGGGAGCGGCTGGAGGCGGTGGAGCTACCCCCATTTCGGCAAGCCATCGCGGCGGGTGTGGCCTCCGTGATGACGGCCCACCTACAACTGCCAGCCCTGGATCAACAACGGCCCGCCACGCTCTCGGCGGCTGTGCTCACCGATCTCTTGCGCCGCGATCTTGGTTTCGGAGGCTTGGTGGTGACCGATGCCTTGGTCATGGAGGCGATCACCCGGCAGTACGGCGCTGCTGAAGCGGCAGTACTGGCCTTTGAAGCCGGGGCCGATCTGATCTTGATGCCGGCTGATGCCGATGCTGCGCTTCGAGGGATGGAACAGGCGGTGGACAGCGGCCGGATCAGCCAGGCCAGGGTGGAGCAAAGCTTGGCGCGGCGTGCAGCCGGCCTGCAGCGCTGCCCAGCCAACCCAGACGCGAGCCTCGATCAGGTTCTCGATGCACTGGGCGGTCTGGTGGAGCCCAATGAGCGCCAGCTCGGCACGTCGTTGCTCACCTTGAGCCTGGAGCATCAAGGCGGCCAGGTGCTGCCGGCGGGATCTGGCATCAATCTGATCCGCCTCGACACACAGCTCAACACCCCCCAGTTGCCAGCCATGGCACCGGCCCTGCTGCGCCCGGCAACCGTGGGCTATCAAGCACGCCTGATCGATCGCCGCAGCCCCAGCCCCTGGAGTGGCGACAGCCAGGCCCCCCTGGCCTTGGAGCACCTTGGAGAGGGCCCCGTGCTGCTGCAGCTGCTGGTGCGGGGCAATCCCTTCCGCGGCAGCGCCGGCGGCGATGAACCCTGGCCCCAGGTGGTGCGCCAACTGCTGGCCGCCGGGCGACTGGCTGGGCTGGCGGTGTACGGGAGCCCCTATCTCTGGGAGCAGCTGCGGGACCTGCTGCCGCCCGAACTCCCAGGGGCATACAGCCCAGGCCAAATGCCCCAGGCCCAAGCGGTGGTGCTGGATGCACTAGGGCTCGCGGCCGATGCCCTCGAGGGGGGCTTCACAGACTGAGGCGGCGCCACTGCCACTAGCCTCAGCCCGCCTGCATCCCGGCTCACGCCATGCTCAGCCTCTCGATGATCGTGCGCGATGAAGCAGCGCAGATCGAGGCTTGCCTGCGCTCGGTGCAGGGTTTTGCCGATGAGTTGGTGGTGGTGGACACCGGCTCCACCGACAACACCGTGGCCCTGGCCCAGGCGATGGGGGCACGGGTGGAGCAGATCGAATGGCCGGGCGATTTCGCACCGGCCCGCAATCAGGCGCTGCAGTTTGTAAGCGGCGACTGGGTGCTGGTGCTCGATGCCGATGAGCAGCTACGGCCAGAGGCGATGGCACCGCTGCGGGCGCTGATGGCCCAACCCGATGTACTGGTGATCAACCTGCTGCGCCACGAGCGTGGGGCCGTGCAATCGCCCTACTCGAATGTGAGCCGGCTGTTCCGCCGCCACCCAGCGATTCGTTGGAGCCGTGCGTACCACTCGATGGTGGACGACAGCGTGGCCGCGCTGCTGCAGCGCGAACCCCAATGGCGCATCGCCGATTGCCCGGAGCCAGCCCTGATTCACGATGGCTACCGGCCCGAGCTATTGGCCCAGGGCAACAAGCCCCAGCGGCTGCGCGAAGCCATGGAGGCTGAGCTGCAAGAGCGGCCCGGCGATCCCTATGCCAGCGCCAAGCTCGGCAGCCTGGAGGTGGCCGAGGGCAACCTGGAGCGGGGCATAACCCTGCTGCGTGAGGGATTGGAGCAATGCCCGTCCGACGCGCATCCAGAGCGCTACGAGCTCTTGCTGCACCTGGCCCTGGCGGAAGCCAGCCGCGACCCGGCCGCAGCCGCGGCGCTCTACCGCCAGGCGCTTGCACTTCCCCTGGCACCGCGCCTGAGCCTGGCGGCGCGGCTCAACCTGGCAGCGCTGCTGCTGCAACAGGGGCAGGCCCAGGAGGCGGAGCAGCTCTGCCAGCGCGCCACCGCCGCAGCGCCCGAGATCGGCCTTGGCTGGTACAACCTGGGGCTGATCCGCCGCCGCCAAGGTGACATCGCTGGGGCGCTCGAGGCCTACCGGGAAGCACGGCGGCTGACGCCGGAGCATGCCGAAACCCACCAAAATTTGGCCGTGGCTCTGCTGCTCGGCGGCGACATCGAGGGCGCCCGCACCAGCTTCCGCCAGGCGATCAGCTTGCTTGGGCAGCAAGGCCGGCGCAGCGAGGCCGAGCACTTGCGCCAACAGGCCGGCGCCATGGTGAAGTTGGAGGGCTGATCCACGTGCACAACCCCATCGCGGCCCATGGCGTGCCGCCGCTGCAAGGGCGAACGGTTGCCGTCACCAGGGCTGAGCAACAGCTGGGGGAAGCACGCCGCCTGTTTGAGCAAGCAGGGGCAACCGTGCTGGATTGTCCAGCGCTGGTAATCGGCCCACCGGATGAGTGGGGCCCGCTCGACGATGCCCTGGCGGAACTGGAGGAGTTCCACTGGCTGGTGGTGTCGAGCAGTAACGGCGTGGATGCCGTGGAGCAGCGGCTGCAGCGGTTAGGCGGGAGCCTGGCGCGGCGGCCGCGCAGCCTCAAGATCGCCGCCGTGGGACGCAAAACAGCAGCGCGGCTGGAGGCGCTGGGCGCTCCGGCCGATTTCGTACCCCCCCAGTTTGTGGCCGACAGCTTGATCGATCACTTCCCCGTGTCTGGCTGGGGATTACGCCTCTTGCTGCCCCGTGTGCAGAGCGGCGGCCGCACCGTTTTGGCAGAGGCCTTTGGCGAAGCCGGCGCGCGGGTGGTGGAGGTGGCCGCCTACGAATCGCGCTGCCCGGCCGCGCTGCCCGCCGCCACCGCAACAGCCCTGGCGGCGGGTGCAGTGGATGCGATCACCTTCAGCAGTGGCAAAACGGTGCAGCACACCGCTCAATTGCTGGAACAGCAGTTCGGTGCCACCTGGCAGCAACAGCTGGAGGGGGTGGCGCTGGTGTCGATCGGGCCGCAAACAAGCCACACCTGCCGCGACCTGCTGGGGCGCGTGGATGCCGAGGCTGTTCCCCACGACCTGGATGGCCTGGTTCGAGCCTGTGTTCAGGCCTTGAACAACCAGCCGCTCAAAGCGTGAACACCCGGCGCTGGCCAGCCTGGTTGAGCACAAGCCTGCCGCTGGCCACATCGATGCTGGTGACACTCCAATCCGCCGGCAGCAAGGCTGGCAACCCGGAGCCGCGGCAGACCCCACGACGCCCCACACACACCGCGCCGCTCTGATCACCCACCTGCACGAGCGCCTGAGCCTGGCCGGCCGTTCGAATCACACCGGTGAAGCGCAACGGCGATGCCGCAGCCGCCGGCGCTCCAGCAGCCGCGGGTTGCGCAAGGGGTGCAAACGGGTCGATGCGGCCGGTGGGTAAAGCTGCAACCACTTGCTGCGGGGTGGGCAAGGGGGTGAAGCCAGCAGCGGGCTGCGGATCAGCAGTCATCGGAGCCTTCGGGGCCGAGGCAGGCGGCTTGGGGGCTGCAGGAGGCAGGCTGATCGTGCCGCTATCGGGGGAGGAGCCACAGGCCGCCAGGCCAGGGATCACCATTAACGCCATGGCTCGATGGAGCAGGGCCTGCGGCCTGATCCATCGAAGGCTGATTGAATCCCTGAACTCAGGCCTGCTGTTGGCCATACCCGCTCTGCACGAGATCGCGGAAGCGGTCCAGGTTGGCCTGGAGCTCCTTGGTCACGATCCCCCCCAGGATGGAGGGTTCCATCAAGGGTGCCAACACCCCCGGTAGCTCGTAGCTCACGGTGAGCTTCACGGCGGTGAGCTCAGGGCCCTGGGGATAAAAACGCACGGCACCTTTAGTGGGCAGGCCTCCCACCGATTCCCAATGCAGCTGCTGGGCTTCCACCCGCTGGGTAATTCGGGCTTTCCAATGGAAGCGGAAGCCTTGAGCGGCAAGGGTCCAATCGGTGAGGTCTGGATCGTTGGGTTCGGTCACCACCGATTCGATCCAGTTCATCCAGCGGGGCATCGCCTCAAGATCGCTCCACACTTCCCACACCCGCTCGGCCGAGGCCTGTACCTCAGAGGTAACGCTGTGTTCAAGCCAACGGCCCATGGAAATCAAGCGAGGGGGTGAGCAGGCAACAGGTGATCAGGCAACGGCCGCGTTGGTGGCCAATTGCGCAGTGGAGCCGAGGATGGCGGCAGCGGCCAAACGTCCGCTCATGGTGGCGCCTTCCATCGAATCGATGTAGTCCTGCTTGGTGTAGCTACCCGCGAGGAAGAAGTTGCCCACCGGGGTGGCCTGGTCGGGGCGGTAAGGCTCCATACCCGGCGCCTCGCGATAAAGCGACTGGGCCAGTTTCACCACATTGCTCCACACCAACTTGAGATTGCGGGCCGATGGGAACAAGCGCCGCACCTGCTCATCGGTGGCCGCCACGATCTCCTCAGTTTTCTTGGGGATCCAGGGATCACCAGGGGTGAGCACACACTGCAGCAGCGAGCCCACGCCCTCCTTGCGGTAGTCCTCCGGGCTAGCCAGAGCCAGATCAGCGAAGCAGCTGAAATCAGCGTCAGCGGTGTAGAGGAGATTGTCGAGGCCAGCAGGGCGGGCCACATCGCGGCGAGCAGCTTCTTCGATGGCGCCGTCGCCCAGTTCGGTCACCCAGCCGTCGTAGCGGAGCTGCACCGTGGCCACCGGCACCGCCTCCAGCTTGTAGAGATTCTCGAACAGTGGCCAGCGGCGCCAGGCCTCAGGGATCATTCGCTGGATGCCGGGCACATCACAGGCGGCGAGGTAGGCATCGGCCTGCACCGTGATCTCGCCATCGGGAGTACCGAGCTTGAGGCCACTCACCTCGGTGCTGGGTTGACCATCCGCACCAGCTGTGCCCTCTTCAAACATCACCTCGGTAACGCGGTGGCGCAGGTGCAACCGGCCGCCGCGCTGCTGGATGTAATCGAGGATCGGGCCGGTGAGCCAGCGGTGCGGAGATCCCTTGAGCAGGTTGAGCTTGGAGGCTTCGGTTTTGGCAGCAAACATCATGAAGATAGTGAGCATGCAGCGAGCCGAGATCGCTTCACAGTCGATGAAGCCCAGGGCATAGGCGATCGGATTCCACATCCGCTTGATGCTCTGCTCGCTGCCGCCATGGCCGAGGAACCATTGCTGAAAGCTGATGCGATCAAGGTCGCGAATCACCTTCATCGCCCCTTCGTAATCCACCAAACCGCGCACGATTGGGCTGGTGCCCAGCGCCAGGGCATTGCGCAGCTTGTCGAGCCAGTCGAGCTGGGGGGTGGTGAAAAAGGCCTTCAGGCCGTTGAAGGGTGCGCCGAGGGCGAAGCGGAAATCCAGCTCACGCAGGTCGCCGCCGGCATTCACGAACAGGTGGGTGTGGTCTTTAGGGAGCAGGTTGTCGATCGCACCCACTTTGCGCAGCAGGGCAAACAGGTTGGCGTAGTTGAAAAAGAACACATGCAACCCCATCTCGATGTGATTGCCGCCCTCATCGACCCAGCTGCCCACCTTGCCGCCCATAAACGGCCGGGCTTCGTAGAGATCCACCTGATGGCCGGCATCCACCAGATCCACGGCCGCGGCAAGACCCGCCAGACCTGAACCCACGATGGCGACGCGCACCCTGCTTCTCCCATGGAATGGGCACGACTCTATGGAGAGGGGCAGCAGAGCGGCAGGTGTGGGTTGTGCTCCATACGATGGGGAGATCAGGCCAGAGCCTTTCGATGACCAGCGATACCGCCACAACCACCGCCCCCGCCGCTCAGGCGACGCACACCGGCCGCGACGGCAAAGGGATTCAGATCACCGAATCAGCCATGAAACAGCTGGCCACGCTGCTGCCGGCCCAGGGCGACGGCAAGGTTCTGCGTGTAGGCGTGCGCTCAGGTGGCTGCAGCGGCATGAGCTACACGATGGACTTCATCGATGCGGCTGACATCCAGGCCGATGACGAGCGCTATGTGTACGAGCCCGCCGGAGCACCCAGCTTCACCGTGGTGAGCGACCCTAAGAGCCTTCTCTACATCTACGGCATGCAACTGGATTTCTCCAGTGCTCTGATCGGCGGGGGCTTCAATTTCACCAACCCCAATGCCACCCAGACCTGCGGCTGCGGCAGCTCGTTTGCGGTGTGAGCGGCTGCATCCCGCCCGGGTGCGAATCTGAGAGCACGACCAGGCCTGCCGCAGACCCATGACTGACGCCGTCGCCGAAGCACCCTCGCTATTTGAGGAGGCCCTGCAGCGCTACCAGCAAGGTGCACCGCTGCCCGAGGTGATCGACAGCTTCCTCACGATCACCGAGCAGGAGCCGCGGCTCTCAGCAGGTTGGACCTGCCTGGCCTGGCTGCAACTTCTCGACAATCAGCCCCAGGCGGCGATGCGCTCGGCCCGCAATGCCGTGAAGCTCAACCCCCAAGACCCCCAGGCCCGCATCAACCTCAGCCTGGCGATGCTGGAAACCAACGCCAAGGGTGTCCGCGAGCACATCGAATGGGTGCAACGGGTGCGGGTGATGGCGCCTGAGCTGGCTGAGGAGCTGGATAACTCCATCGCCGATGGCATGGCCCGCCGGCCCGACTGGCAGGCGCTTCAGAAGGTGCAGGATTGGCTCAAGGGTTGACCCCGCACACAACCGACCCTCGCCCGATCCTCCTGCTCAGCAACGGGCATGGCGAAGACCTCAGCGGCGCCCTGATCGGGCGAGCACTGGTCGAGCGAGGGCTCACGGTGGACGCATTGCCGCTCGTGGGCCACGGCCGCGCCTACGAGCAGGCTGGGATTCGCCTGCGGGGCCGCACCCGCGAATACAGCACCGGCGGGCTGGGCTACACCAGCGCCTTTGGCCGCCTCACCGAACTGGTGCAGGGACAAGTGATCTACCTGCTCAGCCGGCTGCTGCTGCTGCTGCGCATCGCCCCTCGCTATCAGCTGATCCTGGTGGTGGGAGATGTGATCCCCGTAATCGCAGCCTGGCTGAGCGGGCGGCCCACAGCCACCTATCTGGTGGCCTATTCCAGCCACTACGAAGGCAAACTTCGGCTTCCATGGCCCTGTGCATCCTGCCTGCGCCAGCGCCGCACCCGGGCGATCTACAGCCGCGATGCCCTCACCGCCGCCGACCTCACCGGCCAGCTGCAACGTTCAGTGCACTTTCTCGGCAATCCCTTTTTCGATGGAGCTCTCAGCCCCAGCGAACCACTCAAGGGCCACCCCAGACAGCGGCTGGGCCTGCTGCCCGGCAGTCGGCTCCCCGAAGCCTTACACAACCTGGAGCTGATGCTGCGGGTGCTTGAGCGCCTACCCGAACCGCTCCGGCCCGCCGAGCGGCTAGGGCTGCATGCGGCCTTAGTGGGCAAGCTCACCCCCCAGGAAGTGGCCCCCCTAGCCAGCCGCCTGGGCTGGAAGCTGCAGCTGGAGGGAGAAGAGCGCTGCAGCCTGCAGAGGGGGCCACTGCAGCTGCAGCTCGAATGGGGCCGCTTCGCAGCGGTGGTGCAGCAATGCGACCTGCTCCTGTCGATGACGGGCACCGCCGCTGAGCAATGCGTGGGGCTCGGCAAACCTGTGCTTCAGCTGGTGGGGGATGGGCCGCAATTCACGGCTAATTTCGCTGAGGCGCAGCGGCGACTGCTCGGGCCTGGCCTGTTCTGCGCCAGCGGACCTACCGGCAGCGAGGAGCAGCTGGATGGCACCGCCGCATTGCTGGAGCAACTGCTCGCACGGCTCCTGAGCGATGGCGGCTGGCGTGCCGCGCTGCAACAACTGGGCCGCGAGCGCATCGGCAGCGGCGGCGGCGCCGCCAGGATGGCCGCCGATCTGCGCACCCATCTGGATGGCTGAACCCACCACCAGCAGTTCTCTGCCGCTCGGCCAGAGGCTCAAGGGCTGGATCGACACCCTGCTGGTGGTGGATGTGTTTGTGGTGATCGCCGGGGCGATCTGGTTTGGGGTAGCAGTGCTATGCCACAGCCGCGGCATCGAAACACCCCTGGATTGGTTTCAGCGGCTATGGGAGCCACTGTTCACCCCGGCGATCGGCCTGCTGATGGGGGCGGCCATCCTCAGCGGGGTGCTGGGCTGGGCCCTCAAGTGGTGGCAGCGGCGAGCGCAGCGCTGAGCTCGCCATGGCGGAACTGGAAGCCCTGCGCCTGAAGACGCTGTGGCACCACCTTCTGCCCCTCGAGCACCACCTTGGCGCCATCACCAAGCAGCAGCTGCAGCAGGGGGCCCGGCACGGGCAACAGGCTGGGGCGACCCAGGCAACGGCCTAACGCCGCAGCAAAGGTGGCCATGCTGCAGGGCTGCGGGGCCACAGCGTTGTAGACACCGCTGTAGGCCTGATCCGCCAGGGCTGCGGTGATCAGGCTGCAGAGATCCGCGCGGGAGATCCAGCTCATCCACTGCTGGCCGTCGCCAATCGGTCCACCGAAGCCCAGCCGGAACACCGGAAGCATCTTGCCGAGGGCCCCGCCATCGGCGCCCAGCACGATGCCGATGCGCAGGATCACCACGCGACACAGGGATTCAGCGCCGCGGGCTTCCGATTCCCACGCCGCGCAAAGGCGGCCAAGCACGTCGGTTCCAGCCGGGCTGTCTTCTGAAAATTGGGCGCTGCTGCTGGTGCCGTAGTAGCCAATGGCAGATCCATTGATCAGCACCGATGGACGCTGCTCTTGAGGCAGGGCAGCCATCGCTGCCACCAGAGCATGGGTGGTATCAATGCGGCTGCTGGTCAGAAGCTGCAGGTGCTGGGGCGTCCAGCGCTTCTCGGCAATCGGCTCACCAGCCAGGTTCACCACCGCCTCGGAAGCCCGCAGGGCCTGCTGGAGCTCAGGGCGCCGCCAGCTGGCGGCTTGGGCAGGATCGGCCTGCAACCGCTGCAGCTGCGGATGTTGCAGGCCGGCCAAGGGCGCCGCAGAGCGGCTCACCAGGATGAGACTGTGGCCAGCCTCTAGCAGTTGGGGCACGAGGGCACGGCCCACAAAACCGCTGCAACCCACCAACAAAATCCGCACGCGTTCAGCTCCAGCTCGCCGGCCAACGCTAGGGATGGCTGGCTCCCACCAGGCCGAGGCGCCGTGCCAAAGGATTGAGCAGCGTTCCCTGCAGCACCAGCCCCAACAGCACCACTGCGAGCGCAAAAGCAGGCATCGCGCTTCCCCATGACACATCCGAGGCTGCTGCTTGCAACGCGATGGCCACAGGCACCGCCCCGCGCAGCCCTGCCAGCGCGGTGAAATGGCAATCGGCCCGGCTGAACCCAGAGCGCAGCAGCAGCAGCGCTACCACCAGCCAGCGCACCAGCAGCAACACCAACAGCAGGATCAAGGCGGTGGGCAGCAGCTCCACCACCTCGGTGGGCTGCACCACCAGGCCGAGGCACAAGAAGAGCATCAGCTCCGCCAGCTTGGCGAAGCCGGCTTGGCTGGCCTCCAGCTGCTCGGGGTCCACCTCTTCGCTGTTACCGAGCACCAGACCCATCACATAGGCCGCCAACAAAGGGCTAGCCCCCATCAAGGCCGAGCCACCGGCCACCAACATCAGAGCCGCCAGACCCATCACGGTGACCTGGCTGAGGTTGAGCGGATGGCGGCGGCGCCCCAACATCAACACTGCGGCCTTGCCGCCCAGGAAACCCAAAAAGGCACCGAGAAGAAACTGACGCACCACCTCCACCAACAACGGCGCAATGGCGGTGTCTTGGCCATGGGGAAGGGCCAGAGCAAGGCTGGCCAACACCACCGCGATCGGATCGTTGAAGCCGGATTCGCACTCCAGCAGATCCAGCAATCGCTGGGGCAGGCGGCTGCGCAAGGGCCTGAGCAGGGTGAGCACCGCCGAGGCATCGGTGCTGCAGAACATGGCACCCACGAACAAGGCACCGGCCACCCCCACGGCGAAGTGTCGCCCTGGCAGGGTTTGAACCACGACCACCACCAGGGCCAGGGCACCGGCCGTGAGCAGCGACCCGAGGGTGGCCAGGCGCAACGATGGCACCAACACCTGCCGGATCTGCTGCCAGTTGGCCGCCAAGCCCCCAAAAAACAGCACCAGAACAAGGGCGAACTGGGCCAGCTGATCGGCATGGCCGAGGCTCAAGAGCGAAGGCGGCTGGCTGGGCCCGGGCTGCACGTTGTTGTCGATCAGCAGACCGAGCACCAGCACCAGCAGGATGCCGGGCAGGCGGATCTGAGACGCGATGTCGTCGAGGAAGAGGGCGAGCAGCAACAGGCCGCCAAACAGCACCAAGAGGAGCGCCAGGCTTGGTGGCACAGAACCAGCGATCACAGGAGGGCTCTAGCCTGCCTGGGAGCACGCAAGAGCGCCATGGCTGAAACGCCCGCGGCAGCACCCCAGGCTGCAGCCAAGAGCACCATCAAAAAAGGCAGCTTGGTGAAGGTGAACCGCAGCGCCTACAGCGCCAGCCTGGAGGCGCAGGCCAGCGATGTTGTCGCTCCTGACTACATCTTTGAAGGGCCTGCCGAGGTGCTGCTGATCAAAGGCGACTACGCCCAGGTGCGGTTTCGCCGGCCCGTTCCGGACGTGTGGCTACGGTCCGACCAGCTGGAGGCCTTCTAGATCTCAAGCCGACGACGCTCCTCATGCAGCCGGGTGCGGCGCTGTTTGGCTTCGCGCAGCATCTCGCGGCCGTCACGCAGATAACTATCCACATACCCCATCGTGTAGCGCTCCAGCTCCAGCAGAGCGTCCTGCACTTGAGAGAGGCAGTGATACACGCTCAGGCTGAAGCCATGGGCTGACGCAGGAGCCGCAAGCGAGCGATACAGGGTCTCCACTTTCTCCATGCGGGCCTGGCTCTGCTCAAGAAAGGCGCAGAACGCCTCCATCAGCTGATCGTCATAGGGATCAGCAGAGAGGGCGCGGAGCTGAGCCGGGAAGGGATTGATCACCTGAGCCAGCAGGCGATCAATTGGGCCATACACCTGCTGCAGCCAGGCCAGCAGCTCAGCATCTCCGCGGGCCGCCTGAGCCGTGGCCTTGCGAGCAGCCCGGCTTGAGCGCACGGCCGTGCTGTGCAGACGGTCGTGTTCAGCGCGGCGGTCGGGGTCGCCCAGCACTTCCCAGGCCGCATTGAGCTCCAAGATTCGATGCTCCTCGCCACCCGCATCGGGGTGGTGCTGCTTCACCAAAGCCCGGTAAGCCGCCTTGATCTCCGCAGCCGTGGCGGAAGCGGCCACACCAAGCACCTTGTAAGGATCGCGAGTGGAGGAAGGATTGGGCAAGAGCAAAGCAGAGCCATCACCATCTTCACCACGGAGGGGGCGGCGATGTAGATCTGCTCAAGTTCTGCCCATAGGCACAACGCTGCAGAGCAGCTCCCGATCACGGGCGACAGCCAACGATGCACGACATGAAACTCGCCTTCTGCAAGGCACGAGAGCGTGCGCAAAAGCCACGCCTTCAGGCCCGAATCTACGATTGCTTAACTCAAGCAAGATTCATGCGAATGCACGCATGGCTCAAACGACGCAGGGGGAAAGTCCTCTCAACGCTGCTCACATGCACCGTAACTTTCGGCGCGACAGGGGGATCACTTCAAGCTCACGAACAAACCCCCGAAGCAAAACAGCACGACACCGTGCGGGCGATTTGGTTTCCTAACCCTCCCTATGCCGTCGACGAGAAGGGCGTGCCATCAGGCTTGGAGATCGATCTCTGGCGGATGATCGCCGAGTCACACCAGATCCCATACAAAATCAAAAGAGCATCCAGCTTCGCCTCCTTACTTGCCGAGATCCGCTCCGGGGAAGCAGACGTTGGCATTTCTGGCATCCTCATCAATGAAAATCGCAGCAAACAATTCAACTTCTCACTACCAACAGCTAGCAGCAAACTCAAGGCCTACGCACTAGCGCCCACAGAATCCACCGCGCTAGCAATGTTACGCATCGTCCTCTCAAGAGAAGTGATGCTGATCTTTATGGGACTGACATTAATAGCCTGCCTTTTTGCTATCCCCGTTTGGGTCCTAGAGCGACATCGGCAAGACTTACCCGACCCAAGAAAAAGTCACCAGCTGATTTTCATTCTACAAAAGACACTTTTACTTTCCACAGACCATACCAAACGGAGCACAACCAGACTGATCTCAATCGGCTCACTATTTGCACGAGTGCTGCTGACAGCCTACTTCACATCGTATGTGTTCCGCTTGGCCAGCGAGGAAGCCCTGCCGGTTAACAGGCAAACGCAACCCGATATTCAGCTAGAGGATTTAAGCCGTTTCACCTTTGCAGCCATACCCGGATCCATCCAGTCATCGATTGCGAAGAGTAATAACGCCAAAACCATCGACTGCTACTGGACGAAAACCTGCATCGCCATGCTGCAAAGTGGAAAAGCAAACGCGATTCTCGACGACGAGGCAACGGTTCTCACCACGCTCAATCACATGCCTCCCATTCCGAAGGTTGTCGCGGCTTCCGGAGAATTGATGCCGCTACTAATGGCCTTTGGCTTCTCTAATCAATTCAACGAAGACCCACGATCAAAAATACTTAATGCTGCCATTTCCCGGAGCTACTACGACGGAACCTACAGCAAGCTTCAGAAGCGCTGGCTCAAGGAATGAACAGCTTCGCATGGCCTTCAGCTGGCCATAAAGCCCCCAAGGTTGACCGAAATCCACGATCAACCCCACAGAATAGCTAGATCCTATGAGCCAACAAGGTCGCTACACAGGCAACCATGACGATCACTATGGTCAGGCTCTGCAAGAGTTAACGAGCTCTGGATCGGGAGATCACGAGGGCTCTCAAGGTCATAGCGGTAGCTCCAGAGAAAACTGGATTCCCCGGCATTGAGCAGCATCTCCTCCTCCTCAATTCCCCGAAACACAATTCCTGACTCTTCGCGCAGGTCGCGCGCCAGCGAACAATAAACCAAGCCATCAATGTAGCGCATAGCATTTGAAGCACGAATCGCCACCTCACCCGTAAAAGACTGAACCGTTCCAGTTACACCAAAGATCCCGATCTCAAACTGGCTCCTCAGAGCATTGATCAACTAAGTGAACAACTGAGCAGCCATCACGACGACCTCCGCGCAGCCCAGCTGATGCCCAGAAGTTTGCAGAAGGGGCGACACACAGCCACCTCAACCGGCTATCACCATCTTATTCTCTCCCAGCCTGCGGCCTTCATGACGAGCCTCATCAGCAATATCGAGCAAGACAGCTTCGAGCTGACACATGGCATCACGGCCGAACAACCGCGCATTGATCCACAGATCCGCGAGGCGCAGAATCAGATAAGAGGAAGTTCGGTCGAGCGTGGAATAGGTCGTAATCATGGTGAAAATGTCAGGCGTGGAAGGCTACTGGCGGCGTCTAACGGACAGATACAAACGTTTACACCTCAGTGAATTGATGCCACGACAGGGGCCCCCTGTCGCAGGCGTGGCATTCCAACCACAGCACGTGCAAACGATGGCCAACGCGCACAGAAAAGCTTTTGTCGCGCATTTGATGCATCCGTTCGCCCTTCCCCCGAACCACCAGATCGCTGGAAGGCCGAGAAGCCCTCATCGGCTACCGGGGATGTGCATGAAAAAGCCCCCGCCGAAGCGAGGGGCCTGTGATCTTGGTGTGTGAGTGTGCGCGAGGTGCGCGTGAGGAGTGGTCTGATCAGACGATCAGAACTTGAAGCCCACCTGAACCACACCACCAAAGGCATTGAAGGTTTCGCCTTGGGGGGTGTTCTGACCAGCAGGACGGCTCAGATAGAACAGAGCGGGGGTCACGCTGATGTTGTCGGTGACTTGGAAGTTGTACCACCATTCCCAGGCATAGTTGCCGTCGTAGGCGGTGTCACCGTTGAAGGTGGAAGTGGTGAAGGGCTGCTGACCCACGGCCATACCGGCGGAGTTGCCCTTGATGAACACGTCGTTCCACTGCAGACCGACCATCCAAGATTGGGCGTTCTGGGTGTTGCTCAGATCCTCATAGCCATCGGTGAAGCCGGTGATACCCCAGCCAGCGCTGATGGAAGGAGCCCAGCCGCTTTGGGAAGGCTGCCAATAACCATTCAGGGCGAAGCTGTTGGTGGCTGCACCGCCGTTCAGATCAGCACACTTCAGCTTCGAGAGCGCATAGGTGTACTGCGTGCCGGAGCGGATGTCGGTGCCGCACTGGCCGTAACGGTAGGCACCCGTGAGGCCCCAGTTCTGACCGGCACCACCAAGCTGAGCTGTGAACGAACCACCGCCACCATCGGTCATGATGCCACCCTCATTCGGGTTGCCCTTTTGAGCTTCCTTAGCCACATAGCTCACAGAAGCGGCCAGGTAGGGGTTGCCCTTCTTCACTGACTGCTTCCACACAGCTGCAACGGCTGCACCGGTTTCCTTGTTGTAGACACCAGAGGTGCCGTAGGTGCCGGTGAAGAAGTCGAGCAGGTTCGACTTATAAGCGGTGGGAGTAATCGCCAGCAGCTCAGTGTTACGAGCGCGGGCACCAACGGTGAGTTTCACACCGCTGCCCACCGGGAAGGTGTAATACAGACGGTCGATATCAACAACGTTGGGGCCAGCCTTCGACTCGAACGATTTGTCGAGCTTGGTGCCGCGGTATTGGCCACCGTCGAAGGCTGAAGCGGCGTAGTTACCAGAGCGCAGGCGGGTGCGCAGCAGGTCTTTGCCGGTGAAGCTGGTGTCGAAGTTGAGGCGAACGTCGTAGTTGAAGACGAAGGCCGAGTAAAGGCCGTTCTCATCCACACCAGGACCGTTATTGCCCTTCTTGGCAGAACCGCCATAGGTGTAAGCACCCATGTCGAAGGTGGCTTCACCTTTCAGCTTGGTGGTGGTGGAGAACTGGGTGGCTTCCAGTTCGCCCACTTTGGCCTCGAGGCCATCCACGCGGCCCTTCAGCACGGCGAGTTCCTTTTCGAACTCCTTCATCAGGCGCTTCAGCTCGTCGGTCACGTCGGTGATCCGGTCGAGGCAAGCGTTCAGCAGGGCGGCCGCTTCAAAGCGGGTCATCGCACGGCTGCCGCGGTAGGTGCCGTTGGGGTAGCCGGCCACACAGCCGTAGCGCTCGATCAGGTTGCTCAGAGCCTGATAAGCCCAGTCGGTGGGCTGCACGTCGGAGAACTGGGTGATCGAAGTCACCTGCTCCTCAGAGCCGTACTGGCTAACGCCAGCGATGTTGAGTTCAGAGGCGGATGCAGCCACGGGAGCCATCAGGCCCAGGGCAGCAGGCGCCAGAAGAAGCTTCTGGAACAGTTTCATGGTCCTCACACCAATTGAGGGGCCCAGGCATAAGGCCTGAGTTGTGCAGAACTTAAGGGACAGCACCTCAAGCCAGAGAACGGCGCAGCACAGGGCCAGGTAGCCAGCGATACACAGGCATGGTGCGGAGTGCAACTGCCGTCATCTCATCAAAAAAGCCCCGGCCAAAGGCCAGGGCTGAAGTGAGGCAAATGTGTGAGAAATGGAGCTCGAGGTGTGTGAGAAGTGAGCTCCGGTTCAGATCAACAGATCAGAACTTGAAGGTGGTCTTGATGATGCCACCGAAGTTGTTGAGGGGAGCGCTGTCGTTGCGCTTGTTGTTGAGTTCCCAGCCCAGCTGACCCAGGGGGTTGGACAGGTAGTACAGAGCGGGGGTCACGCTGATGTTGTCGGTGACCTGGAACTTGTACCACCACTCCCAGGCGTAGTTGCCGTCCTTAGGTGAGGCGCCGCAGAGGTCCTTGTCGCAAGCGGTGACGAAGGTGGGCTGGCCCACTGCCATACCGAGAGCGTTGCCCTTGATGAAGGCGTCGTCCCACTGCAGGCCGACATACCAGCTCTGGGAGGCCACGCCGTCGAAGTCGAAGGCGGTGTTGTCAGAGCTGTAGCTGGTGATGCCCCAGCCAAGGCTGATGGAGGGAACCCAGCCGCTCTCGGAAGGCTGCCAGTAAGCGCTCACAGCGACAGAGTTGTTGCTGCCAGCACCAGCGAAGGCGCCCTGCAGAACAGCAGCGGGAGTACCGGAGGCAGGGCCCACGCCGTTGCCGTAGTTGTAGGCAACAGCCGCACCCCAGCTGTCGCCGGCGTAGCCGAGCTGACCGGTGAAGGTCTGGGCAGCGCCGTCGGTACCAATACCACCTTCGTTGGGGTTACCAACGTTGGCGTTAGCGGACACGTAGTTGAGGCTGAAGCTCCAGCCGTTATCGGCGTACCACACACCAGCACCTGCGCCTTTGTTCAGGCTGTAGGTGCCAGGGGAACCGGCGTAGGTGAAGACGTCGAGGACGGTGTCAGCGGGGTACACGCTGGGCCACATGGCCAGCATGTCGTCCTGACGCACACGGCCACCGAAGGTGACGGTGACTTTGTCGCCAACGGGGAACTGGTAGAAGAGGCGGTCGATGCCCACCACGTTCGGGCCAGCATCTTCCTGGAAGGCCACTTCCAGAGCGTTCAGGCCGAGGTTGGCGCCATTAGCGCCCACGGTGCCGGCGGCGCCCCAGGGGGAATCACCGAAGTTGCCCGAGCGCAGGGTGGTGCGCAGCAGGTCTTTGCCGGTGAAGCTGGTGTCGAAGTTCAGGCGAACGTCGTAATTGAAAGCGGTAGCGCCTTCGAGGGTCTTGGCAGCGTCAGAGGCGTTGCTGTTGCTGCCGCCAAAGCTGTTGGCACCCATCACGAAGGTGGCAATACCCTTCAGCTTGGTGGTGGTGGAGAACTGGGTGGCTTCCAGTTCAGCAACCTTGGCCTCGAGGCCATCCACGCGGCCCTTCAGCACGGCGAGTTCCTTTTCGAACTCCTTCATCAGGCGCTTCAGCTCGTCGGTCACGTCGGTGATCCGGTCGAGGCAAGCGTTCAGCAGGGCGGCCGCTTCAAAGCGGGTCATCGCACGGCTGCCGCGGTAGGTGCCGTTGGGGTAGCCGGCCACACAGCCGTAGCGCTCGATCAGGTTGCTCAGAGCCTGATAAGCCCAGTCGGTGGGCTGCACGTCGGAGAACTGGGTGATCGAAGTCACCTGCTCCTCAGAGCCGTACTGGCTAACGCCAGCGATGTTGAGTTCAGAGGCGGATGCAGCCACGGGAGCCATCAGGCCCAGGGCAGCAGGCGCCAGAAGAAGCTTCTGGAACAGTTTCATGGTCCTCACACCAAAAGAGGAATTGGGCGCAATGCGCCGTGGAGGCATCCTGCAAGCCCTGCCACGGCAAACACAGAGAAGCTGTGCCACAAACCGCAATGGCATGTAGCAACCAATACACAACGGCCCTCAATGCCGCGCTCGCTCAGACTTCTCGCAACCCCCCACACGCCACCACCTGTGTTGAAGCGATCGCCCTGGCTGTGGTGGCTGGTACTACTGGGCATTTGGCTGTTGGCCACCGCCGCCGATCGCGCCTGGCTTATGGCTGATCAACGCCTGCCGGCCTGGGATCAAGCCGACTACCTCAACAGCGCCATTGATCACGGCCGCGCCCTGGGGCTTTTGGGCGGCGGGAGCTGGCCGGGCTGGCAAGGGCTGATGGATCTCTCGCCCAAAATCCCACCGCTGGCATCGCTGGTGAGCGGCACGGTGATGGCCGTAGCCGGCGAAACTGTGAACGGCGCCAGCTGGTCCCTGAGCCTCTGGCATGGCCTGCTGCTGCTGGTGATCGCCCGCTGGGGCCAGGAGCTGCTCAACGCGTCGTTTGGCTTACTCGCGGCAAGCCTGGTAGCCCTGGCACCAGCGCTATCCGGCCTGCGGGTGGACTTCACCCTCGACATGCCGCTCACCGCCAGTTGCAGCCTGGCCCTATGGCTGCTCTGGCGCTGGCAGCGGCGTGAGGGCGGCGGCGGATGGGGACAGGCCATCGCCGCCGCCGCCGCCATCGCCGCAGCCCTGCTGATCAAACAAAGCGCGCTGCTGGTGCTGGCTCTACCGGCCCTATGGAGCTTCGGCCAGGCCCAGGCACACCCCAGACGACGCTGGCAGGCGTGGGCTGCGCTGGCTTTGGTGCTGGCCTTGCTGCTGCCCTGGCTGCATCACAACTGGATCACCACCCTGGGCGGCACTGAGCGTGCCGTGATCAGTTCAGGGGCTGATGAAGGTGATCCCGGCAGCCTCGATCCCCGCAGCCTGATCTGGTACCCACGCCTGTGGGCGAGCCAGCTGGGCGTCGCCACAGTCAGCGCCGGGCTGGCCGGGCTGGCCCTGTTGGGCTGGCAGCATCGCGGCCACTGGCGTCAACGCTGGCAGGCCGGCTGGGGCTGGCTGCTGGGAGTCGCGATCAGCGGCTGGCTCTGCACAAGCCTCAGCCCTAATAAAGACGAGCGCTACATCGCGCCGGTGCTGCCGCTGCTAGCCCTTCTGCTGGCGCGGGGTTGGTGGGCCCTGGGACAATGGATCGCCCGCCAGCGCTCGAGCCACTGGGCCAGCGGAGCCCTTGCTCTGGGGTTGATCAGCGCTGGCGGGATCGCGGCCCGCGCCAGCCTGGGCGAACTGGATCGCGATCCCCCCTCCGCCGTGGTGGCAGCGATGCAGAGCCTGCGGGAGCGTGTAGGCGATGCCCCCACCACTCTGCTGATCAGCGGCAGCAGCGCCGATCTCAACGAACACAGCCTCACCCTGTTGGGCCGCCAACAGGGTGGCCAGGTGCTGGTGCGCCGGCTGGGGCGCAATCCCGGCCAGGAGGAGCTGGCTCTCGAGCAGGGGGAGTGGTGGCTGATCGCCACTGGCGACCAGGGCACGAGCCGAGCCTCCGCTCGGGCTCTCAGCCGCGCCGTACGCCGCAATGGCCGCTACGAACGCGTGCAGATCTGGCCCTGGAGCAAGCAGCGCCAGCTGGAGTTGTGGCGGCGCAAGCCTGGTGTGGCAGCACCCAGCAGCTTCCAGCAGCGGTTCATCAGCCTGGCCCGGGGGCTGGAGCAGGGGCCCCGGGGCCTGCAGCCGGTGTTTGCGGCGATCGGCCCCTGGCATCTGCTCGATCCTCGCTTCAGCTATCAGGCCGAGGTGAAGCAGTGGGCGGAGGCCCAGCTGCAGCGCAATCCCAGCCATCGCGATGCGCTCTGGAGCCTGGCCCTGGTAGCGGTGCTACAGAACCGGCCACAACAGGCTGATCAGTGGTTTGCCCGCTTGGAGCAACTCGAGGGCAACGGTCACTGGCCCACCGCTTATCGCAGCGTGGTGCAGCTAGCTGACTGGCGAAGTTGCAGCGCGGCCAGGGTGGCCGACGCGCGCGACAGTGATCCCAATACCACTCCGGTGCTGATGGCCCTTCGCGATCTGAGCCGCAGCCTCTGCTTCGATCCACGCGGCCCCATCGCGCTGCGCAGCAGCCTGCCGGCCGCGGTTGAACGCGTGTCGCTGGAGCTGAAACAGCCATGAGCCAGCGCCTGACCCCAGAGCAACGCGTGTGGCTGGCAGCCGGGGTGTTCACCCTGGTGGGCTGGACACTGCAGTGGTGGCGACTGCACAGCTTCGCCGCCACGATGGATCAGGGGATCCTGTTCCAAGTGCTCTGGAACGGCCTGAGCGGCCATCCATTCGAGAGCACACTCTCCTCGCAACTTTCCACCAACGTGGTTCATGGCGGCCAACTGCCGGCCATCGGCTACCACCGCCTCGGACAGCACTTCACACCCACCCTGGCCCTGTGGATCCCGCTGGTGGCACTGCTCGGCAAATGGGCCCTGCCGATGCTGCAGGTGGCGCTGATCGCCGCAGCCGGCCTGGTGCTGCATCGCATCGCCCGCCTGCGGCTGGAGGCGGATCTAGCGGCGATGCTCACCATGGCCTTTTTCGGCGCCAATGCCGTCATCGGCCCCACCCTGGGCAATTTCACTGATCTCAGCCAGCTGCCGCTGTGCGTGTTCGTGCTTCTACTTGGTCTGCTGGAGCGGCGCCTCTGGCTGACCCTGCCCGCGGCGTTCTTGATGCCCCTGATCCGCGAAGACACCGGCGTAGTGCTCGTGGGGATCGGGCTGTGGCTACTGGTGCGGCAGCGCTCGCGCTGGCCCCTCGCGCTGGCTTTGATCGCCTGGGGGGGCGGCTGGGTGGTGCTGGTCACCAACGTGCTGATGCCGCTGTTCAGCCAGGACAACTCCCGCCGCTTCATGGTGGAGAACTTCGGCCAATACCTGCAGGGCCAGGAACAGGCCAGCAGCCTTGAAACAGCCGTGCGCGCCCTGCAGCAACCGCTGGTGCTGCTGCGGGAGCTGGTGAGCCCACCCCGCGACACGCTGCTTTACCTGGCAGGCCAGGGCCTGCCTTTGTTGTTCATCCCCTGGATCGCGCTCGACAGCTGGCTGTTGATGGGCCTGCCTCTGCTCGGCCTGCTGCTGGCCCAGGGCTCCAACAACCCCCTATCGATCAACATCCGCTACACCTACCTGGTGGTACCGGGGCTGTTTGCCGGCAGTGCCCTCTGGTGGCAGCGCCACCAGCCGCTGTTCGCCTCAAGGCGACTACGGCGTGTGTGGGCTGGCTGCATCCTGCTGTCCCTGCTGTTCACCCTGGGCAGCAATCCCAACCGCAGCCTGTCGTGGCTGATCCCCGACAGCATCCAGCCCCTGGTGTACAGCAACCCGATACGCCAATGGCAGCACAGCCAGCAGGCTCATGCAGTGCTGGGTTTGATTCCCTCGAAAGCCAGCGTGGCAGCCAGCACCCCGCTTATCCCGCATCTGGCGGCGCGGCAGGTGCTGGTGCGCTTCCCCGACCATGTCGCCTACCAAACCCGCGCTGGCCAGGCCACACCCGTGGAATGGATTGCCGTTGATCTCGATCAACAGCGTCGCTATGCCGTGGCCTTCCCCCAGGAGCAGAAAGCGTTGAAGCGAAGCCTGCGGCAGCTGAAAACATTGCCGGGCGATGGGTATCAGGTGCAGGAGGTGCGCGACGGCGTGGTGCTACTGCAACGCAATGGCCCCGTCCAACCGGCAGCGGAGAAGCAGCTCAATCAGCTGCTGGCGGAGGCGAAGCAGCGCTAAACGCCCAATGGCGTGTGTGCAGAAACAGGCCCACCGCCATCAAGAGCTCGATGCCTTCCTGATCGTTGCGGATGCGCTCGGCATGGCTGATCCAGCTCAAATCAAAATAGGTGTAGAAGAGAGCCACGATCAGGAAATACAGGCTGTAGTGCCGAGCGGGCCAAGCCTCGATGTGCGGCATCCAGCGCCAGCCCGCATAACCAAAGAAAAGCCCGGCAGCGATGAACGACACATGCAGGTAGTTCTGTACAGCCGGCAGGTTATGGATGTTGGTTTCCTTCTGAGCATTGATGTTGCGCAGTGCCTCCACCCCCCAGCCATGGATGCGCTCCCCCCAGCTGATCTCCTCAGCCGCCACATAAAAGAGAAACAGGGTGAGAAGCAACCAGGCCACCCCCTGCAACGACCTCCACTGGCGACGCCGCAGCCAAAGCACACGCAGGCTGCACACACACGCACCGGCATAGGCCGCAAACTGGAGCCACTCCACCGGACCGTCCTCACCGGTGGTCCAGGCTTCAAAGACCCCGAAAGGCAGGAAATACACCACCCCGTAGAGCCCCAACATGTAAATCAGTGGTGCTGTGTCAACCGCCGGGGTGAAACTGCCCCAAGGGGTGTGGAAGGTGCGCAGCTGTCGCTCAACAGTCATCCAGCGGCCCAGAGGATTTGCCAAACCTTAAGGCTGCGTTAACAACCCAGATGCTTTGCTGATCCACATCACTCACGCCCGGCTGATCGGGCCTGCCGGATGACCACAGCCTCGAGCGCTGCATCGCCGCCAAGCCTCTGGGTGGTGGCGGCCTGCTTCAACGAAGCCAGCGGGATCCGGGCGTTCATCACCGCCATCGAAGCCCTAGGGCTGGCGCAGCAGCTCCTGCTGATCGACGACGGTTCACGCGACAACACCGCTGCCGTGATTCGCGCCGAAATCGAGCTGAGGCGCGAATCACCCCAAGCCTTACCGATCAGCCTGATCGAACTCACCCGTAACTTCGGCAAGGAGGCGGCCATGCTGGCCGGGCTGGATCAGGCCCGGGGCCGCTGCGACGCCGTTGTGTTGATCGATGCCGACCTGCAACACCCACCAGAGCTGATCCCTGAGATGGCGCGCCATTGGCAGGAGGGCGCCGAGATGGTCACGGCGATCCGCAGCGCCGCCGATCAGGAATCCACCCTCAAGATCCTCAGCGCCTCCGGCTTCTATTCCCTGTTCAACCGGCTCACCGATTCGGTGCAGCTGGTGGATGGTGCCGGTGATTTCCGCCTGCTCAGCCAGCCGGTGGTGCGCGCCCTCACCGACATGCGCGAGGGCACCCGCTTCTCCAAGGCCCTCTTCCCCTGGACGGGCTTCCGCAGCGTGGACATCAGCTACGACCGGTCCCAACGCAACAGCGGCGCCACCACCTGGAACGCTCGGCGCCTATTCAGCTACGCCCTCGATGGCATCTTCAGCTTCTCGGTGCTTCCCCTACGCATCTGGATTGGCGTTGGCATGGTGATCTCGCTGATCAGCCTGGTGTACGCACTGGTGCTGGTGATCAGCACGTTGCTGCACGGCATCGATGTACCCGGCTACGCCTCGCTGATCGTGGCGGTGCTGTTTCTTGGCGGCGTACAGCTGATCGGGATCGGCATCCTCGGGGAATACATCGGCCGCATCTTCGAAGAAAGCAAGCGGAGGCCGCCCTATCTGGTGCGCCGCATCAGCGCATCGGCTTCACGGGATCGCCAGGGCGAAGCATAAAAGCGGCGTGAGAGCGGGTAGGCCTGAAGCTCAGCCGCTTCAAACGAGTAGCCCTCCGCCGGGTGGGCCAGCACAAGGCCACCTTCGACCCGCAGCTGGCGCTCGGCCGAGGTGATCACCGCGGTATCCATCCGGCCCGTGAACAGCACCCCGCAGAAGCCGGCATTGGTAGCAATCCCGCGGCGGGCCAGCTCAGCGGCACGACCGCTGTTGAGCAGGCGCAGCAGCAACCACTTGAGCGGCCCGAGGCCCAAACAGCCCTGCCACCAGAGCGTCAGGGGGATACCCCGCCAGGGCCAAGGCTCGCGCAGGCTGCGGATCCAGGTGGGCTGAAGCGCCGGAGGGAGCTGGCCGATCTGCTGCCACACCAGCGGCGTGAGATGCACGTGCTGGTGGCCATCCAGCCTTAGGGACCGCCCGGGAAAGAGCCGTTGAAACCATTGAATCTGAGCCGTGAGTTCGCAGGCGAGCTGCTGCTCGATCCGGCGGCGCGCCCGCCACCAGCGGGGGAGACAACTCAGCAGCAGCAGGCGGCCAAACCCCAGCGCCAGGCGGCCCTCCCCATCGAGCAACGCCGGAATCCGCTTGGGATCCGCCGCTGGTGGACCCTCGCTCAAGCAGAGGTGCAAGGCCAATTCAAACTGAGGCCGCTGAGCACAAGCCTGCGCAGCGGCCATCGCGGCCGGTCCAGCCACCAGCACGCTGGCCGAATCAAGCGCACCGGCGTCGTGAAGGTTCAGGATCGTGGTGTTCACCGCCTCGTGCAGCCCCAAATCGTCGGCATGGAAGCGAACAGGCGCCAGGCCAACGACGGCCTCGCGCTGGCGGCGGGCCCGGCTGTGGCGGGCCGCCAGCGACCAGATCACGTAATTGATCGCGGTTGGGGTGAACACCATCACCGCCGTGCCAGCGACGCTGCGGGCCCACAGGCCCAGCCAACCCGGCAGCAGCAAGCTCACCAGCACATTGAGGCTGGTTTGAATCAGCAGCCACCGCCGCGGGAAGGGCGCTCCACCGGTGTGTTCCCGAAACGTGAACAGTGCATGAGCGAGATAACCCCAACACGACGCCAGCAGAAAACCCGAGAGATTGGCCAACGACAGAGGCCAACCCAGCCATTCGCCACAGAGCAGCACCAGGGCATGGATCCCTGCCGCCAACACCCCAACGCCGCCGTAGCGCATTAGCTCCGCCAGCTTTGCCCGCACTCCCACAGCCGTTCATGGCCAGCGCCGGCAGCCTATGGGAAGCTCAGCGCCTGAGCACCGATCCATGCCGGACAGCCGCAACCTGCCGCCTCGCAACCTCGTTGCCACCAGTGGAGCGATCGCCCTGCTGTTGTGGATCTGCGCCGCGGCTCGTCATGCCCTGCTGCAGAGCAACGCCTACGACCTGGGGCTGTTTGACCAGTGGATCTGGCTGGTAAGCCGGGGCCTGCCCCCGATCTCCTCGATGGAGGGGGTACACATCCTTGCCGACCACGGCGCCTGGGCGCTTTACGGCGCAGCACTGCCCTACCGCCTACTGGCGAGCGTGCAGTGGCTGTTCGCCAGCCAAGCTGCCGCCCTCAGCTTCACCGCACTGCCGCTGTGGTGGGTCGGCCGTCAGGCCGGCCTAAGCCCGCGGCTGTGCTGGCTGACCTGCGGCCTCTGGTGGCTGCAGCCGGTGGTGTTCAACGCCAACCTGTTCGACTTTCACCCCGAGGTGTGGGTGATGCCGGCTCTGGCCGGCTGTTACTGGGCCAGCCGGGCGGAGCGCCCGTGGCTCTGGTTTGCCTTGCTGCTGCTGCTGCTTGGCTGCCGCGATGGCCTGGTGCTGGTGGTCGCCGGCCTGGGGCTGGAGCAAGCCCTGCGGCGCCGTTGGATCTGGGCCGGCGCCGCCATCGGCCTGGCGCTGGGCTGGCTGGCCCTGCTCAACCGCTGGCTCTATCCCTTGCTCAAAGGCAGTGATACAGGGCCCAAAGCAGCTGGAGCGCTGTTCTCCTACCTCGGCAACAGCCTGGATGAGGTGCTGATCAACATGGTGCTCCGGCCCGACCTGCTGATCAGGCATGTGGACTGGGCCGGCGGAGTGGTGTACCTGCTGCTGATCAGTGTGGCCCTGGCGCCATTTTGGCGGCGGATCTCGCTGCCGGTCCTGGCGGGAGGGATTCCACTGGTGGTCGTGAATGTGCTCTCGGAGGAAGCACCCCAGCGCACCCTGGTGCACCACTACAGCCTGCCAGTGGCGGTGATCGCCGTGGTGGCCGCTATCGACGGCCTGGCCCTGCAGCCGCGCCAGCCGGTGCCATGGCGTCGCTTTGGATGGAGCGTGGTGTGCTGGGCGGCCCTCGCCAAACCCTGGTTCTTCACAGGGCCCTACCTCGAACGGTTGCATCAGCGACCTGCCATCCAGCAGGCAATCACTGCCGTACCGGCGGAGGCACGGTTAAGCACCACGAGTTATCTCGTACCGCAGCTAAGCCAGCGCAAGCAAGTGAGCTTCCCTCGCGCCCGCCGCGATAAAACGCAGCTCGATCAACTCGATGCGTTACTGCTCAATCCACTTGATCCGGGTTGGGGATCCTCAGCCCAACGCCAGAAACAACTGCTGCGCGCAGCAAAAGCTGCCGGCTGGACCTGCCGGAACTGGGCGAATGGGCTCGAGCTCTGCCAGGCGCCAGAGGGTTGATCCAGCCCATGAATGGATCCAGCAAAACGATGCCCCCGAAGGGCACAGCTGACGCTGGCTCTTCGGGGGCTCTCGCCGGGTCCGCTATGGCGCGGAACCGAATGATCTAGGAATCAGGCGCCGTATCAGCCGGCGTTCTCCGCGATCAGCAGACCCTGCTTGGAACAACTGTGACTCACGGGCACCTCCTCCTTGGGGGATTGATGTCAACCGGCGATGCATTCGGCCTCAAAGAAGCGCAAGCGCTGCTCTGAAACCACACCACTGCTGACGGAACCCCCAAACTCTAACGAGATCGGAGCAGTGCGCGAGCCAGCTGGTCTCTGTATGCCACAACACGCCAAACGGCACCGGCCGCTGAGCAGGCTGAACCCATGCGTGAGTTACACGCCGGCGACCTTCTCCATCTCGTACCTCGGGGCGAACCCTGGCGGATCCGCCAGGTGCTCCCGCAGCGACTGCGGATCTCGAGCCCAGCGCTGCTGAACAATCCAGCGCTGCAGCAGCAGCTACTCAACGCCAGCCTGCATTTGGCCTGGGTGCAGGCAATCCGGATCAACAGCCTGGCCGGCTGCATGGTGATCGAGCACAACGGCCGCCGCCCCCTGCGCCGCAAACAGCTGCAGGCCCTGCTGCACCTGGCGCTGCAGCAGGGCCACCACACATCGCTACAGCTCACACCACGGGCCTCGAGCTCCGCCCTGTGGCGGCTCGGTGGCACCTCTGGCGCGTTGGCCGCCGTCACGCTGCTGGAGTTACCGGCCTGGCCAGGCCTGCTGCTGTTCATCAGCCTCTGCTACCTGCCTCTGGCGGCCCGCTGCCTGCAAAGGCTCGCTCAGCGGCAACTGGCCAGTGGATGGTTGGACCTGTTTTGGTTTTCCAGCCTGCTGGCCCAGGGCAACCCCGCTGCGGTGCTTCTGGAGTGGACGCTGGAAACCACCAACCAGCTGTTCAAGGCCTGGACGCCATCACCCAGCTATGCCGAGGCCTTTGATCAGCAGCTACAGCAACGGCTCACCGACCTGAGCTTTCCTGTTCTGCAGGGCGATGGGAGCTGGCAGCCCCAACCCTTCGCCCTGCTTGAAGCTGGCGATCGCCTGCAGTTAGTAGCAGGGGATCCCATGCCGGCCCACGCCCTGGTGGTGGCTGGGCAGGCCATGGTGAGCACCCGATGGCGCGATGGGGATCCGCGCCTGCTCAGCGCCCGGGCCTTCCAACAACTTCCCTTTGGAGCAACAGTGATCGAGGGCAGGCTGGAGGTGCGCTTAGTGCGCAGCCCGCAGCTCGATCCGGAACGACGGGCCCTGCAACGACTCCTCCATCAAGCCCAACGGCAGGGCTCATCCCACGGGACACCCTCTCTGCTCCAGCGGGCGGAGCAATGGCACCAGAGCTCTGTGCCCTACTTACTCCTTGCAGGAGCAGCCCTTCTGGCGATCGGGCCCCACGGAAGTGCAGGGGCCCTAATGCAGTTCGATCCCGCCAGCGACTGGCAGCTCACAGCCACCCTCACCTACGGCAACGCCCAGCGGGATCTGCTCTGGCAGGGAGTGCTGCTCCGCAGACCAGAAGCTATTGATGCGCTAGCCCACTGCCGCCAGCTCCTCGTGAGTGAGGCCGTGGTGCTAAGCACCAGTAGCTGGCGCCTCGGCGGTCTGCATCCCCTGCCCTTTCTGATCAGCAGCGAGGAGCTGATTCAAATCGTGGCTGGTTTTCGCTGCCAGCAAAAACCCCATGGCCTCCACGCCTTGCGCAGTGCCCTGGAAGCCGAAGATCTGCTGCCAGCGATGGTGGAGGGAATCCATCCGCTGGGCAGCGATGGGCAACAGGGCCTTATCAACGGCGTGGTGCATCAGCTCGGAGGAGCGGCCATGCTGCGGCAACTGGGCCTAAAAGCACCTGCCGAACTGATCACTCCACCTGGGGAAACCCTGCTCTACCTCGTGCGCCAAGGCCAGGTGGTGGGAGCAGTGGGGTTCGAATTGCAACTCTCGCGAGCGCTCGTGCGGGGGCTACGGCAGCTGCAAAGCGCCGGCTGGCAATTGGATCTGCTGGTCGACAGCCAAAGCGAGCTCGTGGAACATCTGGCTGGGCGGCTGCATAGGGCTGCTGCCGCGATCCATCTCGCCGGCAATCACGTAGATCGCAGCCGCAAGTTGCGTGCATCGCACTCCACAGGCGAGCCCATCGCCATGCTCGGCTGCAGCGCCATCGATGGCCTCAACCTGGCGCAGGCTGATCTCTCGATCGAACTACTCAGCCGAGACCGCGGCCTCAGCAGCGCAAACGCCGATCTGGTGGTGCGGCCCGAAGCACTCGGCAACCTGGTGGCCTGTCAAACGTTGGCCTTAGACGCAGCCCAGCGCCACCGCCGAAATCTCGCCCTGGTGCTCGTGCCGCACATCTCAGTGGTGCTGCTCAATCTGCTGCTACCGATCAACCCCGTACTGGCAGTGCTCACGGTGGATCTGCCCGTTCTATTGACCGAGCTGGGCCGCATCGGCAGTGGCCAAGACGGCATTCAAAAAACCACTAAAAAGCCCCGCCGCGGCGGGGCTTGAATCCAGTGAATGAGGCCGAACGCTCAGTTCACGCTCCAAACACCACCGGCAATGTTGACCAGCGGAGCCACGATGGTGGTGCCGGCCAGGAACCATGCGAAGGCAGCGCCGCCGCAACCACCCAGCCAGAAGCCGCTGGCGAATTCAGCCCAGCCGGCCTTGGTGAACAGATCGGCCGGGGGGTTGTCGATGGTGGCGTCAGCCGGCTGCACATTGGGGCCACGACCAGCCGTGCCATAGATCGAGAGGCACACCGTGAGGATCGACACCAGGCCAACTGCCGCCAGCAAACCAGCGGTGCTGGCGTATTCAGTGGCGCGCAGCGGGCCGGTGATCGCGAAGGGGCCGTAGAGGAAGAAGCCATGGGCCATTCCCACTTCCAAACCGCGACGGTTGGGGGAGAGGGCAGGGCGATAGGCCGGCAGGGCGTTCAGAAAAGCGCGGCTGAAGTAGCTGCTGTTGACGGGAGTGGCCAAATTGCCGACACAGGGGTCGGCGACGGGGGTCACGGTCATCGTTGGAAGGAGGGTGGTTGGCGGCGATGAAGCAGGAGCGACTCAGTCGCGGGCTTCGATCACGTTGAACAGCAGGGCCATGGCCACCGCAGGAGCCAGGATCCCGACAAGGGGCACGAACACCGAGGGCATCCAGGCGGCGACGAAGTCTCCGGTCATCAGCGTGGGCCAATACAGCTACCGTTCGGCACTGTAAGGAGCTCTTCCAAACCTGTTCTCTGGCAGCGGAAGGGGCGACATAAAAGTTCAGACCGATGACCCAGGCCCTCTCCGGAGCAGCAATCGCCGCCGTGATCGCCGCGTGTTGGCTGCTGGGGCGGCCACGGCCCAAGATCCTCCGCTCCACCGACGCTTCCGCGGTGGCCGCCCTGAACCGCACCCAAATGGAGCTGGTGCTCGCCCGCGACGAGGGGCCAGCCGTCGATCACCCCATCCCGATAGCTCCGGCACTGCCAACCGCGGCCGACCGGCGCGGCCGCCTGCAGCTACTGGCCGAACTGGAGCGCCAATTCCAGGCGGGTGGCAGCCAACGCCAACAAGCCCTGGCGGTGTGCGCAGCCTGGCGCCACCGGGATGCGCTGCCCCTGATCCGCCGCGGCCTGCGCGACAGCGATCAACAGGTGGCAGCCCTAGCGGCAGAAGCAATGCAGGCCTTCCGCGGCCGCACCGCCGCAGCAACAGCTCAGGTCACACCCGTTAAACCGCCCCGCAATGTTTCCCGCACGCGGTAGATCGGCCGGCCCTGGCTTTCGTGGTAGGTGCGCATCTGCAGCTCCGCCAACAGTCCAAAGCAGAAGAGCTGTACTCCAGCAATCAAAGCCAACACCGCGACGAGCAGCAGCGGACGATCACCGATCTCAGCCCCCATCAGCTTCTCCACCAGCAGATAGGTACTGAGCACAGCCCCCAGCGCGATACCCACGAGGCCGCCAAAACCGAACACATACATCGGCCGGGTGAGGAATCGTTTCATGAACCACACGGTGAGCAGATCCATCAGCACCCGGAACGTGCGGTCGATGCCGTATTTGCTCTGCCCGAACTGGCGGGCGTTGTGGTTCACCTTCACCTCACTGATGCGCGCCCCCTCGATGTAGGCCAGGGCTGGCAGGAAGCGGTGCAGCTCGCCATAGAGGTTCATGTCCTCCACCAGCTCGCGCCGGTAGGCCTTCAGTGAGCAGCCGTAGTCGTGCAGCTTCACCCCGGTGACCCGGGCGATCAGCCGGTTGGCGACCTTGCTAGGCAGAAGACGGCTGACGGCATTGTCCTGGCGCTGATGGCGCCAGCCGCTCACCAAGTCAAAGCCCTGCTCAAGCTGCTCAAGCAGCATCGGGATATCGGCGGGATCATTTTGGAGATCGCCATCGAGCGTGATGATCACGCGGCCGCGACTGGCATCAAAGCCAGCTGACATGGCCGGCGTCTGGCCGTAGTTGCGTCGCAGCAGCACTGCCACCAACTCCGGTGTGGTGGTGCTCAGCTGCCGCAGTACGGCGGCGGTTGCATCGCTGGAGCCGTCGTCGACGAGCACCAACTCAAAGGTGCGACCGAGGGGGCGTAGAGCCTCAAGCAGCTTGGCCACCAAGTGCGGAAGGCTCTCCTCCTCGTTGAAGAGCGGCACCACGATGGAGAGCTCGGGGGCAACGCTTGCGCTCACAGGGTGCAGCTTGGATGGGTGGAACCTAAGCGAGAGAGCTGAAGCGGGTGTTAAGCGGCCAGCAGCCACGCCGCCAGCAAGCCCAGATACGTGCCCACCAGATAGCCCAGCAACCCAATCGCGACGGCGGGCAGGGCCAGCTCGGCGCGTCCGATGGCCGTGGCCAGTGCAAGAGCAGTACTGGGGCCTCCGATCGAGGCCTGGGAAGCCACCAGGGTTTCCGCCATCCCCCAACCACGCCAGCGGCGCAGCACCAACACAGCCAACGCCTGCAGGGTCACGATCAGGGCCGCATAGAACAACACCGGCAGCCCCTCTCCCAAAAGCCCAGCCACCGATGAGCTGAGACCCATCACGGTGAAGAACGGTTGGATCAACAGCAAGCCCAGCCCATAACAACCGCGCCGACTGCTTGCACCCGGCAGTTGCGCCGCCAACAGGGCGAGGGTGGTGAGCACCAAAATCGCAGGCAGAGCAGGCCAGAGCCGCTGCAACACCCCTGTGAGCCCATGGGTTAGGAGCAGCAGTGCACTCCCCCACACCAGGCCCTGCCACCAACCATCAACCGCCTCCATCGGCAGGGCTTGGGAGGGGGAAACAGCCGCCACAGCCCTCGCTCCGCATTGGCGGCCCAGCCACAAACTCACCGCGAACCAAACCGCGAACACCAAATAATCCGCGGTTGTGGCGACAGCCAAGAGGCTCTCTGGCGGCTGAAGCGCCCTCGCCACCGACACGAAGTTGAGGCTGCCGCCGGTGAAGGTGGCGGTAAACACCCCGGCCAACACACCGCGTCCTGAACCCAGCAGCGGTTGCAGCAACCAGCCGCCAAGCAGCACCGCCCCCAAGGTGCTGAGCACCGCCAGCAGGAATGGCAGCAACAAGCGACGGGCCTCGGGCCAGAGCCGCCGCAGATCCACCGCCAGCAGCAACAGCACAATCGCCAAGGAGGTGAGCGGGCCGTTGACCCACCCTGCTGCGGCGGGCTCGGGTTGAACGCCGCTGATGTTGCTCACCAGCAAACCGAGTAGCAGCACGAGCATCGTGGTGCCGAGCTGACGGCCCGCAGCGGTGGCCTGGGCGATCCACCAGCCCAGAGCGGTGAGCACCAGGATCAGCAGCAGGGAAAGCAGCATGGGATTCAAGGAAGAGGCGTGCCGTCATGGCAGCGGATCACGCGGCCGGCGCCGCGCAGCTCGAGGCGGTAGTGCACGCTCACTGGATCCTGCAGCTGGGGATCGAGGCCGTCGAGTCCGATTCCATTGCGGCCATGCTCACGGCCGCTGCTGTGCAAATAGCGGCCGCCGCCGACATACAGCCCCACGTGGGTGCAGCGCTGCGGCCGCCCAAAGAAGATCAAGTCGCCAGCGCGCAGCAGGTTGTAGCCACCCGGCGCTACGGCCACGGGCTGGCAGAAGCGCTCCTGCTGGTAAGCATCCCGCGGTAGCCAGATGCCGGCACTGGCAAAAGCAGCCTGGATCAGGCCGGAGCAATCGAAATCAGGGCCCAGGGTGCCGCCCCATAGATAGTGATTCGGTCGCTGGCGAGCCTGCTCGGCAAAGGCCAGCACCGCTGGCAGTGCCGCCTCGATCTGCCCTGCATCCAGCAGACGCAGCGGCGGCGGCAGACAAGCGCGGGCATGCCCCAGCACTTGATCGGGATCCAGCCAGCCTGGATAGCCGTCTTCCAGCAGTTGCACCTTCAGGCGCTGGCAACCCGGCCGCAGTGGCTCCAACACGATGAGAGCTCGGCCGGCGGCCGCCTGGGTGGCCAAACCTGGCCCCCGCCAGTGGCTGGTGAGATCCACGGGAGCGCTGAGGCGCCAGCAACTGCCTGGTTGCAGCAGTTCGAGAGCCACCGGTGTGCCCTCGGCCAACCTGCCTAATCTCGCCATTGCCCCCTTTGGCCGCGATGGCGTTCTACTGCCCGGATGGGGCGATGGCCCAACAGCTGGAGGCCACGATCCAAGCCCTGGAAGCCGATGGCCGGGCGGGGCTTGGGCGGCAGCTCTCAATCACCTGGCTGCGCTACAGCCATTCGCTGATCGACAGCGCCTCCTCCCGCAGCGATCTGGAAAGCTTCTGGGCTGATCAGCCTCGCGGTGCCAGCTGGCGAGGCGATCAGGCCCGCTATCCCGCCAGCGTGGTGAAACTGCTGTATCTGGTAGCTGCCGAGGCCTGGCTGCAACGCCAGCTGATCGACGACACCCCGGAACTGCGCCGTGCCCTGGCGGACATGATCCGCGACTCCAGCAACGACGCCACGGGCCTGGTGCTGGATCTACTTACCGGCACCACCAGTGGCCCACCCCTGCCCGAAACAGCCTTCGCGAGCTGGGCCCTGCGCCGCCGGCTGGTGAACCAGTGGTGCGAGCAGCTGGGCTGGAGCGAGTGGGCCGGCTGCAATGCCTGCCAAAAAACCTGGGGCGACGGCCCCTACGGCCGCGAACGCCAGTTCTATGGAGCAGACCTGGAAAACCGCAACCGCCTCAGCACCGATGTCTGCGCCAGGCTGCTGCATGGGGTCATGGCCAGCGCGCTCGTGTCACCGCCCGCCTGCAGCCGCATGCGCGAGCTGCTGGGCCGCAGCCTCGATGCGGACGAGCGCGCCGGTGATCCTGACAACCAAGTGGATGGCTTCCTTGGCGCCGGCGTGCCAGCAGGAGCGCGGGTATGGAGCAAGGCCGGCTGGATGAGCCAGGCCCGGCACGATGCGGCCTATATCGAGGCCGAAGGGCATGCCCCCACCCTGCTGGTGGTGTTCAGCGAAGGCCACTCACGAGCCGGCGATGAGCAACTCCTGCCCGAGCTGTGCAGGCAACTGCTGGCGGCCTAACGCAAGGGCGGCGACAGCAAAAAGCCCCCTCGTTAAGGGGGCTTTTTGCTCAGGCTTCAGACCTGGAACGGAGAGGGAGGGATTCGAACCCTCGACAGAAGTTGCCTCCTGTAACTCCTTAGCAGGGAGCCGCTTTCAACCACTCAGCCACCTCTCCAGCGGCTCGCTGACTTTATCAGCCGCCCGGGCCAATGGAGGGCAGCCGTGGAAGCCGGTGCTTGAAGCCGCAGAGGATCTCCCAGGGGATGGTGCCGCAAGGATCACTCCAGGCCAGCGGATCGATGCGCTCGCCGCCATCGCTGCCGAGCAGTGTCACCACGCTGCCCTGATCGAGCTCGGGGGCATCGGTGGCGTCGAGCACCAGCTGGTCCATGGTGATCGCGCCAACCTGTGGGATGCGCCGGCCACGGTGGAGCACATGCAAGCGGTTGGAGAGCAGGCGCGGAACCCCATCGGCGTAGCCGATGCTCACCACCGCCAACCGGCTGGGGCGCTGGGTGGTGAAGCGATGGCCATAACTCACTCCCACACCAGCAGCCACCTCACGGATCAGGTTCACCCGCGCCCGCACCTGCATGGCTGGTTTCAGCTCCAGGCCACCGCCGAGGTGCGCGGCAGGGCGGTGGCCGTAGAGGGCCAAACCCACCCGCACCATGTCGTAGTGGAGCTGAGGAGCGCGAAGGGTGCCGGCGGAATTGGCCAGGTGGCGACAGCCGCTGGCCAGGCCGGCCTGCTGCAGGGCCGTGAGCACCGCCTCAAAGCGCTGCTGCTGTTGCTGGGTGAGCGCATCGAGGCCGCCACCCGGAGCATCCGCATCTGCCAAATGGGAATACACGCCAGCCAGCTGCACAGCCTCCAGGCCTGAGATGGCTTCCACCAGGCGAGGACCATCGTTCCAGGCTGCCCCGAGGCGGGCCATGCCGGTATCGAGCTTCAGCTGCACCCCCATGGGCCGGCCGCTGCTGTCGGCGAGGTTTTGGCACAGCAGCGCCTCGCGCATGCTGCTGAGGGTGGGCATCAGCTGCCAATGCAGACAGGCCCGCAGTTCATCGGGCTGGGTGAGATTCCCCATCACCAGCACGGGCTGATGCAAGCCGGCCTGGCGCAGTTCCAGCCCTTCTTGCAGCGTGGCCACCCCGAAGGACGTGGCCCCACCGGCGGCAGCGGCCCGGGCCACCGGCACTGCCCCGTGGCCATAGCCATCAGCCTTCACCACAGCCATGAGGCTGGAGCCGGGCGCGAGGGAGCGCAGCAAGCTGCAGGCATTGGCCTGCACGGCCGCTTCGCACACCTCGACCCATGCCCGCTGACGCGGGTGGGGCCAGGGTTCAGCCCCAGGGCTGATCACCGGTGAAGCTTCCGTCATCCAGCTACAGGATGTGCTGAGCGTAAGCGGGGATTCATAACGCCACTAGACGTTCCCCCTAGCATGGCGGGCAATTCACGGGCTGCCAGGGGACGCACTCCCATGGGCCACGTTCTGGTTCTCAACGCCTCCTTCGAACCGCTGAACATCACCAGCTGGCGGCGGGCCACGGTGATGGTGCTCAAAGGGAAGGCCGAGGGCCTCGAACATGCCGCCGATCTGCAGCTGCGGCCTGGCCTGCACCGCCCCACGGTGATCCGACTGCGCCAATTTGTGCGGGTGCCATTCCGTGCCCTGCCGCTGACCCGCCGCAATCTGTTCCACCGCGACGGCCACCGCTGCCAGTACTGCGGCAGCCTGAGCGAACGGCTTTCAATTGATCACGTGATGCCGCGCAGCCGCGGCGGTAGTCACAGCTGGGACAACGTGACCACCGCCTGCCTCCGGTGCAACGTGCACAAGGGCAACCGCACCCCCCGCGAGGCGGGGATGGTGTTGTTGCATCAGCCGCGACGCCCGCTGAGCGGCCCCTTGTTTGAGGCTCAGCGGCAGATGGCCAGGGGCCAGCACCGCGAGTGGGCCAAGTATGTGCAGGGTTGGGACGAACGCGACTTGAGCGCCGCCGCCTGAGCGGGACTGAGCGCACCATTCAGCCGTTGGCCTGCTCCGCCAGAGCCTCAAGCTGGCGACGCTGATCGGCCGATACGCAAGCTCCAATTACTTCAGCCAGCTGGCCCTGGAGCACCGGTTCGAGCGAAAAGTTGCGGCTGAGGCGGTGATCGGTGGTGCGGTTGTCCTTGTAGTTGTAGGTGCGGATCTTCTCGCTCCGGTCGCCCGTACCCACCTGAGCCAAACGGGCGGAGCGCTCCTCCGCGTTAGCCGCCGCCAGCTCGCGCTCATAGAGCTTGGCTCGCAAAATCTCCAAGGCCCGTTCGCGGTTTTGCAGTTGGGAGCGCTCCTGGGTGCAGAACACGCGGATGCCCGTTGGTTTGTGCAGCAGGTCGACCGCCGTCTCCACCTTGTTCACGTTCTGGCCGCCGGCACCGCCAGAGCGGGCCGTGCTGATCTCCAGATCACCGGAATCGATCTGCACCTCCACCGGATCGGCCTCAGGCATCACCGCCACCGTGGCTGTCGACGTGTGCACACGGCCCTGAGATTCGGTGGCCGGCACCCGCTGGACGCGGTGCACCCCAGCCTCAAACTTCAACTGGCTAAACACACCCTCCCCTTTGATCGCCAGGATCAATTCCTTGTAGCCGCCGAGCTCAGCTTCCGATGCGCTCACCGGCTGCACCTTCCAGCCCACGCTCTGGGCATAGCGCTCATACATGCGCGCCAGATCGCCGGCCCACAGGGCGGCCTCATCACCGCCCGCACCAGCACGAATCTCCAACATCACACTGCGCTCATCGCGAGGATCGCGTGGCAGCAGCGCCAGGGTGAGCTGCTCCTCGAGGGCACTGATCCTCGTGGCCAACACAGCCAGTTCTTCCTGGGCTAGGGCCTCGAGGTCGAGATCGCCGCGGCTCTCGCGCAGCAGCTCACGGGCCTGCTGCTCCTGGCCTTGGAGGGTCTGCAGTTCGTCGTAGCCCATCACCAGAGGCTCGAGCCGGGCCCGTTCGCGGGCGATCGGTTCGAGCTGCGCAGGGTTGGCGGCCACATCCGGATCCGCCAGCTGGCGCTCCAGGGTGTCGAAGGTGGTGCGCGCCGCGTCGAGGCGCTCGCTCAGAAAGGAAGCATCCATGCAGGAAGAGAACGACCGAGCAACCGGTGGACAGCAAAAAGCCGGATGCCCTGAAGCATCCGGCTCTCAGTAGTTACCGCACCACAGGCACGACAACCATCAAGGTGAGGGCGATCAGGCTTTGGAGTCAGCCGCCTTGTTATCACCGGCAGGCGTATCGGCGTTGGAGGCGCCGGCCATGCCGTATTTGCGCATGAAACGGTCCACACGACCCTCGGTGTCGAGAATCTTTTGGGTGCCGGTGTAGAAGGGATGATTGCCGCTCCACACATCCACGTGGAGTTCGGGCGAGGTGGAGCCGGTGGTCATCACCACTTCTCCGTTGCAGATCACCTTGGCATCGGGGTACCAGGTGGGATGGATTTCGGCCTTCGGCATGACGGATACGGGGCTGAGGAGCGGAAGCGGAATCAGCGCTTGGAGAACTGAGGAGCCTTACGGGCTTTCTTCAGGCCGTACTTACGACGCTCCTTGGCGCGGGGGTCACGGCTGAGGTGGCCTTCGGTCTTCAGAGGCTTGCGGTTGTCTGGGGAGAGTTCGCACAGAGCACGGGCTGCACCCTGCTTGATGGCGTCGGCCTGGCCGGTGAGGCCACCACCACGCACGTTCACCAGCAGGTCGTACTCACTCGCGAGACCCAGGGTCTGCAGAGGAGCGTTGACGGCAGCCAGATAAACGGGGTTGTAGTTGAGGTAGTTATCGCCGGGGCGACCATTGATGGTCACAGTGCCGGTGCCGGGAACCACGCGCACACGGGCGACCGCAGTCTTGCGGCGACCTGTTCCCCAGTAAACGACGGTGTTGGTGCTCATTGGGCGGAAGCGGCGGGATCGAGGGCGAGGGCCTGGGGCTGCTGAGCGGCGTGGGGATGCTCGGCACCCTTGTACACCTTCAGCTTGCGGAACAGCTGACGACCGAGGGCGTTGTGAGGGAGCATGCCCTTCACAGCCTTCTCGATGATGCGCTCAGGAATACGGGCCTGCAGCGCAGCAAAGCTTTCGGTCTTCATGCCACCGGGACGACCGGAATGGCGGCGATAGACCTTCGTCGTGGACTTGTTGCCACTCACCTTCACTTTCTCAGCATTGATCACCACGACAAAGTCGCCGGCGTCGATGTGGGGAGCGAAGTTGGGGTTGTTCTTGCCCCGGAGCACCGATGCCACTTCACTGGCGAGACGGCCGAGGGTCTGGTTCTCAGCATCCACCAGATACCACTGGCGACTGGAGGGATCCTGAGGGGGAACGAGAGTCTTGTTCATCGCACCGGCGGGCCGGATCGGTAAAGCTCCACCACTCAGCAAACGAGCAGGGGGGCGGGACAGGGTGTCTGGACGGAATGTCTGGACTGGGACGGCAGGGCGTCCGATCACTCGGACGTCTGTAGCTCGTGGAGCGACACTACCTCGCGGCCGAACCCACCCTCGGCGCGGAGGGAGCGATCAGGCGCGCGGAGGAGAGTCGGACGACTCCAGCAAATACCGCGGTTGACAATCGTACCAGGCCACATCCGGGAAGACCGCTGTGGGGTACCCCACCCGCAGCAAGGTGAGCCCATGGGGCGGAGCTGCCTCTTTGACCTCATGGCGGGCACCGCTGCGCCAGCGCAGCGCGAAGGCCTCGAGGCTGAGGCGCTGCTCACCCACAGCCACCAGCTGCCCCATCACCAACCGCACCATGCCGTAGAGAAAACCACTGGCCTGAAGCTCCACATCGATCAAATCACCACGCCGCTCCACCTTCACCTCCTGAAGGGTGGTGCGCGAATGAGACCTCGAGCTACCCGCCCGTTCAAAGGCGGCGAAATCATGTTCTCCGAGCATGCCCTCAAGGGCCTCACGCATCAGCTGCTCGTCGAGACGCAACTGGTAGCGGTGCCAGGTCCAAGGTGCCAGGAACAGATTCGGCAACCGGGCGTTGTAGAGGGTGTATCGGTACCGCCTGTAGGTGGCACTGAAGCAAGCGTGCCAATGGGGGGACACCTCGACCCCAGCACGCACACGGATACTGGCCGGCAATCGCCCATTCAGGGCGGCAGGCCAACGAGAGGCTGGGATCGGACCTTCCGCGTCAAAGTGCACCACCTGAGCTGCGGCATGCACCCCTGTGTCAGTGCGCCCAGCAGCCTGCACGCGCACAGGCCGGCGAGGATCCAAAGCGGCAATGGCCACTTCGAGAGCTTCCTGAATGCTGGGATCACGGGGTTGCCGCTGCCAGCCGCAATAAGGGGCCCCGTCGTATTGCAAGCAGAGCGCAATGCGCCGCGTTGCGGGGCTCACAGGATCAGCGCGTGGTTCCACAACGGCGAAGGGTACAGATCCAGACACAACAAAGCCGCGCGGACCGATGGATCCCACGCGGCCAGTTGGTGAGCCGAAGCTGAATCAGACGAGCTCGATAATCGCCATCTCGGCGTTATCACCACGACGGGGAACGGTACGAATGATGCGGGTGTAGCCGCCGTTGCGATCGCCGTAACGGTCTTGTGCCTTATCGAACAGGGCGTGAACGAGCTGCTTGTCGTAGATGTAGCCGATGGCCCGGCGGCGGGCGGCGAGGCTGCCATCCTTGGCCAGGCTGATCATGCGCTCAGCTTCATCGCGCAGGGCCTTGGCACGGGCTTTGGTGGTCGTGAGACGACCTTCGCGGATCAACTGCGTCGTGAGAGCGCGCAGCATGGCTTTGCGTTGGTCAGCGGGGCGTCCCAGCTTGGGGACTCGGCACTGGTGGCGCATGACGGATGCGGAGGGTAAGCGTTAACAGGGAAGGAGTCGTGACGCGCGCTGAATCAAGCGCTGGTGCGGCTCTGGGGCAGGGAGATGCCGATGCGTTCAAGCGCCTCGATCACTTCATCAGCCGACTTCGAACCGAAGTTCTTGATCTCCAGCAAATCTTCGTAGCTGAAGCCCATCAGATCGGACACGGAGTTGACCTGGGCGCGCTTGAGGCAGTTGTAAGCGCGAACCGAAAGGTTGAGCTCCTCGAGAGGGATCTGGGCCTCAGCGGAAGGCTCGGGCTCCAGGCCAGGCTCATCGACCATCGTGAGACTGGCCAGGGGCTGGAACAGCGCAATCAGCTGATTGGCCGCCTGGGCCATGGCATCGTCAGGCGTGACGGAGCCATCGGTTTCGATCTCAAGACGCAGGCGCTCGCGGGCCGAACCACCTTCGCCCACAGCGGTTTCGTCAACGCTGTAGTTCACGCGGCGCACCGGCATGAACACGGCATCGATCTGCAATAGATCAATGGCACTGGTGTCTTCGTTGCGACGATCCACAGGGCGATAGCCCACACCCCGCTCCACGTGCACCTCAAGCTCGAGGCTGTAGCCGTCGGCCACGGTGGCAATCGGACGGTCAGCATCGATCACGCTCACCTGCGAGGAAAACTGCAGGTCGGAGGCGGTCACAGTGCAGGGGCCATTGGCCACCAACCGGCCGATCTCCAGCTCGCGGGTGCGGCTGCTAACGGCGATGTCCTTGCAATTGAGCAGGATGTCGAGAACGTCTTCACGCACACCGGGCACGGTGGCGTACTCATGATTCACGCCGGCGATGCGCACGGCGGTGATGGCGCTGCCCTCGAGGGCTCCCATCAGCACGCGGCGCAGGGAATTGCCGAGGGTGATGGCCTGACCCCGCTCAAGGGGGCCGATCACAAAGACGCCGGTCTGGGAACGGTCGTCGGCGATCTGGTGTTCAACCCGATCGATCTGGTACTGCAACACGGTCTGAAGCTCAAAAAAAGAGGAGGAGCCCCCTCTGGGGCGGGGCAAGGCGTCGGATCAGACCCGGCGACGCTTGGAGCGACGGCAGCCGTTGTGGGGCAGAGGGGTGACGTCGCGAATCAAGGTGATCTCCAAACCGGCCACCTGCAGAGCACGAATGGCGGTTTCACGGCCGGAGCCAGGACCGCGCACCAGCACCTCGATCTGGCGCATCCCCTGCTCAAGGGCGCGACGGGCGGCGGCTTCTGCAGCGGTCTGGGCGGCAAAGGGGGTGCCCTTACGGGCGCCCTTGAATCCGCTGGCCCCAGCGGAGCTCCAGGAGATCACTTCACCGGCGGTGTCGGTGATTGAAACGATGGTGTTGTTGAAGGTGCTTTGAATGTGCGCCACACCATTGGGCACATTGCGCTTCGTTTTCTTGGCGCCGGATTTCTTGGCAGGCTTGGCCATGGGTTAGAGCCCTGCAGGAGCAGGGAGGTGATCAGGGAACTGAGGGGGGCAACCTGGTGACGACCGGGTCCTATGGGAACCGGACGGCAGGTGCTTGAGGAGGCAAAGAAGGCCGAAAGCAGGCCAGGCCTTACTTCTTCTTACCGGCAACGGTCTTACGAGCACCGCGGCGAGTGCGCGCATTCGTACGGGTGCGCTGACCGCGCACAGGCAGGCCCACGCGGTGGCGACGGCCACGCACGCAGCCGATGTCTTGGAGACGCTTGAGGGCCATACCCTCCTGGCGGCGCAGGTCGCCTTCAAGGGTGTAGCTCTCAGCGGCGCCGCGCAGCTTCTGCACGTCGGCGTCGTCGAGGTCCTTGACGCGGGTGTCGGGGTTGACCCCGGTTTTGGCCAGGATTTTTTGGGCCGTTGTCAGGCCAATCCCGTACACATAGGTGAGGGCGATTTCGATCCTCTTGTCACGAGGAATATCAACGCCGGCAATCCGAGCCACAGAAACTAACGATGGGGTGAGCAGGGGAGGGGTTGGCCCAAGGGCCGGGAGCAAGACTCAACCAGGGATCAACCCTGGCGCTGCTTGTGCTTCGGGTTGGCGCAAATCACCATTACCCGGCCGTGGCGACGGATCACCCGGCACTTGTCGCACATCTTCTTGACCGAGGCACGCACCTTCATGGGAGCGGTCTCTCCATTTTTGCAAACGACGACCCTATCACAGCGGTCAAGCCAACAAAGCTGCAATTCGCGCTCCGATCTGCTCCACCGTGCCGGCTGCTTCCACGGGCGCCAACAGGTTTCGCTCGCGGTAGTAAGCGATCAGAGGCTCGGTCTGTTGGCGATACACCTCGAGGCGATGGCGGATCACCTCCTCGTTGTCGTCGGCACGGCCGCGAGACAACAAACGCTGGACCAGCACCGCATCGTCGAGCTCCATCAGAACCACCAGTTCAATCTGCTGACTGAGCTGTTCAAGCAGCTGTGCCAGGGCATCGGCCTGGGCCACATTGCGAGGGAATCCATCCAGCAACCAGCCGCCACTGTGGGCCTCCAAACGGCTGCGCACGATCGCCAGCACCAGCGCATCGCTGACCAGCTCACCACGAGCCATCACCGTCTCTGCCTCCTTGCCGAGCGCACTGCCAGCGGCCACTTCGGCGCGCAACAGATCTCCGGTGGAGAGGTGAAGCAGCCCCTGGCTTTCGGCCAAACGCTGAGCCTGGGTGCCTTTACCGGCGCCCGGGGGGCCAAGGAAGAGAAGGCGTTGCTTCATCACGAGAGGGGTAAACAACAAATCGGAGTGGGACAACAACAGACACCTGGCATGAGCTCAGCCAAGGCTCACTGGCGCACCATGCCTTCGTAGCGCTGCGAGATCACAGCGGTCTGCAGCTGTTTGGCGGTTTGGATGGCCACGCCCACCAGGATCAGCAGGCTGGTGGCACCCAAGCCCTGGAAGGTTTTCACCTGGGTGGCCGATTCCACGGCCGAGGGGATGATCGCCACGGCGCCGAGGAACAGTGCGCCCAACAGGGTGAGTCGATTCTGGACACCACTGAGATAGGTGGCGGTAGCCGAGCCAGGCCGCACACCCGGGATGGCCACGCCGGAGCGCTTGAGGTTGGTGGCCACATCCACAGGGTTGATGGTGAGGGTGGCGTAGAAGAAGGAGAAGCCGATGATCAGCGCAAAGAACAACAGCGCATAAACCCAGGGCGTACCGCTGTTGGGGCTGAGGGCAGAAGCGATGTTGATCAGCAGGGGCTGTTTGGTGATGTTGGCGATGGTGAGGGGCAGGAACACCACAGCCGAGGCAAAGATGATCGGCATCACACCACCGGCATTGAGCTTGAGCGGCAGGTAGCTCTGACGGGCTGAGAGGCTTGCACCGCCCACCTGGCGCTTGGCGCTGACGATGGGGATGCGGCGGTTGCCCTCCTCAACGCAAACAATGCCAACGATCGTGACGAGGAACACCGCCACCAGCACCACGATCCCGCCAACAGTGCTGCGATCACCGCTCTGGGCGAGCTCAATGGTGGAGCCCAAAGCCCGCGGCAAGGTGGCGACGATGTTGAGGTAGATCACCAGAGAAGCGCCCTGGCCGATGCCGCGCTCGGTGATCACCTCACTGATCCACATCACCACCATCGATCCCGTCACCAGGGCAACGGCGGTCTGCAGCACGAACACCAATTCGGACGTGCCGGCGATGGCATAGGGGCGCAGGATCAGGGCGAACACCACGCTCTGCAACATGCCCCAGCCCAGGGCCACATAACGGGTGTACTGGGCGATCTTGCGGCGGCCGGCCTCACCTTCGTTCTTCTGCAGATCCTCCAGCTGGGGCAGAGCCGAGGTCAGCAACTGCAGGATGATCGAGGCGTTAATGAACGGCAGGATCCCGAGGCCAAAGACCCCCAAAGTGGAAATGCCACCACCGGTGAAGATGTCGAGGAAGCCAATCAGCTGACCACCGCGGGCGATGAAGTCCTGAAAGGCGGCCCGATCAATGCCGGGGACGGGGATATAAATCCCCAGGCGAACCAGCAAAAGCAGGCCCAGGGTGATCAACACGCGGTTGCGCAGATCCTTGGCCTGGATCAGCTGCGTGAAAATTTCACCGGCACTGGGGTTACGACCCCGGCTGACGAGCATGACGGGCGTGCAGAAGAGGAGAGAACAAAAAACCGCCTGGTGAAGCCGTGGGGCTCCGCCAGGCGGCACCGACGCTAAAGGGTCGGGAGTAGCACTAAGCCGAGGCTCAGATCACTTCGCAGGTACCGCCGGCAGCCTCGATCTTCTCGCGGGCGCTGGCGGTAAAGGCGGCAGCCTGAACGGTGAGTTTCACCTTGAGATCACCGGTGCCCAGCACCTTAAGGGGATGCTTAGGGCTGGTCACAATGCCGTCCTTAACGAGGCTGTCGAGATTGACAGTGCTGCCGGCGGAGAGTTCAGTCAGCTTGCCCACATTGATCACCGTGAAGTTCTTGGGATTGATCACGGTGAAGTGCTTGAGCTTCGGCACCCGGCGGTACAGAGGCATCTGACCACCTTCAAAGCCCGGACGGGTGGGTCGACCCGAGCGGGACTTCTGACCGCGCATGCCGAAACCGCAGCTGGCACCCTGGCCTGCAGCAATGCCACGCCCCTTACGGAGCTTGCGGCGACGGGCCCCTTTCTGTGGGGCGAGGGACTGGAGATTGAGCGACGTCATGGCGGTCCTCAGGAGTAGATCTGCTCGAGGGAGATGCCACGCTCCTTGGCGGTCTCCTTATGGGTGCGCAGGCCGGCCAGGGCATCCATGGCGGCGCGCGCGTTATTGAGAGGGGTTTTCGAGCCCAGGCGCTTGGCCAACACGTTCTTGATGCCAGCGAGCTCCAGCACCGTACGGATCGAACCACCCGCAATCACACCGGTACCCGGAGCTGCGGGACGGATCAGCACGCTGGCAGCGCCATCTCGGCCGTTACCAAGGGTGGGGATGGAGGAATGCCGGGTGAGAGGCACCTTGACCAGGTGCTTCTTGCCATCGGCAACACCCTTGCGGACGGCGCCGATCACATCGCCGGCTTTGCCGACGCCCACGCCTACCTGGCCCTTCTCGTTGCCGACGACAACGATGGCCCGGAAGCTCATTTTCTTACCGCCCTTAACGGTCTTGGACACGCGACGGATTTGAACCACGCGTTCCTGCCATTCGGAGTCGCGCTCTTGGCCGCGACGGTTGTCGCGACCGCGGCCACCGCCGCGGCGGTCGCCCCGGCCCTCGCCCCGGCCGCCACGGCGCTCCTGCTGGCCTTCGGCCGCGGCGGGAACGTCAGCAGCGCCGGGAACGGCGTTGGACTGGATCTGGTCGTTGGTTTCGGTCATGGTGAGAGCAGGGATCAGAACTGAAGGCCCGCTTCCCGGGCGGCGTCAGCCAGGGCCTTGACGCGGCCGTGGTACAGGTTGCCGCCTCGATCGAAGACCACCTGTTGGATGCCCTTGGCGAGGGCACGCTTGGCGACCAACTGACCAACGGCGACTGAAGCGTCACAGGTGGCGGCGGCGTTGACGCTGGTGCGCAGCTCCTTATCGACCGTGGACGCCGAGCAGAGAGTGCTCTGGGCGTCGTCGTCGATGAGCTGAGCGTAGATGTGATTGTTGGAGCGGAACACAGCCAGGCGCGGACGCGCGGCGGTGCCAGTGAGATTGCGACGCAGACGCCGGTGGCGTTTCTGCGTCTGCTGCTTGCGGGACAGTGTGGACATGGCAGTACAGGGTAACGACGCTCAGGCAGACCTCATTTCTTACCGGTCTTACCGGCCTTGCGCAGGATGCGCTCACCCTCGTATTTGATGCCCTTGCCCTTGTAGGGCTCAGGCGGACGAATGGCGCGCACCTTGGCGGCTTCGTTGCCCACCAGTTCCTTGTCCGCACCGGACACGAGAACAGTGGTGTTGCCATCAACGGCGAAGGTCACGCCGTCGGGAGGCACCATCTCAACCTGGTGGCTGTAGCCAGCGCTCACCACGAGCTTCTTGCCCTGAACGGCAGCGCGATAGCCCACGCCAACGATTTCGAGCTTGCGGATGTAACCCTTACTCACCCCTTCCACCATGTTGGCGACGAGGGTGCGGCAGAGACCGTGGCGCTCACGGGAGCGACGGTGGTCGCTAGCAGGGCTCACCACGATGGTGCTGCCGTCCTGGGCGATGGTCACACCGTCGGGGAGGGTGCGGCTCAGTTCACCCTTGGGACCTTTGACTTTGACGTCGAGGCCGCTGAGGGTAACGGTGACGCCGCCCGGCACGGAAATCGGCGCTTTACCAATACGAGACATGGATCAACCTCCCTGATCAGTAGACGTAAGCGAGCACTTCGCCGCCGACGCCCTGTTTACGGGCATCGCGGTCGCTCATCACACCTTTGGAGGTGGAGATGATGGCCACGCCGAGACCGCCCAGCACCTTGGGCAGCTGGCGGGTGTTCTTGTAAATCCGCAGACCGGGCTTGCTGACGCGCTGCACGGTGCGGATCAGCGGCTGACGGTGCTTACCGCTGTATTTGAGTTCGAGCACGAGGTGCTTTTCAACGCCGTCACCCTCTTCAGAGATCTCGGCGATGAAGCCCTCCTGCTGCAGCACCTTGGCGATGCTGCGTGCCATGCGCGAAGCGGGCACTTTGGTGGATTGGTGACGCTTCTCACTCGCATTACGGATGCGAGTAAGCATGTCGGAAATTGGGTCGTGATTGGCCATGGTCGGGTCCGAAGAGGGCTCAGTTACTGCGGAACGGCATTCCCATCTCGCGGAGGAGGGCCCGGCCCTCTTCGTCGTTACGGGCAGTGGTCACGATGGTGATGTCCATGCCCCGGATGGCGTCGATCTTGTCAAAGGAGATCTCAGGGAAAATGATCTGCTCCTTCACCCCAAGGGTGTAATTGCCCCGACCGTCAAAGCTCTTCTCACTCACACCGCGAAAATCACGGATGCGAGGTAGAGCCAAGTTGATCAGACGCTCGAGGAACGCATACATGCGGTCGCCACGCAGGGTGACGGCCACACCAATCGGCATGCCCTGACGGATCTTGAAGCCGGCGATGGCTTTCTTGGCGCGAGTCACATTCACCTTCTGACCGGTGATCGTGGCCAGCTCCTCGATGGAGGCCTCGAGGGCCTTGGCATTCTGGGCGGCTTCACCGAGGCCCCGGTTGATGGTCACTTTGACCAGCTTGGGGACTTCGTGGATATTCGAGAGATTGAGATCCTTCAGCAGCTTGGGCTGGATCTTCTCCCGATAGTTCTGTTTAAGGGACATGACGGGGGACAGGGGTTGCGCTTCTGGGCTTGGTCAGAAGGCGGACAAGATTGATAGAGATGGAGATCAGTCGAGGATCTCGCCTGTTTTCTTGAGGCGGCGCTTTTTGGTGCCGTCTTTCTCCACAACGATTTCGACGCGGCTGACCACGTTCTTATCGGTAGAAAAGAGCATCACGTTGGAAGCATGCAGAGAAGCTTCCTCGGTCACGATGCGGCCGGTCTCGCCCTCCTGGGTGGGCTTGACGTGGCGGGTGCGCAGATTCACGCCCTGCACCACCACACGGTTTTCCAGGGGAAGGGTGCGCAGGACCTCACCGGTCTTGCCCTTGTCCTTACCGCTGATCACCTGCACGGTGTCGCCCTTTTTGATGCGCATCTTGATGCGCACCTGGGGCTTGGCTTTAGGGGTGGCAGTAGCCATCTCAGATCACCTCCGGAGCGAGGGACACAATCTTGGTGAAGTTGCGGTCGCGCAGTTCGCGCGCCACGGGACCGAAGACGCGGGTGCCCTTGGGGTTGTTGTCGGTGCCGAGGATCACGGCAGCGTTGTCATCGAAACGGATCGAATTACCGTTAACGCGACGCAGGGTGGCCCTGGTGCGCACCACCACAGCCTTGACCACATCGGACTTTTTCACGCCCATGTTGGGCATGGCGTCTTTAACAGCGGCCACGATCACATCGCCCACGTGGGCGTAGCGACGGTTGGTGCCCAGCACACGGATGCACTGGATGCGCTTAGCGCCACTGTTGTCAGCGACGTTGAGGAATGTTTCCTGTTGAATCATCGGGAGATCTCCTCAGCTGGCGCTGCTGGTGTTCAGCACCTCGGCCACGGCCCAGCGCTTGGTGCGGCTGAGGGGACGGGTTTCGGTGATGCGGACGCGGTCTCCCACCTTGCAGGCGTTCTCCTCGTCGTGCGCCTTGTAGCGCTTGGTGCGGCTCACCGTCTTTTGATAGATGGGGTGAGGGAAGCGGTTTTCCACCGCCACCACCACGGTCTTATCCATCTTGTCGCTGACGACGGTGCCGACCCTTTCCTTGGTTGCCATAACGGTTACTTAGGGGATCAGGAAGCGGCGGAGCGCTGGCGCTCCGTTTGCACCGTCAGCAGCTGAGCCAGCTTGATGCGGGCGGCCTTGAAGCGGTGCGGCGTCTCGAGCCGGCGGGTGGCTTGCTCAAAACGAAGGGTGAACAGCTCGCGACGGGTGTCGTCGATCTGCGTGGTGATGTCGCCGTCGGACAGCTTGCGCACCTCGGCGATGTCGGGACGTGCCATGGTCAGGACTCCACGGTGGTGGCCGCCTCGGCAGCCTGGGCAGATTCCTGATCCTCAAGGGACAGGAACTTGGTCTTCACGGGCAGCTTGTACTGCGCCAGGCGCATAGCTGCCTTGGCGATCTCTGGGGTGATGTCGGCACCGCCCATCTCGAACAGGATGCGACCGGGCTTGATCACGGCCACCCAGAACTCGGGGTTGCCCTTACCGGAACCCATACGGGTTTCAGCGGGGCGCATGGTCACCGGCTTATCGGGGAAGATCCGGATCCAGATCTTTCCACCCCGCTTCACATAGCGGGTCATCGCACGGCGGCTGGCCTCAATCTGGCGGGAGGTGATCCACCCGCACTCCTGGGCCTGCAGAGCGAACTCACCGAAGGCGATGGTGTTGCCACGGGTGGCGACACCGCGCATACGGCCGCGCTGCTGCTTACGGAATTTGACGCGTCTTGGACTCAGCATGGTTCAGGCCTCCTGATCACTCTTCGTTCGAACGGTCTTCGAACTGTTGGGGCCGGCGACTGGCACGGCGCTTAGGCGCTGCACCCACGGGCACCTTGTCCTTATTGCCGGGCAGCACCTCGCCCTTGAACACCCACACCTTGATTCCCAGCACCCCGTAGGTGGTGGTGGCCACTTTGGTGGCGTAATCGATGTCGGCACGCAGGGTGTGTAGAGGCACACGGCCTTCGCGGCTCCATTCGGTGCGGGCGATCTCGGCACCATTGAGGCGGCCGCTCACCTGAAGCTTCATGCCAAGCACCCCGGCGCGCTGAGCGCGCTGGATCGCCATGCGCATCACGCGGCGGAAAGCCACGCGCTTCTCCAATTGCTGAGCGATGTACTCAGCCAGCAGGTAAGCGTCAGCGTCAACGCGCTCCACTTCCACCACGTTGATCCGCACCTGACGGGCGGTATCACCAATGGTTTTCTGGATACCGCTGCGCAGATCCTCGATGCCGCTGCCTTGACGGCCAACGAGCACGCCGGGGCGGGCGGTTTTGAGTTCAACCTCGAGCTGATCAGCCTTGCGGGCGATCACCACGTCGCTGATGCCAGCGGCGCTGTACTTCTTGTGAATGAACTTGCGGATCCGATCGTCTTCTTGAAGAAGAGTCGGGTAGGTCTTGCTGGGGGCGTACCAGCGGGACCGGTGCTCCTGGGTGATCCCCAGGCGCAGGCCGGTTGGATGGATCTTGTGTCCCATCGGTCGGTGTCCTCGGGGGTCAGGCGGCAGGAGCCACAGCAATGCTGATGTGGCAGGTTTTTTTCTGAATCGCGTAGGCGCGACCCTGGGCGCGGGGGCGGAAACGCTTCATCACCGGACCCATATCCGCCGTGGCGGAAGAGATCACAAGAGAAGCGGGATCGAGACCCAGGTTGTTCTCGGCGTTGGCCACAGCACTCCGTAGGACCTTGGTGATCGGGCCTGTGGAGCGGTAGGGCATGAACTCGAGCATGATCAGCGCGTCGCGGTAGCTGCGACCACGGATCTGATCGAGCACACGACGCACCTTGGACACGGAGCCGCGGATGTAGCGGCCGTGTGCCTGGGCAGTGGTGGATGAGGTGTTAGCCATGTGCTCAGCGGCCTCCTTTCTTGTCCTTGATGTGGCCGCGGAAGTTGCGGGTGGGCGCAAATTCCCCAAGCTTGTGACCCACCATCTGCTCCGTCACGTAGACGGGAACGTGGGCCTTGCCGTTATGAACGGCAATGGTGTGGCCGATCATCATCGGCAGGATTGTGGAAGCACGTGACCAGGTTTTGATCACAGACTTGTCATCAGCCGCGTTCTGCTTTTCAACCTTCCGCAGAAGGCTGTCGGCAATAAACGGACCTTTTTTGAGTGAGCGTCCCATAGCGGTTTAAACGAACAGCAAAGCGGTGAGTTGGATCACGAATCGCGTCCGCCGCGGCTCCGCTTGGAGGTGCGGCGACGTTTCCGGAGCACAAACCGATTGCTGGGTTTGTTCCGCTTGCGGGTCTTGAGGCCGAGGGCCGGCTTACCCCAGGGGGTAACAGGGCCTGAACGACCGATTGGAGCGCGGCCCTCGCCACCACCGTGGGGGTGATCGCAGGGGTTCATCACGCTGCCTCGCACCTGCGGGCGACGACCCAGCCAGCGGCGACGACCGGCCTTACCCAGGCTGGTGTTGCGCACTTCCGAGTTGCCCACTTCGCCGAGGGTGGCGTAGCACTCTCGACGCACCAGGCGAACCTCGGTGGAGGGCAGCTTGAGGGCGACGTAATCGCCTTCTTTCGCCATCACCTGAGCACTCGCACCGGCAGTGCGCACCATCTGACCGCCACGACCGGCGTACAGCTCAACGCAATGAACGCTGGAGCCGAGGGGGATGGCGGAGAGAGGCAGTGCGTTGCCGGTCTCGATCGGAGCCTCAGGGCCCGACACCACGGTGGAACCCACGGCTACACCAGCCGGAGCCAGGATGTAGCGCTTCTCGCCATCGGCGTAGAAGAGCAGCGCCAGACGGGCGTTGCGGTGCGGGTCGTAATGGATCGCGGCCACCTTCGCCACCACACCGTGCTTGTCACGGCGGAAGTCGACGAGGCGATAGAGGCGCTTGTGGCCACCGCCGCGATGACGGCAGGTGATCACACCGCGGTTGTTGCGGCCTTTGCGCTGGTGCTTGGCCACCACCAGGCCCCGTTCGCGGCCGCGGCCAGTGACTTCAGCGAAGTCACTGGCGACACGGGTACGCGTGCCGGGGGTGATGGGGCGGTACTTACGGATTCCCATGATTCGTTAAACCCCTCAGGCTTCAGGGAACAGCTGGATGGCGTTGCCATCGGCAAGGCGCACCACGGCCTTTTTCACCTGGGCACGCTTGCCGGCGAAACGGCCCACGCGACGCGTACGACGCGGGGGATTCATGGTGCTGACGCCGATGACCTTGACGTCGAACAGCTGCTCGACGGCGGCCTTGATGTCGGGCTTGGCAGCGCGGTGGTCCACCTCAAAGGTGTACTGGTTCTGCTCAATGGCCCGGGTGGCCTTCTCAGTGATCAGCGGCCGGCGGATCACATCCGCCAGACGACCGTTAAAACGTTCAGTCATCGCCGTAGACCTCCTGAATCTTCGCGAGCGCTTCCTCGCTCACCACCAGGGCGTTGGCGTGGAGCAGGTCGAACACGTTGAGCTGATCGGCAGCGATCAGCTTCACCTTTTCAAGGTTGCGCACCGAACGGCGCACTACCTCACTGGGGGCATCCAGCACCACCAGAACCTTGGAACCATCGGCGATGCCGAAGCGGCTCAGGGCTGCCGTGATTTCTTTGGTCTTGGGGGTGTCCAGACCAGCGGCGAATCCCTTCACCACGGTGATGTCGGCGGTGCGGCTCATCAACGCGGTGCGCAGAGCCAGGCGACGCTCCTTGCGGTTCATCGCCAGGTTGTAGGTGCGGGGCTTGGGCCCGAACACCACACCACCACCGGGGCGCAGGGGAGTACGGATCGAACCCTGACGGGCGCGACCTGTGCCCTTCTGCTTGTAGGGCTTGCGACCACCACCAGCGACTTCGGCGCGGGTGAGGGTGCTAGCGGTGCCCTGACGGGCATGGGCCAGCTGACGGACCACAGCGCGATGCACCAGGTCGTTAGCCGACGTTTCCTTGGCGACCTTCAGCTCAAGGGCGGCCTTACCGGCCTCCTTGCCCTGCCAATCGCGAACAACACAGTTAGCCATCTCTGTCCTCCTCAGTTCGCGGCTTTGAAGCCCACCCGCTTGGCGGGGAGGATGTTCAGCAGGGCGCCGGGCTTACCAGGCACCGAGCCCTTCACCACCAGCAGATTGCGCTCGGCATCCACTTTCAGGATCACGAGACCGCGGGTGGTGATCTGCTTGCCGCCGTAGCGACCAGCCATGCGCTTGCCGGGATACACACGGCCGGGGGTGGTGCCGGCGCCGATGGAACCCGGTTCGCGGTGGTTCTTGGAACCGTGAGTCATAGGGCCGCGGCTGAAGCCGTGGCGCTTTTGAAAACCAGCGAAACCACGACCAACGGTGTCGCCGCTCACATCGACCTTCTGGCCCGCCTCAAAGGCGGCCACGGTGATTGCACCACCGAGCTCCAAACCGTCGACGGTGTCGACGCGGTACTCCTTCAGATGGCGCAAAGGCTCGCTGCCGGACTTGGCCAGGTGACCCTTGGCCGGCTTATTGACGAGCTTCTCGCGGATGTCACCGAAGCCCAGCTGAACGGCCGTGTAGCCGTCGTTGCTGTCGGTTTTGAGTTGGGTAATCCGGCAAGGACCCGCCTCGATCACGGTGACCGGGATGGATCTGCCTTCGTCGTCGAAGAACTGGGACATGCCCAGTTTCTTCCCAAGAATGCCGATGGACATAAGTAGGGAGAAACGCCAGCAGGACAACCACTCCTCTGGAGTGGCGTGGCTGAATCGGGTTGCGCACTTGGACCGAATCAGATCGGCTGCATCCGGAGCGATCCGGGGGAACAGCGTGATGATTCGGTTGGGCTAGCAGCGTCGAAGCAGCGGGGGCTGGGACTTGCTGGGGCAGCGCGGGAGGCCCGCACACCAGATTCAGCAGTTTCCCGGCGGTTCATGAAGAGCCGCGCAGGCCCGGGAAGGCCGCCACCACTGGCGACCTTTGTGCAGTGCGCTGGAGGCCCGGCTAGCGGACGGGCACAGTTGCAATTGCACAAGCAAAGATGGTATCTCACCGCCCGACACCCCTACCCAGGTGGTGTGCTGCCAGACTCGCCCCATCATCCCGCTCAGCCCATGCCCCTGCTGCTCACCGGCCGAGGATTTCGCCAGGAGCTGGAGCGGGCGGGAGCCCTAGCCCTCTACGCCCCACTCGAAGGCGGCGCTGAAACCCGCCTCTTGCGCCGATTGCGCGCGGCTGGCTATCGGGCCCAGATCACCTCGGCCCGAGGCCTCGGGGATCCGGAAGCTTTCCTGCTGCAACAACATGGCGTGCGCCCCCCACACCTGGGGCATCAGAGCGTGGGCCGCGGTGCCGCAGTCGGCGAGGTGCACATGGCCGCACCGCAGCTCGGCCACCTGTTTGAAGGCAGCGCACCGGTGCTGCTCTGGTTGCTGGAGGGGCAAGTGCTCTCCAAGGCAGAGCTGGCCTCATTGCTAGAGCTCACCCGTCGTGAACCCCGGCTGAAGATCGTGGTGGAACTCGGCGGTGCTCGCGCCCTGCGCTGGCAACCCCTGGCCTCGGTGCTCAACCAAGCGGCTTGAGCGCCAGTGCGGCTCCCGAAGCCGCCCTGGCGGCCGGCCGCTGGGTGAAGCTGATCTGCGGTGCCGGCAACCAAGATCTTGCCGCCATCGAAGACCTCTGCGCTGTGTACAGCCTGGCCGGCGTGCACTGCATCGACGTCGCCGCTGACGCCGCTGTGGCCGCCGCCGCCCGGCGAGGCATGGCCTGGGCCGAGCAGCGCGGTGCCCAGCGCCCCTGGCTCATGCTCAGCCTCAGTGATGGCGCCGATCCCCATTTCCGCAAGGCCCACTTCGATCCGCAGCGCTGCCCGCCCGACTGCCCCAGGCCGTGCCAGCGGGTCTGCCCGGCCCTGGCGATCGGTGCCAGCGGCGGGGTCCTGGCGGAGCGCTGCTATGGCTGCGGCCGCTGCTTGCCCGCGTGTCCGCTGGGGCTGATCGAAGAGCAGCAGGCGCTGCTCAGCGCCGCTGCCGTGCCCCAGCTGCTGGCAAGCGTTCAACCCGATGCGGTGGAACTGCACACCCAGGCAGGGCGTCAGCGACCGTTCACAGAACGCGTGCAGCAGGTGCTCGTCAGCGGCTTACAACTGCAGCGGCTAGCGGTGAGCTGCGGCCTGGAGCGCGGCGCCGCTGCGGGGCCGCAGCCGAGCCCCCTGAGCACCCACGAGCTGGCTGCGGAGCTCTGGCAGCGCCATGTTGTGGTGCGCCAGGCCGGTCTGCGCCCGCTCTGGCAGCTCGATGGACGACCGATGAGCGGCGACGTAGGGGCCGGTACCGCCCGATCCGCTGTGAGATTGCTGGAGGCGATCCGCCCCTGGGCCCCCCCTGGCCCGCTCCAGCTGGCGGGGGGCACGAACGGCAGCACCGCAGCCTTGCTACCGCCTTCCTGTGGTGCCGCTGGGGTGGCCTTCGGCGGCGTGGCCCGCAGCCTGCTGCAACCACTGCTGCTGCAAGCCGAGGTCCGCGGACAACGTCTGCTCGAATGCCCCGACCTACTGGAGCAGGCCCTCGACAGCGCTGAAGTGCTTGTGGCTCCCTGGCTGACGCGCTGATGGCTAGAACGCCCGTTCAGGAGTCACGGCCCCACTGCCGACTCCACCCACTGTGATGGTTTCCGCTCCGATCACCCCTCAGCGCATCACCGACGATCTCGATCGGCTGCTGGAGGTGCTGCCCGATCCCGTGCGTGAAGCCTTGGCGCCTGCCGAGGCCCGTGAACAACTGCTGGAGGTGGTGCTCGATCTGGGCCGGGTGCCAGAAGCCCGCTACCCCGGCCAAGCGGTGAACCTGGGCGATGCGGTCGTGGAGCGGGCCGATCTGGCGGCGGTGGTGGAACAGCTGGGCGCCTTCGGCGGCGATAACCGCGCTGGCATCGAGCGCACCCTGCACCGCATCAGCGCCATCCGCAACCGCACCGGCACAATCGTGGGCCTCACCTGCCGGGTGGGGCGGGCCGTGTTCGGCACGGTGGCGATGGTGCGCGATCTGATGGATTCGGGCGAGTCGCTGCTGCTGATGGGCCGCCCGGGTGTGGGTAAAACCACCGCCCTGCGCGAGATCGCCCGAGTGCTGGCCGATGAGCTGGGCAAGCGGGTGGTGGTGATCGACACCAGCAACGAAATCGCTGGCGATGGCGACATCCCTCACCCCGCTATCGGGCGGGCCAGGCGCATGCAGGTGGCCAGGCCGGAACTGCAGCACCAGGTGATGATCGAGGCGGTGGAAAACCACATGCCCGAGGTGATCGTGATCGATGAGATCGGCACCGAACTCGAGGCCCAGGCAGCCCGCACCATCGCCGAACGGGGCGTGATGCTCGTGGCCACAGCGCACGGCAACGAACTGGCCAACCTGGTGAAGAACCCCACCCTCAGCGACCTGGTGGGAGGCATCGAATCGGTGACCCTTGGCGATGAAGAGGCACGCCGGCGCCGCAGCCAGAAAACGGTGCTGGAGCGGGCCGCCGAACCCACCTTTCCCCTGGCGGTCGAAATGCATAGCCGCCACCGCTGGCTGGTGCACCGTGATGTGGCCCGCACCGTGGATTTGTTGCTGCGGGGCCAACAGCCCCGTCCGCAAGTGCGCGAGCTCGATGGCGACGGGCGCTTGCACCTGCAGGAACCGGCACAGCCCCACAGCCTGATCCGGCCAGAGCCACCCCGGGAACGCGCACAGCCCCACCGGCGCTATGCCGCCCTGGCACCGGTACCCCTGCCGGATCCAGTGGCCGATACAGACGAAGCACCAAGCCCTGCGGCCCAATCGCCCCTGATGCTGTTCGGTGTGGGAGTGAGCGAACTGCTGCTAGAGCAAGCGATCCGCAGCCGCCGGCTCCCGGTGCAATGCGTCGATGCCGTGGAAGAGGCCGATGTGGTGCTGGCCCTACGCCAGCAGCTGGGACAGCAGCCGGAGCTGCGGCGGCGGGCCCAGCTGGCCGGTGTGCCCATCCTGGTGATCAAGGCCGACACCTTGCCGCAGGTGCAGCGTGGCCTGGAGCGATTGCTGCAACGGCGCGAGCCGGCGGAGCCCCCCGAACCCACTCCTGAGCAAGGCGGCCTCGACGACGACCTGGCGGCCCTAGAGGAGTGCCGACTGGCGGTCGAGCAACTGGTGCTGGCCAAGGGGCAACCGGTGGAGCTGCTGCCGCGCAGCGAGCGGGTGCGACGGCTCCAGGCAGAGCTGGCGGAGCGCTACCAGCTGGCCTCGGCGGAGTTTGGCAGCGGACGCCAGCAGCGGTTGCGCATCTTCCCGCGCTGAGGAGCAGCCAGGAGATTGGCCAGTCGAGATTGACGAAGGTCGACCCGCTGTGGGTAACTATCTGAGTGCTCGCACAGCAGCGCTTCGGCGCCGATCCTGAGCGACTCGTTGGGCCGTCGCCAAGTGGTAAGGCAGCGGGTTTTGGTCCCGCCATTCCTAGGTTCGAATCCTAGCGGCCCAGTTTTGAACTCCCCCAGCCATGGCTGAAGCGCCGCTGCTGGTGTTTGACTTCGACGGCGTGCTCGTTGACGGCATGGCTGAGTATTGGTGGAGTGCTCGGCGCGCCGCCCTCGCCCTGCGCCCAGAGCGGCACCTACCCGAGCAGGCCCCAGCCGCTTTCAGCCAGCTGCGCCCGCTGATCCACAAAGGCTGGGAGATGGTGCTGGCAGCCCTGGAGCTCTCCAGGCCGGACCTCAACCTGCCGGCCTACCTCGCCGATTACGACCACCACCTTCAGACCGCGCTGAGGCGCTGGCAACTGGAGCCCCAGGCCCTGCAGCAGACTCTCGAGCAACAACGAGCCGAGGCGATCCAAGCGGCACCCGCCGCTTGGCTGTCCCTCCATCGTCCTTACCCCGGCATCCTCGAGCGACTGCAGGCCCTGGAGGCTGAAGGAAGCCCCTGGCGTGTGCTGACCACCAAGGGAGGGGCCTTCGCCCGCCAGCTCCTAAAGGCCTACGGCCTGACGCCTGAGGCGGTGGACGGGCACGAGCAGGGCAGCAAGCCCGAGGTGCTGGATCAGCTCAGCCGGCAACAGGCGCGGCCGCTGTGGTTTGTGGAAGACCGGCGACCCACGCTGGAAGCGGTGCGAGCCACGCCCTCACTGCAGGCCGTGCGCTGCTTCCTAGTGTCGTGGGGCTACCTGGCCCCAGGCGATCTGGAGCAGCTACCTGCAGGCATCACGGCCCTGCATCCCGAACAATTCGCCGCACCCCTGGCGCGCTGGCCCTGATCCGTTAGCGTACGCCTGTACTACAGCCAGATGGAGCCGGCAGCGGTGAAACATCTGGCGCCTGCGGTGGCACTTCTCTTGATGAGGTCGCTCAGGATGGGGTCGGTTCCGCCGGCTCCCTGCACCGCGGCCTGCCCCCATCGCTGATTCGCAGACATGCCCGCCGACACCAAAACCAGCGCCGCCAGCAACGGCAGCAGCCCAAGCAGTAATAGCCCCGAGCGCGATAAGGCCCTGGGCCTGGTGCTCAACCAGATCGAGCGCAACTTCGGCAAGGGCTCGATCATGCGGCTGGGCGACGCATCGCGGATGCGCATCGAAACCAGCCCCACCGGAGCCCTCACCCTCGATCTAGCCCTGGGCGGCGGCTATCCCAAAGGCCGTGTCGTGGAGATCTACGGCCCGGAAAGCTCCGGTAAAACCACGCTCACCCTGCACGCCATCGCCGAGGTGCAACGGCGCGGGGGCGTGGCCGCCTTCGTCGACGCGGAGCATGCCCTCGATCCGGTGTACGCCGCAGCCCTAGGCGTCGACATTGAAAACCTGCTGGTCTCCCAACCCGACACCGGCGAGATGGCCCTGGAGATCGTGGATCAGCTGGTGCGCTCCGCCGCCGTTGACATCGTGGTGGTTGACTCGGTGGCCGCCCTTACCCCCCGCGCAGAAATCGAAGGCGAGATGGGCGATCTCGCCGTGGGTAGCCAGGCCCGCCTGATGAGCCAGGCCATGCGCAAGATCACCGGCAACATCGGCAAATCCGGTTGCACGGTGATCTTCCTCAACCAGCTGCGCCAGAAGATCGGCGTGACCTACGGCAACCCCGAAACCACCACCGGTGGTAACGCGCTGAAGTTCTACGCCTCGGTGCGCCTCGACATCCGCCGCATCCAAACCCTCAAGCGCGGCACCGAGGAATACGGCATCCGCGCCAAGGTGAAGGTGGCCAAAAACAAGGTGGCACCCCCCTTCCGCATCGCCGAATTCGACATCCTGTTCGGCCGCGGCATCAGCACCGTGGGCTGCCTGCTGGATCTAGCCGAAGAAAACGGCGTGGTGGTGCGTAAAGGGGCTTGGTACAGCTACGAGGGCGACAACATCGGTCAGGGCCGCGACAACACGATCACCTGGCTGGAGCAGAACCCCGAGCCGAAAGAGAAGATCGAGCGGCAAGTGCGCGAGAAGCTCAGCGAAACGAGCGATTCGCTCAAGCCTGTGGCCGCGGCCGCGGCTCGCCTGGCCGCCACTGGATCGGCGGTCGCGGCCAGCGAGGCAGCAGTGCCCGCAGCCAGCTGAGCTCAGCCAATCAAAAGCCCCCACCCAATTGGGCGGGGGCTTCCCAACACATGCGCCTCTTCAGGCCGTGATAGTGGCCGCCAAGGGGGTGTGCTGGCCATGGAGTGTCGCTGCAACACGCTCCAGCTCCTGGATGGCCTCAGCCCCTTCAAACTTCACAAGCTCATGGCCGTTGCGGGATTCCACCCAACTGATGCCGTAATCGGAGACGAGGAAGCGCACCATGTGGCCATCGCCTAGATCGGCCACGAACGAAGCACCATGACCATCACGGCCATCCCCGCAGACGTAACACGTGGCCGCAAATCCCTTCTGCTGGAGGCCGTCGGCGAGAGCGCGCAGGCTCATCACCAGGTCTTCCACGACGGATCGGTAGTGCTCAGCAAGACGCGCGAACATGGGCGCAGAGCATTGAATCAACCGATCCTAAGCTTTTCTTCAGGATTGCGCGGGTAGGACTAGCCAGCAAGCCGCCTCTGTCATCGTTCGCAAACGTGGGCGGGATGGAGCGGGATCAGCCGTCAGCCAAGTCCCACCAGCCAACTGCAGGGCCGACGAAGCGCACGATCACCCAGAACAGCACCAGGGCAGCGATCCCCACCCACGCTCCCCGTGTGGTGATCTGAACAAATTGCTCACCCTGCTGCTGGGTGAGTGGCAACCAAGGGGCAATCCGCGGCGATGTATCAACCGCCTTGGCCTTGGTGGGCTTCGGCCGGGGTGGCAACCCCTGTTCAGCGCGGCGCTTGGCCTCTCCCATCGAGCCTGATCGCATCAGGGCCACAGGCTAAGGGGCTCAATCGGGACGCAACCGGGTCAGTGCCACCCAAGGCTCCAGGGCCTCCAGCACCGCACGGCCCCAGCCGCGCCGGCGCAGTCGGCCATCCAGCACGGCCAGACGGCCACTGCTACGGCGCACACCGGCCACCGCCAGCTGCAGGCGCTGCAGGGCCTCAGGCAACAACAACTCACGAAACCAATCACGGCCTTGCAAGCGCAGCGCGGCCACCCGCGCCGCCGTTAGGGGATCTTCGATGCTGGCGATGGGCAGGGTGGCCACTACCAGCTGGACCGGCAGGGGAAGGCGCGGCTGGTGCTCCAACCACCAGCTCCAACTGCAACAGATCACGCCATTGCTCTCGGGCGCGGTGAGTTCATGCCCCACCCGCGACCCGAATTCCGCGGCAAGGCCGCTGGTGAGGCCCAGCCTCAATCCTTCATCGTCAAGCAGCACCACCGTGAGTCCGCTCTGGCCGAGCACCAGGCGGCGGCACTGATCGAGCAGGTGAGCGGCGTAGTGAGGGGCATTCGGCAGCGGCTGCCCCTGGGGCGCAAACAACGGCAGGGGATCGAGCAGGGGCGGATCCGCGAGGCAAAGCTCCACCAGGGGCGTCAAGCCAAACGTTGGCCCCTGCCCCTGTGGCCATGGGCCAACGAGCACCAGCCCCCGCCCCTCCAACAACCCAGGCAGCTCCACCAGGGGATTGAGCGGCTGGCGATGCCACTGCCACTGAAGCAACGCGGCGTTGATCCTGGCCCAGCTGGTCCAGCCATCCCTGCTACTGGCCATCCACCGGGGCCACGGCTCAGGCAGCTGACCCAGCACGGAAAGCAGCTGACGCAGGGGGGCTTCATCTTCAGGAGCAATCGCCACCTGCTGCAGCGGACCGCAGGGTCGCGCCAACAGGCGGCGGCTGAGCCGTTCATGCAGCTCCAACAGGCTGGCTGACGCTGCCGGCAGGCTGCGGCGCAGCTGCTCCCAATGGCTGGTGTCGATCACCACCGCCAGGGCTTCACGCAGCTGAGGTTCCAGCAACTCCCCCTCGGGCACCACCAGCTGATGGTCGGCGAGGGTTCCCGCTCGCCAGGCCTGCACCAGCTGATCGTGCTGCAGCAGCCACAACTGACCAGCTGGAGGCGGCTGCGGGCCTTCCCAGCAGGGAAGGCTGAGGCCAACCGCTTCCAGCCTGGGCAACTCCACCTGCAGCAACCGCTGCCGCAGCCCAGCGCTCACCACCATCGCCACAGGCTGCTGATGCAGGGCCAGGGGCACCAAGAGCCCCAACAGCCAGCTGGGATCGCTGCCGGGCGCCAGACGCACCAGGGTTTGATCAGCGCGCCGGAGGCTGCGGGCCACCAAACGGCTCAAGGTGAGGTGATGGGGCCAGCGGGGTTCACCGCCTTGCTGCAGCAAAGCCTTGAGTTGGTGGTGAGCCCGCGCTTCCAACATCGTGAAATCGTAGGAAGCTGGCCCCAAGACACTGTTCAGCAATGACATCCAGGCAAAGGGACCTGGTCCAAGATCCGGGCCCCCTGCGCGATCAGCCGGTGGGCATCGTGGGCCTGGGGCTGATCGGAGGATCGCTGGGGCTTGATCTACAAGCTGCCGGGGTGGAGGTCCGAGCACTGGTGCACCGAGAGAGCACGGCGCAACGGGCTCGCCAGCGCCAGCTCGCCAATGTGATCAGCATCGATCCCGCCGTGCTGCAGGGCTGCGGGCTGATCGTGCTAGCCCTCCCCCTCGATCGGCTGCTCGAGCCTTCACCTGAGCTCCTGGCAGCCCTGCCCAGCCATGCGGTGATCACCGATGTGGGCTCCGTCAAGCAGCCGGTGCTGCAGCGCTGGCAGGGCGTACACGAGCGTTTTGTGGCCAGCCATCCGATGGCCGGCACCGCCGAAGCTGGGGTCGAGGCTGGCCTGCGGGGCTTGTTTGCGGGGCGGCCCTGGGTGGTTACGCCCGATGCCAGCACGGATCTAGGCGCCCTGGCCATGGTGCAGCAACTGGCGGGTGTCGTTCAGGCGCAGTGGCTGAGCTGCACCGCACCTGCCCACGACCAGGCCGTGGCCCTGATCTCCCACATGCCCGTACTGGTGAGTGCGGCCCTCCTGGAAACGGCCGAACAAGGCGGCCAGGCCGCCGCTGCCGCAGAGCTCGTGCGGCAGCTGGCCTCAAGCGGCTTCGCCGATACGAGCAGGATTGGAGGCGGCAACCCCGAGCTCGGTGCGCTGATGAGTCGATGCAACCGCGAGGCGGTCTTGCAAGCGCTGGCTCGCTACCGCTGCCAGCTCGAGAGCCTCGAAGAGCTTGTGCAAGACGAGCAGTGGGGTCCGCTGCAGACCCGGCTGCAACACTGCCAATCCATCCGGCCTGAATTCCTGTAAAGCCAGAGATCAGCCCCGCAGTTTGAGCTTGCGGCCGGAGCTGGCGAGCAGTTGCCGGCAAGCCGTGAAGGCCGACAAGCTCACCCCAGCAGTGCCCTCGCCGGGATAAATCGCATCACCGCAGAGCCAAAGACCTGGCAGCGGCGTGCGGCTCGCCAAGCCGAACGGACCAAAACGACTGGGATGCTGCCCTAAGCCTCCAACGAAGCCAAAGGGCCGGCCGGTCCAACCGGCGAAGCCACGTGGCGTTGCCAGTTCGGCATGGAGGTAATCCTCAGGGGCTACAGCGAGCAGCTGCTGAAGACCGGCCTGAATCCCAGCGAGGGCCTGATATTTGCGCTGCTGATACTCAGGCTCGGGCAGGCCAAACCAAGGCTTAGCTGGCGTAAACACACTGGCGATCAAGGTGGCCTGGCCAGCGGGCGCGCGGCCATCGCTTTCGGCGCTGATCGACACAAACAGGCTGCCGGGATCGCTCCACTCCAGCTGCGCGTGCAAACCAAAATGCTCTGGCAATCGCTCCCGTTCCACTGCCCCGTAGAGCACCAGCGCACCGGAGGGATCGGGAAAGCCATGGATGCGCTTGCCGTAGCCCTCAGGCAGCGACTCACCGAGCAAGGCAGGTAGCAGCTGAGGCGGCAGGGTGCTTACCACCTGATCGGCATGGAGCACAAAAGGGCGTTGACCCGGCGCCTGGCCCTCCAGCCGCCAACCATCGGCGCCAGGCCGCAAGCTCTCCACCCGGTGACGCAAGCGCAGCACTCCACCGGCGATGGCCAAAGCCCGCTCAAGCGAACCACTGAGCTGTTGCATCGACCCCTGCAGATGCCAAAGCCCGAGGGGCGCCTGGGCCATCGCCAACACGGTGGCGCCATAAAGCGCTGCGGTGCGATCGGCAGGCTCCTGGGAATAGAGCTTTAGCTGCAGATCCAGAAAACGTCGCAAGCGCTGATCACCGCCGCAACCAGTGAGCTGGAGCAGATCAGCGATGGTGGCACCCACCAGCACGCCACTGGCCAGGGTGCCCGGGCCCACCGCTGTTAGTAGCTGTTGCAGGTCCCAGAGGTTGCGGGGCGGCAGCACCGGATCGCGGCCAGCAAAGGCCCAGTTGCTGCGGTGCAGCCACGCACAAAGCTGCCAAAACGGCTCGCTACCCGGAAATTGATGTTGCCGCTCTTGGCGCCAGCGCTCTGGATCACGCCAGAGGTGAATCAGATCGCGCTCACCATCCAGCAGCACGCTGCAACCAGGATCCAAAGGACTGGCCTGCGGCAGCGGCACGCCAAGGTGTTGAAACAGCCGCTGGTGGATCCCGCCCTGCTCAAAACCAGCTACCTGGGTGGCGCCTGCATCAAAGGTGTAGGGCCCGCGTCGGAAGGTACCCGCACAACCGCCGCTCTGGCTATGAGCCTCCAGCAGCTCCACCTGTAGCCCTTCTGCGGCCAGCAGGGCTGCGGCGGTGAGGCCGGCGATGCCGCCCCCCACCACCGCCACATCACAACGGCTCAACATGGCGGCATGCTGACAGTGCCTCCGATGCCGGCGTGAGTCAGGTGCCGCCATGCAGCAACAGGTGATGGCCCGTTGGCTGTCCGAGCAGGGCCTGGATCTGCAGGGGATGCAACCGGTGGGGGGCGGCTGCATCCACCGCACCTGGCGGCTGGATTTGCGCGATGGCAGCCGGTGCTTTGCCAAAACAAACCGTGCCCCGCTGCTGCCGGTGCTGCAGGCCGAAGCCGATGGGCTGGCGGCCATGCGCGAGGCGGCACGGTTCGAGCCCACCGGCGGGCCCATGCCCACCATTCCTGAACCTTTGGCCCTGGCAGAACGCGAAGGGGAAGCCGTGCTGCTGCTCAGCTGGTTGGAACTAGGAGGTGGCAGCCGCCAGGGTTGGCAAGACCTGGGGGCAGGCTTGGCACGGCTGCATCGCGCCAGCCTGGTCAACGGCGAAACGCGCTTTGGCTGGGATCAAAACAACTTCATCGGCTCTGGCCCCCAAGCCAATACCTGGCATGGCAACTGGGCCCGTTTCTTCACCGAGCAGCGGCTTGGGGTGCAACTCCAGCAGGCCGAGGCAGCGGGGCGATTGCTCGCTCAAGCCGATGGGCTGCTGGAGCAGGTACCTGTGTGGCTGAAGGATCGTCAACCCAATGCCTGCCTCGTGCATGGCGACCTATGGAGCGGGAACGCCGGCTTGCTGGCGGGCGGCGGCGCAGCGCTGTTTGATCCGGCGGTCTATCGCGGCGATCGCGAAGTTGACCTGGCGATGGCCCGCCTATTCGGAGGATTCCCCCAGGCGTTCTTTGAGGCCTACAACAAGGAATGGCCCCTACCGGAGGGCCACCTCCAGCGGGTTGAGCTCTACAACCTGTATCACCTGCTCAACCATGCCAACCTGTTCGGCGGCGGGTATTGGCAACAAAGCGCCGCCAGCATCGAGGCGCTGCTGCGCCACGGCTGCTGACGGCACAACCAGACCTCAGCCGAGATACTCCTTGCGCAGGGTCTGCACCTTGGTCACAACCGCGGTGCGCTTTTCGCTGGTGGTGAGGTTCTGCCAGCTCCACTGACCCACCACCACCAAACCGAGCAGCTCCAGCAGGCCGGGCACCACCGGCAGCAGGTTGATGGTGTCAATCACGCCTTTGATCAGAACTTGGGCCACGATCACCACCACCAGAACGCCCACACCCTTGCCGATGCGGCCCATTTGGCTCCAATCAACCTTGTCAAGGGTTTCGTTCACCTTGGTGAGCACTTCGCCGTAGCGCTCGCTGAAGCTCGCTCCAGCCTCTTCGGTGGGGGTGCTGGTCTGATCCTGGAGATCAGGGGTCTCGACGGTCATCAGCCGGCAGATGAAGTATTGCTTCGCCATAAGGTATCTGGGTGACTGCAACCACGCCAGAGCGACTACGGCTCGATGGGCATTGCCTGATCGTTCTGGACCGCACCCTTCTGGCTGCAGCCCCCGAGGAGGGCTGCGCGTTGTTGATCGGGCAGCAATTGGGCTCCACCCTTTCACTGCAGTTGATCTGGCCCTGCCGCAACCATTGGCAGCCGGCGGATCAGCGCCTACGGCGTTTCAGCCTCGACCCTCGCGAACAACTGCTGGCCCAACGCTGGTGCCGCGCTCGCGGCCTGCATGTGATCGGTGCAGCACACAGCCATCCCATTAGCGCCGCCGTGCCCTCCTCCACCGACCAGGCACTGTGCGTGGGGCCCACGTTGATGGTGATTCGCACCGGGCTCCAGCAAGGGCTGGCAGCCCTGCGGGCCTGGTGGATGCACGCCGCGGATCCAGGTGGCGAACAGCATGAGTCGCCAACGGAGCTGCCGATCACGCTTGGGCCGGCAACAGCTGGGGCCGAGCATTTGGGAGAGTAGAGAGCTGGTCAGCATTTCGCTCGCCCCATGCTTCCCCCCGATACCACCGGCATCGAGCTCAGCCCCGATGAAGTGGCCCGCTTTGCGCGCCACCTGATCCTGCCGGAAGTGGGCATGCAGGGGCAAAAGCGCCTGAAGGCCTCCTCTGTGCTGTGTGTGGGCACGGGCGGGCTTGGCTCACCGCTGCTGCTCTATCTGGCAGCTGCCGGCGTGGGGCGGATCGGCATCGTGGATTTCGATGTGGTGGATCACTCCAACCTGCAGCGGCAGGTGATCCACGGCACCAGCTGGGTCGGCAAACCCAAGATCGAATCGGCCAAGGCGCGGATCCTCGAGATCAATCCCCACTGCCAGGTGGATCTCTACGAAACGGCACTCACCAGCGAGAACGCTCTGGAGATTGTTCGCCCGTACGACATCGTTTGCGACGGCACCGACAACTTCCCCACCCGCTACCTGGTGAACGACGCCTGCGTGCTGCTGGGCAAGCCCAACGTGTACGGCTCGATCTTCCGCTTTGAAGGCCAGGCCACGGTGTTCAACCTGGATGCCGAAAGCCCCAACTACCGCGACCTCTTCCCGGAGCCGCCGCCGCCGGGCATGGTTCCCTCCTGCGCCGAAGGCGGTGTAGTGGGCGTACTGCCTGGAATCATCGGCGTGATCCAGGCCACCGAAGCGGTGAAGATCATCACCGGCATCGGCACCACCCTCAGCGGCCGGCTGCTGCTGTTTGATGCCCTGGGCATGAAGTTCCGCGAGCTGAAGCTGCGGCCCAACCCGGAGCGCCCGGTGATCGAGAAACTGATCGATTACCAGGAGTTTTGCGGCGTAGGCGGCAGCGCCCCAGGCCAGGAAGAAGCCGGCGCCGTGGAGAACATCAGCGTGAGCGAGCTCAAGGTGCTGCTCGATGGCGACACCAGTGACATGGTGCTGATCGACGTGCGCAACCCTCCGGAGGTTGAGATTGCCGTGATCCCTGGCGCCACCCTGATTCCCCTCGATCAGATCGAGAACGGCACCGCGGTGGATCGGGTGAAGGACTTAGCGGCCGGCAAACGGCTCTACGTGCACTGCAAGTTGGGCGGCCGCAGCGCCAAAGCCCTGATTGCCCTGAAGCGCCACGGCATCGAGGGCATCAACGTGGCCGGCGGGATCGATGCTTGGAGCCAGGAGGTGGACAGCTCAGTGCCGCGCTACTGAGCCAAGCACCATGGATGCTTCAGCCCTGGCCATGCGACTGGGGCTGATCAGTCAGCAGCTCAGTAATCAACGCCGCGCTTGAGGTCTACACCCCGCTCGGCGTAGTGCTTGTGGCACACCATCTCCGAGTGCACACTCGCCAGATCGAAGTAAGCCGGCGGATGCTTGCAGCGGCCGGTGAGGATCACCTCAGTTTCTGAGGGCTTGCGCAGCAGCGTCTGCACAATCGGCTCGACTGGCAACAGCTCAAGATCCACCGTGGGGTTGATCTCATCGAGGATCACGGTCTTGTAGAGACCGCTGGAGATCGCAGCTCTGGCGATCTCCCAGGCCCGCTCGGCTTCCACGTAATCGATCGGCTGCTGCTGGCCGCGCCAGACGATGGCATCACGGCCCGAGCGCAGGTGATCCACCAAGTGGGGATAGCTCTCGCGCAGGGCAGCAATGGCGGCATCTTCGGTGTAACCACTGCCGCCCTTCAGCCACTGGAGGATCAACACCCGGTGACTCTTGTCTTGAGAAATGCCGCGGCCGATGGCCTGCAGGGCCTTGCCCAGGGCGCTGGTGGATTTGCCCTTGCCTTCGCCGGTGTACACCTCGATACCGTCGATACCGGCAGGTGTTAACACCTCACCATTGAGATCCTGCTGCGGGGTGTCTTGGCGGCGGTGGGCGCGCATCTCCGAGTGAAGGTCAGCGATGTTCACCAGCGAGCGCGGAGCGCCCCGGCCGGTCACGATCACTTCCATCCCGGCAGGTTTGGCCGCCAGGGTGCGCACCACTTCTTCTGGATCGAGCAGGCCGAGATCCAGCACAGGGTTGAGCTCATCGAGCACTACCACCGAATAGAGATCGCTCGCAATCGCACCCTTGGCAATCGTCCAGCCGCGCTGGGCCTCCTGAATGTCAACGCGGGTGACATCCTCGGCCCCGAAAAACTCCCCACGGCCGGTGCGCACCTGATCGATCAGATGGGGGAAACCCTGCTGCAGAGCCTCAATCGCGGCGTCTTCGTCATAAGCACGGCCGGGCCCCTTGAGGAAGCGCAGCAGCAGCACGCGCGTTTGCTTCTGCTCGCAGATGCCCAAGCCGATGGTGCGCAACACCACGCCAAGCGCAGCTTGGCTTTTGCCCTTGCCGTCACCGTCGTAAACGTGCAGCTGACCATGGCTGCGTTCGCTGCTGCCGGCAGCGGTGCGAATGCCGATGCCGCGCCCGGTGCCGCGGCTGGTTGTGGTGGCGGAAGTTGCCTGCGGGGCCATGGCCAAGCCACTTACCGTCGGACTCTAACGACGGCTTCTGGAGAGCCATCACCACCGGTTTGCAGCACTGATGCCGGCACAGCACCCCACCGTGGACGGGCTCACGCCCGCCTGGCAGCAGGCCCTGGCTCAGCTGCGCGCCAACATCGCCCGTCAACCCGCTGCAGTGGTGGCCTATTCCGGCGGCGTGGACAGCGCCCTGGTGGCGGCGATCGCAGCAGAACAATTGGGCGAGCGCGCCCTGGCGGTGACGGGGGTCTCGCCGGCCCTGGCGCCCCATCTACGGGAGGAGGCCCAGCTGCAGGCCCGGTGGATGGGCATCGCACACCGGGAAATCGCCACTGCCGAACTCAAGGATCCGGCGTACAGCAGCAATCCCGCCGATCGTTGCTACGCCTGTAAACGAGAACTCCACACCCTGCTCGCCCAGATGCGCGATGCCGCTGCCGATGCCGCTGAAGGATTCGAGGCTGCCGTGGTGCTCGATGGGGTCAACCACGACGACCTAGGCGATCACCGACCCGGCATACGCGCTGCCCAGGAGCGCGGCGTGATCTCTCCCCTGGCGGAGCTAGGGATCAGCAAAGCGGGGGTGCGCGCCATCTCCAAGGCCCTGGGCTTCCCCTGGTGGGACAAGCCGGCGCAGCCGTGCCTGGCCTCACGCTTCCCCTACGGCGAAGCGATCAACGCCGAACGCTTGCAGCGAGTCGCCCTCGCCGAAGCCTGGCTACGCGAACGCGGCTTTGCAGAGCTGCGGGTGCGCAGCCAAGGCGAAGCCGCCCGGATCGAATTGCCGCCCGATCAGCTGTCGACCCTGCTGGAAGCACCGCTGCGGCCAGCGCTGGTGACTGCCTTTCTGGAGCTGGGTTTCACAGCTGTGAGTGTGGATCTCGAGGGTCTGGTGAGCGGCAAGCTCAACCGAGCCCTGCCGCAGCCCTGAGATGCAGGGCCACGAGGTGCAGATCGCCACGTTGTTCGTGGCTGTTGCCCTGGCGGCCTGGCTCCCTTGCCTCTTGCCCTGGCTCGCCCTGCCAGCACCGGTGCTGGAGTTGCTGCTCGGCATCGCCATCGGCCCCCATGGCCTCCACCTCGACAGCAATGGGCCGGCGATCTCCATGTTCTCCACGCTGGGCATGGCGGTGCTGTTTCTGCGGGCGGGCTTTGAAGTGGAGCCGGAGATGGTGCGCGGACGCGCCCTTCGCCTCGCCTGGAAGGGCTGGTTGACCTCCGCCGTTTTGGCTCTGGTGGCGGCGGGTGTGCTGATGCTGGCGGGGGCCTTTACAGCCACTGCCTGGATCTGGGTGGCGCTGGCGCTGAGCACCACCGCCTTGGGAGTGGTGCAGCCACTGCTACGCGACCGCGGATCCCTACCCGCTGGCTATGACCAGGCTCTGGTGGTAGCGGCAGGCTTCGGAGAAGTCATGCCCACCCTGCTGCTCAGCCTGGTGGTAGCCAGGGCTGATCGCCTTGCGGATCAGGTGCTGGCCATCCTTGGTTTCAGTGGGTTTTGCGCACTCCTGCTTTGGCTCGCGATCCGCCACCGGCACCGGTGGGAGCGGTTGCTGGAGCGCCGCATGCACGACTCCGCCCAACTACCGATCCGGCTGGTGATGGGGCTGCTGGTGTTAATGGTGGTCATCGGCAACCTGGTGCAGATCAACCTGGTACTAGGGGCATTGGTCACCGGCGTACTGCTGCGCTTCGGCACGAGCGACCACCATCGACAAGCCCTGGCTGATCGCCTCGATGGCTTGGGCAGCGGCTTTCTGATCCCACTGTTCTTTATCAACTCCGGCATGCGCCTGGATTTCAGCGCCCTGGCGAGGGATCCCCTGGCCATTGCCTGGATCCCAGTGGTCGCTCTGCTGATGCTGTTGGTCCGCGGAGGGCCCATGTGGTGGCTGCAGCGGCCTTGGCTGCCGCAGCGAGCCCGGCTGGCTCTCGCCCTCGATTGCGGCACACAACTGCCACTGGTCGTCGCCATTGCGATGCTTGGTCTGCAGCGCCAAGTGCTCTCAGCCAGCCAATCCACCCTCTTGGTGGCCGCGGCCATGCTCACCGTGATGGTGTTTCCGGCCGCTGCAACGAAACTGCTGAGGCCTACGGATGAGGCAGCGCATGGATCAACGGATCGCACAACCGCTCCATCACCCAGCTGAAGGCTTGATCGGGCAGACCCGGGGGCAGGCTGACCGCCAACTCACGCCATCGAGGCCAATCAAAAAGCCCCGTCCAAGGAAGGGGCTTCGGTGGGGCCATGGAAGCGTCAGGCGGCAGCTAGAGCTGGTTCGCGCTGGGCGCCGGCAATGGAACCAGGGGTTTCACGACGGAAGCTCTTGAGCTTGTAATTGCCGGCGTCGAGCTCTTCGCTGAGCACGATGCAGGCCCGTTCCGGCATGGTGTGATCACCACAGGTGAACACGTCCACAGCTGCATAGCCCGATTCAGGCCACGTGTGGATGGAGATATGGGATTCGGCCAATAGAGCCAGCCCCGTCACACCCTGGGGGTCAAACCGGTGGGTGATCAGATTCAGGAGAGTGGCGCCAGCACGCTTTGCAGCGGTGGTGATGGCGTTCCTGAGGAAAGCCTCGTCGTCGAGCTTGGCGGGATCGCAGTTATAAAGCTCGAGAATGCAGTGTTTACCCACCATGTCGGTGGCACTGGGTGATTGGGGGCTCGCGGAGAAGGTGCTCGTAGCTCCGGTCCATCCCGGGTTGGGGTGGAGGCAGGCCGCTTGGGTCATCAGAACCAGGCAAAACAGCAAATCACCTTACTGGCTGGGGAGCAGGGTGCCGGCCTCAACGGTCACCACCTGCGAACGCTGATGCCAGCCCCCGCTGAAGGCGCCGAGGTGCGTGGCGCTCACGAGGCACTGGTGGCCCTCCCCCACGGCCTCCAGCAACAGCTGCTGCCGGCCGGGATCGAGCTCAGCCAACACGTCGTCGAGCAGTAGCAGCGGCGGCTCACCCCACAACTGCCGAACCAGCTCCAGCTCCGCCAGCTTGAGAGCCAACACCAGGGTGCGCTGCTGACCGGCTGAGCCATAGCGGCGGGCGGGCTGGCCACCCAGCTCCAGGGCTATCTCGTCGCGGTGCGGGCCAACGCTGCACTGGCCCAAGCGCAGCTCCTCGGGCCGCTGGCGATGCAGCTGCTCGAGCAGAGCATCTCGCCAGGGGGCTTCAGCCTCCTCACCCTCGAGCACGCTGCCTGGCTGATAACGCAGCAGAAGCTGCTCGCGGCCACCGCTGAGCCGTTCCTGCCAGGCTGCTGCCAGAGGTTGTAGACGCGCCAACGCCCGCAACCGGCGGCGATGCAAGCGGGTGCCGATCAAGGCCATCTGCTGATCAAACGCCTCCAGCAGGCCATCAATCTGGCCCTGCCCCAAAGCGCGGCGCAGCAGTTGGGAGCGCTGACGCAGCAAACGGCCATAGCGGCTGAGCAGCTCGGCATAGACCGGCTCAAGCTGCAACACGACCCGATCCAGCCACTGGCGGCGCAGAGCCGGCTCACCTCGCACCAGATCCAGGTCGAGGGCGCTGAAGCCCACGCAGCGCAGCGGCCCGATCAGATCGAGCTGACGATCCAGCAGCTTGCCGTTGCGACGCGCCTGGCGACCTCCCTGGCGGCGCAGCTCCAGCTCCAGGCGATCACCGCCGCTGCAGTCGGCTGCCAGGAGGCTCTGGCGTTCACCGCGGCGGATCAGATCGCGATCGGCGCTGCAGCGATGGGAGCGGAGGCTACCCAGGAGCTCCACCGCCTCCAGGAGGTTGGATTTGCCCTCGCCATTGCGGCCGATCACCAACAGGCGCGGCGCCTCCAAGCTGAGGGTCAGCGCCTCAACGTTGCGAAACTGGCGCAGCTCCAGGCGATGCAGCCGAATGGGTCTGGGGCGCTCTGACAGCTAAGGTAAGGCCCTTGAGGGGCTGCTCCCACGAGGGCATGTAGCTCAGTTGGATAGAGCATCAGATTCCGGTTCTGAGGGTCGGGGGTTCGAGTCCCTCCATGCTCGTGATCCAGGAGCGGCGAACCCTCAGGCCAGCCCTGCTTCGGCAGGGCTTTTTTTGTGGCAACGCCAGCGCCGATCAGAGGCTCAGGCCCATCGCCCGGATGCCGCCCGGGTCCACCACAAAGCCATGCCGCTTGAGTGCTGCTTGAGCCATGGGCGCCGCGGCTACTGAAATGCTGCAGCCGGGCAGCTCCCGCCGCAACCGGCTGAGGGCGCTATGCACCAACACGATCATCAGCTGCTCCTGCTCTGGCTCGGCAGGATTAACGCTCAGGTCCCAGAGGTTGGCATTGAGAGCCAGATCGCTGGTGACGCGAACAAACCCCACCAGCGCGCCATGGGGATTGCGCAGGCTTAACTGCCACGCACTGCGCTGAAGGGCCGCCGCCAAACGGTCGACCGGGCGGACGGGATCGCCGCAGGCCACCAGGAGGGCGTTGAGCTCCTCAGCCGAGGGTGCCAGATCGCTGGCGAGGCCATAGCCGGGGGGCAGGGCCGGCACCTGGGGCTGGGATCGAAAGGGGATCAGCAGGGAATCGAGCACAGCGTCCCTCAGCCGGTGTTGCGCATGCCGGCGGCGATGCCATTGATGGTGAGCAGGGCACCACGCAACAGTTCACTGCGGCTGTAGGTGCGGCCGTCGTCGCTGGCGGCGGCTTCGCTCATCGGGGGCTGGCGGTTCTGATCACGCAGGCGACGCAGCAGCGCCACCTGCAGGTAGCCCAGCGGAATGATCGTGCGGTTACGCAACTCCACCGAGAGCTGCAGAGCTGGATCGCCATCGAGCAGGCGTTGATGGCCGGTGATCGCCAGCACCAGGTCGCGGGTGAGCACGAACTCACGCGCAATCACCTCAAAAATCTGCTCGAAGGCCTCACGCAGCTCTGGCCGACCCAGTGCACTGACGTAGTGATGCGCCAGATCCAGATCCACTTTGGAGAGGGTCATCTCCACTTTGGAGATCAGCATGCGGAAGAATGGCCAGCGCTGATAAAGCTGCTGGAACAGCTCGATCTGCCCGGGGTCGCCGTTGAGCTCTTCCTGCAGTGCGGCGCCCACCCCAAACCAACTCGGCAGCAGGAAGCGGCTCTGGGTCCAGCCGAACACCCAGGGGATGGCACGCAGGCTGGAGAGATCCTTGGCACCGCTCTTGCGGCGAGCCGGGCGGCTGGAGATCTGCAGCTTGCTGATCTCTTCGATCGGCGTGCACTGCTGGAAGAAGGCCACCAGATCCGGATTGTCGTGAACCAAGGCGCGGTAGTGGCTGCGGGAGGAGGCCGCCAACCGAGTCATCAGCTCATTCCAATTGGGCGTGTCGTCGACGTGGCTGGTGATCAGGCTGTTTTGGATCACCGCGGTGGACACGGTTTCCAGGTTGTAAAGCGCCAGCTCCGGCAGGGAATACTTCGAAGCCAGTACTTCACCTTGCTCTGTGATCTTGATGCGGCCGTTGAGGGTGCCGCTGGGCTGGGCCAGGATCGCCTGATAGGCAGGACCGCCCCCACGGCCCACGGAGCCGCCGCGGCCATGGAAGATCCGCAGCGCCACACCCTGACGGGTGGCCAGCTGCTGCAAAGCGATCTGCGCCTGGTGGATCTCCCAGTTGCTGGAGAGAAAGCCAGAGTCTTTGTTGCTATCGGAATAACCGAGCATGAGCTCCTGCAGAGGCTTCCCGGTGGGACTGGTACTGGCGATGAGCTGGCGGTAGAAGGGATCGCTGAACAGGCGCTCCATCACAGCGGGAGCAGCCTTGAGGTCTTCCACCGTTTCGAACAGCGGCACCACCAGCAGATCTGAGCGCTGTGCCATCGGATCCACGAGGCCCGCTTCCTTAGCCAGCAACAGCACCTCCAACAGGTCGGAGACCGTGTGACTCATCGAAATCACATAGGTGCGGCAGATGCGACCGCCGAATTCCTGCTGCAACCGGTGCACCACCCGCAGCACATCGAAGGTTTCCGCCGTGGTCGGGCTCCACTGCACAGCGGGCGGAATCAGGGGCCGGCGGGTCTGCAGCTCAGTCAGAAGCCACTCCACCTTCTGCGCCTCCTCCATCTCGCCGTAGGGCACTGGTAGCTGCAGGTAGCGACTGAGCTCATCGAGGGCATCGCTGTGGCGGGTGCTCTCCTGGCGGATATCGAGGCTGGCCAGGCAGAAGGCGAAGGTGTGAACCTGGGCGATCAGGTTGTCAAGGGGCTCACAGCTCAGGCCGGTGCCCTGGAGGCTGTCGTTGATCAGCTCGAGATCGTTGCGGAACTCGGTCACCGTGGCGTAGTGCAGCTCGGGTGCCGGTGCTGCTGCCAGAGCGCCCTGCCCGAATTCCGGCAGAGGGGGACGAACTTCACCGGGTGCTTCCCAACCAGCACTGGCCAGCTGCTGGTTGCGTTGATGGGTGAGCCGCAGGCGCTCGAGCACGTAGCTGAGCTTGAGGCGGTAGGGCTCAAGGCGGTAGCGGGCGGCGCGCTCCTCGTAGATCTCGGGAAAGCGCAGGCGATCCATCTCCAGCGATTCCAGCAGCGGCGCACTCACCTGGCTCCACTGCATCGAGATGCTGAGCTGATCGCGTAGATCGCCAACAGCGGCTACGTAGCGCTCAAGCATCAACTGGCGCTGATAGCAAGCAGTTCGCCACGTGATGTCAGGGGTGACTGAAGGATTGCCATCACGATCGGACCCCACCCAGGAACCGAAGGTGCAGAAGGCATCACTCGGAGGCGTGACATCCGGGTAGCTGGATGTCAGCGCATTGCGGATGCGCTGGCGCAGCTGAGGCATGGCGCCGAACAGCACCTGTTGGAAATAGTGGAGGGCGTAATCCACCTCATCCAGCACCGAGGGCTTGAACTGGTGCAGCTCATCGGTGCGCCACCACAGCCGGATCTCTTCCTCGAGCTGAAGGCGCAGGTTCTGATGGTCGTTGAGGTTGGTGGGCTGGCTCTGCTGCAGCTGCTGAATCAGCGCCGCCACCCGCCGCTGCTTGTGGCGCACGGTATGGCGCACAATCTCGGTGGGATGGGCTGTGAACACCAGCCGGATATCGAGCTCCAGCAGCAGCTGCTCGATCTGAGCAGGCGGAACCCCGAGGGCCCGCAACCGCGTGAACAACTCGCGGAATGTGGCCGGCTCGGTCTGGCTGGCCAGCGGCGGCACGAAGGGATCGTTGAGATCATCCGCGTGGTGGGCCCGGAGGCTGGCGAGATAGCTGTCTTCCTCAATGTGCTGCTCGAGGATGTTGACCAGCTGGAAATACAGGGAGAAGGCTCGAGCCGCGGCGATCGCCTCGGCCAGATCCATGCCGCGGATCAGTTGCACGATCTCGGCGGTGGCTTGCTCTGCAGCACCGGCCTCCACAGCTGCGCTGAGCTCCTTCATCCGCAGCAACCGCTCCGCTTGCTGGGGCGGGCATTCACTACGCAGCACCGTCTGCCAGAGGTCTTCCACCAGCTCGAGGCGCTCATCCAGCAAACGGGTGACTCGGGGCTCAACCGCGACAGCAGAGGCTTCGTTGGCGGCGAGGGTGAGCCCCATGGAGCTGAACGAGGCAGAAGTGCGAGCCATGATCATCCCAAAGCGGGCGCCCCGTCTGTTGCAAGCAAGGCCATGAGCTCGGTTTCGCTCTGCTGCATCGCGCTGGCCCCAGCCGCGATCAGAGGCGCCACAGCCGTGCCAGCGGCATGGGCGATCAACCACTGCTGCGCCTGATTGCCATTGGCTAGCACTGCCTGCAACGGCGCAAGCCAATCAGCGAGTTGCAGCTCTTGAGCCAGGGGCGCGAGGGTCTCCAGCTCTGCCTCCAGCCAATCGCGAGCCAACACCGGTTGACCGCTGCGCCAGTGCCGCAGTTCCGCATCGAGGCTGCTGCGGGCCGCGGCGCGGTCGTTGGCGTCAGCCAGCTCAGCCAGCTGCACCAGGCTGAGGGCACTGGCCCGCAGAGGGTCATGCGCATCTGGATCACGCAGCAATTGCTGAAGACGCAACTCGGCGAAAGCCGTCACCGCGAGCAGAAGCAACGGATCGGTGATCAGATCACAGATGCGGATCTCGAGGCGGTTGAGATCGTGAGGGCGATGGTCGCCATTGGGCCGCACGGAAGTCCACAGGTGGCGCACGTTTTGCATCGTGCCCAACTGGAGCTGCTCTTCGACCCAGCTGATGTAGTGGCCGTGGCTCTCAAACAGGGGCACGGCAGCCGGCGTGAGCGGGAACTGCAGCCAGCGCTGGGAATGGGCCCCGGTGGCCTCGCCATCGAGGAACGGCGAGCTGGCGCTGAGGGCCAGCAGCAAAGCCGCTTCACAACGCACCAGCCTGCAGGCCGCGAACAGGGCATCCATATCGGTGATGCCCAGGTTGATGTGCACGCTGGCGGTTACCACCTGGGTGCCGTAGGTGGCTTCGATGTAGCCGTGATACGGGTTGTCGGGGTTGGAACGCTCAAAGCGATGGCTGTCACCCGTGCTGAGGGTGCTGCCGGGCAACAGGGTGAGACCGCGACCCGCCAACCAGGCGCGCAGCCGGCGGCGGGGCTCCAGCAGCAGCTCAAGCTGTTCGCGGTACGAAGCGGCCGGTGCAGTGATGTATTCGAGATTGCGGCAGTCAGGCTCGGTGACAAAGCCCCGCAACGCCGCAGCGGCTTCGGCGGAGCATCCCACCACCGTGCCATCGGGGCGGCCCGTGTAGAGCTCCACCTCGAATCCCTTGAGCATCAGGGGGTGCCTCATGCCAGGCAGGCCAGGGCCTTCAGCATGCCGCGAGCCTTGTTGAGGGTTTCTTGGAATTCCGAAGCAGGCACCGAATCGGCGACCAAACCAGCTCCAGCCTGCACCTGCACCCGCCAGCCCCCCTCGGCGGCCGGCAGCACCACCATCGTGCGGATCGTGATGGCGGTATTCAAGGCGCCGCTGAGATCCATCGCGCCATAGACACCTGAATAGGGCCCGCGAGCACCGGGCTCCAGGGCATGAATCAGCTGCATGGCGCGGATCTTGGGCGCACCGCTCACCGTGCCGGCGGGGAAAGAGGCCATCAGCAGATCCCACACATCACGTGCGGGATCGAGCAGCCCTTCCACCTCGCTCACGATGTGCATCACGTGGGAGTAGCGCTCGATCACCATCAGCTCGCTCACACGCACGCTGCCGGGCAGGCACACCCGACCCAGGTCGTTGCGGCCCAGATCCACCAGCATCACGTGCTCAGCACGCTCCTTCGGATCCGCCAGCAGATCTGCCTCCAGCGCCTTGTCTTCAGCTTCATTGGCGCCGCGATGGCGGGTACCGGCAATGGGGCGCAGCGATGCCTTCACCCGGCCACTGCCATCGGCCATTGGTTCCGCCTTCACCATGACCTCCGGACTGGAGCCGATCAAGTGCCAGCCACCGAAGTTAAAGAAGGCCATGTAGGGCGATGGATTCACCATGCGCAGGCTTCGGTAGAGCTCGAAGGGCTCACGCTGCACCTTGGTTTCCAACCGCTGGCTGATCACCAGCTGGAACACATCACCCGCCGCGATGTGTTCTTTGGCCGTGAGCACAGCGGCCTCAAAGTCGTCACGACTGCGGTTGCTGGTGGTGGGGAGATCGGCCGTTGGCGATTCACACCAATCGAGCGGGGTGAGCCCCGGTGACAGAGGCGCGTGCATGCGCTGCTCCAGTCGATCGAGCCGCTGCACAGCAGCGGTGTAAGCCGCAGCCGGATCCCCACCGCTGCTGCAATCGGCGTAGGCCACCGCTGTGATCTGCCGCTTCACCTGGTCAAACACCAGCAGGCTGTCGGCCAGCATCCAGCAGCCATCCGGGGGGCCCGCTGCATCGGTGGAATGCACGGGCACGCTGGGCTCGATCCAACGGATCAGCTCGTAGCCCCAGAAACCAAACAGCTGCCCCACCGGCGGCAGGCCGGGAATCGATGAAGGGGTGTAGGGCTGGAGAGCGTCCCGCAGCAGGTCAAAAGGGTTGCCCTGAAGGCTGTGACGGCGGCCATCACGCCAGCATTGTTCCGCCTGATCGCCACGCACGGTGAGGGTCCAGAGCGGATCACTCACCACAAAGCTCCAGCGGCCAATGCGCTCGCCGCCCTCCACCGACTCCAGCAGCACCCCGTGTTCGCTGTCGGCGCCCACCTTCAGCCAGGTGGTGAGCGGCGTTTCCAGATCAGCAGGCCAGGTGCGCCAGATCGGGATGTAGCTGTTGCCCGCCTCAGCCTGGGCCAGAACAGTGGCACGGTCGGGAGATGGCATCACGAGGGGCGTGCAGGCAAAAAAAATGGGGCGCCTGGCCCCGCCTTTATAGAGGTTGGCCGCCCCGCATCAGGCTGCGGGGCAGAGCATGCAGCAATCAGGCGTCGAAGGTGTTCTTACCGGTGAACTTGATGCTGGCTGGGTTGCCGTTCTGGCCAATGCGGCGGGCGTTGTGACCCACCATCTGACGGCCCTCATTCACTTTCTCGGGGAACACACCATCTTTGGGGTGCAGGAACTCCGTATCGCCACCGGGGAAGATCCGGTAGATCTTGTAATCCTCGATGCGGGGCTTGAACTTGGTGCGCAGCTGGGTACCGAGAGCCAGGCACTGCTCCTTACGGGCGAAATACATAAGGTTCTCGCCCTCATTCATGTGGGCAGCACCACCGGTGGGCAGCTCAAACGCCTGCTCCTTGCTGCTGGTCCAGGTGATGGCGTACTTCTCTTCAGTTTCAGCGGCGTTGAGCAGACCGCCCGTGCTGCCGATGTACTTCGGGAGTTGACCACTCAATGCCATGGCTGTTCCGGAGAGGGGAGTCGGCGGACCGCAGACCGTTTCACTCGGAAGCTAGCACCGTGTTTTGGGGCTAACTGCCAGTGGCGGCAGGGTCTTCACACCCGTCAACAAACGGCCGGATTTAGTTCGGCGCCACGGGGAAAAACACTGTGAGATCGTTGCCCGCCCGCTCCGCCAAGCGCCCCCCAAGGCTGTGAAAGAGGCGCTGGGTGGCTTGACGGCTCAGCTGGAGGCTGCCTGTACCTGGATTCCAGCTGAGCACCGGACCAACCCGCTCCACACCACCCGCTGCCGCCGACTCGGCCAGCACCGTTTCAGTGGCGCTGAAGCGCAGCTTTAAGCGGGCACCGGCGGGCCTCAGGCTGAGCTGCACCGCAGCGCCGGCCGGCAGGCCACGGCTGAAGCGATCCACCAATCCCCCCAGCACCGTTTCCAGCCGAGCCGGATCACTGAGCACAAGCGGCAGATCGGGGCTGCAATTGAGCTCAAGAACCAGGCTGCGGCGCAGCAGCTGCTGCCGCCATACCGGCTCGAGCTGCTGCAGGAGCTGAGCCAGATCAGTGCGGGCCAGGGCCTGGGCATCGCTGAGGGGCTGGCGCTGCAACTCCGCCGCCAGAAAGATCAGACCGAAGCGATCGATCTGCTCGCTGCATTCACCATCGATCTGCCTCAGCCTCTGACGCACCAGCTCCGGTAAATCGCTGCGGCGAAGCAGCGATCGGATGAGCGTGCGGATCGTGGCAAGGGGTGTCCGCACCTCGTGTGTGAGGGCCTCCAGCAGGGCCAGCTCGCTGCTGGGGCTGGGGGATGGGGATGCACTGCGATGCACGAGAGGCTGCAGAGTGAGGCTGGGCGCCATCGCCGCGAGGCGCTCCGCAAGTCGCGGCCAGAAACGCTGGGCCAGCTGCTCATCGCTCTGCAAGGGACCGAGAGCCTGGATGGCCTGGCGCAAGCGCTGCCCCTGCTCATGATCACTGCGCTGGAGGCGCTCATCCAGCGAGCTCAAGGCGGCCGAGAGGGTGGGCGGATCGAAGCGCACCACGAGCCGCCGCTGGGCTGGCCCTCCCAGCAAGGCCATCGCCACCTGCAATCTCGGGGTGATCACCAGCAGCAGCGGATCAGTGCCATCACCTTCCAGCAGTGGCAGGCGCTGAAAACCACCGGTTGCCGCCGCCCCGGCAGTCACCCCCGGCGGCAGCAGCGGCGAACTCACTTGCAGCAGATCCCCCAGCTGCGCCGGTGCCCACACCCAGCCCTGGAGCTGCTGGAGCAACGGCGGCTCGTAAAGCGCCGGCAACGGGGCCGCCAGCCACACCCCCGGCTGAGCGCCGCAAGGCAGGAGGAAATCCTCCTGGAGCGTCGCCAGTGCGGCCCACCATTGACGACGCACGCTGTCGTCGTCGCTGCGGCCCGCCGGCACACCCTGCGCCAGCTGCTCCCGCAGCTGCTCGAGGCTCGCGCACGGCAGATCGCTCACCAGCGGGCCGTCCCTTGGCCACCACGGCGCGCCACCGAGGCGCAAAGGCCTAGGGCAATGAAGTTCACCAACATCGCCGAGCGGCCATAACTGAGCCAGGGCAGAGGGATGCCGGTGATCGGACCAAGGCCGATGGTCATGTTGATGTTCACCACCACCTGAAACATCACCATCGCTCCCACGCCCACCACCACCAGCGACTCCACATCACTGCGAGCCTTGCCGGCGATCTGCAGCAGGCGCCAGATCCAAAACACAAAGCCAATCACGGCTAGGGCTGAACCCAGAAAACCCATCTCCTCCCCCAGGGCACTGAAGATGAAATCGGTGTGCTGCTCGGGGATAAAGCGAAGCAGGGTGAGATGACCCTGCAGGAGCCCGGTGCCGAACCAGCCACCAGAGCCGATGCCCACCGTGCTTTGCAGCAGGTGATAGCCGCCGCCAAGGGGATCTTTGTTGGGGTCAAGAAAGAGAGTGAGACGGTCGCGCTGATGAGGCTGCAGGAAGTTGTTCCACAGCCAGGGGGTCGCCACCGCAAAAGCTCCCTGCACCATGAGCACCAGGGCCAGGCCGATGCGTTTCCAGGGCAGGCTCTTCCAAGCCAGCAGGCCCATCGCCGGGATCCAGCCCAGCAGCAACCAGGGGAACACTCCCGCCACGATCGCTGTGATCACCGGCGATAGAAACAGCACCACCCAGCTGCCGGGCATACCCGACCAAAACATCATCACCAGCAGAACCGCACCGAACACCAGGGAGGTGCCTAGATCGGGCTGCAGCAGCACCAAGAGCCAGGGAAAGCTGATGAGCGCCACCGGCCGCAGCAGATCCACCGGCCGCTCCACCGGATGGCGCGCCAGCATTCGCGCCAACAGCAGGATCGCGCCCACCTTGGCGAATTCCGAGGGCTGCACGTTGAAGCCGGCGATGTTGATCCAGCTCTGGGCCCCAAGGGCGCTCACACCAATCACCCGCACGGCGATCAAGCTGGCCACGGTCACCCCATAAATCAGCCAAGGCCAGCGGGTAATGCTCTCCACCGGAATGCGGGCGATCACCAGGGCCACCACCAGACCCACCGCAGCGGTCACCCAGTGCTGGTACCAATCGGCGTAGTCGGCCTGGCGCTGGGTGCTGGCAATCAGGATCCCCGACACGAAGATCATTGCCAGCGGAATCCACCAGAGCAGCTTGTCGACGCGATCCACCCAGCGGCGCCGACGCGAAGCGCCAGCAGCGAAAAGGGCGCTGCGGCGCCGACCCCAGAGCCCCAGAAGGGTCATGCGGCAGCCGCCAGCGGCAGCTGGGCCGCGAGGGTGCGGAAGGCCTGGGCAGTGGCCGACTCAGGTGCACTCAACACCGCAGGGCGGCCAGCATCGCCGCCCTGCACCACTGCCAGCTCCATCGGCAGCTGGGCCAGCAGGGGCACCTCACTTTCTTGTGCCAATTGGGCTCCACCGCCTGAGCCGAACAGCTCGTAGCGCTTGTCGGGCGCATCGGGTGGGATAAAGGCCGTCATGTTCTCGACCACGCCCAGCACCGGCACCCCCAGCTGCTGGAACATCGCCAAACCGCGTCGCGCATCCTGCAACGACACCATCTGAGGGGTGGTAACGATGATCACGCCCGCCATCGGCACCGCTTGGGCCAGGCTGAGCTGGGCATCGCCGGTGCCGGGGGGCAGATCCACCACGAGCACGTCGCGCTCACCCCACGCCACCTGATAGAGGAACTGGCGAATGATGCCGTTGAGCATCGGCCCACGCCAGATCACGGGCTGATCGGCATCGATCAGCAGCCCCATCGACACCATGGCGATGCCGCAGCTCTCCAGGGGTGTGAGCACCTGGGTGTTGCCGCTGCCCTGCACCTTGGGCGTTTGATCCGCCACACCGAGCATGGTGGGGGCATTGGGGCCGTAGATATCGGCATCCAGCAATCCCACCTTCAAACCAGAGGCCGCCAAAGCGCAGGCCAGGTTCACGGCCACGGTGCTCTTGCCCACACCACCCTTGCCGCTGCTCACGGCAATCACATGCTTCACCCCCGGGATTGGCTGACGCTCAGGGCCGCCGCCGCCATGGCCCGCGGCGCCAATCGGGGCCTGCTGGTGGCCAGCCGCTGGAGCAGGGGGCGGGGCCAGCTCGATCTGCACATCTTCAATGCCGCCAAGCTGCAGCAGGGCACCGCGAGCATCGGCCGCAATGCGTTCGCGCTGGGCATTGGCATAGCCCGGCAAAGCCAGACGGAAGACCACTCGATTGCTCTGCACCCGCACCTGCTGAATCCACTCCAGCTCCAGCAAGCTGCGGCCGCTGCCGGCATCGGTGAGGGGCTCGAGGGCGGCGAGGGCCTGCGTAAGGGCCTGATCTGCGCTGGCCATCGGGCTGCTGGAAGGGAACTGGATCCTAGAAGCGGTGGCCGTGCAGCTTTCCAGCCCGGCACCGTTATGGCGCCATCGTGATCACGAAGGCTCTCGAAAGCTTGTGCGGCGGTGGGTTGAGCTGAAAAGGTGATGCGGTTTGCCAAAGCCCCACCGGGCGGTTGCACTGATGCTGAAGGGCCTGCTGTCGCGAGCCAAGACCAAGCTGGGCAGCGCCCCCGCAGCCGTGCCCGCCTTGGAGACACCGCCGAGCGACTCTCGGCAGCGGGCCAAAGCCCTGCTGATGGGCCTTCAGGATTCAATCTGTGCCGGCCTCGAGCAGCTGGATGGCACCGGCCGCTTCGCGGAAGAGAGCTGGGTGCGGCCAGAGGGCGGCGGTGGCCGCTCACGTGTGATGAAAGGCGGCCGCGTGTTCGAGCAGGGCGGTGTGAATTTCTCGGAGGTGGAAGGTCATGAGCTGCCTCCCTCGATCCTCAGCCAGCGCCCGGAAGCCAAGGGCCACCGCTGGTTCGCCACCGGCACCTCAATGGTGTTGCACCCCCGCAACCCTTATATCCCCACCGTTCACCTCAACTACCGCTACTTCGAGGCAGGCCCGGTGTGGTGGTTCGGCGGCGGCGCCGACCTCACGCCCTACTACCCGTTCTTAGACGACGCCAAGCACTTCCACAGCACCCTCAAGGGCGCTTGCGACAGTGTGAACCCCGCCTTCTATGAGGTGTTCAAGCCCTGGTGTGACGAATACTTTTATTTGAAGCACCGCGATGAAACCCGCGGCGTTGGTGGCATCTTTTACGACTACCAAGACCCACGCGGCGTGCTTTACAAAGGCCAGACCCCCACGGGCCCTGCTGCTGCGGCCGGCCAGCGGGTGGGCGCGCAGCCCCAGAGCTGGGAGCAGCTGTTTGCTCTGGCCAGCGCCTGCGGCAACGCCTTCCTGCCGAGCTATGTGCCGATCGCCGAGAAACGCCAGCACACTCCCTACGGCGAACGGGAGCGCCAGTTCCAGCTGTATCGCCGCGGCCGCTACGTGGAGTTCAACCTGGTGTTCGACAGGGGCACGATCTTCGGCCTGCAGACCAACGGCCGCACCGAATCGATTTTGATGTCGCTACCGCCGTTGGTGCGCTGGGAATATGGCTACCAGCCCGAGGCCGGCAGCCGTGAAGCGCTGCTCACCGAGCTGTTCACCAGGCCGCAGGACTGGCTGGGCGACGACTCACTGATCCCCCGCTGCCAGCCCCACGGGGCTGTGAACTGAGGCGGGCTGCTCGCCAACCCCCAGCTCCAAGGCATTCACTACGCGCTGGGTGATCGCCGCCAGAGCCTGCTCACGGCTGGCTGGATTGCGCAGGGCCCGCTCCAGTGGGTCCTCCAGCTTGCCGATCTCCAGCAGGGTGATGCCACGGCGAGGTCCACCGAGGCCACCGCGGAAGTGCCTCGGGAAGCCGCCAAAGGCCTGCGCCAGGCTTTCATCGATCCGGCTGAGCGGTCGGTGCAGAGCCGGGATGACCCCAGAGCCCACCCCATCGGGCCCATAGGCATCGAAGTGAATCTCCACGGCGTAGCCCCCAGCTGCCGCGTGTTGTTTGCCCACACTCCAGTTGGTGCGGGGATCGTCGCCGTTGCGAATGGTGCGCTGGAGCGGGTCGTAGAAGCGGATGTTGAGGCCGCGCTGCTGGCCCAGGGCCACCACCCGGCGCGCCACCTCCAGGTTCCAGTAGAGCTCGTCGCGGATGCCGCGCTGCATCGGCGCCGCCCCTTGCAGATCCACCGCCGCACCCGAGGTGCCGGCACCAGCAATGCCCTGCGAATCGGCATGGCCAGCCAGCACCAGAATCGCCACATCGCGCGGCACGGACCGCAGACCTACCCAATCGCGCTGCAGGCCGCTGCGCACCCCTGTGAGCGGATCAGTGCTGCCGCTGCGCAGCGCCGGCGCCTGGGCTGCAGCGGCCATGCCCACCGTGGCCAGCAGGAGTGCGACCAGCAACACACTGCGACGAACGCCAGGCACAGAGGCCATGGTTGAAAGCGGAGCCTTAAGCAACCACTTTGGCTCAGATCGGAGACTTAAGTAGATCACCATCGCTGAACAACCCCAGCCGCGGCCCCAGTTCTTGCTCCAGCGCAATCAGCTCATCGCGATGGGCCCGCAGCCGCAGGGCACTGCCGGTGGCCTGATCGTGGCTGATCAGGCGCAGCTCCACGGCTTCAGCACGGGCGGCCCGGCGGCGGTAGATCACGCCGGCCAGCGGGCCCAGGCCGATCAACAACAACGGCCACCAGTGCAGCTGCGGCAACAGCTGGCGCAGCACCAGGCCCAAACAGCCAGAACCCACAGCCCCCAGCAGCGACAGCAGCACCGCCAGCCCTCGACTGGCCTGCACCTGCCCGCGGAAACGGAGCAGGCGGCGCTCGGGGTTGCTCTCCTCCGCCAACCAACCTCGTTGCTGCAGCCAGTCAGCCATCACGGGCAGCACCTCAAGGGGTGGCCGGGAGGAGCGCACCTCCACCACAGTGGTGCGGTCTTTACTGGCAGCCCGCAGGAAGAACACCAGGCCGACAGCCAGGAGCAGGGTGAGCAGCAGGGTTGAACCCAGGGCCGGAGGCATGAGCGCTGCTGTGCGATGGCCCTTCATTCTCCTCGAGCCAGTGCTGCCACGGCGGCATCAGGGCCTGAGCGTCTCCGCGGTGGTCGTCCAGCAGATGAAGCATGCGCCGTGGTCGCCCGCGACTAGGGCACCTCTGGGAGTAGCTACTGATGGCTCCCTCGTGGTCGAGGAAATGGATGGCCTGCTGCAGCACCGTTTCGGAGAGCCGCAGCTTGGGATGGGCATCGCTGAGGTCATGCATCAGCGCCGTGGGGTAGCTGTCATGCACGAGTAGGCGCTCGAGAATCCAGCAGACGGCCAGCTCTAGCCCCAGATGCTGAATTGGGGGCTGCTCAAAGAACGCGCAGATAGCCGCCAATCCAGACGGGCCCGAGGGGCGAGGGGATCGCATCACGGAAAACACCAGGCGCTACCCACCTGCTAGCGCAGTCTCATTTCGATTTTCAAGAGCGAAAGATGATCTTGGGTTTTGGGGTTCTCCGGCAGCCGGTCCGCGACGATGGCGCCAGCTCCGCCCTTCCCCTTGACCACCACCCCCTCCAACACCCCCCAGGTGCCTGCAGCCGGCTCCAGCCCGGCTCGCTTTGCCGTGCTCGACGGCGATCTCTCCGCGGAGTGGCACGAGCTACTAGGCCGCTCCAGCGCCCTGGCGGTGGACACCGAGGCCATGGGGCTGGTGCACGGCCGCGACCGCCTCTGCCTGGTTCAGATCAGCGATGACCACGACAACGTGTGCTGCATCCGGATCCAGCGCGGCCAGAGCGAGGCCCCACTGCTCAAGCAGCTGATGGAGCACCGCGAGATCGTGAAGGTGTTCCACTTCGCTCGTTTTGATGTAGCCGCTCTGGGGGAGGGCCTCGGCATCGCGGTGAACCCGCTGTTCTGCACCAAGGTGGCCAGCCGCCTAGCCCGCACCTACACCAACCGCCACGGCCTCAAAGATCTGGTCACCGAACTCTGCGGCGTTGAGCTCGACAAAGGAGCCCAGAGCAGCGATTGGGGCCGCGTGGAGGAACTCAGCGAGGTCCAGCTGGCGTATGCAGCCAACGATGTGCGTTATCTCCTGCCAGCCCGCGAGCGACTGATTCAGATGCTGGTGCGCGAGGAGAGGCTGGAGCTAGCCGAGCGCAGCTTCGCCTGCATTCCGGTGATTTCGGAGCTCGATCGCGGTCGTTTCGGATCCATCTTCGAGCACCGCAGCTGACGCAGCTGAAGATCAGTCAGTCGTCGCCGAGGTAGTTGGCTTCTTCAGCAACCGCTTCCAAGAGCACATCCAGCAGCTGGCGCGATTCCTCACCCACGCCCTGGCTCTCCAGCAGCAGCCGCTGGGCAATCAACAAACGGCCGGCGCTATCGCGCACACCCTCGCGGGAGGCCACCAGGTCCACCTTGCGCCGCGCTGCCGCGATGCTGATGCTCAAGGCCGTTGCAAGGCGGCCACACGCAGTCACGTAGTCCTTGTCCTGGGGAGCTGCCATGCGGGCTGCAGAAGGCGTTAAGCCATCATCCCGCCTGGCCCGCGGCCGTCAGCAGCAGCCGCTGTTCAATCAAGCGCGCCAAAGCTTCGCCGCCTCCCGGTGGCCCCATGCGCCGCCGGCCGATGTGCCCCAGCGCGGAGCGCAAGACCGGCTCCTGCAGCAGCGCGGCCAAGCGGTGCGCCAGCTGGTCCGGCGTGCGGCACACCGCCACCGATCCCCCCAGCAAGCGGCTCTGACGTTCGGCAAAGCCGAGCTTGAACTGCGGACCAGGCCCGGGCAACGAGAGGGCCGGCACCCCCAGCCCAACCAGCTGCTCAGTAGCCGTGCCAGCGGCCGCCAGCCCTACTTCGGCGAGACCGGCCCAGGCCGCAAAGCGCCCCGGGCCCACCACCAACAACACCGCCCCACGCTGCCAGGCCGCCGCTGCCTCCAGCGATGCGGGCACCTGAACCAAGCTGTAGCCAAGGCCTACAAGCAGGGGCTCCCACTCGAGCGGAGCAGGCCTGGACCCGCAGGGGGCCAGCACCAGCAGGGGCTCAGTCTCCGACAGCCGCTCCAACGCCTCCAGAAGCCTGCGCAAGTTACCCAGTGCTTCCGGCATGCGGCTTCCTCCCAGCAGAAGCAAGCGCCGGCGTTTCAGAAGCTCACGCGGCAGCGCCTGGGCCACCATCCCATCCATCATCGGGTTGCCTGGGGCCAGGGCGGCCACCCCATGGCGGCGCAGGCCACGGGCGGTGAGTGCATCGCGCATCGCCACCAACCGGCAGCGGCGTCGGGCCATCAGAGTCCACTCCCACGGATCCCACTCACTGCCCTTACAGCGGTGATACAGGCCGGCGAACCCGGCATCACCTGGGCCGCTGGCCCAGGTGTAGTCACTTTTCGGGGTGCCGATGAAGCCATAGGAGGAACCACTGGACCAGGCCAGCAGCAGCGGCAACAGATCCCCCACCGCCAGCACGGGATCACCGCTGCGCCCCCAGCGGCGCACCAGACGCCACTGCCGCCAGCTCAAGACCAGCACCCCGGCCCAGAGATCGGCCAGCAGCCCGCGCAAACTCTGATTGCTAAATCCACCGCTGGGCAAGGGCCGACGCGGCCCGATACGCCGCAACATCCCTGCCGCCTCGGCCGCCGCGTACGCCGTGCCCTCCCCCACAAGAGGCAGCACAGCGATCTGCAACTCCGGCCGGCGGCGATGCAGTGCCTGCAACACCCGCAGGGCAATCAGGTCCTCCCCATGGCCATTGCTCAGCACCAGCAAACGGCCAGGCATCCCGTGACTGATACGATCCGCACTGGGAGTTTGCTCCCACACGGCGGCATGGCCAAGTGGTAAGGCAGAGGATTGCAAATCCTTTACCCCCAGTTCGAATCTGGGTGCCGCCTCTCGCTTCATCAACCAACTCACAAGAGCTGCGTTTCAGCGCAGCTCAGCTTCGATCGTCCAGCCGGGAGCACCGGCTTCGGCGAGCTCAGCGTTCTGAGCCTCACAGCGGAGCTCTGAGCGATCGATGCGGCAGCCGCCGCGCACCGTCCAGGTGCTGGGGAGGCTCTGAGCAAGGCCGCGCCCGTCAAAACGCACCAGGCTGAGGCTGATCAGACTCAGCGCGAGCGGTTGCTTGAGGGTGCAGGCGCCATCACGGCAACCCATGGGTGCGCTGCCTTCAGCCAAGGAGCCGACCAGCGTGAGCTGAATCACCTCACCGCGCTCAGGGCCATCCGCCTGCACGCTGAGGCGCAACACCTGCGGGCTGCGCTGATCGAGCTGCAGCTCGTAGCAGCGCAGCCGTGGGGCCACACCCTGCTCCACCACACAGCGGCGCGGGCGCTGCTGCCAGCGGCCGAAGGCTTCTGCGGCACCCAGCGGTGAAGCCGCCATCGCCAGCACCGCAAAAGCCGCCTGAAACCTGGCGCTGCACAGGAACTGAGGCATCACTAATAGCCGGAGTCGGCCACACACATACCGATACACACCAACCCATTGCTGGCGGTGCGACCGCAATGGCCGCAAAGCACTGGATCAGGCGCCGGCGGCGGGGTGAGGGCAGGCTGATCCGGCGCATCCGCGCCGGCCGCGTCTTGGCTGGGCAGAGAATTCACCGATGTGATGGCCTTATCGGGCTCGATCATGGCAAGCGGCGGCGAACAACCCAGGATCGGAGTGGGCACCTGGGCCTGGGGCAACCAGTTTCTCTGGGGCTACAACCCTGACCGCGACGACGACACCCTGGCGGCCACATTCCGGCACTGCCTGGATCAAGGGCTGCGCTTCTTCGATACCGCCGATTCCTATGGCACTGGCCGACTCAATGGCCGCAGCGAGACCCTGCTGGGCCGCTTCGCCATGGCCGCCAGCGCCGAGGAGCGCGATCAGCTCTGCATCGCCACCAAGCTGGCCCCCTTCCCCTGGCGGCTTGGCCGCCAGGGCTACGCCCATGCCTTCGCAGCCTCCCAGGAGCGCCTGCAGGGCCAAATGAAACGGGTGCAGCTGCACTGGAGCACCGCCCGCTATGCGCCCTGGCAAGAAGGACCGTTGCTGGATGGACTGGCGGATCTTGTCCGCAGTGGCGCCACCGAGAGCATTGGGGTCTCGAATGTGGGGCCCAAGCGCCTGCGAGAGCTGCACCGCCGCTTGAGCGATCAGGGGGTGTCTCTCAGCAGCCTGCAGGTGCAGCTGTCGCTGCTAGCCCCACAGCCGCTGCAACCGGGCGGCGTGGCAGACGTGTGCCGTGAGCTCAAGATCGACCTGATCGCCTACAGCCCCCTGGCCCTGGGCCTGCTCAGCCGCAGCGGCAACGCAAACGCAGCACACACTCGGCCGCTCACCGGAGCACGCCGCAGTTTGTTCCGGCGCCTGGAGCCGCAGATCCTGGCGCTGCGCAACCGCATGCAAGAGATCGGCGGCAACCGCCCGGGCGGGCATGCGGCGGTGGCGCTCAATTGGTGCCGAGCCCATGGCGCCATGCCAATCCCGGGGCTGCGCAGCTGCGCTCAGGTTGATGCCGCGGCGGAAGCCCTTAGCTGGCAATTGAGCCCGCATGAACGCGCCGCACTCGATCAACTGGCATGGACGAGCGAAGCGGCCCGGATGCCCGCCAATCCCTTTCAGAGCAACTGATCAAGCCTGGCCCATCTGGGGCGAGGGATCCGGAGTGAGCACCACAGGCAGACGCTCTCGCTCAGCTGCCACAGGGGCATCTACAGGACGACTCAACGACACCAACCGAGGACGGGGCGCCTCAATCGGCACTGGAGGCTGCGGCTCAGCCGTCGCCTCAGGGCGTTCATCGCAGGCTGCAAGAGCTTCCTGGAGGAGGGAATCAAAGGTGGCGCCAGGCAGACGATGGCGGGCAATTTCCAGAAAGGCACGAGCCAGCGACTCTCCAGCCGCAGCCTTGAGAGCCGGGTTGGAGCGGCGCTGCTCCTGCTCATCTTCCACAGAGCGGATGAAGCGCTCGGTGACATCGCGCTTGGTCGCAGCACGAATGCGGGTTTCCTGTTCCTGAGGAGAAAGCTGAAGCTGCTGCTCAAGCTCCTCTAAGCGGCGAGTGATGCTCTCAAGCACCTCGCGGGCTTCTTTACCCACATGGGCCAACTGACCATCGGAGAGGCGGGGCAGGTCAGCCACAAACACCTTGCCGTGGTCGCGCAGGGTGAGGAACGTGGGCCGAACGCTGCTGCGGCTGGGATAGCTGTCGCGGGGACGCAGCGGGCGATTAGGGGGGATCGGACCAGCAGAACTACGGCGACGAGTCACACGCGTAGCAGTGTTTAAAAGCGAGCCGTTTAACGACATCTCAAACCTATAAAGAACGGAACCTATGCGCTGTGTTCTGCAGCCCAGGCACATCGTGCAAGCGCCCGGGCGAGCCGGTGCACTGCGTGAGCCAGACCCTAACGGCCTGAAGCGGTTTCGCCGAGCTCAACGCCCGGCCTGATGCAATTTGGCAGCAAGCCAGGGACGATCAGTACGGCAATCCCGCCAGGGTGCCCGCCGCAGCCGCCGCGGGTTCCACACCGCCGAGCAACCAGGCTTGGTGGCCCTGCTCCCGGCACACCTGCAGCGCCGACGCAACTGCCACCTCCGGCAGCACAAGACAAAACCCCACCCCAAGGTTGAACGTGTTCCAGAGATCGGCCTCGGGCACCTCGCCGTTCTCCTGGAGCCAGCGAAACAGCACCGGTCGCTCCCAACTGCCTGGATCGATGCGGGCCTGCAACCCAGCCGGCAAAGCCCGAGGCAGGTTTTCGGGCAGCCCACCGCCGGTGATGTGGGCCATACCGTGCAGTTCCACACCAGCCAGAAGCAAGGCCTGCACCAGCGAGGCGTAGAGAACAGTGGGCTCCAGCAAGGCATCCAGTACCGCCGGAGCACCGGAGGCGATGGTGGTACTCGGGGTGACGCCACGCATCTCCAGGATGCGGCGCACCAGGCTGAAGCCGTTGCTGTGAACTCCACTACTGGCAACGGCCACAATCCGATCCCCTGGCTGCACCCGAGCCGGATCGATCAACGCGTCTTCCTCCACCACCGCCACGCAAAAACCCGCCAGGTCGTAGCGGCCGGCGCCGTAAAAACCGGGCATCTCTGCGGTTTCACCACCAAGCAGGGCGCAGCCGCTGCGACGACAGCCATCGGCGATGCCCTCCACCACCTCAGCCATGGCTTCGGGGCTGAGCTTGCCAGTGGCGATGTAATCAAGGAAAAACAGCGGCTGCGCGCCGCTCGTGATCACATCGTTGACGCACATCGCAACAAGATCAATGCCCACGCTGTGGTGGCGGTGATGGGCTTGGGCTAATTCCAGCTTGGTGCCTACCCCATCGGTGCCCGACACCAGCAGAGGCTTACGCATGCCCTGGGGAAGGCGACACAGCCCGCCAAAGCCTCCGAGCCCCCCGAGCACTTCTGGACGGCGAGTGGATTCCACACTCGAGCGAATGCGCTCAACGAAGGCGCGACCAGCCTCCACATCAACGCCTGCTGTGCGGTAGTCCATACCAGCAACACTCTCGGACCCCTTGATCCTGCCCCGGCATGGACCCAAGACCAGGCAGTCCGACATGGACGCCCGCAGGGTTGGCACAAAGCGCGATCAGCCCCGCTTATCAAGGCGATCAGTCCATGTGATTGGACGACCCTCTTGCGCCCCTCCAGATCCCTGCGATAGCGCTTGATCCGGGATTTGATCGCAAATCCTGATCAATCAACGGCCTGCAGTTCCTAACCGAATGCCTGTTGCACTGCCGGTAACTTTGCAGCGTCGTTAATTCCCGATAGGAACTCCGCCAGTACTTCGTTTCAGTAACTGCCTGCGCTTGTTTGCTTGCAGTCCCCCTGAAACGCTCTTGATGCTGACGGGCCACATCTTCCGTGGCTGCTGTGTTGATCACGGCGGGTTTCGTTTGTTATGCGTCGCCTCTGTCTCCTTGGTGGTTCGGCTCTGTTGCTCTCCGGCAGCACTGGTCTGCCTCCGGCCCTAGCCACCACTGGCCGTGACGCCGCTGCAGCCAGCAGCAGCATTGTTGAAGTCGCTGTTCGTAGCGCGGAGCCCCTCAGCGATACGGCCGAGAGCTCTGACGAGCCTCAGATCAAGCCGATTGCTCCAACCCTGCCCATCGCAACGCCACCTCAGGCTCCGAGGGTGCGCTCGGTGAGCCAAGGCCAGGCCAGCTGGTATGGGCCTGGCTTCTTTGGCAACCGCACCGCGAACGGCGAAGTCTTTCGTCCTGGCACCCTCACAGCAGCCCACCGCACGCTGCCATTCGGTACCAAGGTGCGCGTGACCAACCTGCGCAACGGCCTCAGCACTGTCGTGCGCATCAACGACCGCGGCCCCTTCCACGGCAATCGCGTGATCGACCTGGCCCATGGGGCTGCTCATCACCTCGGACTCGTCTCCAGTGGCGTGGCCAACGTGAAGCTGGAAGTGCTCCAGTAAGTCGAGGGCCTGCTGACCCTGCAAGCCCACCGCCCTTGTGACGGTGGGCTTTTTGATGAGAGAACATTGGGGTCCAGTAGGGTCCAAATCGATCCTGGAGCGCCCTTGCGCCTGCTGCGCCACTGCACCGAACTGGAGGCTTGGCGCCGCGAAACCAGGCAGGCGCCTCTGCATTTCGTGCCCACGATGGGCGCCTTGCATCCGGGGCACCAGAGCCTGATCAGCCGGGCGGCGCGTCCCTGCGCTGGTGGACAACCGCGCGTGCTGGTGAGCGTGTTCGTGAACCCTCTGCAATTCGGCCCGAAGGAGGATTTCGCCCGCTACCCACGCCAGCTTGAGGAGGATGCAGCCCTGGCAGAGGCAGCCGGGGCTGATGCCTTGTTTGCCCCCAGCCTGGAGGAGCTCTACCCAGCTGGAGAGCAAGAGCTCACCCGCATTCAGCCGCCCCTATCGCTGCAGCAAGGGCTGTGCGGCCGGCACCGGAGCGGCCATTTCAATGGTGTAGCCACCGTGGTGGCACGGCTGCTAGGCCTGATCCGCCCCGATCAACTGCTGCTCGGCGAGAAGGATTGGCAGCAGCTGGTCATCCTGCGGCGCGTGGTGGCCGATCTCGGACTGCCTGTTGAGGTGGTCGGGGTTGCCACGCTGCGGGAGGGCGATGGTCTTGCCCTCAGTTCGCGCAACAGCTATCTCAACGCAGATCAGCGCTTGCAGGCCACTGCGCTACCCCAGGCGCTGGAGAAAGCCAACGCCGCAGCGCAGCAGCCTGGCACCGCCTTGGCGCCCTTGCTGGCGACAGTGCACGAGAAGCTGGAGCAGGGCGGCCTGGTGGTCGACTATGTAGAAGCGGTGTGCCCCATCAGCCTGCAACCGCGCAGCGCGCTGAAGGGGCTCACCCTGCTGGCCGCCGCTGTCCACTGCGGCCCTAGCCGCCTGATCGATCACGTATTCCTGATGAGCCGAGCCCCGATCGTTGCCATCGATGGCCCTGCCGGTGCCGGCAAGAGCACCGTGACCCGTGCCTTTGCCGAGCAGCTCGGACTGATCTACCTCGATACGGGCGCGATGTATCGCGCTGTGACCTGGTTGGTGCAGCAGAGCGGCGTGGATGCAAGCGAAGCAGCTGCCGTGGCGCCGCTGCTGGAGGGCCTCGATCTGCAGCTGAGCACCGCAGCGGCCGGAAAGCAGCGGGCGAGCGTCAACGGCCACGATGTGACCGAGGCGATCCGCTCGCCGGAGGTGACCGCCCAGGTCTCACAAGTTGCAGCCCACGGCTGCGTGCGCGAAGCCCTCACCCGCCAGCAGCAGGCGATGGGCGAGCGCGGTGGCCTGGTGGCCGAAGGGCGCGACATCGGCACCGCCGTGTTCCCGGATGCCGAACTGAAAGTGTTCCTCACCGCCACCGTTGCCGAACGGGCCCGCCGCCGCGCCCTTGATCTCGAGCAACGCGGCTTTGCCGTGCCGGCTCTAGCGGAGCTCGAAGCCCAGATCGCTGAACGCGACCACCTCGATTCCACGCGGGAGGTATCCCCGCTCACCCAGGCCGCCGATGCAGTGGAGCTGATCACCGATGGCCTGAGCATCGACGCGGTGATCGAGCAGCTGGTACAGCTGTTCCGCCAGCGCGTGCCCCACGACGCCTGGCCGGAGCCGGCGGCCTAGCGCACCTCGCGCAGCAGGCTCTCGAGCAGCCCGCCGCAGGCGTCTTCCAGCAGATCGAGCACATGCTCGAAGCCCTGCTCGCCGCCGTAATAGGGGTCGGGCACCTCACTGGCCTGATGCTGACGGCAGTGGCTGGTCATCGACTCAATCCGAGCTAACCCCGGCCGATTGCCCAGTTCGCGGGCTAGGGAGCGCACGTTGCGCAGGTTGTCGTCATCCATGGTGAGGATGCGATCAAAGGCGCTGAAATCCGCCAATTCGATCTGGCGAGCGCGGCTGGGCAGGTGAATGCCGCGGCGCTCAGCGGCGGCGCGCATGCGCCGATCAGCCGGATTGCCCACGTGCCAGCCGCCGGTACCGGCGCTATCCACCACGAAGCGATCCTCCAGGCCCTCACGAGCGATCAGATGCAGAAACACCCCCTCGGCGGCCGGTGAGCGGCAGATGTTGCCGAGGCAAACAAACAACAGGCGCCGCTCAGCCATGAGGCACCCCCAGGCGCTGCAAGGCCAGGGCGGCCCGGAGCTGCACCACCGGGGCCTCCTCCGCTGGATGACGGCACAAACCGATCAGAGCTTCGTGCAGGCGCTGCTGCGCAGAAGGCCCCTCGGCCAGCTCAGGATGCACGGCAGGCGCGAGCGATTCAAGCCCCACCACCACGGCGTAGCGCACCACCCACTCGCCATCACGGCAGCCCTCCACCAGAGCCTGCAGGCAGCGCTCCGCCGTGGCACGGCGCTGCGGCGGCGGCAGCTGATCGAGCCGCAATTGCCCAAGACCCCGAGCTGCCGCGCGGCGCACACTGGGGCCGATGTCTTTGCCGAGGGCATCCTCGAGCACCTCAAGGCCGCGCACATCACCAATGCCGGCCAAGGCGCGCACGGCCCAGGCACGGGCGCCGTAGTTGTAGCCGTCGATGTTGGTGAGGATCGTGTCGACGGCAGGCACGCCGATGGCGATCAGGCCGTCAACGGCGGCTACGGCGGCGCCTGGGTTGTTGAAGCCCAGCACCTCCACTAGGCAGGTCGCACCAGAAGGATGGGCTGAGGCGGCCAGGGCTTGGGTGGCCTGCAGTAGGCCTAGAGCGCTGTCGGCGCGCTGTACGGCCTCCACCAGGGCGGCTACATCCGATGGGGTCACAACAGAAGTGCTCACAGCAGGGCATCCATGGCATCGAGCACCGCCACGGTGGCGGCATCAGGTGCCTCGCCAAACGAAGCGGCATGGCCGCCCGCTGAACCAGCGCCCTGCTCCACCAGGCCGCGCAGGGCAATCAGCTTGAGGCTGTTCTCCGCCAAGGTGGCTGCGATGGGTTCCAAGGCCTCGCGCCAACCGGCGGCCCCCAGATCCATCAGGGCTGCGCGGCGCACCTGCAACTGCTGGTGTTGCAGCAACTGCACCAGCTGATCACCCCAGCGGCGCTCTTGGGTGAGCTGCAGCAGTGCCCGAGAGGCGGCACTGCGGATCAAGGGCCGCTCATGGGCCACAAACGGCTCAATCACCGCCAACACCGGCGGCTCGGCCACACCGATCTCACCGAGGGCTTCGAGCAGGGCTTCGCAGGGTTCCTGCAGCCTCGGGGTGCCAGGTTGCTGGGCTCCGGCCACCGCCGGGCCACTGGCTAAACGGCGTCGCAGGGGCTCGACCGCCGCTTGGGCGCGCAGATCACCGAGGGCACGGGCCGCTGCTTCGCGCAGGCCATGGTCGTCATCCTCGAGCGTGGCGAGCAGATCGGGAATAGCGGCCTGGGCAGGCGCGCCGAGCTTGCCCAGGGCACGGGCGGCGTTGCGCGCCACGGCGTTTTCTTCCACGCCAGCACCGGGGTCGCGGGGGCGGCGCTGGCGCAGAGCCTCCTGCAGCAAGGGAACCGCATCGGGATGGCGGCTGCGGTTGCGGCCCAGCCACCAGGCCGCGTAGTACTGCGCGGAGGGGTCGTCGGTGAGGCGCAGGCGCCGCAGCGCCTCCTCTTCACTGATCGGATCTCCGTTGCCCGGGATTGATCGGTCGGCGTCGCCGGCGGCCATAGCCCAAAACGATGGCGCTGTTGATGCTGCCATCGCCGCAGGCCCCAGCGCAGGCGGATGCAACAAAAAAAGCCCCCCTTGCGGGGGGCTCGTGGCAACTCGCAGTTGCGCTGTGAATCTGAAAATCAGACCAGAGCGGCGATCGCGTAGTCGATGTAGTTGTTGGCGATCACGCCGGCGTCGCCGCTGATGCCGTGGTTGGCCTTGATGTAGTTCAGAGCTTCCACATACCAGGAGGGGGAGAGCTCGAATGCACGGTTGATCTCGTCGAGACCAGCAATCAGGTACTCGTCGATGGGGCCGGTGCCACCAGCAACCAGGCAGTAGGTCACCTGACGCAGGTAGTAGCCGATGTCACGGGCGCACTTGGCCTTACCGCGAGCATCAGAGGCGTAGTTAGCGCCCTGCATCTGGGTGGTGTAGGGGAACTTGTTGTAAACGGCCTGGGCAGCGCCGTTCACCAGTTCGTCAGCCTTGGCGGTCAGAGCCTTGGCAGCAGCCAGAGCATTGGCAGCGCGCTCGAAACGGCCGAAAGCGGCGTTCAGCTCGGTGTTGCTCAGAAAGCGGCCCTGGGAATCAGCGGCGGCTACGGCTTCGGTGAGAGGGGTCTTCATTGTTCGAAGTGAAGAAGAAGGGTGGACCTAGAAATGACGCGGAGCAGCGTTGCCTCAGGCAACAGCAGCAGCAGCGCGATCGAAGTAGGTGCCGATCTCGCTCATCAGAGCGGAGCAGTCGCCGGGGGTGATGCCGTTGCGATCGTTGGCGATCGCGATGGCGGCGTCCTTCATCTTGCGCACGCCTTCTGCCACGGAAGCGCCAGGAACGCCCAGGGCTAGGTAGGTCTCACGCAGGCCGTTCAGGCAGCGATCTTCCAGCACAGACGCATCGCCGGTGAACACGGCGTAGGTCACGTAGCGCAGGATGATCTCCATGTCGCGCAGGCATGCAGCCATGCGACGGTGGGTGTAAGCGTTACCGCCGGGGGCGATCAGCGCAGGCTGCTGGTCGAACAGCTCGCGGGCAGCGTTGGTGACAATCTTGGAGGCGTTGGAGGTGATGCGGTTCACCGAATCCATACGCTTGTTGCTCTCGGCCACCATGGCGGAGAGAGCATCGATTTGACCAGCGTTCAGGAATTCGCCGCGGGCATCAGCCTGAGCAACAACCTTGGTGAAGGCGTCGAACATTGATTAGCTCCTGTTCTCGACGTGAGTCGGGGAGAGGGGGATGAGGGGGAGAGCGATCAACTCCACCAGGCCGAAAGTTCGTCCTGATTGCAGGCAGATCGCCAGAGTCGGAACCACAGTGTGATGCAGGCTCGAAATAACTTCGGCCGCAACAACTGATCGCTGACCCAAGCATTGTGGCCACAGCCGCCAGAAGCAGCATCAAGAGACCGAGCGAAGTTCACAAAGGGTCACCGTCAAGACGGAAGTGGCACCGGAACAGGCAGATCGCGCCCCAATCCTGAAGCAAAGCTGAAGTCATTAGGACGCGATTGTTGCTTGCACAAAAAGCCCCGCCACCGGGGCAACACCTCAATTCACGGGTGTCACGCTGGCCACCCGGCCGCCCTGGCGGTGAATCTGCTGCTGCGCTTCCAGCATCTTGTCGAAGGGGATAAAGCGCACCATGTTGCTGCGCTTGTGCAGACGGTAGTTGTTGAGGCCGGTGACCTCAACGCGATACACGCGTGCCTTCTGGCCGATTCCCTGGGCCATTGAGGTAATGGCGGTGCTCGCCACGCCCGCCGGCTGCACCGCGGAGCCACCGGCATTAGGGCTCACCACGGGCACAGCACGGTTCTGGTGCAGGGCGGGGCCCAGGCGGGAAGCGATGCCGGTGATCTCGCCTTTCACCGAGGCAGCCGCACCACGGGTGAGCTGCATCAGCCAGGAAAACTGACGGCCCGCATGCCCCTTGGAGTAATCCCAACCATGCAGGAAGGGCACCTGCTCCTCACCGAAGCGATCCTGATACTCGGTGCTATCGAGATACGCATCAATCTCGGCGTCGTAGCCCTGCTCCTGCAGGATCGTGAAGTGATGGAGCATCTCCTCACGGCCCTGGGGCGCGCGGCCGAGTAGATGCTTGAAATTCAGCTCAATGAAGTGATACGGATTGGTGTTGTCGAAGAATTTCGAGCGATACAAACCGCTCTTCGCCACCGAACGCACGAATTCACGCACACTCAGATAGCCATTCCGAAACAATGATTCAGCCCCAGTGAGACGCTCGCTCTCCATGACGTACTGATAGCCGAGCACCTGGCGATACACAGCACGGATCAGAATGGCCTTGTCTGCCTGGCTGGAGCCAGCCGACCAGTTCTCGTTGTTGCGGTCGTTCTCGAAACGTTCGATGCCCAGATAGGCGGCATTAACCAGGGTCATGGCAGGCGGATCAAAGGGAAAAGAGGGGGTGGAGCGACGGCCTAAAGCGGCAACAAACGCAGCTGATGCCGACAGAAACTCCGCCTCAAAAATCCTATGGGCAATCAAGAATCGCCCCTGAGAGCCGCGCATGATTTCGTTACAGCTTCAGCAGATCTACTGAGCCCGATAAGCGTGGCCAACAAAAAAAGCCCCCCTTGCGGGGGGCTCGTGGCAACTCGCAGTTGCGCTGTGAATCTGAAGATCAGACCAGAGCGGCGATCGCGTAGTCGATGTAGTTGTTAGCGATCACGCCGGCGTCGCCGCTGATGCCGTGGTTGGCCTTGATGTAGTTCAGAGCTTCCACATACCAGGAGGGGGAGAGCTCGAATGCACGGTTGATCTCGTCGAGACCAGCAATCAGGTACTCGTCGATGGGGCCGGTGCCACCAGCAACCAGGCAGTAGGTCACCTGACGCAGGTAGTAGCCGATGTCACGGGCGCACTTGGCCTTACCGCGAGCATCAGAGGCGTAGTTAGCGCCCTGCATCTGGGTGGTGTAGGGGAACTTGTTGTAAACGGCCTGGGCAGCGCCGTTCACCAGTTCGTCAGCCTTGGCGGTCAGAGCCTTGGCAGCAGCCAGAGCATTGGCAGCGCGCTCGAAACGGCCGAAAGCGGCGTTCAGCTCGGTGTTGCTCAGAAAGCGGCCCTGGGAATCAGCGGCGGCTACGGCTTCGGTGAGAGGGGTCTTCATTGTTCGAAGTGAAGAAGAAGGGTGGACCTAGAAATGACGCGGAGCAGCGTTGCCTCAGGCAACAGCAGCAGCAGCGCGATCGAAGTAGGTGCCGATCTCGCTCATCAGAGCGGAGCAGTCGCCGGGGGTGATGCCGTTGCGATCGTTGGCGATCGCGATGGCGGCGTCCTTCATCTTGCGCACGCCTTCTGCCACGGAAGCGCCAGGAACGCCCAGGGCCAGGTAGGTCTCACGCAGGCCGTTCAGGCAGCGATCTTCCAGCACAGACGCATCGCCGGTGAACACGGCGTAGGTCACGTAGCGCAGGATGATCTCCATGTCGCGCAGGCAGGCAGCCATGCGACGGTGGGTGTAAGCGTTACCGCCGGGGGCGATCAGCGCAGGCTGCTGGTCGAACAGCTCGCGGGCAGCGTTGGTGACAATCTTGGAGGCGTTGGAGGTGATGCGGTTCACCGAATCCATACGCTTGTTGCTCTCGGCCACCATGGCGGAGAGAGCGTCGATTTGACCAGCGTTCAGGAATTCGCCGCGGGCATCAGCCTGAGCAACAACCTTGGTGAAGGCGTCGAACATTGATTAGCTCCTGTTCTCGACGTGAGTCGGGGAGAGGGGGATGAGGGGGGCCAAACCGAGGAGCTGGCCGAAACCGCCTCATCGCTTGGCCTGGCCATTGTTGGACAAGCTGATCGTCCCCATCAGCAGCACTTAACAAACGGTCATCTGCAGGGGTAAACCGGCTGCGCTGCAACGCTTCTCGAAGATGAGAAAGGCAACAACAGGTCGGTGCAGCCCGCTTGTGGGTAGCCGCCAGCACAGCGCTGGCATGAAAAAGCCCCCTCAAGGAGGGGGCGGCCGATCGAAGCCCGCTGAAGCGGGCTGTCCATCAGGTCATTCGGCGTCAATGCCGCCGCTCACGCTCACAGCAGTGATTTTGCCGCCCATGCGCTGCACCAGACGCATGGTCTCATTCATGCGGGTGTAGGGCACGTTCATCACCACATCTGCGGTGCGGGAGTAGTCGTTGTTGGCCAAACCGGTAACGGTGAACGACACCTGGCGGTCATTGCTGAAGCTGGTGCCGCGGTTGCCTGCAGAAACCTTCATCGGAGCAACGGGGATAACAGAAAGCGAAGGAATGGTCAGTTGACCGGTGTGATGCTGGCGATCCGGCCGCCTTCGCGCTGGATCTGCTGTTGATACTCGAGCAGCTTGTTGAAAGGGATGAAGCGCACGCGATTGCTGCGCTTGTGCAGGCGGTAGTTGTTGAAGCCGGTGATCTCAACCCGGAAGGTGCGGCCCTCTTCGCCAGCGCCCACACCCTGACGGGTGACACCATCGGTGCCCACCTTGCGGAACACATTGCCTTTGGCATTGGGGCTCACCACCGGCAACGGCATCTCAGCGTGCACGGAGGGATTGAGACGCGACTGGTTCTTGGTGATGTCGCCCTTCACCGAAGCGGCGGCACCGCGTGCCAGTTGCAGCATGTAGGAGAACTGCAGCCCCTGCTGACCGGCGGAGTAGTTCCAGCCGTGCAGATAGGGCACACCCTCCTCACCGAAGCGCTCCTGATACTCGGCGCTATCGAGATAGGAATCGATCTCGGCGTCGAAGCCTTTCTCCTGCAGGATCGTGAAGTGGTGCAGCATCTCCGCCTTGTTCTGGGGAGCTCGGCCGAGCAGGTGCTTGAAGTTGAGCTCGATAAAGCGGTAGGGGTTGGTGCTCTCGAAGAACTTCTTGCGATACAGGCCACTCTTGGCGACCTGACGCACGAACTCACGCACGCTCAGATAACCACGCTTAAACAGCGACTCAGGGCCTTCAAGACGCTCGCTGGCCATCACGTACTGATTGCCGAGCACCTGCTGATACACAGCACGGATGAGCGCCACTTTGTCGTCAGAAGAACCGGTCATCCAGTTCTCATTGACGCGGTTGTTGGCGTAACGCTCGATGCCCAGATAGGCAGCGTTGGCGAGGGTCATGGGGCTACGGGAAGCGGGCTTGGACGGCTTGCTTGGGAGGGCGTGCCTGAAGAAAAGACGCACCGAACGGCTACCAGCGCAGTTGGTGCCAGAGCCGGATCCTATGGGGCCTGATTGGCATCCTCCAGCCCCTTTCAGAAACGTTACAAAAATAGGCCCTGGCGATCGCCCTCAGGGCCGATACCATCCGGCCAAACCCATCTCGGCCACAGGCATGTCTGCCAGAGAAACCGCCCCCGCGGCAGCATTACAGCTTCGGCTCAGCGAGCAACTGCAGTCACTCAGCCTGGTGAGCGAAACCCTCACACTGCGCCTGCTGGAGCTGGAGGAGCGGCTCACGGGGTTGGAGAACCAATTGCAGACCCTGTCGCATAGTCAGAGCGAGAGCAACAGCATCGAATCGACCGAGATTCTGGCTGCCACGGAAGAGCGCATCGCCAGGCTGGAAGAACTGCTCGACGAGCAGATCCCTGTCTCCCATTCCGCCACTGTGCATCCGCTACGCCCGGGTATGGCTGAAGCCAGCGTTGAAACAAACCAGTTCATCGACAGCGAGCCTGAGCTGAACCCCTTCCCGGAGGACGAGGAACAGCCCTTCATGGATGAACTGAGCGCCTGAGGCTCAACCGGCGGAACCGGTACCGAGCATGGCGCCGGCGGACGTGAGCAGCACCCGCAGCACCTCCAGGCTTCCGATCGCCGCCAAGGCCAGCCAGATGGTCTGCGCCAGCTTGGGAGGCTGCCCGCCCACCCAGGCGGGCGACATCTGAGCGCCGCTGAACTGGGCGCCACCGCCGGCGAAGGGATTGGCCGGAGCGCGGTGAGCGCTGACATCGCGCCAGTAGGCGCTGTAGCGCGGTGCCTTCTGATTGAAGGGGAGCTGGGGCTTCGCATGGCCGGCCAGCACGCGGGATCGCTGGTAAGGCACGGTTTCCAAACCGAAGGCCTCCATGTATTCCTGGGAGCTGAGCAGGGCATCAACGAACCCCTCCAATCCCTCGTTGGCGATCACGATCGACCAAGCGATGCGCTCCTGGTCGCCATTCACATCGCGACCCAACACCCGGCCCACGATCTGCTCCACCACTCGGTAGTTGCTATTGCAGCGATAAAAGCCCTCGCGGAACTTGCGCGAGAGCAACAGGCCGCGCACAAAATCACGGGTGGTGAGATCGCCGTTGCGGAATTGCATCTCCAGCATCGGTTCGCGATCCACCTTGAAGGCGTGGAAGAAGATCTGGCGATAAGCACGCTCAATCTGCTCATCCACATCCACCTGGATGCGGGGCGCTTCATCGGTGCCGATGGAGAAGTTATTCACCCGGGCGTTCTGGGTGATCGGCTTGGTGGCCAACAAGGGCAGGGCCATGGCAATGGGAAAAACCGGGGGTGAAGCTATCGATGGCGCACCGCCAAACCCTCACACCCCCCGAAGCCTCAACACAGCTTTACCTCGCAGAACGAGTCACAGAGCCAACCATTGCTCCGGCAACTCGTGGCTGTAATCGTCGGTGCGCTCGAATTCAAACGGACCCGCCAGCGATCCCCAGAGCTGCTCGTGGGTGGCCGGATCGTGGCCGCGGTCGATGGTGCGCATGCCGCGGCCGCTGAGCTCAAAGCTGCTCACCAGATAGGAGAGCGCGCCCTTGCGCTCCACCATGCAGCGGCAGCCAGGCTCCACCTCACCGATGAAGCCATCGGCCGTTTCCCGCACCACATAGGCGCAACCCTCCAGTGGTTTGAGGTCGGCAGCGGTGATCAAGGCTCGTTTGGTGGCATCATCCACCGCGCCCCAGAAGCGCTGCTCATCGGCGATGACCTGATTGGTGATCCGCAGCTCAGACCCTTGCTGCTCAGCCCGAAGCACCCGCAGCCGGTAAGGCGCTGCGGGGTTGATCGCATATGACTGATCCAGCAACAGAGATCCCGGCGCCAGCTGAGGCAGCGGCCTCACTTTCACCAGGATGTGGGCGTAAAGGGGCGGATTCTCGAAAGCCTGCTGCTGATTGCTGAACCCAGCGCTGAGCTGGCGCAGCAGACGAGCGAGGGAGCTGGACATCGCTGAATGCAGGGAGTGGGCCGGATCCTATGGGGAAGTGCTCAGAGGTTCAGCAAGCGAATCCGAAAGTCAGCCACCTGGTCAGCCATCGCGGGATCGCTGAGCATGAACGGATGATCGGCGCAGGCGGCCATGGCCTGCTGCTTCTTCTCGGCGATGCTGAGGGATTCGGCGCTTGGCCGGCGAATCAACTGCTTCCAGGCAGCGTCAAACACCATGGCGAAACTGTCGGGATTATTGAACAGTTGGCCCGGTTTATCCGGAATCGGAATGGGCATGAAAACAAGCGCGAACAAGCGCTCTTGAAATGCCAGGACCCAGATTTGAACTGGGGACACGGCGATTTTCAATCGCCTGCTCTACCAACTGAGCTATCCCGGCCCGTCGCCTCAGCGACTTGCGGATCTTAGATCACAGCGGGGAGGCAGCCGGGGTGCGGGCCAGGGCCAGCATCCCCTGCACCGCGTGGCCGGCCCTCTGCAGCGCCTCTGCAGCAGCGCAGGCTGTTGAGCCAGTGGTGAGGGTGTCATGATTCTGCCAGCAGGATCCACACAGGCAACCCTTGGCCCCCATTTCTGGCTCAGTGATCGGCTACGCCCGGCTCTCCACGGCCGATCAGGCCAAAGGGTTGACCCTTGAGCAGCAAGTGTCCCGACTGCGGGACGCCGGCGCCACCGAGGTGCTGATTGATCTGCTCTCCGGCACCACCACGGCCAGGCCCAAATACAGAGAGCTGCTGCGCCGCATCGGCGAGGGCACCGTCTCCAAACTGATCGCCACCCGCTGGGATCGGATCTGCCGCTCCGCCAGCGAAACCTGCCGCATGGTGGATCTGCTCTGCGCTGATGGTGCGCCGGAGCTCCTGCTGCTGGATGACCCACAGGATCTCTCGAGCATCGGCGGCCGGGCCCAGCTGCGCATGCTCGGCGTGTTCGCCCAAATGGAAGCCGAGCGGATCCGTGAACGCAGCGCTGCCGGCAAGGCTCACCGCAAAGCAAAAGGCCTGAGCGATGTGGCGCCCTTTGGCATGGAGATCTGCGGCGGCATGCTCCGGCCCGATCGGCGGCCCTTCCTCTCTCTATTAACTACGAGGCAGGAGCTCACCCGGGCAGAGCTGTTGCTCGAGGCCTTCACCGTCTCCAGCCGTGAGGGCAGCATGCACGCCCCATGGCGCCACCTCGGCGATACCTATGGGCTCTGGCTGGATAGAACCGGCATGCGCCGCCTGTTGCTCAACCCGGCCCTGCGCGGAGCCAAGGTGAGCAAGCGCGATAGAGCCAAAGCCACCTGGGCCGATGTAGTGGAGGGCGCCGGCGGTGATCCACTGATTGATCCAGAGGAACACCAGCGCTACGAGGCCTTTATCCGTGGGCAGATGGCCCGGCGCACAGCCCCAGATAAACGCCAGCGGCATGTGCTGGCAGGAAAGGCTCTCTGTGCCCACTGCGGCACCCTGATGACGCGCGGCAGCGTTACGCGCAGCAAGTACAGCAGATGGTTTTGCCGCAAACCGGAGTGCGACTGGGCCATCCCTAAACAGCGGCGCAATGCCGTGATGGAGCCGGATCTACTAGCGGCGGTGCTGCTGGCAATGGCGGAGCAGGCGCCGGCCGTGGCGGCCGCCATGGAACGGCAGGCCATGCGGGCCGATCAAACCAGCGCCACCGCGCCGGAGGTGTTGAAGCTGCAGGCCAAACGGCAGCGGTATCTGGCCCTGCTCGCTGATGGTGATCCGGTGCAATCAGTGATCGAGACGCTGGATCAGCAGATTGCAGCGCTGCTGGCCGCGGGCCCGGCTGATGGCGGCGGCCACCTGTTGCAACTGCGGGAGAGCATGCTGCGGCGGGAGCGGATCACGCAGGCCCTGGCCGGCGGCCTTGTCCACTATCCAGACCCACCACGGGAGGTGGTGCTCCACCAGAGCTCAGAGGAGGAAGCGGTGGCGGCGGCGCTGGAGCAGAGCTGGCGGCAGCAGGCCAGCTGGGCCGCGGGCCAGGGCGAGAACGGCATCGGCCCGGGGATCTGGGATGAGATCCGCGAGCTGGTGCGTGTGGCCGTGGTGCGTGAGCGGCGGCTGGAGCGGCTCGAGCTCAATCTCTGATCAGTTCCAGGAGCAGTCGATCTCCCTGCCGCGGCGCCAGCGGCAGAAATAGCCCTCGCCATACACATCCACCTCGGAAGTGCCGCCGAGATTTCCGCTGCACCGTGCGCCGGTGGCTTGCTGGCAACGGGCCAACATCTCCGTGTAGGCGGCTTCCTGCTCGGGGGTGCCAGCAAAGCCGCCGCTGGTGGAGCCGCAGCTGACCAGAAGGGGCAGAAGAGCCACAGCGGCGATGCCGCGCCACAGATCAGTGGACATAGTGCAAGTCGTCTCGTTCGGGCTCACCAGAAGGCTCCGGCCCTTTGGGCAGCAACATCAACAACGCTGTAAGCACCAAGAGAAGAAAGGAAGAGCGCAAGAGCTCTCGGAGCAGGATCTTGCCGATGTCCGGCGGCACAAAAGGGTGTTTTTTGCGGCGTGCCATCAGCGCCACCTCGGGACAAAGGCGAACAGGGCCAGGACCGGCAGCGCCACCAGCGTCCATGGGGCCGCGTGCGACAGCAGATGCAGCCCGTAGAGCGACCACCAACTAACAGCGCAGGCCAGCACCACCTGGCTTGCCTTTCGCAGGATCGGAAACGCCCAATCCATAAACCGATCGAACCGCTCCATCAGCCCCTCCCCTGGCGCAGCTTGTGCCAGCCCCACATGCCGCCGTAGCCCAACGTTGTCACGCCCAAAGCGATCAGTGCAATGGCGAACCCGATAAAAGCTGGCAGGCCCAGGATTCCAAACAGGAGGCTCACCAGGAAGTTGCTGTCCGATGGCATGAGCACGCCCTCTGCAACCAAGACCAGGCCAAACACTCCAGTGGCAATCGCTGAGACCTGAACGAATGTGCGGGCATCGGCCAGGTTGAAGGGCTCGGGTTGCGCCGGCAGTTCCACGGGCCCATCAGGCTCCCAGCCCAGGGCAATCCGCACCTGATTCACCTCGGCCTCATCGAGGCGGAAATACTCGGTTTGAGGCAGGCGCTTCACCTTGAACTGCTCGTGCAGCTCATGCTCGAGATCGCGGCTGCGATCGGTCTCCAGCACCTGCACGATCTCATCGGGCTGCAGCTGTTTGAACCGGCGCTGGAGGTTGTCGGTGCGGCCGATCTTGTGCAGATCGCCGTTGCGGATCAGATAAACGAAGCCCGCCATCAGCCCAGCCCCTGCGCTGATGCCTGAGCAGCCAGGGCCTGCTGCTTGCGCTGTGAGATCGACTGCTTGGAGATGCTGGCGCGGCGGGCCAGCTCAGATGCCATCCCACGCGGCCAATCAGCACCGTGCTGAGCGCAGAGGCGACCGATCACCACAGCCAGCTCGGCGCCGGTGATGTCTGCGGCCGGAGCGGCCGGCGGTTCCGGTTCCGGTGCGGGGGTGGCAGCCCCCAGGATCAGGGCCTCCACGATCTCGTTGCGGTGTTGGCCGGTCTCGGCGCTGATGCGATCGAGCTCAGCCAAGGCATCCACCGCCAGGGTGGTGGTCCAGCGGCGGCGCACCACCTCGCTCTCGCGCACCAAGCGGCCCTTGGCATCGCGGGCCTCGCCGCGGTGGCCCTTGGCCTGCTGATCACCTTTAAAGCTGGTTTGGCGGGCGCTCTCTAAGGCCCAGCCCAGCACCGGCTGCGTCTTGGTGCGCACGCTGCCGCGCACCACCGGGATCCACTCACCGCCGATCAGCGCGGAGTGGAATTGGCCCTCGCCGATCTGGAAATACTTGCGGCCGGTCCACTCATTGCTGGGGCGCATGAAGCGGAGGTGATTGGCACGCAGGTAGGCCTCCGGATCCGTGATCTCATCGCGCTCGCAGATGCCCTTGAAATAGTCCGCCTGCAGCACTTCCTGCAGGTGGGCCTCAAAGTCGTAGGGGCGCTCTTCACCGGTCACGGCATAGGGGCAGCGCATGGTGCCGCCGAGCTCAAACTCCTGCGTCTCGCGGTTGAAGGTCCAGTGATCAACGTCTTGGAAACCGGCGATCTCATAGGCCTCGGCCTGATCAGAGACCAGCTCCATCGGCTCACCGGTCTTGGCGTGCTCGTAGCGGAAGGTGCGCTCCTCGAGGGAACGGAACGGGCCCATGCGCACTTGCGTGCCTATGGCGAGCGGGGGCTCATAAACCACCTCGGGCTGTGGCGTATCGGCCAGCTCGGGCTTGAGGTAGGCCGGAATCGGCTTGGTTGCTGTCTTGCTCACCTTATGCGTATGTGGCTGATCACTCCGGTCTACGCCTTCCCGTGGGAAAAGGCAACCCCATGCGTATGGCGGTAGATCACCAGTGGATTGCTCCCCAGCCGCCCTCCACCAGTTGCGTGCTGCCCTTCGTAGCCGCGACCCTGCGACCGCCGCCAGGGGAACACTCAGGGCATCAACGCATGGAGACCCCATGAACACCACGTTCACCCCCGACTACCTGGCCCGCGCCGCTGAGCAGCTCGGCTGGGATGAAAGCCCTGCAGGTCAAGCCAAGCGCCAGGAGGATCTAGCCCTGCTGCAGGAGCTGATGGCTGTCAGCAAGCGCGCGGGCGATCACGCTGCCGAGTGATTTTTGACTTGCGGGTAGAAGTCAATTCGGGCGAGGATTGAGGAATGGATGCGGCACTGTGATGCACGCCTACTACCCGCTTCTCTGGCTCTTGCAGGCATTTGGCCTGTTCATTGCCTTCACGGTGCAGGGCGCTATGTGGAAAGGCGCGCAGGATCACGGGGGTCGCGGCTGGGCTGTGGCGCTGACCTGGGCTGTTGGGAGCACGGTGCTGTTAAACGCCATGCATCATCTGCATGACGGCTTGCTCCCGCACCCGTAGGTAGGCGCAACCGCAGCGAATCGCGGCGCTACCGACGACTTTTGCAAGCGTGCTTACCAAAACGTGCGGCAGATCTACCGAAGAGTGGAAATGTGCAAAATCCGCATAGACCAAGCAGGAGTCATGTACTGGCCTGGGCTATACGCAAACTGCATAGAGCATTTTTTGTTAGCTGGGATACAGACCCGCCTCTATAGCGCTTAGCCCTACCCCCATTTGGGGACAAAGCGTAGCTAGGGAATGCTTAATGATTGCTTCGTAGTTCATCTAACTGAGATGTCCAAGGCACGTCTCCGCTTACTTCGCAACCAGGCTCCTGAGTCGCTGACCATCGCCAGCCGCAAGCCCCAACGGCTCACGATCACCATTCCCTGGTCGACCTATCAGGCAATTGCCGAGACCAGTTCCGAGCAAGGGCGCTCCCTCTCCAACACCGCGGCTTATTGGCTGGAACGCCAGGCGGATGCCATGAGGCAGCAGAGCGCCTAATCGGATAGTCCCCACTGCACGCCGCCCCAGCCGTGCTCACGGAGTTGCTTGGCACGGTGGTGGCGGCGCTTGATTTCCTCATCGCTGAGCCCCGCCCAGGTGGCCGCCAACGTGGGCCAGCAGAGCCCATCCTGTTGATCGCTCTCCACCAGATTCAGCTCCACCGGGGGCCGTGGCTGCCGCCGCCGGCGGGGCTTGCGCTCAGTAGACGGCAAACCCTGTTGGCCCCACCCGCCAGGGCGTGAGGCCCTTGCTGATCGCGATGCAGGCATAGCCCACCGCATCGGCCATGTGGCCGTGCTCACTGGCCGGATCCGGCACGCTCAGCCCTGGCTTGAACTCCAGGTTCCGGAAGCTCCTGATCACCCGCTTGCAGCTGGGGTCCACCAGCAGCCGGCGCTGGCCCGCAGCATCCAGGATCATCAACCTGCAGGCGTTCACTTTGTCGATCACGGCCCAGGGGGCCCGGGGGCTGCGGATGCTGAACCCGCCCACGTCTTTCAAGATCGCGTGATCGCTCAGGCCCAGGCTGCTGGTCTGCTTCCTCGAGCCGGTTGGATCAGGGCAGCAGAGGATCTCGCGGTTGGGATACCGGGCCCGCACCTCGAGCGCCATTTCCCTGGTATCGGCCTCCATCAGCACGATCTCCTCGAGCACGCACAACCTGTTGCCCTGCACCTGCATCAGCGCGGCGCAATAGGGGCTGCGGTTGAAGTCGACCCCCATGATCAGCGCGCTGCCGTCATCAGCGCAGGTGCCGACGTTGGCGTTGTTGAAGGCCGGGTAGACGGCCCCCAGCAGGCTCTCGATTGAGCCGTAGAACTCCTGGCGCCAGAGGCTCGGGTCCATCTCGGTGCGGCGCTCCATCACCCACTCCGGATCCACCCAGCCGCCGGCCACGGTGGGGTAATTCCACCGCTCCCACCCGGGTGTTTCCGCTGCCTTTTCCCAGAGCTCGGCGCTGAAGTTGCCGCCGCCGGCCGGGGTGCTCGCAAAGATCGCATCACCCTTGCTGGTGGCCAACATCGGCAAAAGGGCCGCCTGCCACATCTCCTGCAGATCCCTGGCGTAGGCGAACTCATCCAGCAGCAACAGATCTGCCGATTGGCCCCGCAGCGAATCGGCGTAATCCAGGCCGCCCAGCGTTACCCGGCTGCCATTGCGGAACTCAATCGTGAGGGTTGACTCCAACACCCTCTCGATCCAGCTCTGCGGCACTGAATCTTTCAGCGGCCGCCAGCTGATGTCCTTGGCCATCTTCCGGCTCGGCGCCAGATAGAAGGTCACGCTGCCCGGGCAGGTAAGTGCCTTCTCCACCCCGGCCGCCAACATCATTCTCGTTTTTCCGAAGCGACGGCCGCTGAACATGACCTTCACCTTGGCCGTGCTGCGCAGAATCTCGGCCGCGGCGGGTTTGAGCTCGAGGCGGGCTACAGCCATCAGCGCAACCGCTCCATCGCCAGCTGCACCACCAGCACCAGATCACCCACAGGAACCGTGATCGGTGCATCCCACGCCACACCATTGCTCTGGCTGCGCAGCACCGCCTGCAGCTCAGCCAAGGCCTTCAACCGTGCTGATGCAAGCCGGCCAGGTTGCTCCTGCAGCTGCTCCAGCCCCTCAGCCACACCGCTCGCGATGCAGCCCTCATCGCCCACAACCAGGGCCCAAAGATCCGTGCCCTCGGGGAGGGAGTTGGCGGCCACGCCCCCGTGGACCGCCGCATCCCCGTTTGCGCCGGGCCCGACTGCTGCTGCAGCAACGGCTGGGGGATCCCCCGAGCGCGGAAAGGTGATCGCTTCGCCAAACGGTTCGCCGTGGCTGCGGTAGCCCTGCAGTTCCATCAGCTCAACCCCCGGCAGGGCCTAAGCAGCACCCGCTGCGCTTCCTCGATCAGCGCCAGCTCAGCCAGCAGCAGTTCCTGATCCTCTGGGGTGACGCGGCCTGCGGGTTGCAAGGCCACAGCACCATTGCGCAGCGATGCAGCCACTCGGCCACGCAGCGCCCGCGATTCCTGGAGCGATCTGGCTACTTCCTCCCTCATTGCCCCATCTGCTCCGTTTGCTGGATCAGCGCCCGCATGAAGCACTGCAGGGCGTGAGCCCGCTCCTGTTCATTCCATCCGCGCTCGCGCAATTCCTGAATCAACTTGTGGATCGCCACCTGAGCACTTCCCCACCGCAGCGCAAAGGTGGGATCTTCCCTGAAGCAAGCCTCAAGGCGGCAGTGCAATAGCTCCGCGTATTGCATATTCAACCTGGACCCACGATCGGAACACCGCTCACCGGATCCATCGGGGCGTTGATTCCCTTGCCAACGGCGTAACTGCCGCCGCTCATCCGCATCGGGGTTTTCAGGCTGTGGCGCATCGGCGCTTTTGATCTGGACAGCTCGCGCTGGTTCTCCAGCTCCCAGCCTTCAACGATCGCGCTCCAAGTCCCAGCCGACAACAACGTGGGATCCACTTCCTTCTGTTTACGTGCCATCAGACCCAATTCCAAGCGGGTTGTTCTGTAGCGGTGGCGGGATCCTGAGCCCGTCCCTTCGATCGGAACGTCCACAACACAACACCGCTCAGCAGGAATTGACCTACCCCGCCAGTGCCGCCGCCGCCATCAGGGAGGATCTGCAGCGTCAATGTTGTGCGACTTGCACCTGGCGGCAGCGTGGCGGTGATGCCACTTGGCACAGAAGCAGGGCTACGTCCAACCGTCAAATCAAACTTGAACACATTGGCTAGATCGCCCAGCAATGCGTATTCAACAGATTCGCTAACGCCTGCGCTGTAATTGAACGCAATCGAGGCAAATCCCCTTTTCCCCGCAAATGCGCCATCCACAGCGACAACTTCCAGCAGCAGGTTGCCTGATGTTGGATCTTGCGTAGTGGTTGTCCAATTTGAGCTGTCGGCGATTGTGACGGGCAAGTTGTAGTTAGCCGCGCGGGTGAGCAAATGCTCGCCAGATCCTGCCCCTCCGCCAGATCCGGGACGGATGATCGTCTGGGGGGAATTTATGCGCGGTGCCATATCGACCACGTTGGCTGTGGCTTGAATAAGCCTGGGAGCGGGCACCAATCGGGCGGGTTTGCTCCATTTCCCCGCAGCGTCCAGATACTCCAACTGGAAGCCCTCGGCTCTGGTATCCAGCCAGCTATCCCCTGGAGCCCAATCCGATCCATCGGGTCGCTTCTCAGGGCGCTTGCCAGCACCAGCGATCAGACCCTGGCCCACACGCCCGCGATCGCCCTTGGGACCACGCAGCTGGGACGCGGCAACCTCCAAACCAGCGATGCGCTTGCTGATGGCCTTCGTGGTCTTGGCCAGCATCTCGGCGCTCACCTGATCCAGCCGCTCACGCCCATCCACCAACAGCTGCCCGACGGCTCCAGCGGTCTCAGCAACCTGGCCTTCCACCATCTCCAGGCGGGCATCCGCAGCCGCAGCCACACCATCCACCTGGGCGATCACCGTCTGGCCAGCCGCCTCCACCAGAGCAGCCGCTCCGGCAGCTCGGGCGATCTGCATCGTGCCCTCCAGCACCGCTTCAGGTGTTGCGGTGGCGATGCCCTGCAGTTGGCTCAGCTCACCTTCCAGTGCTGCCACCCGCTGCTCCAACGGAGCGATCAGTTCGGCAGGTTCAGGCATCGGTGGGGCCGTGGCCTCAGCCGCAGCGGCAGCCGCGGCAGCAGCCTCCTCATCGGCGATCCGCTGATCTTCTTTGGCCCACCAGGCCATCAGATCTTTACGGGTGTTGGGGATCGAGACCGGGACCAACCCTTCGCGCAGCAAATCACCGCCATCGGTGAAAACCCTGCGCTTGATCAGCTGAGCGTCATCGCGTGCCATTGATCAAGCCCCCCAGCGGCCGTAGGTGGCCACCATCGAGTTGCGGCGCATCACGTCCTGCTCAGCCAACCGCTCACGCAGCTGCCGCTCCTGCTCCTCAGGGCTGGCAATCGGGTGAGCGTCAAACCACGCGGCAATCGCTGCCTCTTTCTCTGCAGCCAGATCACGCGGGGCAGGGGCCTCAGCACCCCACTTGCCGGCGAGCACCGTGGCCTCGAGCTCAGCGCTCATCACCCCCTGGAATACCTGCGCCGCCTCCGCATCGCCCTGCTCGATCAGCAGCCGTGTCGTGAGCGGCAGCTCATCCCATGACTGCGGCACCGGGGCGCCGGCCGGCAGATACGGGGCAACACGGGCCACAAGGCTTGCTCGAGTGGAAACGTCCACGGGCGATGTATGCGGTTTGATGCCCCAACTTTATCGAGATTGATTCTCAACAGCAATAAAGATCTGCGATGCTGCTTGCGTCCCCGGGCGGCGTTGAGTCACCGCTGCACTGGGTTCAGCCGCGTGCCTTGAGGCCTGCATCCGCGGGCCCCGGGGCCGTGCGCTCCAGCTCCAACAGCTCCAGCACCATCTGCCGCTGCAGATGGAACAGGCTCCGCCCCAGTCCGATCACGGCCAGCGGCAAACACTCCACCGCGATCTCCTGCAACAGCTCAGCGTCGTGCTGCTGAGCAGCCCAGGGGATAGCCATGCAGCGCTGTGGTGACCCTTCAGGGTATGGAGGCCTCAGGCGATCAGCAGGTGGCCCAGCGGCGGGCGGTGCTCTGGCTGCAGTGGTGGTGCTCGGCGATCCATGCCCAGGTGCGGCCCTGCCGGCGCTGCCGGCGAATCCGCTGCCCACGGCTCTCGCTGGCCCAGATCAGGATCAGCGCTGGCAGCAGCAGCAACGCAATCGCCCACGCGGCGATGCAGGTGAATGTGGCCATGGTTGTGACTCGTGAGGCCCGCCGGCGCACTCGGCCTGGCGGGCGTGAATGGGGTGCCGGGCCAACCGGCGGTGCAGCCTTATCCAGGGCCTGTTGAGCTCGGGTTCTACGGGTCGTGTGCTCTGTTCCCCGGGCCGCTCCTCGTGCCGGTCGTGCCGGCGGGGTGCGTGCCGTCCGCCCCATTGCTGGTGATCAGGCGGCGCCCGCGGCGGCCATCTCCTGTTCACTCATCCATCTTACCCCATACGCATAAGGATGCAACAGGGTGATCGGCCCTCACCACCGGTCCCCCCAGCTGCACTCACGCGCCCGCTCCGGGTCCACCTGCGCCATCGCGCTATCTCGGCCACGGCCGGCAGCCGGCCCCCACAACCAACCGCCCATCACCAGGCTCGCCTCGGTCTCAGGCTCCAGCAGGTGGCGGTGGGCCTCCAGCACCATCAGCAGCCGTGACCCCCAGATCACGCTATCGACCGTGAATGAGCCGGCTCTAGCGGCCTGGGCCTAGGCGGTGGCCCAGCGGGGCACAGTGCTGCGGCTGCAGCGCAGGTGATCAGCAATCCGCTGCTGGTCGTCCACCACCCAGGAGGGACTACTGCTGCAGTTGCTGACAGTAATTAAAAAGCTGGAAAGAAGTCCGCGTCGGCACCCCCAAGCGCCGTCTCGCCTCCTTGTAATCAATCAGTCCACTGCCGTATTTGGCGCACGTCTCTTTCTTGCTCTCACAGCCAGCCAGCAATAGCGACGCCAGCACCACCACGCCGAGGACTCTCCTCACGATCGAATAGCTCACTGCTCAGATCAGTCCTATCCGCAAACGGCCGACTTTGCAGCTCCTCTTTGCGAAACGCAGCCTCATACGCATAGGGAGTGCAATGGGGTGATCGGCCCCTGCAGCCCCATACGCACAAGGGTGGTAGAGGGCCGGCCCCCGCCTCACACCAACAACCGGAACCCGCCGCGCTCTCCCCTCTCAATCCCCTTCATCCGCGCTTGCTCCTCCAACCAACGATCCATCGCTCCGCACATCTCCTCCAAATCTCTCCCACCTCCCCACACCTCACTCCCGTCCTCAGCGCGACCACCCACATCCCTCAAATATCCGCCCCACTTCGCCTCCTCACCCTTCCGCAAACCCTTAAACAGCACATTCGGTTGCCGACGACGCTCTGCCCTGATCTGCATCTCACGCTCCGCTACGCCCGGTGCCATCCCGCTTCGCCGCGCCCTCGTAAACAACGCCGCCAACCGCTCATTCAATTCCTTCCATCCGCCCCGATAAACGCTCGGCTCATTCCGCTCGATCCACTTCTTGCACTCACGCAACAACGCAATATCCCCCGCACTAAACCCACCAAACACAATCGCCCCAGGCTCATTCCCCAGCTCCCGCGCATAAGCCGCCAGCAGCTCCTGATACACCCCGCTCACCGCCTCATCCAACGCTGCCTCGTCGAGCTCCAGGCCCTTCTCCATCGCAGCCTCCAACGCCTGTCCCCGCGCTAGCTCCATCAAGCTGCTCAGCTGTGCAATCTCAGCAGCACCCCGGCCCCTCCTCGCTCGCCGCACCCGTTGCTCCACCTTCCGCAGCACTGATTCACCAAACCGCCCACACAACAAACACAACCGCCCCAGCTCGCCCTCCAAGGCCTCCCAATGGGCATCCATCCATGGCTCCAGTAACCCCAGCAACTCCCCCTCGCTCGTGGCCCACACGCTGAAAGAGCTATCCGCCAGCAATGCCACCGCTTGCTCCTCGCTCAACACCTCAAAGCCGGCCCTGAGGCTCTCCACATTCGCCGCCACCGTCGCCGCCGTATGAGCTCGGCTGCCAGTGCCCTGCCCCAGCGCCTCCAGGATCTGCTGCTTCTCTGATGCGGTGGCCTGCCTCAAGGCCTTGATCACTGCGGTCGCGTCGCTCATTGGTTCAGTAACTGCAAACGGGAAATCAGCCGGATCGTTGAGCTCAATCGCTCTGGCCCCAGCCCGCGGCCAACACCGTGATCCAACCCACGCTCCACACGGCTGCGATAGCCCCCTTCCTGCCCCTCAGGCGGCTCAATGCTGGGGATCTGGTACTTGCACCCCAGCTCAATCACCAACGCGTCTGAGGGCATCTCAGGGGGCAGCTGGCAACCGCACTCCAGATGGCCGCATCGCGCCACCCTGAACACCGCGATCGGGCTGCTCGCATGCACCCGGGCCTCGAGCCTGTTCACCTCCTCCACCAAGGCCTGGAGCCTGGCCTTAGGGGGCATCAGCAATCGGGTGGCGGCGCCCATCAGAAGGCCTCCAGATCGGGGTGATCCTGTCCAACAGGGCCGGATCTCTGTCCAATCCGGTCCATTTGGCCACAATCTGCGGCCGCGGCAATCTGGACATCCTGATCAGCACTGGCTTGTTCAGCTCCTTGCGTACCTGTTGGTATTGCCGGTACGCAGGAATCTGGACCCTCCTCGAGCTCCAGATCCAGCACCTCAGCCTCTTGCCCATGAGGGAGCAGGCCTTGGTTGCGCGCCGCATCCTGCAGCTCCTCCAGCCGGGTCTCCAGATCAGCCAGCACCTGCTGCTGCTCCTCCCGGGCCACAAGGTTGGCGTGGGCCTCGAGCACCGTCCGGCAGGCCCCCAGGGCCACGGTCTCGGTCGGGCTGTGGATCAGCTGCTTGAGCCGGCGCGTGGCCAGCGGCAGCATCGACTTGATCTGGCCCTGGCCATCGCCTGAGGAATCCCTCAGCACGATGCTCACCTGCTCATCCCAGGCCGGCAGCTTTCGCCACCGCCAGAGCGTGGCCTGGTTAATGCCGAGGCGTTCCTGGATCTCGGTCTTGGTGAAGCCGTCCAGCGTCATCTGCAGCGCGTTGGCTTGGCGCGGCGTGAGCGGCTTGATCGACATGGCCGGCTGCGGAGCCCTCATGCAACCTTTTGCAAGCGATTCTCATTTGCAGTAAGGCTATCTGTGTTTGCGGCGGGCGTGCCACCGGATGTGTTGGGAACGGTTGCGAGGGGCGGGGTTTTGCCCCATCACAGGGAAGGTTCACGCGGATACACGTTGTCCCATTTCCCATTAAGAGAGAGAGATGGGTTTTGGGACAAGATCGGGCCCGTTTCCAGAGGGGCCGCATTGCGCGCAACTGTTGTCCCATTTCCCATAGCGAGCTTGAGTTTTTTTCCATAGCCGAGCTGGGGACTTTTCCATAGCGGCGTTCAGAAGGGGCAGAGCACGGACTCGAGGAAGGCGGCCCAGGAGAGATCGCCGGCCTGGCGATGAGCGGTGTTGCGCCCTACGCCAGCGAGCTCAGCGACGCGGCGGGTGGTGATGGCATCGGGATCGAAACCTTGGGCGTGGAGTTGCTGAATGGCGGAGATGACGCGTTCGCGTGTGCGGTCTTTCTTGGGTGCTGCGGCCTTGGTGAAGTGAGAGGAGGGGAGTTGGCGGAATGAGGAACCGCCGCCTTTGAGACGCAGGCCGGAGAGATCAACGGAAGTAATCAGGAACAGGAGGAGCATTTCGCCATGGCGGCGAATGGGGCGAAGGCGATGGAGGCCTTGGATGATTTGCTCCCCCATGCGCCCTGCGTACCAATCGCGGAAGGCGGTGGAGTTGAGAGTGGCGTGCGGGTTGCGATGTGAAACCTGAAATTGCGCGAGTGAGGCGGTGAGGTTGGGGGATGGGGCGCCAACCATGGCGAGGGCCTGATCACGCTCATAGGCATTGCTGCCTTGGTTATCGACAAACCAGACACCATGGCCAGCTTCACGGGAGCGGAAGTGCGATTTCTCGAGCACGCCCATGTGGGCATCGGGGTTATCGAGGGTGGTGGCGGTGAACTGTTGAAGGGCGGGGAGGAGCGCTTCAAGGCGGCGCTGTTTATCGGCACCGCGATTGCGACCCATGGGGCCAAGGTCTGGGATCTGGATGATTTGGAGGGTGGCGAGCCCCAGAGATGAGGGTGTGTTGATGGCGAGGGGATTGTGGTGTTCAGCGCCGGGGGCGTCGGATTTGAAGCGGCGGCCGAGATGGAGCGCGCGATTGATGTCTGAGGTAGCGGCCGTGCCATCCAGCACAAGGGAACCAGCAGCGCAGAGGGCAGCTTTGGCGAGGCCGAGGGAAGTGGAGAGGATGGTGATGTTGCCGTTGTCTTGCGCGCTGTAGAAGGCGCGGCTGTGCAGCACGGCTTCAAGGTTTTGCGGTTGCAGCGCAGCGATCAGATCAGGAAGGAGCAGAGGTGAATCGGTCTGGTGCTGCTGCTCGGCATCAGGGGTGATGCCATAAATGCCGGCATCCATGGGGGCGGCCATACCGATCTGCTCGAGGGATGGAGCAGGCGGGAGTGCAGCGAGCAACTGCTGTGGCGTGAGGCCAAATTGCGCCTCAATGGGGTTGAGGGTGGTGGGGAGAGTGGCGAGGGAATCAAAGAGAGCAGTGAGCTGCTGGCCGGCGGGTGTGGCCATGAGCTCGGGGGCGGTGGTGCGGAGGTAGGTGCCCCAAGCCGGGAAGCGATCTAAAGGGATCTGCCTCATGCGTATGGCGGCACTCTCGAGTTGAGGGGCCTCATCAAAGATCAGGTAAGTGCCGGGCCAATCGCGTTTGCCGAGCCACTCCTGCAGGGCCGGGAGGGATTCAACCGAGCAACGGATCAGGCGGTGCTCACCAGATTTGAGCCCGAGGATGAACTCGTGCAGATCTTGGCGATACCTACACCCCATGCGTATTGGGCAGCTCTTGCTGCAGAAGTGCGCGATGGCCTCATTGCTGCCGCCCTGATCACGCAGGCGTTGCAAGTTGCCGCTGTATTGGCAGCTGGGCGGTTCCACCACGGCCTTGTCCGGATCGGAGCGCTTGCGCCGGCGGAGCCGCTGATGACCGTCGATGTTTTCCACCACGAGGCCGTTGTGCCTGGAGGGTGGTGCAGCCCAGCGATGCAGCGCCGGGATGGATGGTGAGCGATAGGTGCTGCTCACATAGATCACGCGATCAATGCCTTGGATCTCGAGCAGGCGCGGGCCGATCTGCGGCACTAGATGCGATTTACCGGTGCCGGGGGTGTTGGTGAGGTGATCCAGGGCCGCCGGGCTGGCGATGCCGCGCTCCTGAGCCCATTGGCGCGCGCTGTAGATCCGGCCGGCCAGGTGATCAGCCAGCAGATCAGCAGCATCACGATCGCCGGTGAGCGCTTGTGAAGAGGCCAGCTGATAGCTGGGGTTGATGGGCCCGCGTTCAATGTCTTCCGCCCCGGCCAGGAGGGCATGGAGCTCCGTTGGGCCATGGGCCACCAACAGATCATCAGAGCCCTTTTCCGGGCCCTGGCGATGAGCGATCGCGACGTTGGAGGCCCCAGCCGCAAACAGATGCTCCACCAGCAAACGGGTAGCGCCATCACGGCGTTGGCGGCCGGCGGTGGTGCTCTCGTAATCAAGGCTGATCACAAACCTGCGGCCCGGGGCAAAAGCCTGTAGATCGGGATGGAGGTGGCGCTGCTTGGGGGGTGGCGGGGTTCCGCCGGCCTGGCGGTGGAAGCCGTAGCCATTGCCAACGCGTGGCTCTGGATCGGCCGGATCAATCGGCGGGGTGCCAGCAAACAGGCCCGGGAGGGCTAGGGCAGGGATTCCTGCAGTGAGCCAGGCGCCGGCCTTCTTGGCGCCCTCATCCAGCACGATCGTGATGCTGGGGTCGGCCTTGATCCGGGCCCAGAACTCTGGATCCGGCATCTGCAGCACCACGATGCGCTCGGGCACACCAAGGGGGTGCTCGTATTTGCGGATGCGGCCGCGTTCACCATCACGCGGGTGATCGGGTTTGAAATGGCCCCAGCCGGCAGCCGTATGGCAGCCATTGAGTGGATCAATGCCCTCGCACCACCAGCCACCGAGCATCAGCTGCTCACGGCTGTGGATCAGCTTGCGGATTTCACCGGTGACGTATTGCTGAGCGTGGCCACCGGCGCGCTCGAGGCGATCACCAAGCAGCTGCTCCAGGACGGAATCACCGGAGAGGCTGGCGACGTTGAGCTGAACGATGGCCGGATCAACGCCGGAATCCTGCTCCCATTCATGGCGATGGGCCGGCAGCAGATCTTCCTGATCAAACCCGATCGGCAGGTGCGGAGAGCGGTGCACAGATCACCCTCCATCGCAGTGGAGGGCAGGGGCCTCCTCGGCCATCAGCGGCGGCCCCCTTTGCGTGCAGGCCGGCGGCGCGGTTCACCAGGGCGGATCGGCAGCGGCCGGATCACGTCATCAGGGCCGCAGTTGCCGGGTTTGTGATGGCAGAGCGCAGCAATGGCACGCGCAGAGCTCAGGGCTTCACGGCTGGCGGTGAGCGCCGCATCGGCATGGCCGTTGCAACAGGTGCCCCAGAGCAGCTGGCGCACTTCCTCGAGGTTGCGGCGGATCTGTTCGCGGTAGGCGATGCCATCCATCAGAACCACCACCCTGCGCTGCTGGATGCGGTGTCATCTGCCAGCACAAGCAGCTGATCCACGCGGGTGCTGATCTTGCGGGTGAAGGTTGGCCAGTGTTCATCCACCAGGGCGCCGGCATTGGCGAGGTGAGTCGCGGGTGATGGTCTGGAGCTGGGGTTGCCGCTGGACTGGCGGCCTCGGGTAGGGTTCACAGTGTCAAAGCGAATTAGCCATGAGGGCTGTGGAGGTGGTGCTCCGCAGCTCTTTTTTGTATTCAGCCGAAGTTGATCACATCCATCGGCGGATCCATCTCCGGCGCACCGGCGCGAATCAGATCACGCACGACGCGACTGGTATCCATCCCTGTAGACATCGACCGGGCCTGAATTGCCGCATACATCGGCTTAGGCAGACGGAAGGTGAAGGTCTGAGATAGGGGCTGGAGAAAGTCGGGATGAACATCGCCGATGGCACCCTGTTGATTGATTGGGCCCGGCATTGAAGTGCATGTGTAGGGCGAACGCTTACAGGCTAGCGATAGTGCTCAGATCCCTTGCAAATACTGGAAAGGGGCCGTGTGGCCCCTTGCAGTGACTCCCTCAAATCACACCCGTTTGAGCTCTGGGTATCCATTCAGTTGATCGAAGAACAGGCGGCCCAGATCAACGGAATCATCCAGCCCGGGCCAATAGAGCACCTCAGCGATCAGGTAGCTGGTGGATGGATCAAACCATTGCACCTTGGCGATTGCTTCACAGCATTCACAGCTGCAAACGGCCATGGCCAGATCGTGATCTTGATCGCCTCCAGGTATCCAGAGACTGATCACAGCTTGCGGGCCGGGGCTGTTGTGCGGATAGGAGCGGAAGGCCCAGCTGGGGCCATCAGGGAGCTCACCTTGCGGTGGATCCACCTTTGGCCAGCCGCGCTGCACCAGCTGCACGGCCAGATCGCTCACGGTGGGGGCATTAGCCATGGCGCATGCCCTCCAGCGCTGCCACCAGCTGATGCCGGTGGGCGTATTTGAGGGCGCGCCCGTTAATGCTGCGCAGGCCTTTTGCTGTTGCTTGGCGCCGCAGTTGCTCCACCGTGAGTGGCCGGGGTGGATGCACGAACAGCAGCAGGGCCAGCAGCAGGCCTGGGGAGAGATCAGCCATGGGCTTCCTCCCGCAGCTGCTGCACCTCCCACTGGATGTAGATCAGGCGGGCCTGATCCAGGGCGGCCTCCAGCCCGGGCCACACCGGAATCTCACCGGCGGTGCCATCACCCATATGCACCTGGCCGTCGTGCACCTCGATGTTGGTGGAACCGAGCTCACCGCTCGGGCCCACCTCCACAAACAGGAAGTAAGCCGTTGGTGGTGCGATCACCAGGATGCTCTCGCGCCCCTCGAGATCGGGTGCGTAGTCGGGATCTTCCAGCGGCTCTGCCGCTGGGCTGCTCTTGGCGAAGGTGAACCAGCAGGGCGGTTCCACCTGGGCGTAATCGCGTGGCCAGCCTTTGGCCACCAGCTCGCTGATCACGTTGGAGAGTTCACTCATGGCGGCCTCCAGCGATTGGCTCGAGATCGGCCCAGGTGTTCAACCCGCCGGTCTCCATCTCAAGCACCATCCGCCGCATGAGGGCCATGTAGCGGCACACGGCGCGATCAAATACCGGCAGCGCCTGATCCAGTGATTCCACGAGATGGAATCGCTGCAGCTCCTGCTCCAGGGGGATCTCCTGGAACATGGGGCCGCCGGCCGGGCCGGATTGCTGCCAGGGGTCGATCAGGCTGCCGCTCCAGGCCTCCCACACCCAGCAGGCAACAGCGCTGCCGCCGAGGGTGACGCCGAAGCCCAAGCCGATAAAGCCCTGGTGCTCGGGGTTGCTCAGGGTCGGGCAAACCTCGAGCTCAACCCTTGCTGTGGTGTCGTGCCATTCCACGGCCCAGCCACATTGGCGAGCATCGGCCGCAATGGCCTCAAGACGTGGATCAGCCATCTGCCAGGCCTCCAGCGAGCACCATGCGTTGCGATGCCGTGAGCTCTTTGGTGAGCGTGTAGGCCCACCCGGCGCGGCCGCAGAAGGCGATGGCGGCAGCGATGGTGTGGCAGGTGCCCACATACAGATCACCAGTGCCGAAGAGGTGCCCCTCCGGCGTGATCACCAGCGGGTGATCCTCATCAACCTGCTGATGCTTCCGTGCCGTGGCCGGGGTGGCCTGCTGCTGGGCCAGGGGCTGCAGGAGATCCCTTGCGGCATTGATCTGGGCCATGGCGGCATCACTGCCACCGGCATCAGGGTGAGCGGCTTTAGCGGCGGCGCGCCAGGCCTGTTGCAGATCCTCCTCAGTGAAGGCTTTGCGGGCCGGCAGGCCGAGCAGCTTGCGTGCTGCGGCGGTGGTGAGCTCAGCCATCACAGCCCTCTTCCTCGAGCACCTGATCCACAGCGGTGTGGATGTCGGCGCAGGTGATGGCGGTGGGGGCCAGCACGGCCATGGCCCCGATCACGCGATCACGCAGGAAGATGTCGGAATCGGCGGTTTCAAACCGGCCGGCCACATGCACGAGATCGCGGGCCGCCTCTTTGAGGCTGGCCATGGCGGTGGTGATTTCGGTGGGGCCCATCAGCCGGCCTCCTGCTGGAGCTGCTGGTGGGCCTGCTCAATCAGCCAGCACACCTGGCCGGAGAGATTGCGGCGGTTGCGGGAGGCGAGCGCCTCGAGCTGAACACCCACCTCGGGCGGGATCTTGATGTTGAGCCGACGGTCCACGTCGGAAGGGGTTTGCGCCATTTGGCTGCTGGTAGGGATCTGCCCTCGTGGTGAGAATGTCGTCCACCAACCAAAGGGGCCGAGCCTGGCTCTCTCTACAGGCCTGAGCCAGGAAGGCGTTGTGGAGGTTGCTGACCCGCAACTGGCGGCCCAGATGGTGCTGGCCAAGGGTGGGGCGGCTGCGCCGCAGCAGCTGGCAGCCCAGGCGGGCTTGCCCAGAGGAGGCCGCCACCAGAGCCTGGGCCAGCAGCAGGGGCAATGGGTTCCCTGCGCGCTTCCAGCTGGGCACCGGCACCAGCAGAGCCCCCTGCACCGCCGAGGCACAGCAGCTGTGCAGGCGAGCGGCCAGGGCCCCGATCAAAGCAGGATCCGGCTTAGGCCGCTGACGTAGCAGCAGGGCCCGCAGCACGCCGCCATAGGGCGCCAAGGCACACCAGAGCAGCGGCTGATCGCCCTGCAAACCACCCTCGGGCAACGCCAGCTGTTTGAGGCATTGGACGCAGAGGGGGGCGGAGCTACTGATCTCACAGGCGTCGCCGCAGGCGCGGCAGCGGGCTGCACTGATCAGATCAAGGCTCTGGCGCCAGAGGGTGGACCACATGGGCCGCAATACCGCTGCTGAGCAGAGCATTCCCCACAGCAGCACGATGGGTCCAAACCGCCTCAGGCTTTGGGCATGGCCCGCAACATCGCCACCAGGGTGCGATGGGCATCGTCGCTGTCGCTGAGGGTGTGATCAAAGGCCACATCAAGCCGCTGGCCATCCACATCGAGCTGCATCGCTTCAGGCCGCACGGCCACCATGCGTGCCTGCTGGGGAGCCTCCACACCGCCGTAATGGCGGGCATACGCCAACACCGCCTCGGCGTGATCGTCGTTCATGTGCTTGCAAATGCGATCGCTAACTGCAGCGGTGAGGGGATCGGCGGCCATGGGCGGCGTCATAAGAAGCTCGAGCGATTCTGGGGGCTCAGGCCACACCGAAGCGCTGCCAAAGCAGCAGGGCCAGTCGAATGCCGGAAAAGCTCACGTAGCCGGCCAGCACCACAAACAGGGCCATGGCCAACCATTCGCGCAGGCGGGAGTTCATCGTGCAGCCACAGCGGAGAGAGCCAGTTTGGCCATGCCTAGGGCTGCGCTGCACTGGGGCCGGTTGTGCACGGGCCGCTGCAGCAGGCGCTGGCGGATCGCCCGCCACTGGGGATTGCGGGCTCCGCCCCCCAGGCTGATCACCCGCTGCACCGGCGGCGCCCCCAACTGCTCCAGCCGCTGCCAGCCTTCGCGCTCGATCGCGGCCAGCCCCTCAAGCAACCCCTGCAGATAGCGGGCATCGCTCACCGGCCGGGGCTCGAGCACCGGCTCAAGCATTGGATCGTCGATCGGGAAGCGTTCCCCACGCCGAGGCAGGGGCCGCAGCTGCAGGCCACTGCTGCGGCGGGGATCGATCTGGCGACTGAGCTCCGCCAGCTGCCCATCACTGAAGAAGCGGCGCAACACCCCAGCGCCCGCATTAGAGGCTCCGCCCACCAGCCAGCGGCCCGCCACCCGCTGGCAGCTCAAGCCAGGCCCCTGCAAGGGCTGATCGCTGAACTGCTTCAGCACCAGGGTGGTGCCGAGCACAGTGGCCCCATCTCCCGGCTGCAAATCGGCGGCCAGGGCAGCAGCGCTGGCGTCGGTACTGCCAGCCACCACCTGGCTCTCCGCGGGTAGGCCCAGAGCCTCAGCAGCGATCGGCCCCAGCGGGCCCATGGGCTGGCCGGAGCGACAAATCCGCGGCAACGCCCCGCTCCAAGGCTGCTGTGTCAGATCGCCCAGCCACACGCTCGTCACTTGATCCCAGCCGAGGCGGAGGTTGTTGCCTTCCTCCCCCCAGCTCCAATCCCCCAACAGACATCCCATCAGCCAATCGGCCTGATGGCGCAGCCACCAGGGGCCAGGCTCTCCGCCGGAGCGGGCCAGCTCCAACAGGTGCAAGGCGCGGGCCAAGCTGCCACTGGCACTGGCAGCGGGAGTTTGAGCGGCCTCTACACCCACGAGAGCCGCAGCGGTTGCGGCCTGCTCCGGGCAGGCCAGGTGATACGGCAGAGCCCGCGCCAAGGGCGCCGGCCCAAGGGCGCCATCGGGCCGGCAGAGCAGCACAGTGCCGGAGGTGCCGTCGATGGCGATAGCCGCTACAGCGGCCCTAACCTCCTCAGGCAGCTGGGCGCAAAGGGCAATCAGGCCTTCACGCCAGCCGAGCGGATCTTCAAACCTGGTTGGGTAGTCAGCACTGCATTCGGCCTGCAACTGACCGTTGGCATCCACCACGGCCAGCCGCAGGCCACTGGTGCCCAGGTCGATGCCCAGGCCCAGCGGATCAGACAGCAACGCGGCTGGCGGTGGCCTGCTTCAGAGTGGCGGCGATCGCGTCCACGTTCTCCCAGGGGAGATTGAGATCGCTACGGCCGAAGTGGCCGTAGGCCGCCACGTCTTGATAGAAGCGCCCACCGCGCTGCTGAGGCAGCTGACGCAAACCAAAGGTTTCGATGATCGCGCCCGGGCGCAGGTCGAAGTGCTCTTGCACCAACGCAGTGAGATCGGCGTTGCTGATAGCACCGGTACCGAAGCTCTCCACCAGGATGCTCACCGGCTTGGCCACACCGATGGCATAGCTGAGCTGAACTTCAGCCTTGCGGGCCAGGCCAGCGGCCACCAGGGCCTTGGCTACATAGCGGGCGGCATAGGCGGCGGAACGATCCACCTTGGTGGGGTCTTTCCCGGAGAAGGCGCCGCCGCCATGGCGGGCATAGCCACCGTAGGTATCCACGATGATCTTGCGGCCGGTGAGGCCGGCATCGCCCTGGGGGCCGCCCACCACGAATTTGCCGGTGGGGTTCACCAGGAAGCGGGTGATCTCTTTGGAGGGCTTGAGACTCAGATCCGAGGTGGCGGGCTCCACCACATGGATCCACAGGTCGGCGGCGATGCGCTCACGCATGGCCTTGTCCTCTGAGATGCCATCGATCTCTGCGGTGTGCTGGGTAGAGATCAGGATGGTGTCGATCGCCACGGGCTGATCGTTCTCGTACACCACGCTCACCTGGGTTTTGCCGTCAGGCAGCAGGTAGCCCAAGGTGCCGTTGTGGCGAACCTCTGCCAGACGCCGAGCCAGCCGGTGGGCCAGGCTGATCGGCAGTGGCATCAGCTCCGGCGTTTCATCGCAGGCGTAGCCAAACATGATGCCCTGGTCGCCCGCACCCACCAGATCGAGGGGATCACCGGCGTGGTCATCGGCCTCATTGACCCCCTGGGCGATATCGGGAGACTGCTGATCGAGCGCCACCAGCACGGCGCAGCTGTGGGCATCGAAACCACCGGCGCGGGCACCGCTGTAGCCGATCTGCTCGATCACATTGCGTACCAGGGTATTGAAATCAACCCGGGCGGTGGTGGTCACTTCGCCAGTGATCAGGCAGAGGCCCGTGTTCACAACGGTTTCGCAAGCCACCCGCGAGGCCGGATCTTGAGCCAGCAGCGCATCGAGCACTGCATCGCTCACCTGATCACAGATCTTGTCGGGATGGCCCTCGGTCACCGATTCAGAGGTGAACACGTAGCGCGATGGCGCCCCGGCGGTGCTGCTCATTCGCTCAGGTCGGTAGCAAATAGCTTTCCACCCTAGGGGCCAACCAAGCTGAGCTCCTGCCAGTGATGGATCAACGGATGGGGCTCAGCCAGCGGGGGCGGGGTGCTCCAGGCCGCGGTGTAGCCGAGGGCAAGCTGATGGGGAATACCCGCCGCAACAGCCATCTGCAGATCACTGTTGGCATCGCCAATCAGGGCGCAGCGGGCGGCCGCCACTCCCAACTGTTCGCAGAGACCATGCACAGCCGCGGGATCCGGCTTGCGCGGGCGGTGTTCGGCGCTCCAAAGACCCGCGAAAAAGCCACCCAAATGGTGGCTAGCCAGGAAATGCTCGATGCCAGCCATGTCGTCGTTGCTGATCACGGCGCACACCACACCGGCAGCCTGCAGCTGCTCGAGCATCGGCCGCAGCCCATGGGTGGTGGTGCTGGTGGTGCCAGGGTTGTCGCTCTGATCCACGCGGCGACGCGCATCCAGCTGATCGGCCTGGGCAAACACCTGCTCGCTCAGGGCCAGGGCCTCAGGCCATCCCATCCCCACCTGCACCAAGGCGGTGGCCGTGGCGATCAAGTTGTGGTCACGGCTGGCGACGGCCGTAATCCCTGCTGGGCAGATCGCATCGGCGCCCAGGCCATAAGCACGCTCGAGCAGCTGTTGAAGCTCCTGTTGGGCGAGCGGAGCGAGGCAGAGCGCAGCCTGTTCCAGGCATAGAAAAACCCTGGCCTTAGCCAGGGTGAGGAGCTGGGGTTCGCTGATGCTGAGGGTGCCGTCTTTGTCGAACAGCACCGCATCCACATCGCCGAGGCCCGTGCCGCGTAGTTGCAGGCACACCATGAGGAATCAGTCGAGAGTGACACCCATGGGCTCATTATCTTCGGCCTGCTCGAGCAGCATCTGCTTGTAGCGAGCAGCCATCTCCTCGGCTTTTTCGAACACCTTCTGGGGATCGGTGAGCATGTCGCCGGGCTCGGGCTCGAGCGCCTTGGTGGACAGGGAGATACGACCGCGCTCGGCGTCGAGGTCGATGATCATCACCTTCATTTGATCGTTCACATTGAGCACCGTGTGGGGTGTCTCGATGTGCTCATGGCTGATCTCGGAGATGTGCAGCAGGCCGCTCACACCACCGATATCGATGAAGGCGCCGTAGGGCTTGATGCCGCGAACGGTACCGAGCACCACCTCGCCCACTTCCAGGCGATTCATCTTGCGCTCCACCAGGGCGCGGCGATGGCTGAGCACCAGGCGATTGCGCTCTTCGTCCACCTCCAGGAATTTGAGGGGAAGGAAATCAGCAACGAGCTCTTCCTTGGGCTTGCGGGTACTGATGTGGCTGCCGGGGATAAAGCCGCGCAGACCTTCCACCCGCACCAAGGCACCACCACGGTTGGTGGCAAACACTTCGCTGTAGATGGTGGCGTCTTCCTTCTGCAGCTGACGAACCCGCTCCCAGGCACGCTGGTACTCGATGCGACGGATCGAAAGGGTGAGCTGACCGTCTTCGTTTTCTTCGCTGAGGATGAAGAATTCGCGCTCTTCACCGGGCTCGAGCACATCGGCGATGCCCTCCACCCGGTTGATCGACACCTCCTGCATCGGCATGAAGGCGGCGGTCTTGGCGCCGATGTCGATCATCGCGCCTTTCGACTCGATGGCGAACACGGTGCCCTTCACCACGTCGCCAGGCTTGAAGTTGTAGTCGTACTTGCTCAGCAGCGACGCGAACTCATCCAGCGTGAAACCCACACCATCGAGATCCCGAGCCACAGCACGGCTGGAGGGGTCATCGGCACTGGGCACCTCTTCCGGAATGCCGAGGTCGAGCTCGGCGGCTGCATCAGCAGCAAAGTCCTGGTCCACGGCGAGCTCCTGCTCGCTTGTGGTGAGATCGGAAGGGGTCACGGTCATGGAGAGTCGGCGGCCTGCCGGTGGCAGTACGAGAGGACCTCTGTCGCCGCCCGCCAGCGGACGAAGAGGAATCTCACACTATACAAAGCGCTAAGACAGGCCCTAGGGATCCCGCCCTTCAGCCCACCACAGCGAGGTGTTTCCCAGAGCCACGGCGTTCGCCACCTGTTTTCAAGCCTTCCAGGGTGGCCACAAAATCACTCACGCTCTGGAATTGGCGATACACCGACGCGAAGCGCACATACGCCACATCACTCATGCCGGCCAACTGCTGCAGCACCAGCTCACCGATCTCACCGCTGCCAACCTCTCGACCACTACGACCCTGAAGCTGCAGCTCGAGCTCATCAACAACGGCTTCGAGGCGACTGGGCTCGAGGCCTGTTTTTTCGCAGGCGCGAATCAAACCGTGCAGCAATTTGCTGCGATTAAAAGCTTCGCGCGTGCCATTTCGCTTCACCACCGTGATGGGAACGGTTTCCACCCGCTCATAGGTGGTGAAGCGAAATTCACAGTGCAGGCATTCGCGGCGGCGGCGCACACTACGGCCTGAATCAGCCGAACGCGATTCCAGAACGCGGCTGTCGGTGTGCTGGCACGAGGGGCACTGCATGGCCCGAAAATCCGCCGGAAGTATGAAACAAGTGTAGACAACCTTCGGCCACTTGAGAAGGGAGTCGGAGCCATGGGTTTTGCTGTGCGATCGCGCCAAACCGTGGCGAACACGTGAGACTGACCTCCTCCAACAGCCCGAAATCAACAAAAAACCCCCGCCAAGGCGGGGGTTGGTCGTCTCTCGAAGGAGAGCCATCACTTTCCGATCTTCGGGGGATCGCGGAAGGCAATCGCGAAGAACAGGGTGGAAATGGCCAACGCCAGGATGAGGATGTAAGCGAAGCTTTCCATGGATGAACCTCCTGGCGATCAGCTGAGAGTAGAACCAGCGGGGGGCACGTAGCCCTCCGGCAGACGGCGTGTGGAGCGGTCGCCAAGCTTTTGGAACAGACCAAACTCCACCTGCTCTCCGAGATCGGGATCGATACCGGCGAACACATCGCGGTAGAGGGTGCGAGCACCGTGCCAGATGTGCCCGAAGAAGAAGAGCAACGCGAAGCAAGCATGACCGAAGGTGAACCAGCCGCGGGGTGAGCTACGGAAGGTGCCGTCGGAGTGGTAGGTCTCGCGATCGAATTCGAACGCTTCACCCAGCTGCGCCTTACGGGCCAGGCGCTTCACATCCGCGGGGTCAGTGAAGGTTTGGCCGCTGAGAGCACCGCCATAGACCGTTGCCGTCACACCAGTCTGTTCGAAGGAGTACTTCGCTTCAGCGCGGCGGAAGGGAATGTCAGCGCGGACGATGCCCTGGTTGTCTTCAAGAACAACGGGGAAGTTCTCGAAGAAGTTGGGCAGACGACGCACCTCGAGGTTGCGACCGTCTTGATCGGTGAACGCAATGTGACCCAGCCAACCGGTGGGCAGGCCATCACCGTTCACCATCGGACCCACACGGAACAAACCACCCTTGGCAGGGCTGTTGCCCACGTAGTCATAGAAGGCGAGCTTCTCAGGAATCGAGGCGTAGGCCTGTTCCACTGTGGAGCCGTTGTCGAGGGCGGTCTGCACACGACGGTTGATCTCAGTTTTGAAGTAGCCCTGATCCCACTGGTAGCGGGTGGGGCCAAACAGCTCAACCGGAGTGGCAGCAGCGCCATACCACATGGTGCCTGCTACCACGAAGGCAGCAAAGAACACGGCAGCGATGGCGCTGGCGAGCACCGTTTCGATGTTGCCCATGCGCAGAGCCTTGTAGAGGCGCTCCGGCGGGCGGGTGGTGATGTGGAAGATCCCGGCAATGATGCCGACGATGCCTGCAGCGATGTGGTGGGCCACGATGCCGCCGGGGTTGAAGGGGTTGAAACCTTCAGGCCCCCAGGAGGGCTGTACCGGCTCAAGGTGCCCTGTGATCCCGTAAGGGTCGGAGACCCACATGCCGGGGCCAAAAACGCCGGTGAGGTGGAAAGCACCAAAGCCGAAACAGGCCAGACCAGCCAGCAGCAGGTGGATACCGAAGATCTTGGGCAGATCGAGGGCAGGCTCGCCGGTGCGAGGGTCCTGCCAGATCTCTAGATCCCAGTAAGTCCAGTGCCAGATGGCGGCCAAGAAAAGTAAGCCGCTGAAAATGATGTGGGCAGCTGCCACACCTTCGAAGCTCCAGAAGCCAGGGTCCACACCGGTTTCACCGGTGATGCTCCAACCACCCCAGCTGCCAGTCACACCCAAGCGGGCCATGAACGGCATCACAAACATGCCCTGGCGCCACATCGGGTTGAGCACCGGGTCGGAGGGATCGAAGATGGCGAGCTCGTAAAGCGCCATGGAGCCGGCCCAGCCGGCGACCAAAGCGGTGTGCATGAGGTGCACGGCCAACAGACGGCCCGGGTCGTTGATCACGACCGTGTGCACCCGATACCAGGGCAATCCCATGGGGGTTAGGTCCGGGGAACAATCAGCCGCCCGCGCCGGAAACCGGCTTGCGGTTGGCAACACGATCAGGCTCGGCCAGTCGAAACCAGCAGACACTTGATCCGTGCTGGCGATGGTAAGGGGTTCGGGCAGCTCACCGATTCGATCGGAGCAGAGCTGAAACGTGCCGTGATGGCGCCAGCCCCGCCGCTAGGCGCCCCAGGCCTGAACAGCGGTTACAAAACGCAACCCTCGGCCTCACAATGGAGCGGTTGCCGCTGGTTCCCATGCCCGTGATTCGGTTTGTACGCGAAGGACGCGACGTGGAGTGCTTCCCAGGTGAAAACCTGCGGGAGGTTGCCCTACGCGAGGGCATCGAGCTGTACGGACTCAAGGGCCGCCTGGGCAATTGCGGTGGCTGCGGACAATGCATCACCTGCTTTGTGGATGTGGTGGGCGAAAGCAGCCCTGACAGCCTCAGCAGCCGCACCGGCGTGGAAGACCAGAAGCTGCGCCGCCGCCCCCAGAGCTGGCGCCTGGCCTGCCAGGCGCTTGTGCAGCACTCGCTCTTGGTGCTCACCAAACCCCAGACAGGCCTGGCGGATGGAGATCAAAAGATCGCGCAGGCCAAGGCCCAGGTTCTGCCCGCTGGACCCACCGCCTGGCCCGTGGTTGAAAGCCCAGAGGAGGTGGACGATGACAACGAATCCACTACGAGCGGTGAAGAGCCCTGATCCGCGCCTTGCGGCGGTGATACCGTCATCGCGCTGAAGGCTCTTGCAATGGAAACCAACGATCTCGGCTTTGTCGCCAGTCTGATGTTCGTGCTGGTTCCAACCGTGTTCCTGTTGGTGCTGTACATCCAGACCAGCAGCCGCCAGGGTTGAGCCACGGACGTTCGTCCCTAGCCGGTTTTAACGCTGAAATCCCCGGAGCTCCCATTGAGGGCTCCGGGGATTTTTGCTGATCAATCACGCTCCAGTTTGGGTCGCCTCAGCGGCGGCCTTCTGGCTCGCGCACCAGCAGCACTGGCGCCGGGGCATGCACGCGGATGTAATCGCTGACCGAGGAGCCCAGCAGGCGATCGATATCAACAAGCCCGCGCGCCACAAGGGGGCGGCGGTCCTGGGAGGCAATCACCAGCAAATCGGCTTTCTCTTCCTCTGCCACTTGGCACACGCCACGGCCGATATCACCGGTGCGGTGAATTCCTTTCATCTCCACCCCAAAGGCGCGGGCCCGCTGCACAGCTTTCTCAAGCAACTCATCAGCTGGGGATTTGCCACCGCGGGAGGGTGTGATGTCTTGGCGGCTGATGTGAATGCCGGTGAGGCTGGCACCAGGTGTGTCACGCACCAGCTCACAGGCAAGGCGGAGAGCATCATCGCCCACACCTGTGCCATCGACAGCCACCATCACGCGGTTGATGTGGCGCACATAGAGGTCGTCGCGCACCAGCAGCATCGGCCGCGTGGAGAGCTGAAACACGTACTGACTGGCACTGTTGCTGAGGATCGACTGCAGCCGCCCCAGCCCCCTGGAGCCCATCACGATCAGATCGGCATCCAGCTCATCAGCCACCTTCAGCACCGTTTGCTTGGTGTCGCCCTGGCGAATGATCGTGTTCACATCGGTGGGATTGAGCCCGAGGCGCTGCACGGCCTCGGCCACGATCCCGGCAGCCTTCTGGGAATGCTCCGCGTAGTTTTCGCCAGCCTGCTCAGACACCACATGTAAGAGGTTGAGGCGGGCATCACGCACGGCCGGGATGTCGCGCAGCATGCGCACCATCTCTTCAACATGGCCCTTGCCGGAATCGGCGATCAAAAGGTTGCGGAACACAGCCGTTGCAACGCGCTCGGGCAGCCTATGGCTGATCTGCCATGGCGGACCAACCGCAACCGACACCGTGACGGACCAACAAGAACAGCGTCCATGGCGCCTGCTGCGGCGGGTGCTTCCCCAGCACACAGATCACGCTGGCGTGATGTGGCACGGGGCTTATCTGAGCTGGATGGAGGAGGCCCGGGTGGAGGCCCTGAGCGCCGCCGGACTCGCCTACGCCGATCTCTCCGCCTCTGGCCTGGAGCTACCGGTGGTGAACCTCTCCATCCAATACCGCCAAGCACTCCTGCATGGAGAAACCGTGGCTCTATACAGCTGGGTGCTCAGTCGGCGCGGCGTGAAACTGCCCTGGCGCACGGCCTTTGTGAAAGCCGATGGCAGCGTGGCCGCCGAAGCGAACGTGGAGCTGGTGCTGGTGGAGCTCAGCAGCAGCCCCGAACGGCGCAAAGTGCTGCGTCAACTACCGCAGACCCTCAGCGCCGCCATCAAACGCCTGGAGCGCGGCCCAGAGCAAGAATCAGCCATCTCGCTATAGTACAAACGAACTAGCGGAGGGGTTGTGGGGGAGTTGTTGCAGGTGCCCTTCGCGGCGCCAGCCGGGCCGCGGAGTCAGAGGAGCGGTGGTCGCACCCGCCGCAGACGCCAGCGCCGCGACCAACAGCCACGGGGGCACAACCCAGCCGTGGAGTATGCGCGGCTTTGGCGGCTGGTGTGGTCGCGCTGCCCAGGCATCGGCTGGCAGCGATTGGAGCGGATCGAAGGGATGTTTGGCAGCCTGGAGCTCGCCTGGCAGGCCAAGGAGTCGGATTTGCTGCACGCCCTCAGCGGCCGCACCCGGCTGAAGCCGCAGGAGGCGGAAGCCATCGGCCGCTACCGCGAGAAGCTCGGGCCCACGCCCTTCAAACAACCGCTGTGCAGGGATCAACGGCGGCGGTGGACGACGCCGCTCTGCCTCCTCCCCGACGACCCTGCCTACCCTTCAGCCCTGCTGGATCTGGATCGACCGCCGACCCAGCTGTTCTGGCACGGGCGCGGGTCGCTTTGGGCTCCGCTCTGCCGCGGTCAGGCCGTGGCGGTGGTCGGAACTCGCCGACCATCGCGTCACGGAGGCGGCATGGCCCGAGCGATCGGGCGTGCCCTGGCCGAGGCCGGTTGGCCGGTGGTGAGTGGACTAGCCGAGGGGATTGACGCTGAAGCCCATCAGGGATGCCTGGAGGCTGGTGGCCGGCCGGTTGGCGTGCTCGGCACTCCACTGAGCCGCGTGTATCCACGCCATCACCATCAGCTGCAGGCGGCCGTAGGCGAGCAGGGGCTGCTGGTGAGCGAGCTGGCTCACGGCACCCCAGGGCGCCCGGGCCATTTCGCCCTGCGCAATCGTCTACAGGTGGGCCTTGCCCAGGCGCTAGTGCTGGTGGAATGCCCTGAGAGCAGCGGCGCCCTGCATTCAGCCACCATTGCCTGGGAACTGGGGATGCCGATCTGGGTGGTGCCGGCTGACGCTTCCAAATTCAGCGCCGCAGGCAGCAACCGCTGGCTGGGACAGGGCGCAACACCCTTGCTTAGCCCGGCCGATCTGCTCAGCAGCCTCGGCGCCGGGCCACTGATGGCGCGTGCAGCAGCGGAGCCCACAGCGGAGCACGGCGCTCTGCAATTGCGTGAAGCCGCTCTGCTTGGGGCGATGGGGGCTGGCGCATCGCTGGATCAACTCTGTGATCGGTTGCGCCTGAGCCCTGCGGTGTTGAGCGAGCGACTGCTGCGGCTGGAGCTAGCGGGGTTACTGCGCAGTGAGCCCGGCCTCTGGTGGAGGCCCTGCTGAGCCAGCCTCTGCTTAGGGTTTAGAGATGCACTACCCGGTGGTCGCAACCGATCTTCTGCAGTGGCGGCGGCAACAGCTTGAGCGGGGCGGCCAACCCAGTGAGCTGGACTGGTTGCTTGATCTGGAGGGCGGGCTGCCATGGCAAAAGCAGCAACAACTGCGGCTCTATCCCGAGGAACCCGTAGCCCTGGCAGTGCCGCTGAGCCGGCTGGCGGAGCTGTGGCAGCAATACCTCCAACAGCACACGCCATTGCAATACCTCGTGGGCCGTTGCCCATGGCGGGATCTCGACATCAAGGTGGAACCTGGAGCCTTGATTCCCAGGCAGGAAACAGAGCTGCTCGTGGATCTGGCTCAGGGCCTGATTGGCCCCCAATGGGCGAACCCTCCGATGCGCTGGGCGGACCTGGGCACAGGATCGGGCTGCTTAGCTCTAGCCCTGGCGCGCAGCTGGCCCAACAGCCTGGGCTGGGCCGTAGACCAATCGCCCCAAGCCCTCGCCCTGGCCAAGCGCAACCTTTCAACCGAGACCGGTGTGCAACTGCGCCAGGGCAGCTGGTGGGCTCCCCTCCACGATTGCCTGGGACAGCTGGATCTGGTGGTATCCAATCCCCCGTACATCCCCACAGAGATATGGCGTGACCTAGAGCCACAGGTGCGCGATCACGAACCTGAACTGGCCCTCCATGGCGGCAGCGACGGCCTCGATGCCATCCGCGCCATCACTGCCGGTGCAGCGATGGCGCTTGCCCCAGGCGGTTGGCTGTTGATCGAGCACCACCACGACCAAAGCGCCGCGGTACTTGAACTGCTCGCCGCCGGCGGGTTAGAGCAACGGGAAGCCCACCAAGATCTCGAGGGCGTGAAGCGCTTCGCCAGTGGTCGGCGCCAGGCGGCGCCGACCTGATCCGCAACGCAACGCCAGCAGCAGCCTGCGATGACCAGCCAAGCCGTTCCAGCGATCGAGCTCGCCGCACGCCTCCAGGCCGGCGAAGCAGCGCTCTTTCCAACCGACACACTGCCAGCCCTAGCAGCGCGGCCCGAATCCGCAGCGCTGTTGTGGGAGCTGAAACAGCGCCCTCAGCACAAGCCTGTGATTCTGATGGCAGCAACAAGCGCGGAGCTGCTGAGCTGCCTGGGAGTGCCGATCGATCCGGCCTGGCAAGCCATGGCTGATCGCTACTGGCCCGGAGCGCTCACCCTGGTGTTACCAGCCCGGGGCCCTCTGCTAGCGCAACTCAACCCAGGCGGCACCAGCCTCGGGGTGCGGCTACCGGCCTGCCCAGCGGCCCAGGCACTGCTGGCTAAGACTGGACCCCTTGCTACCACCAGCGCCAACCGCTCAGGGGAGCCTGCCTGCCTGGATCACCAACAAGCAGGCGATCGTTTTCCAGCTGTGGCACAACTAGCTCCCGTGCCCTGGCCAGCCCTCTCGGGCCAAGGCAGCACGGTGATGGAGTGGTGTCCAGCAGGGGGCTGGAATCTGCTCCGCGCTGGTGCTGTACTGCCGCCTGAACTTGAGAGTATTGGCCACTCAATCTGATGGCGCTGATCCTTCTGGTGGCCTTACTCCTCGGCTTCAACCACTGGCTGCTGGAACCGGTGCTCATCGCCTCCAGTGAGCTGTTGGAGCTCAAGCTGCTGCCCTGGCTTCTGCTGGCGATCGTGGTCTGGCTGCTGGCGGGTCGCCCCGGAAACCGCTGAGCGCCGCAACGCGAGAGCAAAGTCAAGCCATCACGCCAACGAAAAAGCCCCCGGCGGAAGCCGGAGGCTGAAGTCGTCCCTCGAAGGGGGCAAGGGCAGGAAAGAGAGCGGCTGAAAGCAGCCGCTCAAAGACATCAGCCGAACTTGCCAGAAGTTGAGGCGATCAGGAAGGCGGCGTAGGTCACGAAGTAGCCCACGGTGAAGTGAGCCAGACCAACCACACGAGCCTGAACGATCGAGAGAGCCACGGGCTTGTCGCGCCAGCCCACCAGGTTGGCGAGCGGAGTGCGTTGGTGAGCCCAGACGATGGTCTCGATCAGTTCCTGCCAATAACCGCGCCAGGAGATCAGGAACATGAAGCCGGTGGCCCAGATCAGGTGACCGAACAGGAACATCCAGGCCCAGACGGCGAGGTTGTTGCTGCCATACGGGTTGTAACCGTTGATCAGCTGAGAGGAGTTGAGCCACAGGTAGTCGCGGAACCAGCCCATCAGATAGGTGCTGGATTCGTTGAACTGAGCCACGTTGCCCTGCCAGATGGCGAGGTGCTTCCAGTGCCAATAGAAGGTGAGCCAGCCCACGGTATTCAGGGCCCAGAAGACAGCCAGATAGAAGGCGTCCCAGGCACTGATGTCGCAGGTGCCGCCACGGCCGGGGCCGTCGCAGGGGAAGGAGTAGCCGAAGTCCTTTTTGTCGGGCATCAGCTTGGAACCCCGGGCATCCAGGGCACCCTTCACCAGGATCAAGGTGGTGGTGTGCAGACCCAGGGCGATGGCGTGGTGCACCAGGAAGTCGCCAGGGCCGATCTGCAGGAACAGATCGTTGCCACCGTCGTTGATGGCATCCATCCAACCGCCCATGTAGGCGGCGCTGGCATTGCTAGCAGCGCTAGCGCCATTGGAGAGGAGCACATCGAAGCCGTACATAGCCTTACCAGAGGCGGCCTGCACGAACTGTGCGAACACGGGCTCCACCAGGATCTGCTTCTCGGGGGTACCGAAGGCCACCACCACGTCGTTATGGACGTAGAGGCCCAGGGTGTGGAAACCGAGGAACAGAGATACCCAGCTCAGGTGGCTGATGATCGCTTCTTTGTGTTCGAGCATCCGAGCCAGGACATTGTCCTTATTGGCTTCGGGGTCGTAATCACGGATGAAGAAGATCGCACCGTGAGCGAAGGCACCGCACATCAGGAAGATGGCGATGTACTGGTGGTGGGTGTAAAGCGCAGCCTGTGTGGTGTAGTCCTTCGCGATGAACGCGTAGGACGGCATCGAATACATGTGCTGCGCCACCAGGCTGGTCACAACGCCCAGGGAAGCCAGGGCCAGACCGAGCTGGAAGTGGAGCGAGTTGTTGATGGTGTCGTAGAGACCCTTGTGGCCAGCGCCGAGGTCACCAGGGGTGCCCTTGGGCGGGTTGTGGGCTTCGAGGATCTCGCGGATCGAGTGGCCGATACCGAAGTTGGTCCGGTACATGTGGCCGGCAATCACAAACAGACAGCCAATCGCCAGGTGGTGATGGGCAATGTCGGTGAGCCAGAGGGCCTCACTCTGAGGATGGAAACCACCCAGGAAGGTGAGGATGGCGGTGCCTGCGCCTTCTGAGGTACCGAACACCTGATAGGCGGTGTCGGGGTTCTGGGCGTAAACGCCCCAATTGCCGGTGAAGAACGGAGCCAGACCCGCGGGGTGAGGCAGCACATTCAGGAAGTTGTCCCAACCGACGTGCTGACCGCGGGATTCAGGAATCGCCACGTGAACCAGGTGACCGGCCCAGGCGATGGAGCTGAAGCCGAACAGCACCGCAAGGTGGTGGTTCAGGCGGGATTCAGCGTTCTTGAACCAAGCCAGGGAAGGCCGGAACTTGGGCTGCAGGTGCAGCCAGCCAGCGAACAGAGCCCAGGCCGACAGGATCATCATGAAGATGGAACCCTGATACAGCTCGGCATTGGTGCGCATGCCAATCGTGTACCACCAGTGGTACACGCCGGAGTACGCAATGTTCACCGGGGAGGAGGCGCCGGCCTGGGTGAAGGCCGTGATGGCGCCTTGGCCGAAGTGGGGATCCCAGATCGCGTGAGCGATGGGACGAACATGCAGAGGATCGGCGACCCACTGCTCGAAGTTGCCCTGCCAGGCGACATGGAACAGGTTGCCCGAAACCCAGAGGCCGATGATCGCGAGGTGACCGAAGTGGGTGGAGAAGAGCTTTTGGTAAAGCTTCTCCTCCGTCATTCCGTCATGGCTCTCGAAGTCGTGAGCCGTGGCGATCCCGTACCAAATACGACGGGTTGTCGGGTCCTGTGCCAGGCCCTGGCTGAACGAAGGAAATTTCGTTGCCATTGGGAAAGGTCAGGAGAGGTCAGCCGACCGCAATGATGCGGGCCAGGAAGAACGACCAGGTGGTCGCGATGCCGCCCAGCAGATAGTGGGCAACACCAACGGCACGGCCCTGGGTGATGGAGAGCGCCCGCGGCTGAATGGCGGGAGCAACCTTCAGCTTGTTGTGGGCCCAAACAATGGACTCAATCAGCTCTTGCCAGTAGCCGCGGCCACTGAACAGGAACATCAAGCTGAACGCCCAGACGAAGTGGGCACCCAGGAACATCAGACCGTAGGCACTTGAGGCAGAGCCATAGCTGTTGATCACCTGTGCAGCCTGAGCCCACAGGAAGTCACGCAGCCAGCCATTGATCGTGATGGCGCTTTGGGCAAAGTTGCCGTTGGTGATGTGAGACACGGTTCCGTCAGCGTTGACGGTGCCCCACACGTCGCTCTGCATCTTCCAAGAGAAGTGGAAGATGACGATCGACAGGGAGTTGTACATCCAGAACAGGCCCAGGAACACGTGGTCCCAAGCCGACACCTGGCAGGTACCGCCACGGCCGGGGCCGTCGCAGGGGAAACGGAAGCCGAGGTTCGCCTTGTCGGGAACCAGGCGGCTGCTGCGGGCATAAAGAACACCCTTCAACAGGATCAGCACCGTCACGTGAATCGTGAAGGCGTGAATGTGGTGGACCATGAAGTCGGCCGTTCCCAGGGGGATCGGACCGGCTGCCACCTTGCCGCCCACGGCCACCACGGTGCCGTTGAACACTTCGCTCACGCCGGCGAGGGCATTGGGAGCGGTGCTACCGGCAGCAGCAGCGTGCAGACCCTGAATCCACTGCGCGAAGACGGGCTTCAGGGCAATGGCGGAGTCGCTGAACATGTCCTGGGGACGACCCAGGGCACGCATGGTGTCGTTGTGGATGTAGAGGCCGAAGCTGTGGAAGCCCAGCCAGATACACACCCAATTGAGGTGTGAGATCAGGGCATCACGCGCCTTGAGCACCCGGTCGAGCACGTTGTCGACGTGCTTGGCGGGGTCGTAGTCGCGGATCATGGCGATGGCAGCGTGAGCGCCGGCGCCAACGATCAGGAAGCCACCAATCCAGGTGTGGTGGGTGAAAATCGACAGCTGGGTCGGGTAGTCGATGCCGATGTAGGGATACGGAGGCATCGCATACATGTGCTGAGCCACGATGATGCTCAGCGAACCCATCAGAGCCAGATTCACAGCCAGCTGGGCGTGCCAGCTGGTGGTCATGAACTCGTAGAGACCGTCATGACCATTGGAGGCGGGGAACAGCAGGGGGTCGCCCTTCTGGCCCTCGAGGATCTCCTTGATGCTGTGACCGATACCCCAGTTGGTCCGGTACATGTGACCGGCCACGATGAACAGCACCGCAATCGCCAGGTGGTGATGAGCGATATCGCTCATCCACAGGCTGCCAGTCACAGGATTCAGACCACCTTTAAAGGTGAGGAAATCGCTGTAAGCAGCCCAGTTGCCGGTGAAGAAGGCATTGATGCCAGCACCGAAACCGGGGAACAGCTGGGCGATGAGGTCCTGATTCAGGAACTCGTGGGGGAGGGGAATGTCGGCGTAGGTGGCGATGGTCTTGCCGTTGAGCGCCAGCGGCTTGCCGGCGTCGATGGCATCCATGAGCGCTGTCGTGGGCAGAGACACATGGATCAGGTGTCCTGTCCAGGACAGGGAGCCCAGACCAAGCAGACCGGCCAGATGGTGGTTGAGCATCGACTCAACGTTCTGGAACCACTCGAGCTTGGGAGCCGCCTTGTGGTAGTGGAACACGCCGGCATTGAGCATCAAGCCGGCCATCACCAGAGCACCGATGGCCAGAGCCATCAGCTGCGTTTCGTTGGTGATGCCCCAGGCCCGCCACACATGGAAGAGGCCGGAGGTGATCTGAATGCCGTGGAAGCCGGCACCCACATCGCCATTGAGGATTTCTTGGCCGAACACAGGCCAAACCACCTGCGCACTGGGTTTCACGTGCGTGGGGTCGGCCAGCCAGCCGGAGTAATTGGAGAAGCGGGCGCCGTGGAAGAAGGCACCGCTCAGCCAAATGAAGATGACAGCCAGATGACCGAAGTGGGCCGAAAAGATCTTCCGGCTGACCTCTTCGAGATCGCTGGTGTGGCTGTCGAAGTCGTGAGCGTTGGCGTGGAGGTTCCAAACCCACGTGGTGGTTTTGGGACCTTTGGCAAGGCTGCGATCGAAATGGCCGGGCTTGCCGAACAGTTCGAAGGTGGCCGGGTTGTTCACCCGGTCGACCTGGGCCTTCGCCGTTTTCCCACGCTCTGGTGGGCTGATGGTCATCGAGACGTTCCTCGAGGGACGGGGTCGAGGTGGAGGTCCACCCTTCCGGCCTGACGCACCGGACGAACCGGCAACGCGAGACCAGTGGAGCCACGGACGGAGGCAACAAGGCTGCGCTCGCCCATGGGCACCAGCCACAAGAGGGAGCACAGACGAAGCTGAAACCCCTTTTCATGACTGGAGCTTGGGCCCCAAAAAGGGGACCGCTGGCGGAAGTATAAAAGTGAATTCCAAGCTCTTTGGCCAGGCAGTTACAAAGGTTCAATCCGGAGCCGCCCCAGTCAGAGACTGAGCTCTCGCGGAAGCAAACCATCAGCGAAAAAACCGGAGTTTCAGCGGTTGAGCTAGTCAATCAAGGGCAATTAGCGCCGGTTTCTTGTTAGCGATTCACACTTGCGCCGCTTGTTGATGTCCGCAACGCTGCAGAATGAACGCATCACGCTCAGCGCGAGCATCGGGAGGTTTCAACATGCTGGCGGCACCGCGGCGGGCGCTTTTGGCCCTGGTGCTGGTTGTGCTCACTCTCGTGAGTGGGGGCTGCAGCAAAACAGCATCTCCAGAGCGGGGCTCAGGCTTGGAGCCCAACCTGAGCGCCACTGCGCCCAGCGGCGCCCTGCAGGAAGTCGCTCCACCGGGCGCCGTACAACAACTGAACGAACGTCTTAATGAGCGGTCGCCACAGGTGCAGGTCATCGCCCCAGCAGATCAGGCGCTGTTACCAGAGGGCCCCTGGAGCCTGAAGCTTCAGGTAAACGATTGGCCCCTGATGGATGCCGGCAGCCTGGGGCTGGGGCCGCACCTGGTGGTGCAGCTCGACGATCAGGAGCCCCTGCGCATCAGCAGCGCTGAAGCCGCAGCCAACGTGGCGATGCCGGCTCTGCGGCCTGGCAGCCACCGCGTCACGGTGTATGCCGCCCGGCCCTGGGGCGAGGCGGTGAAGGCCCCTGGAGCCAGTGCCCAGATCCGCCTGAACCGGGTGGCCCGTAACGCCGCCGAACTACCCGCCAGCGGCAGCGCCCAACTGATTGCCGCCAGCCCCGATGCACTGCAACAGATCGAGCCGGTGCTGATCGACTGGCTGCTGCTGGATGCGCCCCTGCAGAACCTGCGTGGCGACGATGCCCGCTGGCGCCTGCGCATCAGCGTGAACGGCGACAGCTTCCTGGTGGACCGGCAGACCCCCCTATGGCTCAAGGGCTTTAAACGGGGCAGCAACGCGGTGCAGCTGGAGCTGCTCGATGGCCGAGGCGATCCGCTCAACCCTCCGTTCAACAGCGTGGTGCGCGAGGTGGTGGTTGGCACAGGCAACCGGCCAGCCTGGCTGCGCCCCAACCTCACGCCAGCAGAACTCGCGCTGCTGGCAGGAGAACAACCCGCACCAGCGCCGGAAACGCCACTCCCCCCCGTTAACACTGAACCTCAAGCCCTTGCGCCCTCTGCTGAAGCTGCGCCAGCGGAGGAACCAGCCCTTGAACCCATCGCTGCTGCAGAGCCTCCGGCGGATCAGCCTGCGCCGCAGGAGCCGGATGCCCAGCAGCCTGCCGACAAGGACGAGACGGATACCCAGGCCGTGGAAGACGGCGAAGAAGCTCCGTTAACCGAAGGTGCGGCCAACGAGCCACCCCAGCCAGAAGAGCCTGCTCTAGCCAGCGCTCCCCCTGAGCGTGTGGCTCCCCAGAGCAGCCTGAGCGGCTCGGCCCGTGATCAGGTGAACGCTGATGGAACTCTTCAACAGCCCCCCGCCCGCAGCCCCCTAGCCGGGCTGCGAGAGAAGCTGGGTGGATGAGTGAACGCCTGAACTGGGGTTTTTCCCTCAGCAACCAAGCCCTGCCCCTGTTGCGTCAGCTGCTGGAGCGGGGGCTGATCGATCGGATCGCCAGCCCCGCTGATGGTGTGGCCTGGCAAACCGGGGATCTGCAACGGTTGCTCACCAGCGAGTGGTCTCGCAGCCGTGCCTTTGTGGCGGTGGGGTCGTGCGGTGCCATCACGCGCTTGATTGCACCACGACTGAGTGGGAAAGACACCGATCCAGCCGTGGTGGTCGTCGACGGCCAGGGCCGTTTTGCCATCCCCCTACTGGGGGGCCATGGCGCCGGAGCTGAAGCTTTGGCCATCGCGGTGGCAGCCCTGCTGGGCGGGGAAGCGGTGATCACCGGTGCAGGTGCCAGCCAAGGCCGCCTGGCGCTCGACAGCTTTGGCACCGGCTGGGGGTGGCGCCGCGGCCCGGGCCCCTGGGATGCGCTGATGAAAAGCAGCGCCCGCGGGGCGCCGCTGCAGCTGGAGCACCACAGCGGCAACGATCGCTGGCTACAGCTCGATGGTCTGCCATGCACAGGGACCAGCAGCGAGCGGCTGAGCGTGGGTGTGAAGCGAAGCGACCACTGCCGCTGGCACCCGCCGGCCCTGTGGGTGGGAATGGGCTGTGAGCGCAACACCAGCCTGGAGCTGCTGGAACGCGGCCTCAGTGAGGCCCTCGCCGCTCAGGGGCTCGCCCTCGAGGCTGTGGCAGGGCTGGCCAGCGCTGATCGCAAAGCCGATGAGCCAGCCCTGCTGGAGCTGGCGGAGCGGCATGGCTGGCCGCTCCGCTGCTTCAGCAGCAGCGCACTGCATGCGGTGGAGGTGCCCAACCCCTCGCCCGTGGTGGAGGCCGAACTCGGCACGGCCAGCGTGGCGGAGGCCGCTGCGCTGTTGGCCTGCGGACCCAACGCCAGCTTGCGGGTTCAAAAGCACATCGAGCGGGCTGCCCCTGGTGAGCAAGGCGCTGCCACGGTGGCCATTGCCCAGGCCGCTAAGCAGTGGGCGCCCCAGCGCGGCACCCTGCACCTAATCGGCAGCGGTCCTGGCAGTCTTGCGCTGCTCACCCCCGATGCCCGGGCCGCCCTGGCCGAGAGCAGCGTGTGGGTGGGCTACGGCCTGTATCTGGATCTGCTGGAGCCGCTGCGCCGGCCCGATCAACTACGCAGCGACGGCCAGCTCACCCAGGAGCGCGAGCGTTGCCGCGAAGCCTTGGAGCTGGCCTGCCAGGGCCTCAGCGTGGCGCTGGTGTCGTCGGGTGACAGCGGCATCTACGGCATGGCTGGCCTGGCCCTGGAGCAATGGATGGCCCTGGCCAAGCACGATCGACCGGCATTCCAAGTGCATCCGGGCCTCTCGGCACTGCAACTAGCGGCAGCCCGGGCCGGGGCACCACTGATGCACGATTTCTGCACTGTGAGCCTCAGCGACCGGCTCACCCCCTGGGCGGTGATCGAGCAGCGCCTGCAGGCCGCCGCCGACGGTGATTTCGTGGTGGCGCTTTACAACCCACGCTCCAAGGGGCGCGACTGGCAACTGGGCCGGGCCCAGGAGCTGCTCCTGGCTCAACGACCAGGGACAACGCCGGTGGTGCTGGCGCGCCAACTGGGCCGCCCCGAAGAAGCCGTGAGCCTGCACACCCTGGGGGAGCTGCCGATCGAGCAGGTCGACATGCTCACGCTGGTGCTGATCGGCAACAGCAGCAGTCGCGTTGAGGGCGGACGCATGGTCACACCCAGGGGCTATCCAGGCGCGGAACTCAGCTGAAAGTCGGGATGACAGGATTCGAACCTGCGGCCCCTTCGTCCCGAACGAAGTGCGCTACCAAGCTGCGCTACATCCCGATGCCGGGAGTGTAGGAGATGGCCCTCCGGCAAGGGTTCTGGGCTACCGCAAGCCGAGAACAGAGAGATGGAGGCCGGTTTCTAAAGTTGATTGCTGATCTGCGCCTGCGGGCGGAACTGGCGCTGTGCTCAAACCCGACTGGCTGCGTGTCAAGGCTCCCCAGCGCGAGCGGATTGGCGAAGTGGCTGATCTGCTGCTGGATCTCAAGCTCAACACGGTCTGTCAGGAAGCCAGCTGCCCCAACATCGGCGAGTGCTTCGCCGGTGGCACCGCCACTTTTTTGATCATGGGGCCGGGCTGCACCCGCGCCTGCCCCTACTGCGACATCGACTTCGACAAGAGCGTTCGCGAGCTCGACCCCAGCGAACCCTTGCGGCTGGGTGAAGCCGTGGCGCGGCTGGGCCTGAAGCACGTGGTGATCACCTCGGTAAACCGCGACGACCTCACCGATGGAGGCGCCAGCCAATTTGTGGCCTGCATCGAGCAGGTGCGTCAGCGCTCACCCCTCACCACAATCGAGCTGCTCATCCCGGACTTCTGCGGCAACTGGCAGGCCCTGGCCACCGTGATGGAGGCCGGGCCCGATGTGCTGAACCACAACATCGAAACGGTGCCGCGGCTGTACAAGAAAGCCCGCCCCCAGGGCATCTACGAGCGTTCCTTGGAGCTGCTCCAGCGGGTGAGAAAGCAGTGGCCCCGTAGCTACTCCAAATCCGGGCTGATGGTGGGCTTGGGAGAGAGCGACTCCGAGGTGATCGAGGTTCTGGCGGATCTACGCCGCCATCAGGTCGACATCGTGACCATCGGCCAATACCTCTCCCCTGGACCCAAACACCTGCCGGTCGACCGCTTCGTGACCCCGGACCAATTCGAGGCCTTCCGCCAGCACGGGGAAGCAGAGCTGGGCTTTCTGCAAGTGGTGAGCACACCACTCACCCGCAGCAGTTACCACGCCGGCGAAGTGCAGCGGCTGATGGCACAGCATCCGCGCTGAAGCGCGCCACGCCTCAGTTCTCCGGGCCCAGGGCTTCAGGGTCGATCGGATCGAGCAAAAACTCCGCTTCCAAAGCACATGCTTCCTGCGCCATGGGGCCGGTAGCGAGTGCGTCGATTCGGCTATTCACCAGACTCACCGGAGCCTGGAGTTGGGCGCAGTGCTCAAGAAACGCCACCGCCAACTGGCGAGCGAAGAGCTGCTGCATGTGCTGGGCAAATTCTGGAGGCATGGCTGCCTGTGCAAGTGCAGGAAAGCTATGCAGGGCAGCTGAATCTGAAGGCCGGGCCAACCGAACCCGCCGGTGGTGCGAACCGACCAGCGGGTGCGACAGCCGAACAGGGCAGCCGGCTAACCGATCAGGCCGTCACGGCCTCACGCTCTTCGAGGCCCACATTGGCCTTCTCGCTTGGGGGCACCAGCAACTTGAAGCGCGTCTTCCAGCTGCTCCAATCGGCCAGGATCGCTGCGGCCTTGCTGCTGCCGGTGGCCTCGAGGTGGGCCTCCAGCAAAGGCTTGAGCAGTGCTTCCTGCTCGGGGGTGGTGAGCTCGCAGATGGCCACGATCTCAGGGTTCACGCGCTCGGCCAGACCGCCGGTTTCATCCAGCAGGAAGGCCACGCCACCGGTCATGCCGGCGGCCACATTGCGGCCGGTGCTGCCAAGCACCACCACTACACCACCGGTCATGTATTCACAGCAATGGTCCCCGGCGCCTTCCACCACGGTGCGGGCACCGCTGTTGCGCACGGCGAAGCGCTCACCGGCGCGGCCCAGGGCGAATAGCTCGCCGCCGGTGGCGCCGTAAAGGCAGGTGTTGCCCAGGATCACCTGGCTGCCGGGATCACGACCGCCGGCCGGAGGCACCACCGTGATGCGGCCGCCATTGATGCCCTTGCCCACGTAGTCGTTGGCTTCACCCACCAGGCGCACGTTCATGCCCTGCACGTTGAAGGCACCGAAGCTCTGGCCAGCAGCACCCTCGTAAGTGAGATCAAGCTGGCCCTGGAAGCCGGTGTTGCCATGGCGGGCAGCGATCTCGCCGCCCAGGCGCGCGCACACGCTGCGATCGGTGTTGATGATCGGCAGGGTGCGGGCCAAGCGGCCATGCCCCTCAATCGCGGCCATTAGCTCGGCGTCAGCTAGCAGCTGGTCTTCAAGGATCGGGCCATTGCCATGGGCTTCGGCGTCGTGTTGCAGCCAGGAGCGATCGGCGGCCTGGGGAATGGGATCGATCAGGCAGGAGAGGTCGATCGCCTTGGTTTTGGCCAACTGCACAGCGCGGGGCTGCAGCAGCTCGGTGCGGCCGATCAGATCCTCGAGGCGAGCCACGCCGAGCACGCTCAGCAGCTGCCGCACCTCTTCTGCCACGAACAGGAAGAAGTTCACCACGTGCTCGGGGATGCCGGTGAAGCGCTTACGCAGCGCTTCCTTCTGAGTAGCCACCCCCACCGGGCAGTTATTGGTGTGGCAAACGCGGGCCATGATGCAGCCCTCGGCGATCATCGCGATCGAGCCGAAGCCGTATTCCTCAGCACCGAGCAGGGCGGCGATGATCACATCCCAGCCGGTCTTGAGGCCGCCATCGGCGCGCAGCAGCACCCGGTCGCGCAACCCGTTCTCGAGCAGGGCGCGGTGCACCTCGGTGAGGCCAAGCTCCCAGGGGCCGCCAGCGTGCTTGATCGAGCTCAGCGGCGAGGCGCCAGTGCCGCCGTCATGGCCGGAGATCTGGATCACATCGGCATTGGCCTTGGCCACACCGGCGGCGATGGTGCCGATGCCGATCTCGGCCACCAGCTTCACGCTCACCTTGGCGGCAGGATGCACCTGGTGCAGGTCGTGAATCAGCTGGGCCAGATCCTCGATGGAATAGATGTCGTGGTGGGGCGGTGGCGAGATCAGTGCGACGCCGGGCTTGCTGTTGCGCAGCCAGGCGATGTAGGGGTCCACCTTCGGGCCAGGCAGCTGGCCGCCTTCGCCGGGCTTGGCACCCTGGGCCACCTTGATCTCCAGCTGCCGGCCGCTGCGCAGATATTCAGGGGTGACGCCGAACCGGCCTGAGGCGATCTGCTTAATGGCGGAGCAGGCAGTGTCGCCGTTGCGCAGGCCTTTGATCGTGGGCAGGGTGGCAGAGCGGCCCACGCCGTCCACATCCTTCAGCGCATGGAAGCGGGCCGGGTCTTCACCACCCTCGCCGCTGTTGCTCTTGCCGCCAATGCGGTTCATGGCGATGGCCAGCACCTCATGGGCCTCCCGCGAAAGGGCGCCCAGGCTCATGCCGCCGGTGCAGAAGCGCTCGCAGATGCTCTCCACGCTCTCCACCTGATCCAGGGGCAGGGCCGCCGGTGCCGGCTTGAGCTCCAGCAGATCGCGCAGCGCCGTAACCGGGCGGTTCTCCAGCAGGGTTTTGTAGGTGGAGAAGTGGTCGTAGCCGGGGCCGGCTTCCACAGCAGAGTGGAGCGCCTTGGCCATCTCCGGGCTGTTGAGGTGGTATTCGCCACCGGTGCGGTACTGCACAAAGCCCATGAACTCAAGCTTGGTGCGGTTGAGCTCGGGGAAGGCCTTGGCGTGGAAGCTGAGGGTTTCGCTGGCCAGTTCGCTCAGGCTCAGGCCAGCCACACGGCTCGTGGTGCCCTTGAACGCCAGTTCGATCAGGTCGGCACCGATGCCGATCGCCTCGAAGATCTGCGCGCCGTGGTAACTGGCGAGCAGCGAAATACCGATCTTGGAGAGGATCTTGCGCAGGCCATCCTCGAGGGCCTTGCGCACATTGGCCTGCACCAGATCGGGCGTGAGGGCAGGCAACTTGCCGCGCTCGATGTTGGTCTGCACCTTGGGCTGAGCCAGCCAGTGGCGGGCTGTTTCCCAGGTGAGCCAGGGGCACACGGCGCTGGCGCCGAAGCCGATCAGGCAGGCCACGTGGTGGGTGCTCCAGCACTGGGCCGTATCGGCCACCAGTGAGGTCTGCAGGCGCAGGCCGAGATTGAGCAGGTGGTGGTGCACCGCACCCACCGCCAGCAGGGGCGGCATGTAGGTGGTGGTGGCGTTGATGCCGCGATCGCTGAGCACCAGGATCTGGCTACCGCTGCGCACGGCAGCTTCGGCGTCGGCCTTGAGCCGCTCCACAGCCGCCGCCAGCCCGGCGGGGCCATCGGTGATCGGCATCAAGGTGGAAAGGGTGCTGCAGGGGATGCCCTGCTGCGCCACAGCCGCCAGCTCGGCTTCGTTGAGGATCGGGCTGCTCAGGTGCAGCGCGGCTGCAGCAGAAGCCTGAGGCTGCAGCGGTGAACCGCGCTTGCCCAGGTGCATCTCCAGGCTCATCACCAGCTTTTCGCGCAGCGGATCGATCGGCGGGTTGGTGACCTGCGCGAAGCGCTGCTTGAAGTAGTCGTAGAGCAGATGCGGCTTGTTGGAGAGCACCGCCAAGGGAATGTCGTCGCCCATGCAGTAGGTGGGCTCTTTTCCGGCACCGGCCATGTCTTCGATCACCAGATCGAAGTCTTCGGCAGTGAAGCCAAAGGCGGTCTGCTGCTGCAACAGATCCAGATCGCCAAGCTGGCGCTCCTGGGCCCAGGGCTGAACCCCCAGGTTGCGGCGGTGCTCGGCCAGCCACTGGCCGTAGGGATGGCGCGTGGCGATCTCCTGCTTCACCTCCCAGTTGTGCAGCAGGCGACCGTTCTCCAGGTCGACCGCCAGCATCTGGCCGGGGCCGAGGCGGCCCTTCTCGATGATGCGGCTCTCCTCAAGCTCCACCACACCGGTTTCTGAGCCCATCACCACGAAGCCGTCGTTGGTGATGCAGTAGCGAGCCGGGCGCAGGCCGTTGCGATCGAGGGTGGCGCCGACGCTGCGCCCATCGGCGAACACCAGCAGGGCGGGGCCATCCCAGGGCTCCTGAGTGCAGGCGGAATACTCGTAGAAGGCCTGAATCTCAGGCTTATCGGCCAGCTCGGGCTGGTCGCGGAAGGCTTCGGGCACCAGGGTGAGCAGGCTCTCGGTGATCGGCCGGCCGCTGCGCACCAGCAGCTCCAGAGTGGCGTCGAGGTTGGCGGAATCACTGAAGGCCGGGTTCACCACCGGCTTGAGGTCTGCAGCAGCCTCACCCCACACCGCATCGAGATCGGCCTCGGAGGCGCGGGCCCAGTTGAGGTTGCCCAGCAGGGTGTTGATCTCACCGTTGTGGCCGAGCAGCCGCATCGGCTGGGCCAGGGGCCAGCGGGGCAGGGTGTTGGTGCTGAAGCGGCGGTGATACACCGCAAAACTCACGGCGAAGCGCTCATCGCGCAGGTCGCCGTAGAAAGCCGAGAGCACTTCCGAGCGCACCATGCCCTTGTAAACAACAGTGCGGCTGCTCAACGACGCGAAATACAGATCACTCGGGCCAGGGCCCCAGGCCGCCCTGGCCCGATCACCGCAGCGGCGGCGCAAACGGAAGAGCAGGGCCTCGAGCGCATCACCCCCTTCCTTTGCTGCGAGCAACCACTGCTCGATCGCCGGAGCCGTGCCGCGGGCCAGAGGGCCGAGCACTCCTGGGTCAACGGGCACCTCTCGCCAGCCCAGGCTGGTGAGACCGAGCTTGCTCGCTTCCTCGGCGCAGAAAGCCTTGACCTGCTCACGGCGGGAAGCATCAGCCGGGAGAAACACCATGCCCAGGCCCCGGGCGGGGGAGCTCGAGGCGGCCGCCTCGGGCCACACCGCGTCGAGATAACTCCACGGGATGCCGCAGAGCACGCCCGCACCATCACCGGAATCGCCATCGCCCCCGCAGCCACCGCGGTGCTCCATGCAATCGAGGCCGCGCAAGGCCTGACGCAGCACCCAATGGCTGGACTCACCTTTCAAGCTGGCCAGAAAACCCACGCCGCAGGCGTCTTTCTCGCCGGCCACCGCCGCTGGAGCGGGGCTGTCGCGATGGGGCCATTCGGGGCGAGAAGACAGCGGCATAACCCGGCGACAACCTTTTGCTAGTTGATCCAGCGCTAGAGCGAACCAGCCACCGTCTGGATGGGGGCACCAGTTGATCGGGTGCGGGCTCTGCCGGGACAATTAACGGTTGTGCACATGGGGTGCACCGCAACTGCCGCCGAAGCCTTGGCTCGCCCGGCCCGAGGCCGCGCTGCGAACTGCTGATCCTAGGAGTTGGTATTCCCTGGGCGCCGTTAAATGACCTCGCTAGCGTGTCCAAGCTCGCTAGCGCTGATGGATGGCACCCCTTTCGGCGCTGGCGGCTCTACTGCCTGGCATTCCACTCACTCCCCCTCCGCCGCTACCGCCAACAGCGCCAGCCCCATCGCTACAGCGCCGGGTCGCACCCACCCCAAGCGGCCAGCTGCGAGGCAGCTCGATCAGCATCAATGGGATCCGCCAGCAGGCGCTCTGGCTGGAAGAAGGGGGTGAGCTCTGGCTGCCGCTGGAGGTGCTCGAAGACCAATTGGGGGTGAGCCGCAGCAGCCGCGCCAACGGCAGCATCGAGCTGGCGTGGTTCGGCCAGACCGTGGTGCTGCCCGCTGATCGCCAGCGCAGCCTCGAAGACGAGGTGGCCGTGCCAGTGAGCGGCTTGATCGAGGCAGTGGGAGTGAACGTGCGCCGCGCGGGCGGGGAGCTGAAGCTTGAACTCCCCTCCCGCCCGCTGCAGGCGATCCGTTCGCGGGATCAGGGCATCAGCGGCCGACGCGTGGTGTTCGATCTGAGCGCCCCGGCCCTGGTGCGCCAAAGCGATCGCGGGCTGCTGATCAGTGCTGAAGCCACAAGGCCGCAGCTTGAGCAGCTCAAGCGGCTTGGGCTGAGCCCCACCCAGAGCAAGGGCTGGCTGGGGCTCCAGATCCCTCAGGAGGGTGAACGGCTCAGCCTGGGGGGGCCATGGCGGCTAGTGCTGGATTTACCGGCTGCGGAAGGAAGCTCGGTCGCTGCAGCTCCAGCCGCGCCCGAGCGTGATCCCCGCTTGATAGCCCTGAAGAAGCAGGGCCTGCAATTAGAGCGCCGTATCGGCCGTATCGGCTCGCGCCAAGTGCTGATCAACAGCGTGCGGCTCGATCCTCGGCAGGTCCCCCTTGACCTTCGCCCCCTGAACCGCCGCGATGGCATGCAGGGGCTGAGCAGCCTCAGCCAGTTGGCACGCCAGGAGGAAGCCTTGATTGCGATCAACGGGGGCTACTTCAACCGGGTGAACCGCCTGCCTTTAGGAGCAATGCGCGAACAGGGGCGCTGGCTCTCCGGACCGATCCTCAACCGCGGTGCAGCCGGATGGAGCAGCGGCGAACTACCGAGCTTCGATCGACTCATGCTGGTGGAAAGCATCGAAGACAGCCGCCGACGGCGCTGGCCGATAGCGAGTGTGAACAGCGGCTATGTGCAGAAGGGGCTGGCTCGCTACACCGCCGATTGGGGCAGCCGCTACCAGCCGATCACCGGCAGCGAGATGGGCGTTCTGGTGCGCAACGGGACCGTTAACGAACGCTATGAACTGGGGCAGCTTCGAGCCGGTGTGCCCCTGAAAGATGGGGACTTGTTGCTTGTGGCGCGTGGCGGCATGAGCGTTCCCTGGCAGACCGGCGAACAGCTCACCCTGCAGAGCCGAGCCAGCAGCTCCGTGGGCGAGAAACCCAACGTGCTTGGCGGCGGGCCCCTGCTGCTGAAAGACGGACGTGTGGTGCTCAACGGCACCGCCGAAGGCTTCAGCTCCGGCTTCATTGGCCAGGGGGCGCCGCGCACGGTGATCGGCAGCGATGGTCGCCAGCTCTGGCTGATCACCCTGCAAGGGGTGAACAACCCCGGACCCACACTGATGGAAGCGGCTCTGCTGATGCGCCAGGAGGGCCTGCGCGATGCCCTCAACCTCGATGGCGGCAGCTCAACTGGCCTAGTGGTGGCGAATGTGCACACGGTGAAAGGCCGTGGCGTTGCTGCATCGGTGCACAACGGCCTCGGTCTGGTGCCACGGGACGCCACACCAACCCAACGGGCAATGGTCACCGGCAGCCCCTGACACACTGGCTCGATTGCCCATCCCCGTTCGTCATGCCCAAGGGCCAGAGCCTGCGCCTCTCAGCAGCAGCAGCAGCCGAGCTCGGCAGACAGGCCGCCGTGGCTGGTACGCCCGGGATGATGCATCTGGATCTGGTGGATGGCAGCTGTGAACGCTGGGTGATCCGAATCAGGCCTGGTCATCTCTCGGGTGTGCCCGTGGCCCGTGCCGACGGCATCACCCTGTTCGCCCCACGCGATCAGATCGAGCGCCTGGGAGCCCTAAAGCTCGATTACCAGGGCGATCTCAGCGGTGGCGGCTTTCTGGTGCGCGCCGGCCGCGAGCTGCGGATGTGCGCTTGTGGCGCCGCCTTCAGCCCCGCTGACGAGGCAGCCGGAGCTGGGGTGCAGGCGACAAAGTAATGTGGCGGATTGTCGCAATGGTCGGGCTTCCGACCTCCCTGTAACCGGCCCTCGATGCCCACGATTCAGCAGCTGATCCGCAGCGAGCGGCAGCGCCTTACCCGCAAGACCAAGTCGCCTGCCCTGCGCGCCTGCCCAGAGCGCCGTGGCGTGTGCACCCGCGTGTACACCTCCACCCCGAAGAAGCCGAATTCGGCTCTGCGGAAAGTTGCCCGTGTGCGTCTCACATCCGGCTTTGAGGTCACGGCCTACATCCCGGGCATAGGCCACAACCTCCAGGAGCACTCCGTGGTGATGATCCGCGGCGGTCGTGTGAAAGACCTGCCTGGTGTTCGTTATCACATCATTCGCGGAACTCTCGACACCGCCGGTGTGAAGGATCGCCGCCAGTCACGCTCCAAGTACGGCGCCAAGACGCCCAAGGACTGATCTCCTCTTCAGCTGTAGCCGTTTCCTGATTTCCTCCCTCCAGGTTTATGTCCCGCCGCAACGCCGCCGAGAAGCGCCCAATCCTGCCGGATCCCCAGTTCAATAGCCGTTTGGCCACGATGATCGTGGCGCGGTTGATGAAGCATGGCAAGAAGTCAACCGCTCAGCGGATTCTTTCCGATGCCTTCAGCCTGATCGGCGAGCGCACCGGTTCTGACCCCCTGGAGGTCTTTGAAACCGCTGTAAAGAACGCCACCCCCCTAGTGGAAGTGCGTGCACGGCGTGTGGGCGGCGCCACCTACCAGGTGCCGATGGAAGTGCGCCAGGAACGTGGCACCGCCATGGCCCTGCGCTGGCTCGTGAACTTCTCACGCGCTCGCAATGGCCGCAGCATGGCCCAAAAGCTCGCTGGCGAGTTGATGGATGCCGCCAACGAAGCTGGCAGTGCTGTTCGCAAGCGCGAAGAAACCCACAAGATGGCCGAAGCCAACAAGGCCTTCGCCCACTACCGCTACTGAGTGCCGGCTGTGCAGGTCGGCGGAGTCCGACTTGTAGAGTGACGCCCACTTTTTTGTCGATCCCCCCCTCCGGAGACCTGCCCCGTGGCTCGCGCCTATCCCCTAGAACGCGTACGAAATATTGGTATCGCGGCACACATCGATGCCGGTAAGACCACAACAACCGAACGGATCTTGTTCTATTCGGGTGTTGTGCACAAGATCGGCGAGGTGCATGACGGCGCCGCCGTGACCGACTGGATGGCACAGGAGCGCGAGCGCGGCATCACCATTACCGCTGCGGCGATTTCCACCAGCTGGAAAGACCACCGTATCAACATCATTGATACTCCAGGCCACGTGGACTTCACCATTGAGGTGGAGCGTTCCATGCGGGTGCTCGATGGTGTGATCGCCGTGTTCTGCGCGGTGGGTGGTGTGCAGCCTCAGTCGGAGACGGTGTGGCGCCAAGCGGATCGCTACAGCGTTCCCCGCATGGTGTTCGTCAACAAGATGGACCGCACCGGCGCTGACTTCCTCAAGGTGCATGGGCAGATTAAAGATCGCCTCAAGGCCAAGGCCGCTCCCATCCAGCTGCCGATCGGTGCGGAAGGCGAACTCAGCGGCATCGTCGATCTGGTGAAGAACCGCGCCTTCATCTACAAAGATGAGCTCGGCAAAGACATCGAGGAGACCGAAATCCCGGCCTCCATGGCCGATGAGGCTGCCGAATGGCGCGCCTATCTAATGGAGGCTGTCGCCGAAACTGATGAAGCCCTCATCGAAAAGTTCCTGGAAGAAGGTGAACTCAGCGAAGAGGAACTGCGTAAAGGCATCCGCGAAGGCGTGCTGAAGCATGGCCTGGTTCCCATGCTCTGTGGTTCCGCCTTCAAAAACAAAGGTGTTCAGCTGCTGCTGGATGCCGTGGTCGATTACCTTCCCGCTCCCGTGGATGTGCCCCCGATCCAGGGCCTACTACCCAATGGCGAGGAAGCTGTGCGTCCCGCCGACGACAGCGCACCCTTCAGCGCCCTGGCGTTCAAGGTGATGGCCGATCCCTTCGGCAAGCTCACCTTTGTTCGCATCTACTCCGGTGTCCTGCAGAAGGGCAGCTATGTCCTCAACTCCACCAAGGACAAGAAGGAGCGCATCTCTCGGCTGATCGTGCTTAAGGCTGACGACCGTGAGGAAGTTGACGCACTGCGCGCCGGCGACCTCGGCGCCGTGCTTGGCCTGAAGGACACCACCACAGGCGACACCCTGTGCGTGGATACCGACCCGATCGTCCTGGAGTCGCTCTACATCCCCGAACCTGTGATCTCGGTGGCTGTTGAGCCCAAGACCAAAGGCGACATGGAGAAGCTGTCCAAGGCCCTTCAGTCACTGTCAGAGGAAGATCCCACCTTCCGGGTTCGCACGGATCCTGAAACCAGCCAAACCGTGATCGCCGGCATGGGCGAACTCCACCTGGAAATCCTGGTGGACCGGATGCTGCGCGAATTCAAGGTGGAGGCCAACATTGGTGCTCCTCAGGTGTCGTATCGCGAAACCATCCGCGGCAGCGCCAAAGGTGAAGGCAAGTTTGCACGCCAAACCGGCGGCAAGGGCCAGTACGGCCACGTGGTGATCGAAATGGAGCCCGGCGAACCTGGCTCCGGGTTCGAGTTCGTCAACAAAATTGTTGGCGGTATTGTGCCCAAGGAGTACATCGGTCCGGCCGAAGCCGGCATGAAGGAAACCTGCCAGTCCGGCGTGATTGCAGGGTTCCCGATGATCGATGTGAAAGTCACCATGGTCGACGGGTCTTACCATGATGTGGACTCGTCGGAGATGGCGTTCAAGATCGCTGGCTCCATGGCCTTCAAGGACGGCGTCAAGAAGTGCAATCCTGTACTCCTTGAGCCGATGATGAAGGTTGAGGTGGAGGTGCCCGAGGACTACCTCGGTTCCGTCATCGGCGACCTCTCCTCCCGTCGCGGCCAGGTTGAAGGGCAGTCCATCGACGATGGTCAGTCCAAGGTCCAGGCCAAGGTGCCTCTGGCCGAGATGTTCGGCTACGCCACCCAGCTCCGATCCATGACCCAGGGTCGGGGTATTTTCTCGATGGAATTCAGCCATTACGAGGAAATTCCTCGCAATGTGGCAGAAGCCATCATCTCCAAGAATCAGGGCAATTCCTGATCTTCCCCATACCCATTCACCCCCCGATTCTTTACCACCATGGCTCGCGAGAAGTTCGAAAGGAATAAGCCCCACGTCAACATCGGCACAATCGGCCACGTTGACCACGGCAAAACCACCCTCACTGCCGCCATCACCAACGTGCTGGCCAAGAAGGGTCAGGCAAAAGCCCAGGCTTACGACCAGATCGACGGTGCTCCCGAAGAGCGTGAGCGCGGTATCACCATCAACACCGCCCACGTTGAATACGAGACCGACGGTCGTCACTACGCCCACGTGGACTGCCCCGGCCACGCGGACTATGTGAAGAACATGATCACCGGTGCGGCCCAGATGGATGGCGCCATCCTGGTGTGCGCAGCCACTGACGGCCCGATGGCTCAAACCAAGGAGCACATCCTGCTGGCCAAGCAGGTGGGCGTGCCGGCTCTGGTGGTTGCACTGAACAAGTGCGACATGGTGGACGACGAGGAAATCCTCGAGCTGGTCGAACTGGAGATTCGTGAGCTGCTGAGCAGCTACGACTTCCCCGGTGACGACATCCCCGTGATCAAGGTGTCCGGCCTGAAGGCCCTTGAGGGTGATGCCGAATGGGAAGCCAAGATCACCGAACTGATGGAAGCCGTTGACAGCGGCATCCCCGAGCCCGAGCGCGAAATCGACAAGCCCTTCCTGATGGCTGTTGAAGACGTGTTCTCGATCACCGGTCGTGGCACCGTGGCCACCGGCCGTATCGAGCGCGGAAAGGTGAAGGTGGGCGAGACCGTGCAGATCGTGGGCATCAAAGACACCCGCGAAACCACCGTCACCGGCGTGGAGATGTTCCGCAAGCTGCTCGACGAGGGCATGGCTGGCGACAACGTGGGTCTTCTCCTGCGTGGCGTTCAGAAGGAAGACATCGAGCGCGGCATGGTGCTCGTGAAGCCCAACTCCATCAAGCCCCACACCAAGTTTGAGGGTGAGGTGTACGTGTTGAAGAAGGAAGAAGGCGGCCGCCACACCCCCTTCTTTGCCGGCTACCGCCCGCAGTTCTACATCCGTACCACCGATGTGACTGGCCAGATCACTGCCTTCACCGCGGACGACGGTTCCAACGTGGAAATGGTGATGCCCGGTGACCGCATCAAGATGACCGGTGAGCTGATCTGCCCCGTGGCCATCGAGCAGGGCATGCGCTTCGCTATCCGCGAAGGCGGCCGCACCATCGGTGCCGGCGTGGTGTCCAAGATCATCGAATGATCCTGATCTGGCTCCGGCCATGATCTAGGTTTCGGGAAGGAGAGCTACCTTCGGGATCTTCTCTCCTTCCTTTCCGCACCTCGACAATCGAGCTCTAATTCCCTGGCAGTCTCGAGCCCATCGAGTGCTTTGCCTCGCTGACCTCTCCCGTCTCATCCATGTCCACCGCTATCGCACAGCAGAAGATCCGCATCCGCCTGAAGGCGTTTGATCGCCGCATGCTGGATCTGTCCTGCGAAAAAATCATCGAAACGGCCGATCACACCGCTGCAACCGCGATCGGTCCGATTCCCCTGCCCACCAAGCGCAAGATCTATTGCGTACTGCGCTCGCCCCACGTGGACAAGGACTCCCGTGAACACTTCGAGACCCGCACCCACCGCCGCATCATTGATATCTACAGCCCTTCGGCTAAAACCATCGATGCGCTGATGAAGCTGGATCTCCCCAGCGGCGTCGACATCGAGGTGAAGCTCTGATCCGCTGACTCACCGAGAGATCAGCACCTGGCCCGCCCGTTGGCGGGCTTTTTCATGGCCGGCTCACCCAGCCCCGCCGTCCGGCACCTCTGCCTAGGATTCACTCCACCACGACGTTCTGCCACGTGACGCAACTGGCTGTGCGCGAGCTGCCACTGTTCCCGTTGCCGGATGTGGTGCTGTTTCCGCAGGAAGTGCTGCCTCTGCACATCTTCGAGCCGCGCTATCGGATGATGCTGCGCACCGTGCTCGACACCGATCGGCGATTTGGGGTGGTGCGCTGGGACCCTCAGGAAGGCCGGATGGCCGATGTGGGTTGCTGCGCGGAGATCCTCCAGTGCCAGACCCAGTCGGACGACCGCAGCAACATCGTGACCCTGGGCCAGCAACGCTTTCGCGTGCTCGAGGTGGTGCGGGAGGCACCATTCAAGGTGGGCCTCGTGAGCTGGATTGAAGACGACGACCCCCAGAGCCAGGATGAGCTCAGCACCCTCTCCACAGAGGTGGAAAAGGCCCTGCGTGATGTGGTGGAACTCACCGGCAAACTGATGGGTAAGCCCACCAGCCTCCCTACCGACCTGCCCGATCTGCCGCGAGAGCTGTCCTTTTGGATCGGATCCCACCTGGGCGGTCCGGTGGCCGATCAACAACAAACTTTGCTGGAAATCACCGACACCCACGAGCGTCTGCGCCAGGAATTCGACCTACTCGATGAAACCCGGCGTCAGCTTGCGGCGCGCACCGTGCTGCAAGACACCTTTCGCGATCTGAACGATTCCAGCGCCGGCGAGGAGCGCTGATTCCTCCATGCACTTCATTGCTGTGCTCTCGCCGCTGGCGGGAGGTTTGATGCTCGCTGCTGCCGTGCTGGCGGGAGCTCTGTTGGTCGGATTACTGGTGTGGTCGTGGCGTGATCGCGCCTTTGAGAGCACGGCCAGCGTGGCTGATGCCTACGACCGCTGGACCGACGACCGGTTGTTGGAGCGCCTCTGGGGCGAGCACGTGCACCTGGGCCACTACGGCACCCCGCCGCGGCGCCGGGATTTCCGCCGCGCCAAGGAAGATTTCGTGCACGAACTGGTGCGCTGGAGTGGGCTCGATCAATTACCCCCTGGCAGCCGCGTGCTCGATGTGGGCTGCGGCATCGGCGGCAGCGCACGCATCCTCGCCCGTGACTACGGCCTCGATGTGCTCGGCATCAGCATCAGCCCAGGCCAGATCCGCCGTGCCCAAGAGCTCACGCCCGCAGGCTTGAGCTGCCGCTTCGCCGTGATGGATGCTCTCGATCTTGATCTGCCGGACGCCGGCTTCGATGCCGTGTGGAGTGTGGAAGCCGGTCCCCACATGCCGGATAAACAGCGCTACGCGGATGAATTACTGCGGGTGCTCAAGCCAGGCGGCCGATTAGCCGTAGCCGACTGGAATCGCCGTGATCCGGGTGTTCGCCCACTCAATGGCCTGGAGCGCTGGGTGATGCACCAATTACTGGTGCAGTGGGCACACCCGGAATTCGCCAGCATTCCCGGTTTTCAACGCAACCTCGAACAAAGCCGCTGGGGTGCTCAGGGCCCATCTCCCCTGCGCGTGGAGGTCGACGACTGGAGCCGCGAAACGCTGCCCTCATGGATCGATTCAGTTCTGGAGGGGATCCGACGCCCCGCAACTGTGTTGGGCCTGGGCCCCAAGGCGGTACTGATGGGCTTACGCGAAACTCCCACCCTGCTGCTGATGCACTGGGGTTTCGCCACCGGAATGATGCAGTTCGGTGTGTTCAGAGCCAAGAAGCCTGCCTAAGCCTGATCGAGTTGGGTGATCGGGTATGCCCCAAACACCGCCAGGTGCTCGCATAGCGGCCTGAGCTGATCGAGAGCCTGGAGCAACGGCTCTTGCCCACTGGGCAGCTCCAGGTCCACAAAGAAAATGTATTCGCCCATCTCCCGCTTGGAGGGCCGCGATTCGATGCGCGTCATGTTGAGCTGGCGGTGGGCAAAGCAGGTGAGGGCCTCCAAAAGGGCACCGGGCTGGTTCGCATGCAGCGAAAAGGCCAAGCTGGCCATGGGCCCATTGAGGCTGCGCTCCCCCTGGCGCAGCAGCAGAAAGCGGGTGCTGTTACCCACCACATCGTTGATCGGGTAGGCCAGCACCTCAAGGCCGTGCTCCTCGGCAGCCTGCAACGACGCCACGGCGGCACGGAAGCGGCTACCCGCCACCATCCGCGCCGCATCCGCGGTGGAACTCGTGGGAAGTTGCAGCGCGCTGGGCAAGTTGTCGCCCAGCCATTGGCTGCACTGGGCCAGCGCCTGGGGATGGGAGAGAACCTCGCTCACCCCTTCCAGCGGGCCACTACCCAGCAGGGCATGGCGGATCGGCAAAACCAAAGCCCGTCCCACCCGCAGCTCAGGGTGCGCCCAAAGGGCATCCATACACGCGGTCACCCCGCCTTCCACAGAGTTCTCCACCGGAACCACCGCGGCGTCGCAGCGTCCTTCCGCCAGGGCCTTCACCACAGCGCGGATGCCCACCTGAGGCAGCAATTGTGGTGCTGCGATGGCCTCGAGCTCACACAGCCGCAGCGCCGCTTGCTCGCCATAGGTACCGACTGGACCAAGAAATGCGATGCGCATACAGGCGGAGCAGGCTGTGCTGGATAGGATCATGGCGCCCCGGCCGTTGAGCAATGCCCCTGGCCTTCAGCGCCAGCCAAGCCTTGCAGCTGTCGGTGAAGCAGCATGCGGATCAACTGCCGGCCTACCTCGACGACGAGGAGCGATTGATCGGAGCCCTGCTTGATCCCAGCCAGCTCGAGAAGCTGGGAGAAGGTCGCTATCGCTATACCGTGACCCGGCTGCAGGTGTTTCAGCTCCAGATCCAACCGGTGGTGGAACTGGTGGCACGCCGCCATGCCAACCGCATCGAGCTTGAAGCGGTGGATTGTGAGCTCGAAGGGCTCGGCATCGTGGATGATTTCCAGCTCAGCCTTGAATCCTGGCTGGAAGCCAGCGACCAGGGGGTCCATGGCGAGGCTGCCCTGGCGGTGAGCGTGAGCCAGCCAAGCCTGCTGAAGCTGATCCCGGTCAAGATGCTCGAGGCCACCGGCCGCTCACTGCTCGCGGGCATCCTGCTGGGCATCAAAACCAGGGTGCAGCAGCAGCTACTCGACGATTTCGAGGCCTGGTGCCTGGCGCCAGTCGGCCGCTAAGCGGGCAACACCTTCCGTAGAAACGAGCGCCTGTGCAGAGGTGTTGGGCCGTGGTCCAGCAGCGCCTGGCGGTGCACGGCTGTGCCATAGCCAGCGTGACGCTCGAGGCCATAGGCGGGGTAGCTCACCGCCAGGCGGGTGATCAGGGCATCACGAGCTTGTTTGGCGAGCACGCTGGCCGCAGCAATCTCTAGGTGTTCACAATCGCCGCGCACCACGGTCTGTTGCGGGCCGCTCCAAAGGCGCAGCGCTAACACCCCGTCTACCAGCACCAGCTCAGGCAGCGGAGCTGCCAACTTCTGCAACGCCCGCAGCATGGCCCGTTCGGTGGCTGCGCGGATGCCGAAGCGATCGATCTCACGCGCTGAGGCCTGGCCCAATGCCCAGGCGCGGGCCTGCTGCTGGATCAGGGGCACCAACTGGGCTCGGCGGCGGGCCGTGAGCTTCTTGCTGTCGGTAAGACCAGCTGCAGCAAGGCTGGGGTGGGCGTCAGGTGGAAGGATCACTGCACCGGCAAACACCGGTCCAAACCAGCAGCCACGGCCCACTTCATCCACACCGGCGATGCAGCGCCGGCCCTGATCGCTCACTCGGTCGCTGAGGAGCGGCGGCGGCGGCGGCGGGGCTCGCCGGTGTCGTCTTCGGCGGCTTCGGCGTTAGCCGCAGGCTCCTCAACGGCAGGCATTACAGCCACAGCGGCAGCGCCCACAGCGGGAGCATCGTTACGCCGGCGGCTGCGCACACGGCGGCCATTGGAGGCTTCAGCGGCAGGTTCTGCAGAGGCAACACCGAGCTCTAGGCCGCTATCGGGCAGCACCGGCACAGTGGGGAAGGTTTCCACCGGCAGCGGCGTGATCTCCACCGTGACCGGCAGGGTCGCCGTGTCCCGTTCAGCCGAAGCACCGTGGCCATTTGCAGGAGCTGGGCTGGAGGCACCATTGGCGCCGCGTCCCCTGCGCCGGCGGCGAGGGCCGGAGGCTGCCAGCTGCTGACGGGCCTCCTCCAGCACCGCTTCAGCGTCTTCCCCAGGACGAACCACGCGCACCACCAGATTGTCGGCCGCCGGCACAGGATCCAACAGCAACGTGGGATTCAGGCCAAGCCAGCCGTAGACCAATTCCTGCTCGGCATCCATCGGCACAGCCACAAGCTGCGGCTCTGGGCGGCGTGAGCTGGGTTCTGCCGGCGTGGTGGCCGCCTCATGGGATAGGCCAGCGGTAGTGGTGTCATCGAGGCTGATCAACTCTGGAGCGTCAGCCGCGCCGCGCGCACCGCGGCCACCACGGCGGCGGCGACCACCACTGGATTCAGCCGCTGCAGGGCTCAGCACCTCAGCGCGAGCCGAAGCAGCCGAGCGCACCAGGCCAGGAGCTGCTGCCAGGGGCTGCAGGCTGTCCTTGCCAGGCAGCACAGCCACGTGGCCAAGCCCACCGCAGCTGGGACAAGCCCGTCCAAACAGTTCGTAGATGTTCTGGCCTTGGCGCTTACGGGTGAGCTCCACCAGACCCAATTCGCTGATCTGGGCGATCTGGGGGCGTGCGGAATCCGGGCGAATCGCTGCGGTGAAGTGCTCCAGCAGTTGCAGTTGATCGCGACGCGACTCCATATCAATGAAGTCGATGATCACCACGCCGCCGATGTTGCGCAGCTTCAGCTGACGGGCAATTTCAGTGGCGGCCTCATAGTTGGTCCACAGCACGGTTTCCCGTGCGTTAGCGGAGCGGGTGAAGGAACCCGAGTTCACGTCGATCACCGTGAGCGCCTCAGTGGGCTCGATGATCACGTAGCCGCCGGAGGGCAGATCCACGCGCGGCTTGAGGGCGTCGTGGATCGCGGCATTCACCTTGAAGGCTTCCAGGATCTCCGTGGAATCCAGGTGCTGCTCCACCACCACCTGGCTTTGATCAGCCCCAAGGAAGGCATTGACCCTGCCAACACCATCAGGGCTGTCGAGCACGATGCGTGCCACATCCAAGGTGGAGTGGTCGCGCAGGATGCGATGAATAAAGTCTTCATCGCGATTGAGCAGAACCGGCGGCGTGGCGGTTTCCGCTGCGGTCTGAATCGCTTCCCACTGGCGCAGCAGCGCTTCGAGGTCGTCGATGAGCAAGTCTTCGCTGACCCCTTCCGCTTCGGTGCGAATCAACAGCCCCGCACCAGGGGGCTTGATCAGCACACCGAGGGCACGCAGACGATTCCGTTCGCTTTCGGCATTGATCCGGCGGGAGATATTCACCCCCTGCCCGTGGGGCTGCAGGATCAGAAAACGCCCGGGCAGGGCGAGATTGCCAGTAAGGCGCGGTCCCTTGGTGCCGGTGGGCTCCTTCATCACCTGCACCAGCACCTTCTGGCGGGGCTCGAGCAGCTCAGTGATGCCGAGGGTGCCTTTCTTGAGGCGCAGCGGGCCGAGATCGGTGACGTGAATGAAGCCGTTTTTCTCGCCTTCGCCGATATTCACGAAAGCGGCATCGATGCCCGGCAACACGTTTTCAACGGTACCGAGATACACATCGCCGATCTGATAGCGGCCCTGGGCCACCACCAGTTCATCAACACGATCATCGGTGAGCACCGCGGCGATGCGCAGCTGCTCGGCGATGACGATCTGCTGAGGCATGGAAGGTCAGGAGAGGGCCAGCGGGAAGCAGGCCAGGAACAGAGACATGAAGAGGCGCTCAGCGCCGCACGCCTGATCCAGTCGGGCTAACCCACATCGCCGATGCGGGAACCGGAAGGGAGCAGCAGTGCTGGAAAAACTCAGTTGAAACGCCGGGTATGACAACGGCGGCAGGCCAATGGCCTCGATCGTGATTGGGCCTAGGGCCCGGTGCTTGCGGAGTCCTGATCTGATCGGAACCCGTCTGAACGGTGCCGCTAGGGCAGGTTTCAGGAAGAGAGGTTCGAGAAAACTGCTGCGGGACCAAGCGATGATGCCGGGCTAGTTAGCCGAGCTTGCGCCTGGTTCTACCGATGAACTGAAGTTAGCACGGGCGTTTTCAAGCGTTAGCGCCCTGCCGCAGCTGCAGTGATTCGCGCCGAAGGCTCACCATCTCCAACTGCAGATCCAAAGCCTGGCTGAACCAGTGCTGCAGCTGCTCCGGCCTCAGGCTGCGGCCGGCCGGATCAACAACAGCGCTGTAGCGAACCATCACGACGTCTGCCGCCACCGAGCTCACCGCCAGACTCTCCAGAAAGGGCCTGCAGTCACGCTGCCGCGGCCGCCCCTTCTTATCGGTGTCGTGCCAAGTCCATGTATCACTGGCCAACAGATCCGTGGTCGCCGCCTGCCAGGCCGCTAGCGGAGGCGCCACCGTCTCGGGAGCGCCAGCAATCGGCCGCAAGTGCAGCTGCCAACGGGCACCCACCAGCTCCTGCGACAGGCTCGCGCCAAACACCTCCACCGGCTCGACCTGCAACAAGGCAAACCCCTCGGGCAGCTGAGGCTGGAGCTGCTGCAAAACCTCAACCGCATCAAGTTCACGGGTGAATTCGATATCCATCCATTCGCCATCGGCCTCGGCCCCAAGCGGCAGGGCAAGGGCGAACTGCACCCGCGGCAGCGGATGGAAACCGCCGGTGAAACTCACCGGCAGTGCGCTGCGGCGCAGGGCCCGCTCCATCAGCCGCACCAGATCGAGATGGCTGAGCAGGGCCATGGAGCCTGTTTTGCTGAAGCGGAAGCGCAGCCTCGCAACCCGTTCACTGGCCGGCGCCCGCTGGGGCCGCTGCTCCGGAATCGGCGGCGGCGGCACCACCACGTTGTGGCCCAACTCGGGGCCACACACCCCGCAGCTGCTGCAGCCCTCAAACGAGCAATCCGGCACCACGGCCGCGGCCAGGGCCTGACGCAGATCCTCTGCCAACCAGGTTTTCTCCACACCGGAATCGATGTGATCCCAGGGCAGCGGTTGGCTGCAGAAGGCAGCCAGATCGTCGGGGTCCATCCCTTCTGCTGCACTCCACTCCCCCATTTCCAGGTCGCGGTAGCGCCCCCCGAGGCCAGCGGCCTCAATGGCGGAGGTCCAGGCTTCATAGGTGCGATCCGCCGCCTCAAACCAGGCATCAAGGCCGGCACCGGCGCGCCAAGCGGCTTCGATCACCGGCGCCAAGCGGCGATCGCCGCGGCCCACAAAGTCCTCCATCGCCGAGAGACGGATGTCGGTGTAGTTGGTTTTGATGCCACGCATCCGCCGCAGCTCATCGCGCAGCAACTGCTGGCGGCGCTGGAATTCCGCCGTGCTCACGCTGTGCCACTGAAAAGGCGTATGCGGCTTGGGGGTGAAATTGCTGATCGTGAGGTTGAGCTCGAGCCGCCCCAGATCGCGGCATTGCTGCTGCAACGAGCGGCAGGTGTCGGCGATGCCGATCACATCCGCATCGGTTTCCCCCGGCAGGCCGATCATGAAATAGAGCTTCACCTTGCGGTAGCCGCTCTCCATGGCGGTGCGGATGCCGCGCAACAGCTCCGCGTCGGTGAGCCCCTTGTTCACGATGTCGCGCAGGCGCTGGGTACCGGCCTCGGGCGCGAAGGTGAGGCCCGCCTTACGGGTGCCCCCCAGGATGTGGGCGATGTTCTCGTCGAAGCGATCCACCCGCTGGCTTGGCAGCGTGAGGCTCACGTTCTTATCAGCGAGGCGGTTGCGCAGCTCTACCCCTACGGCCGGCAAGGCGAGGTAATCCGAGCAGCTCAGCGAGAGCAACGAGAAATCGGAGTAGCCGGTGCGCTCCATGCCGGTTTCGATCGCCTCGATCACCGCTTCGGGCTCCACATCGCGAGCGGGGCGGGTGAGCATTCCGGGCTGGCAGAAGCGACAACCGCGGGTGCAGCCGCGGCGAATCTCCACGGTGAGCCGGTCGTGCACCGTTTCGATGTGGGGCACCAGCCCCATGGCGTAGTGGGGCATGGGCGTGGCGGTACGCCGCAGCACGCGCGCCGGCACCCCAGGCAACAGCGGCACCTGAGTCACACCATCAGCGGCCGGGCCGTAAAGGGCTGGCACATACACGCCTGGCACTTGAGCCAGATCGATCAGCAGCTGCCGCCGACTTAAGCCAGCGGCCTTGGCCTCCGCCACCACCAGGCCGATCTCCGGCAGCACCTCCTCGCCATCCCCCAGCACCACGAAGTCGAAGAAGGCCGCGAAGGGCTCGGGGTTGCTGGTGGCCGTAGGACCGCCGGCAAAAATCAGCGGCGGCGCCGCCGGATCGGCCAGGGGCAGATCGCCGCGGTCGGCTGCACGGAGCGGCACCTGAGCCAGCTCCAGCATCGCGAGGATATTGGTGGCACCGAGCTCGTAGCTGAGCGAAAAACCGAGGATGTCGAAGGCGGGCAGCGGCCGGCGGCTCTCCACCGCAAACAGGGCCTCGCCGCGGGAGCGCAGCCGCTCCGCCAGATCCGGGCCGGGCAGATAGCTGCGATCACACAGCTGACCTGGAACGCTGTTGAGAATTGAATAGAGAATGACGTGGCCGGTGTTGCTGGAGCCGACCTCGTAAACCTCGGGGTAAGTGAGCGCCCAGCGCACGCCTGCGGCCGCCCAGGCCTGATCCCAGTCGCGGGGCTGCACGCCGAGCTCATTGCCGAGATAGCGGCCCGGCTTGGCGATGGTGCGATCGACCAGGGACTCGAAATCCACCGGCTGAGCTGGAGCAACAGTCACGGTGGTGGCGGCAGCGCTACTTCGATCGTATGCACGACCAGGCAGCCACCACCGCATAGGACAATCGCGCCCAGTACCCCGGGGCCCGCGCGGCCCGCATGCGACATGGCCCAGGTCAACGGCAATTACCTCAAGCTCAAGGCGGGCTATCTCTTCCCCGAGATCGCACGGCGGGTGAAGGCCTTCAGCGAAGCGAACCCCAACGCCCCGATCATTCGCCTCGGCATCGGCGATGTGACCGAGCCCCTGCCGGCAGCCTGCCGCAACGCGATGAAGGCCGCCATCGATGAAATGGGCACCCGCGAAGGCTTCCACGGCTATGGCCCCGAGCAGGGCTACCTCTGGCTGCGTGAGGCAATCGCCCAGCACGATTTCCAGGCCCGCGGCTGCCAGATCAGCGCCGATGAGATCTTCGTCTCCGACGGCTCTAAGTGCGACAGCGCCAACATCCTCGACATCCTGGGCGAAGGCAACCGCATCGCCGTCACCGACCCGGTGTATCCGGTGTATGTGGACAGCAACGTGATGGCCGGCCGCACGGGTGATGCCGATGACGCCGGCCAGTACGGCGGGCTCACCTATCTGCCCATCAACGCCACCAACCACTTCACCGCCCAGATCCCGAGCGAGAAGGTGGATCTGATCTACCTCTGCTTCCCCAATAACCCCACCGGTGCGGTGGCCAGCAAGGAGCAGCTCACGGCCTGGGTGGATTACGCCCGTGCCAACGGCGCCCTGATCCTGTTCGATGCCGCCTATGAGGCCTTCATTCAGGACCCCTCGCTGCCCCACTCGATCTATGAGATCGAAGGCGCCCGCGAGTGCGCCATCGAATTCCGCTCCTTCTCCAAAAACGCCGGCTTCACCGGCACCCGCTGCGCCCTCACCGTGGTGCCACGGGGCCTGATGGGCACCGCCGCCAATGGCGAACAGGTGGAGCTGTGGACCCTCTGGAACCGCCGCCAGTGCACCAAGTTCAACGGCGTGAGCTACATCGTGCAGCGCGGTGCCGAAGCGGTGTATTCACCTGAAGGCCAGGCCCAGGTGAAGGCGCTGATCGCCTTCTACATGGAGAACGCCGCGATCATCCGCCGCGAGCTCAGCGCCGCTGGGCTGCAGATCTACGGCGGTGAGCAGGCTCCCTATGTGTGGATCAAAACCCCTGAAGGGGTCGACTCCTGGGGTTTCTTCGATCTACTGCTCAGCCAGGCCAACGTGGTGGGAACCCCCGGCAGCGGCTTTGGCGCCGCCGGCGAGGGCTACTTCCGCCTCTCGGCGTTCAACAGCCGCGAGAACGTGCTCGAAGCGATGCGCCGCATCCAGGCCGCTCTCGCTCCGTCGGCCGCTGCCGCCTGAGCCTCTGCCTAAAGTCCGCACTCGTGATGCCGGAGCTGGACAGGATGAGCCGATCCACCCCCTGCGGAACCGCTTTCACCGCCACTCAGTCGCCCGGCCGTGAAAGCGGTGGGGCCGCCGTGATGGAAAAGGCCCCGGAGCGGGTGCGCAAGCCCTCCCCCCGCTACAAGGTGCTGCTGCACAACGACCCGGTAAACACCATGGAATACGTGGTGAGCACCCTGCGACAGGTGGTGCCCTCGCTCAGCGAGCAGGACGCCATCGCCGTGATGCTCGAGACCCACAACACCGGGGTTGGATTGGTGATCGTGTGCGATATCGAGCCGGCTGAGTTTTACAGCGAAACGCTGAAAGCCAAGGGGCTCAGCAGCACGATCGAACCGGAAACCTGATGCCTCGCCTGCACTGGTGGGGCACGCTGCTCTACCCGGCGGCACTGGTGGCCGTGTTTCTGGGCTGTCAACTGCTGCTGCGGTGGTTGGGTGCCCCAGCTGGCCTTGAGGCCAGCCTGGCGGCCGTGCCAGCGGTGGCCGCACTCCTATTCAGCCTGCCGCCGCGGCTGCAACGCTGCTGGGGCGAACCAAACCCTTGGCGAGCCCTTGGTGTTGCCGCGCCCGCCGCGCAGCTCCTCAAAGCGTTGGTGCGCGGTGCACTCAAGGCTGTTGTGCTACTGGCACTGGTGATCGTGGCCCTAACCATGGCCAGACAGCTGAGCTGGATGCCCCGGATTAGCCCAGGCCTATTGCTCAATGCTTTAGCCCTAGGGCTGGGAGTGGGCTTTGCCGAAGAACTCCTGTTCCGCGGCTGGCTGATGGGTGAGCTCACGCTGCTGATCGGCCAGCAACGGGCGCTGTGGCTGCAGGCGGCGTTGTTCAGCCTGGTGCACACCCGCTTCAACCTTCCCCCTCTGGAGCTCTTGGGGTTGCTGATCGGTCTGTTGCTGTTGGGGCTGGCCCTAGGCCTACAGCGCCGCGCTGATGGTGGCGTGCTCTGGGGGGCCATCGGCCTGCATGGTGGCCTGGTGGCCGGTTGGTTTGTGCTCCATCAAGGCTTGGTGGCGATCCAACCTGAGGCGCCGACCTGGCTGATGGGCCCCGACAATCCCATCGGCGGGCTTGTTGGCTGGTTGGGGCTGGTGCTGTTGCTCTTGATCCGTCAGCCTTGGTGGAATGTGTCCAGCAGCGCCTCCACACCATGACGGGAGCAGTCACGACGCCAACGCCAGGCTCAAGCCATCCCGATGCCCGCGTCTGGGTGGTTGACGATGACCGTGATTTGCTGGCCCTGCTGCAGGAGCGCTTCAACGATTGCGGTTGGCAGCCCCGCGGCTTTGAAAACGGCGCGTCTCTTGATGAGGCGCTGCGCGAAGAGATGCCCCATGTGCTGGTGCTCGATCGCCTGCTGCCTGGCCAGAACGGCACCCACCTGCTCGAACGCCTGCGGGGCCAGGGACACCGCTTTCCTGTGCTGATGCTCTCAGCCCTTGGCACCGCTGATGAACGCATCGAGGGGCTGGAAACCGGAGCCGACGACTACATGGCCAAACCCTTCCTCTGGCGCGAATTGCAGCTGCGGCTGGAGCGCTTGCTCGACTACCGCCGCGAACTCACACCGCAACGGCCTCCCGAGCAGATCTTCCGCATCAACACCTTGCTGTTTGATCCAGGCCGGCTGGAGCTGCAAGGCCCCACCGGCGTGGTGAACACCCTCAGCCGCGGCGATGCCTCGCTGCTCAGTTTCTTCTGCCTCTCGCCTGGGATCGCCTTTGAGCGAGAACAGCTTTGCCAGGCGACCGGCAGCCTGGTGGATGCCACCAACAGCCGCAGCATCGACGTGCGCATCTCCAAGCTGCGCAAACTGCTCAACAGCTGCAAACGCGGCAGTGGCCGCATGATCGAGGCGGTTCGTGGCCGCGGCTACCGCCTCAATGCCGAGGTGCAGTCAGACCCCCACACCTGAGCTGATGGGCGTTGGGAGCGATCGATTCCGAGGTTTTTCTGGTCGCGATGGGTTGCGGCTCTTGCTGTGTGTGGGCGGTGCCTGGGGCGCCTGCTTCGCCTTGCTCAGCCTGGTTGTGCCCTCCCTGCTCCAACCCACCACCACCCAAGCGATCAGCCTCAGCCTCATCCGCCAGGCGCTCCAACTGGAGGGGAAGCCCGCCAGCCGATCCCACAACCGAGCGCTACGGATCTGGGCGGCCGCCGCCCCGCCACCGCTGAGCCAACCGGCCAACAACCAACAGGCTGCGGCACTGCAACGCAGCCTGCGCGATGAAGGCCTCACCGGTGAGCTGCGTCGCGAGCCCCCAAACCAACGCAACTGGCTGGGGGGCTACTGGCTCTCGGTGAACGATCGGTTTTGGGTGTATGCCAATCCGGGCACAGCCCTGCCGTGGTTCTGGCCGGCGATCCGGATCGGGAGCCTGTTGCTTGGCGGCAGCAGCGGTGTGGCGCTCTTCCTGCAGTGGCAACTGCAGCGGCCGATTCAGCGGTTGCTCAAGCAGCTCCCTGCGATCCCTTCGGGTGAGCTGGAGCTGGTGCCTGAGGGGGGCATGGCTGCCATGCGGGAGCTAAGCGTCCGCATCAACCGCGTGCTGGAGCAGCTCAACCAACAGCACGAGTCGAGGCGACGTTTTTTTGCAGGGTCTGGCCCATGATCTGGGTAGCCCGCTGACGCGGCTCTCGATGCGGGTGGAGCGGCTCGAAGATCAACCCAACCGCCCCGCGGTGATGAGCGAAGCGCTACCGCACCTGCGGGTCGAGATCGACCGGCTGATGAGCCTCACCCATCTATTGCAGGAAGCAGCCGGAGAGCAGATCGAGCCGTTCCAACCTCGGCTGAGCGCGCTTGATGAACTGTGTGAACGGGTGGCTGCCAGCTACCCGCAGCAACCGATCGAGCTGGCCGTGCCGCGTCTGCTGGTGCGGCTCGACCAGAGCCTGATTGAGCGGGCCCTGCAGAACCTGATCGATAACGCCATCCGCTACGGCCGCGCACCAATCCGTCTGGCCGCCCACCAACAGAAATCAACCGTGATTTTGCAGGTGGAAGACAGTGGCTCCGGTCTGAGCAGCGCCAATCTGCTGGGCATGCCGCGCATTGCCCCCGCCGACGACCGTCAGCAGCGCAAGCGGTCCGGGGTGGGACTCACGATCGTGGAGCGCTGCTGCCAACTCCATGGCGGCCGGTTGGCTTTGCAACGCTCAGCCCTCGGCGGCCTACAGGCAGAACTGCACCTGCCTATGAGCTAGTTCAACGGCTGGCGGTGGCCAGGGCGCGGCGCCCCTCCACCGGTGCATGCAACGCCTCCTCCAAGGGAGCCAAGCCGTAATCGCGCTCGAGCAGGTCCATCACCGTGCGGCCAAAATCAGCTGGGTTGCGCTCGAACGCCTCCAGGCAGATACGACCAAAAGTGCTGCCCATCGGCTCGGGATTCCACAGCAGCTGGCGGGCTGTCCACGGGAGCATGCTCATCGGGTTGTAGCCCGGCTTGATCAGGCCTTGATCGAAGCCGTACTGCTCAAGGTGGGTGTGGGGCTGCAGGCCGATGAAGAAGATCGCCGGCTCCACCTTGTCCGCCCCAAAGATCCGCTCGAGCTCACGGTGATAAGCCACGGTCTGGCGGATCGTCTCCGGTCGTTCGTCGATCACGTTGAACGAGTAGTTCACCGACACGTGTTCGCGGAAGCCCGCCCGAGCTAGCAAACGGCAGTTGTCGAGCACGGTGCGCAGGTTGTAGCCCATACGCATCTTGCGCACGAGCTCCTGGGAGCCGGAGGTGATGCCGATCTCGAAGTAGTCCATCCCGGTGGCCACCATTAACTCCGCCAACTCGGCGTCGAGGTTGTCGGCGCGGATGTAGGCAGCCCAGCGAATATCGCTCCATCCCTGAGCCTGAATGGCTCGCAACAGCTGCTTGGCATCGTCGATGTAACGGCGTGCGGGGATGAACTGGGCATCGGTGAACCAGAAGCCGCGCACGCCCTTGGCATAGAGCTGACGCATCTCGGCGATCACCTCCTCCACGGGGTTCACGCGCACCGCTTTGCCTTCCACCACGGTGTAAACGCAGTAGCAGCAGTTATGGGGGCAACCGCGTTTGGTTTGCACGCCCACGTAAAAGTCGCCGCCATCGAGATACCAATCCAGCTGCGGCCAAATCGAGGCGATGTAGCCGTAATCGCAGGCAGTTTTCTCCATACCCGCCGGCTGCTCGTGGATCAGCCCAGGCCTGGGCTCTGCACCAGCGAGGAAGCAGCGCTCAGCCGCCAGCGATTCACCGCGGATCATCTTCTCGAGCAGCGGCTCGCCTTCCCCCACCGAGACCACCGTTCCGCGGGGGAGCTTGCGGCCCAACTGCTCGTAGAACACACTCACGGCGCCACCTCCAAGCACGGCCGTGGCGCGGGGCTGGAAGCGACGGGCCGTCCGCAGCCCGCGGCGCACCAGCCGCAAATTGCGCCAGAGCTCGCCGTAAAACGAGGCCATCAGCCGCAGACCGCCGAAAGCGCCACGTAGGCGCTTGATGGGGTTACGGGCATAGAACACCTCAAAGGAGTTCTGCAGTGGATTGCCACCGCGCCCGTCCACGGGCGCATAGATCTGGATATCGCGCCAGGAGAACACCAACAACGTGGGCTGAAAGCGTTCGATCTGCTGTTTGAGCACCGCCTCCACGTCCAACAACGGCACCGCAGCTAGATCGAGGATCTGCTGCTCGATCTGCGGAAACAGTTTGTGGATGTGATCGGCCAGGTAAACCGGACCGATCGGAAAGATGGGATTACAGGGCAGGCGCACCAGCAGCACCCGCTGATCCTCCTGGGAGGCGTGTCGCACAGTGAGTCAGAGGTGGGTCGCGTTGGCCTGAGCCGATGCGGACGCTAACAAGCGCGCACCCCGCTCCACGCGGCGCCGCAAGGCTCCAGGCAGCCAGGACCACCAGGCACGGTGCACGCAGGTGCGGGCCTCAAGCTCCCAGCCTCGATGCTGCAACCGCTGCCGAAGCTCAGCGACAGGGGGTTGGGGATAAGCCGGGTTGATCACATCGTGAACATCAATCCCGCCCAGATCACTGATCCCGGCCTCCAGCGCTTGGGGCAACCGCTCGATCGGCCAGAGGTTGGGTGGCGTCTGCAGATGCACCTCTGCGGGCAACAGCTGCCGCGCCATGGCGATGGTGGCCAAAAGCTCCTGCTGCTCGGAGGGTTTCAAATGCTGAGCGGTGTCACCATCGGGGCGCCAGGGCTGGAGGATCACCTCCTGGAGATGGCCCCAGCGCCGCTGTAGAGCGGCGAGCACATGCAGAGCTCGTTCGCGCTCAGCCATGGTTTCACCCACCCCCAGCAACAAACCTGTGGTGAAGGGAACACCCAAACGCCCGGCCTGCTCCAGCTGAGCTAGCCGCACCTCAGGGCTCTTGCTCGGGGCCCGGCCATGAAGCGCCTCGTAGGCCGGCCCCAATCCCTCGAGCATCAGCCCCATGGAGGGATTGAGCCTGGCCAGGGCAACCATCTCTCGCGCAGAGAGAGGGCCAGCATTGGTGTGCGGCAAGCGGCCGTGGCGCAGGGCCAAAGCGCTGAGAGCTCGCAGATGGCCAAACCAAGCCGCACGCTGCGGCGCACCTGGCGCCACTTCACCACTGAGGAGCAGCACCTCCGCGGCCGCAGGACGCGCCTCCAGTTGAGCGCTGGCCTCAGCCAACAAGAGCACCGGCGCGCGATCCACCGGAAGCCGGAAGCTGCAGTAGGTGCAAGCGTTAAAGCAGCCGCGGGTGGGAACCAGCGTGACGCTGGGGCTCCAGGTGATCACACCCCGCACTGCCACTGAACCCACAAGCTCCGCTAATCCCTGAGATAAGCACCGCTGGTGGAAGGCTGCACCTTAAGAGCGCGTCACACGGCGCAAACATCCGTTACATTGGAGTTTGGCAGGACGGGTTACCGCCCTGTCCTTCCTTCCCGCTCGACAGCGGGTCCGATTTCGGGCCTTGCCGCTGAGCATTACGTATCCCGTACTCATGACCACCACTCTCCAGCAGCGCCAAGGCGCTTCTGCGTGGAACCAGTTCTGCGAGTGGGTCACCAGCACCGACAACCGCCTCTATGTGGGTTGGTTCGGCGTTCTGATGATCCCCTGCCTGCTGGCAGCCACCATCTGCTTCATCGTTGCTTTCATCGCAGCTCCCCCCGTCGACATCGACGGCATCCGTGAGCCTGTGGCCGGCAGCCTGATGTATGGCAACAACATCATCTCCGGCGCTGTGATCCCCAGCAGCAACGCCATCGGCCTTCACTTCTATCCCATTTGGGAAGCCGCCAGCCTCGACGAGTGGCTGTACAACGGCGGTCCTTTCCAGCTGGTTGTTTTCCACTTCCTCATCGGCATCTACGCCTACATGGGTCGTGAGTGGGAACTCTCCTACCGCCTGGGTATGCGCCCCTGGATCTGCGTTGCTTATAGCGCACCCGTGGCTGCTGCCTCTGCTGTGTTCCTGGTGTATCCCTTCGGTCAGGGCTCCTTCTCGGACGCCATGCCCCTGGGTATCTCCGGCACCTTCAACTACATGCTGGTGTTCCAGGCTGAGCACAACATCCTGATGCACCCCTTCCACATGCTTGGTGTGGCTGGTGTGTTCGGTGGCTCCCTGTTCTCCGCCATGCACGGTTCGCTGGTGACCTCCTCCCTGGTGCGTGAAACCACCGAGAGCGAGAGCCAGAACTACGGCTACAAGTTCGGCCAAGAGGAAGAGACCTACAACATCGTGGCTGCCCACGGTTACTTCGGTCGCCTGATCTTCCAATACGCCTCCTTCAACAACAGCCGCAGCCTGCACTTCTTCCTGGCTGCCTGGCCTGTGGTCGGCATCTGGTTCACCGCCCTGGGCGTGAGCACGATGGCCTTCAACCTGAACGGTTTCAACTTCAACCAGTCCATCCTGGATTCCCAGGGCCGTGTTCTGAACACCTGGGCTGACGTGCTGAACCGTGCAGGTCTGGGTATGGAAGTGATGCACGAGCGCAACGCTCACAACTTCCCCCTCGACCTGGCTGCTGCAGAAGCCACCCCCGTGGCACTGACTGCACCTGCCATCGGCTGAGGTTGAACCTCAACGAGATTCAACCAAGGTTGAATCGAAAGGCCCCCGCGTAAGCGGGGGCTTTTTGTTGTACTAGACATCTAGCCTCACGACGAGAAACAGCAACATGGTCGAGCTAGTCCTATCCGCAGGCCTCGCATTCATAATGCTGACGCTCGGCCTGTCCCTTACGCCAGGCGACTTCACACGAGCAATTCGACGCCCCAAAGCGCTGATCGCAGGAATCGTCGCCCAGATCATATTGCTCCCGTTAATAGCTTTCGGCCTGTTGAATGTCACAGGCCTCAAGGGAGAGCTAGCCCTAGGCGTCATGATTCTCAGCTGCTGCCCGGGCGGCATCACTTCGAACGTGATGACTCGACTATCACGAGGTGATGTGGCGCTGTCCGTTTCTTACACAGCCCTGGCAAGCCTGCTGACTGCAGCAACCATGCCTGTAGTCCTCGGGATTACCGCTCCCTTACTTTTGCCAGAAAAAAGCCTAGAGCTGTCGATATTGCCTCTGAGTCTCAAGGTTTTTGCGTTGAGCACTGCACCGGTACTGGCAGGAGTATGGATTGCACGACAGGCACCTGAATTCACATGCCGCTGGGAACGGCGAGCAGGATTAACAGCCAACCTCCTGTTTGCGCTCATTGTGGCCGGCACACTAGTCAGCCAGTGGGCTGTCTTTACGGCAAATCTTTCAAACCTTGGCCCCACGCTGCTGAGCCTGAATATTCTGATGCTTAGCCTTGGCCTATCTATCGGCGCCCTACTAAGAATGCCCAGAGCACAATCAACAGCACTGGCAGTGGAAGCCGGCTTTCAGAATGGAACAATTGGCATTGTAGTGGGTTCCTTGATTGGGCCCAATTTGGCCGACTCGCAAATCAATAGCCTTAGCCTACCCTCAGCGGTATACGGGGTCTTGATGATGTGCACGATTATTCCATTCATCATCTGGAGGAGAGGTATTGAGCCCACCTGAAGCAAAAGGCCCAAAGCACCCGCGCTTCGGGGGAAGCACCACGCCGCCGCTTAATTCAGAACAAGCAAGAAATAATCTCCTATAGCAAGACCCAGGAACCGGCTAGAAAGGCTCAACCATAAACCAAGCCTCCCGCCATGACTGTGTGAATGACAGAGGCACTCGACAATCAACAGACCACGACTTCACATTACTTATACGAAATGAAGGACAGACATGATCGGCACAATCATAAGCATGCCGAATGAGGATAAAACACTTGGATATTACTCATGGCTTTTGCAAAATCACAGGGCTTCGGCGTTTTGGGAACAACTCGCGACAGAGAGGACAACACGTACCATCACAACCACGAGCTGTGCAAAACTCTCGACCATAGAAGATGATCTGAAGATGGAGCTTATTCCAGGCTGACTTCGGAAACAAACGCTTCAGATCCGTTTCTGTACGCTTGACGCTTACTCCACTGCTCAACCCCCAACGCTGAGCAAGCCGGTGGATGTGTGTATCCACGGGAAAGGCCGGCACTCCGAAGGCCTGGGCCATCACAACGGAGGCCGTTTTATGCCCCACGCCTGGCAACGCTTCCAACGCATGAAAACTGGCCGGAACCTCGCCGCCATGGCGCTCCAGTAGCAACTCAGCCAAGCGCCTCACATTGCGCGCCTTGGTTTTGGCCAAACCAAGCTGCCGGATATGGCCCAGGATCGTGGCCTCCGGCAGTGCCGCCATCGCCTGAGGCGTGGACCCTGCAGCAAACAACGCAGGCGTAACCTCATTCACCTTTTTATCGGTGCACTGAGCACTGAGCAGAACCGCAATCAGCAGCGTGAAGGGATCGCTGTGATCAAGTGGAACCGGTGTGATGGGGTACTGCTCCTCAAGCCGCTGCATGATGAGAGCGGCGCGCTCCTGCTGTCTCACCAAACATCGATAGCTGGATACGAACCTAGAGAGAACTCAGCAGCACATCCATGCTCATGCTTAAAAACGCCATCACCAGTCTCGGGCTGATCAGCCTGGGGGTGAGCATCGCTGGGCCTGTGATGCCCGCCCGGGCGGACGACGATGGGCATGGCGGTGCGGCCCGAGGGGTACAGGTGGAAACCTTGGCGCGCAGCAGCCAAGACTGGACGGGCGGACAACTGCCTCGCTATCCCAGCGGGCAGCCCGAGGTGACGGTGTTGCGGATCACGATTCCTGCCGGGGTCAGCCTGCCCAATCACCATCACCCGGTGATCAATGCCGGTGTCTTGCTGCAAGGCAGGCTTGAAGTGGTGACCGAGCGAGGTGAAACGCTCCTGCTCTCTGCGGGTGATGCGCTGATCGAACTGGTAAATCGTGTGCATCACGGCAAAAGCCTTGGCCCTCAGCCGGCCGTGATTGTGGTGGTATACGCAGGCGCCGTGGGCCTTCCCACAACAGTGCTCAACCCTGCTCCAAGCCCTGGTTTGTAGGCTCGCTCCAGCGCACTCAGCTCATGGGCAGCAGCTTCGGCGACCTCTTCCGCATCAGCACCTTCGGTGAATCACACGGCGGTGGTGTGGGCGTCATTGTGGAGGGGTGTCCGCCCCGGTTGACCCTCGATCTGAACGCGATCCAGGCAGAACTCGATCGCCGCAAACCAGGGCAGAGCAAGATCACCACTCCGCGCAAGGAAGACGACCGGGTGGAGATCCTCAGCGGCCTGCTCGATGGGGTCACCCTCGGCACCCCGATCGCGATGGTGGTGCGCAACAAAGATCAGCGTCCACAGGACTACAAGGAAATGGAGGTGGCCTTCCGTCCCTCCCACGCCGATGCCACATATCAGGCCAAATACGGGATTCAGGCCCGCAGCGGCGGCGGGCGTGCCTCCGCCCGGGAAACGATTGGCCGCGTGGCGGCCGGCGCCATCGCCAAGCAACTGCTCGCCAAGGCCCATGGCACCGAAGTGATTGCCTGGGTGAAACGCATTCACACGCTCGAAGCCTCGATCGATCCGAGCACGGTGAGCCTGAAGGCCGTGGAAAGCAACATCGTGCGCTGCCCCGACACCGCCATGGCCGAGCAGATGATCGAGCGCATTGAGGCGATTGGCCGCGAAGGCGATTCCTGCGGTGGCGTGATCGAATGTGTGGTGCGGGGCATACCGGCGGGACTGGGCATGCCGGTGTTCGACAAGCTGGAGGCCGATCTGGCCAAAGCGGTGATGTCGCTTCCCGCCACCAAAGGCTTTGAGATCGGCTCAGGCTTTGCTGGAACCCTTCAGAAAGGCAGCGAACACAACGATGCCTTTCTGCCTACAGCCGATGGCACGCTGCACACCGCCACCAACAACTCCGGCGGCATTCAGGGCGGTATCAGCAACGGCGAAGCGATCGTGATCCGAGTGGCGTTCAAGCCCACCGCCACGATCCGCAAGGCCCAGCAAACAATCAACGCCAGCGGTGCAGCCACCACCCTGGAAGCCAAAGGCCGGCACGACCCCTGCGTGCTGCCGCGGGCCGTGCCGATGGTGGAAGCCATGGTGGCTTTAGTCCTCGCCGATCACCTGCTGCGGCAACAGGGTCAATGCGGGCTCAGCTCACAGTGGTGAGCTGAGTCACCCCATTGCTACCGGGCGCCGCAGGAGCTGAAGCGCCCAGACGGCTCACGGCCTTAGCCATGCGCCGTGCCGTTGATGAGCCAGCAGCCGGCTTGGCCTTGGCAGCAGTGGCCTTCACGGCTGTTTTCTTCACGGGATTACGGGCCGGCTTAGCGGGCTTCGGCTTGGCCTTCGCCGTGGTCGCCGCCTTGCGGGCTGGGGCTTTACGGGCTGGTGCAGCCTTAACAGCTGGCTTGGCCGCGGGCTTGGAAGAGCGAGCACGGTGGCTCAGCACCATGGCCCACTCGGCATCACTGAGATTGGCCGGCTTGCTGCCATGAGCATTGGCCAACTTGGCAGCCTTCTCGATATCGGAGATCAAGTTTTTCCAAGAGGTAGCGAAGCGCTTATCCGACTGCGATTTCGCACCGCTCTCCACAAGGGTTTCCACCACCCCTGCGGCGGACACCTTCTTGCGGCGGCGATTAAAGATCTCCTTCTGAAGCTGAGCCAGCAGGGCATCCGCCTTGTCGCTGAGCTTGATCGTGAGCTGAGACATACAGACAACAACGTCTATCTCAGGGGTAGCACTTGATTCTCAGCCTGACAACACAGTGAGCAAATCCGGCAGCCCTGGCCGCAGCGCGCATGCTTCACCGGCTCCGCTGAAAAGGGTGCTGCCCAACGCAACCGCATCCACTCCGGCCTTGATCCAACCGGGCACATCAGCGATCGAGAGGCCACCGGCTGCAATGCAGAACGGCAAGGGATGCAGCGGCCCAGCCAAAGATCGCCAATAGGCAGACCCGAGGCTCGCAGCGGGATAGAGCTTCACAGCAGATGCGCCCCAACGCACAGCAGCTGCCACCTCACTGGGGCTGAACACCCCTGGCACCAGGGTGATGGAAGCATCAGCCGCCTGCTGAAGGAGCTGAGGGTCAAGAATTGGCGACACGACATAGCCGAGACCTGCAGCAATTGCCGCCTGAAGGCCGGCCGGCGTGCACACGGACGCTGCTCCAAGCCTCAGCCCCGGGAACTCGATCACCAGGCTGCGGGCCATACCGACCCAGACCTCTTCAGCCTGCACGGCGAGCTCCACATGGCGAAGGCCCGACTGCTGCAAAAGCTGCAGCTGATGGCGGGCCTCATGGATATCGCGAGGCCGGAGCACCGCCAGCACAGGCTGGCGATGCAGACCTTGGATCAGAGCAGAGGGATCAGACGTATTCCGCCACCCGTACATCGCTGCGGATCAACAGCTCCTGCAGGTCCTCAGCGTCAACCGTTTCACGCTCCACGAGCATGTCAGCCAGTTCATCGAGCACCTTGCGGTTGCCGTTGAGCACAGCTGTCGCGCGCTTGTAAGCCTCGGCCACCAATTGGCTCACCTCCTCGTCGATAGCAGCGGCCGTGTCTTCGGAGAAATCGCGCTCGGCAGCGATGTCGCGTCCAAGGAACATGCCTCCCTGGCTCCGGCCCAGAGCCACAGGCCCAAGGCGATCGCTCATCCCAAAGCGAGTGACCATCTGACGTGCCACACGGGCGACCTGCTGAAGGTCATTGGATGCACCGGTGGTGACTTCGTCTTCGCCGTAGACGATCTCTTCAGCCACACGGCCACCGAGGGCCACCGCCATCTGGTTGTGCAGATAGGCGCGGGAGTAGAGGCCCGATTCCATGCGCTCTTCACTGGGGGTGAAGAAGGTGAGGCCGCCGGCGTTGCCGCGGGGAATGATCGAGATCTTCTGAACCGGGTCGTAATCGGGCATCAGAGCGCCCACCAGGGCATGGCCCGCTTCGTGATACGCCACCAAGCGCTTGCGCTTCTCACTCATCACCCGATCCTTCTTCTCAGGGCCGGCCATCACGCGCTCAATCGCGTCGTTCACCTCATCCATGGAGACTTCGGTGAGCTCACGGCGAGCAGCCAGGATGGCGGCCTCGTTGAGCAGGTTGGCGAGATCAGCACCGGTGTAGCCGGGAGTGCGTCGGGCGATCTTGTCGAGGTCAACGTCCTTGGCCAGGGTCTTGCCGCGGGCGTGCACGCCAAGGATCTGGAGACGACCGGCATAGTCGGGGCGATCGACAACCACTTGGCGGTCAAAACGGCCTGGACGCATCAACGCCGCATCCAACACATCGGGGCGGTTGGTAGCCGCCACGATGATGATGCCGGTGTTGCCTTCAAAGCCGTCCATCTCAGTGAGCAGCTGGTTGAGGGTCTGCTCGCGCTCGTCGTTGCCGCCACCGAGACCAGCGCCACGCTGACGACCCACCGCGTCGATCTCGTCGATGAAGACGATGCAGGGTGCGCTCTTCTTGGCTTGCTCGAACAGATCGCGCACGCGGCTGGCACCCACGCCCACAAACATCTCCACAAACTCCGAACCGGAGATTGAGAAGAAAGGCACGCCAGCTTCGCCAGCCACGGCCTTGGCAAGCAGGGTTTTACCGGTGCCTGGAGGGCCCACCAGCAGCACACCCTTGGGGATCTTGGCCCCAACTGCGGTGAAGCGATCGGGGTTCTTGAGGAAATCGACGACTTCCGTGAGCTCGAGCTTGGCGCCTTCAATACCGGCTACATCGCCGAAGGTCACCTGGGTCTGCGGCTCCATCTGCAACCGGGCCTTGCTCTTGCCAAAGCTCATGGCAGGGTTACCGCCACCGCCTTGGGCGCGGCGCAGCAGGAAGAACAACCCACCCAGCAGCAGCAGGGGGAAGATCAGCGAACCGATGGCTTGCTGCCAGGGCTGGGCCTGACGCGATGGCTCAACAGCGATGTCGACCTTGTGGTCTTCCAGAAGCTTGAGGAGATCTTTGTCGGGGGCGAGGTTCACCACGGCGCGCTGGCCGTTGTTCTCCACGACCTGAGCGGTGCCTCGATCCGGGGCAATCAGCACCCGCGACACCTCGTTGCCCTCAACGGCCTCCACGAAATCGCTGTAGCGAAGCGTGCGCGGCGCGTTGGCCGGATCGGGACGGTCGAGGAAAGCCGTGCCAACGGCGATCACCACCACGGCCAGGAGGACGTAGAGGCCTGCATTGCGCCAGCGCTTCTTCACTTGGATCTCCGCTGTGATTAAGGAATGTTAACCGCTCTCAGGCTGCGGATCGCAGCACGTCGACCACGCTACGGAAAGCAAACCACTCGGGGATCTCCTCGCCGCTGCGCAGCATCTTGCGGAACTGGGTGCCGCTGAGCTTCTTGACGTGCAGGCCACGGGCCTCGGCATGCTCGGCGGTCACGTAGCCCTCCTCTTCGGTGTAGACGAGGTTGAGCGACGGCACTGTCTCCATGCCGAGCTCAGGTGCGTGATCGCGGGCAAAATCCTGTGCCTGATACGGGCCGTAGAAGTCGTCGCCGCTGATGGAGCTCTTGCAGCCCGCCATGTCGCGACCAATGATGAAGTGGGTGCAGCCGTAGTTCTTGCGGATGATCATGTGCTGCAGGGCCTCCCGGGGACCAGCCATGTGCATCGAGTAGGGCAGATACGACCAACGGATGCGGGGGTTGTTCACCTCAGCAGCCAATCGCTCGTAGGTCTGGAAGCGCACCGCACCAGGAATGTCGTCGTCCTGAGTCGGGCCGCAGGTGGGATGCACCAGCACCACGCCGTCATTGCTCACGTTGGTGGCATCAAGGGCGCGGGTGAACAGCTCGTAGTGGGCGCGGTGGATGGGATTACGGCACTGGAAGGCCACCACGTCCTGCCCCTCTGGCAGGTTGGCGCGAACCTCGGCAGGTGTTTTGCAGGGGAACACGCGCTGGGGCAACTCCAGGCCCTGAATGGCACCACCGAGGTAGTAACGACCGCGCTCGGTGGCGATCATCTTCACGGCGGGGTGTTCGATCGAGGAGGTGCCGTAGCAACCCACCGCCTCACGGGCCTTGTCTGGCTCCCACTTGCTCTCCACGGTCATCACCGCCAGCTCCTGGCCGCGGTAGGTGAGCAACAGCTTTTGGCCCACGGCGATGTCGTCGCGATGGGTGTCCATCACGATCGGCAGGCCAAACAGCAGGCCGCTGGTGGTGCGGTTGCTCTCCACCACCGACTGATAGTCGTCTTGGTGCATGAAGCCGCGCAGGGGCGAAAAGCCCCCCACCATCAGCAGCTCCACATCGCAAGCGTTGCGATCAGAGCACTCCACCACGTGATCAACACCGGCCTTCACGGCATCGCGCTGCTCCGCAGGCACCCGCAGGTCCACCAGGCTGCCGCCGTGAGGTGCAATCAGGCCTTGGGGGGAGGCAACGGTGCTCGTCATGGCGGCGGTAGAGGCATGCGTTGGAGGGGATTCTCCCAGAGCGCGTCCTAAGGGGTACGTCAACAGCGGCAGGAACCGAAGCCAGACGCTGTCCCAGTCGGGATATCCATGGATATCCCGACTGGGACAAGACACAAAAAAGGGGCCCTAGGGCCCCTGGCGATCAAGAACGCTCGAACCGGATCAAGCCTTTTCGAGACGGCCGTAGAGCTGGCCAACGATCTTCACATCGACGGGGTCATGGCTGCCCATGTCGGTGTCAGACGGCTGAACGGCCGTGAACACGCCAGCGAATTCACCGGTGGACGCATCAACTTTGGTGATGGAGAGGTTCATCTCACCGGTGCCGTCGATGTAGCGCTTGCTGTTCTCGCGAGCCAGCTCGTCATCCTGGCCATTCAGCGCAACCAGACCTTGGGCGTACTGCACCCCGGTTGTAAGCGCACGACCCTTGGGGTCAAGGAAGTTGGAGGTGCGGTAGCTCGGCACCCGATAGGTGCCGTTCAGGTCTGTGCTGGTGGTGAGAGCAGCGCCATCAGCGGTTGCGCTGAGCTCCTTGCTCGAGAAGGTGAAAGGCACTTCCTCACCGCCGGGCAGAAGCACGGTCACGATCTGGAAGTCGATCCCGCCCTGCTCCTGGAAGTTGATGCCGTTATCGGTCACCGCCAGGTCGCCATAGACCTGGTCAAGGCTGGTGGTGAAGCGAGTGAGGATTTTGGACTCCACAAACTGCGCCTCTTGGCGCTTGTTAGCGGGTTCTCCTTTCACAAACACCTCAGAGGGGTGCATGCAGATCTCCCGGAGCTGGTACTTGCTGCCGGCGTCCAGGCCGATCGAACCGCGAGCCGAATCGGGCAGGGTCGGGCAGTCGTTAGCCAGACCGGTGTTGTGGATGTCGTCGTAGGTGAGGTTGGCCCGATCAACAGCCTTGGCGCCGCCGCTGCAGGCGGTCACGAGGGTGAGACAAAGCGCCAGCACGAGGGCCAGCAGGGGACGGAAACGCATGGGGAGAAGCCGGTCTGGCGGGGAATACCTCTGGGTGGGGGTGCGCCCGCTGCGGATACTACCGGTGCAAAAAGCCCATTCCGCGTACCATGTCGCGGCTCTCAACAACCTGTATGCGAGGGCGGCCGATTCAGAACGCATGAACGAAGGCAGCAGCGATCACCGCACCACAAACAACCTGGCCGCAGGTGACTGGGAAGCTCGCCTCAGCGAGGAGCTGCTCAGCATCCAGGCCCTGTCTGATGAGGTGGATGGTGATTCCGAGGCGCTTCTCCTGCTGTTGCGCCGCCTGGAAGAGCTGCACCGCAACATTCAAGACGGCCCCTTCCGCTCCAGCCTTCCCGCCGACCGCGGCGAGCTGTTCAACCTGCTGCAAGGCATGGAAAAGAGCGGTGGCTGGCCCTATATCCCCCGCCTACAGCTGCGCACCTTCATGGATCTGCTGCAGAGCGGCGATTCCGGCTCAGCCCTGGCCGCCTAAGCAGGACAACGGGTGGCCAGCAAGCCGCCGAGGCGATCCAGTAATAGGTGGCCCATCGCCAATTTGGCCATGGGCTCCAAGCGCTCCTCCGCACAACCTGGTCCCAGCAACCAGCCCTGATTGAGGGCGCTGCCAAAGCCTGCGCCTGGTTGATCAATTGGATTGGCAAGCAGCAGATCGCAACCCTTCCGCGCCAATTTCGCCCGAGCCTGAGGAAGCACCTCGCCGCTGTGGGCTGCAAAACCAAGGATCGCCTGGTGGGGCAGGCGGTGCTGCACAAGCTCGATCAGCAGATCCGGCACCGCCTCCCAACCGGCCGCCATCGCCTCGGCACAGCCCGCCTTATCGCTTTTATGGGCCAACGGCCTGGCAGGTCGATGGTCGGCCACAGCCGCCGCCATGGCAATGGCATCCACCTGGGGCTGTAAGCGCTGAAGCGTCTGCTGCAGCTCAGCGCCGGTCTCGATCGGGTGCGACTCCACCCCCTCGAGCCACGCTGGCTCAACCTGCAGAGGCCCATGCACCAGCTGCACCGCAGCGCCCCGCAGCCGAGCGGCCTGAGCCAGCAGCACCCCCATGCGGCCGGTACTGGGGTTACTGATGCAACGGGCCGGATCCAACCACTCCCGGGTGGGACCAGCCGTCACCAACAAGCGACGGCCGTGCCAGTCGCGCTGCCAGCCCCAACAGGCCAGGCTTTCCAGGGCCAACAGCAGCAGGGCGGGTTCTGCCATACGACCGGACCCTTGGCGATCACAGGCCAGCAGCCCCTCGGCAGGGCCGAGGGGGAGCACTCCCGCAAAACCCTGCAACCTCTCCCAATTGCCATGCACCCCAGGCGAGGACCACATGGCGGTGTTCATGGCTGCGGCCGCCAGCACCGGTGCCTCGGTGGCGAGCAGGGTGGCCGCCAGCAATGTGTCGCCCAGGCCATACACCCAGCGGCCCAGGCTCGTGGCACTGAGAGGAGCCAACAACACCAGTTCGGCCCATTCCGCCAGCTCCACATGCAGAGGCCGCGCAGCGGTATGGCTCCACTGGTCGGCATCGAGGTAACAACGTTCACGGCTGAGGCTGGCGAGGGCCACGGGGCTCACCAGCTGGGCTGCACTGGGGGTGAGAACGCAACGCACCTGAGCGCCGCGTTTGGCGAGGGCGCTCACCACCAGAGGCAATTTCACCGCGGCGATGCTGCCGCTGATGCCCACCAGGATGCGCCTGCCCCTCAGCGGATCAGCCGGTGCCGCTGGAGCCGGGTCAGTCTTCATCAAAGGGTTCCTGATCCACCAGGTGCACGTAGGGCCTGGCCAACTCGGGGCGATGAATGGCCACAGCGCGCAACAGATGCCAATCGCGAAGCCCCGCAAACGGGGTGGGGTAGTCGTCATCTTCGAGACGACGGGCCAGCTCGGCTAGGGCAGCCTCATCCAGCGAGGCCAGCAGTTCAGGCGTGATCGTGGCGGGCTCGGTCATGTCTGGGGACAGCAGGGGACGGACATCAGCCGCTACAGCACCAGTAAAGGCTGATAAGTTCTCGCCAGAGCCCCGCGTTGGGCACTCGAGGGGAATTAGCTCAGCTGGTAGAGCGCTGCGATCGCACCGCAGAGGTCAGGGGTTCGAGTCCCCTATTCTCCATCCACCCAATGAAGGCTGAGCAACGGCAGCGATGAACTGGAGCGCAGACGCCGAAGCCAAATTGAAGGAGATTCCTTTCTTCGTGCGCCCAGCCGTGCGCAAGCGCATCGAAACCCTGGCCAAGGAGGCGGGCCACCACTGCATCGAGCTCGCCTTTTATGAACAAGCCAAAGCCCAATTTGGCCAGAAGTAAGGCGACACGACCCCATCTGTAACGGCTGTGGGATTCACTGGGCTGACCACGGCCCGGTCTCTGCTAGAGGGCGATGCGGTAAAAGAGACTGATCAGTCCGTTCCTGATCACAGGCATGTCGCAGTCGAAACGCGAGCAAGTGGTGAGCCATCTGCGCTACATCCGACAGGAACTGCGCGAGATGCACCAGGGCGTGATGGACGACGGCCTGCTGCCTGAAGCCGGCGAGGTTCGCGGTGTGATGGCTCAGATGGAAGCCCTGCTGGAGCTGCTGGAAGGCAAAGGCTCCCGCAAGAAAGACGCCGACAGCTGAGCCCTGATTGAACAGCTCCCGCCCACTGCAGCGCACCCGCCTTCAGCAGAGCCTGGGCGGTGCCTGGCCGCGGCTTGAGCAATGGTCCACCAACCCCTGGCGCCGACTGTCACTCCTGCTGATCGTGCTTTTGAGCACGTTTTTCATCGGCAATGCTGTGAGCACGATCATCGGGGCACGGGCTTTTCTTGATCCGCCCGCCGCTCTGATCTGCGTGGCGATGATCGAGCTGGCGGTCCGAGCGCGCCGCCCCTTGCTGCGCCGAAGCGGCGACCGCCTGGGGTTGCAACTGCTCGACATGAGCCGTATCGGCTTCTGCTACGGACTGCTACTCGAGGGTTTCAAGCTGCTCTGAACGGCCCACAGCCGATCAACTGGCTGCCATCAGATACAGCAATGCCATCCGAACCGCGATGCCGTTAGTGACCTGCTGCTCCACCAAGGAGCGCTGAGGATCGTCAAGCAGGGCGCCGCTCATCTCCACGCCACGGTTCACCGGACCTGGGTGAAGCACTGGCACATCGGGAGAGCAGCCGCTGAGGCGTGCATGGGTGAGGCCATAGGCGCGGTGGTAGCTCTCCAGGCTGGTGAGCAGATGCTGGTTCATGCGCTCCTGCTGCAGCCGCAGGGTCATCACTGCATCAGCACCAGCCAAGGCTTGATCCAGATCGCGCTCCACCCGGATCGAGCCACGCTGAACCACTGGATCCACGGCCTGCCCTGGGGGTGGAGCATCAGCGAACTGCGCGAACGTCTCCGGCAGGAGCGTGGCGGGCCCACACAAAACCACCTCGGCTCCGCAGGCGGTGAGGGCCCAGAGGTTGGAGCGTGCCACACGAGAATGGAGGATGTCGCCCACGATCACGATGCGGCGCCCGCGCAACGCCTCCGGGGTGGGGGCATCCGGGCTGAAATGGCGCGCCAGGGTGAACAGATCGAGAAGGCCCTGGCTGGGATGGCTGTGCAGGCCATCGCCACCATTGAGCACTGCAACCCGCTCGCCACTGGCATCGAGATCACGCGCTAGAGCTGCAGGCACGCCCGTGCAGCGATGCCGCACCACCAGCAGATCCGCACCCATGGCCACGTAGGTGCGCACCGTGTCGAGCAAGCTTTCGCCCTTGCTTAACGAACTGGAGGACGGTGAGAAGCTCTGCACGTCAGCCGAGAGACGCTTGGCAGCGAGCTCAAAGCTGCTGCGCGTGCGGGTGCTGGGCTCAAAGAACAAGGTGGTCACAAGCCGGCCCTGCAAGGCCGGTAGCTTGCGCGCACCGGACGTCGGCATCACGCGGAAGCGCTGAGCCAGCTCGAGCACCGTGGCGAAATCATCGAGCGAGAAGGCCGACAGATCCAGCACATGGCGATGGGTCCAGTCGCTCAAGGTGGTCTGCAAGCGTCGACTTCAGGCTAAGAGTCCATCGGCAGCGGGGCCACGAAAAGGGCATCCGCCAGAGCAGGCAATCGATCACCTCTGGCTCGCTTACTCACGCTGCGACTGGCCCGCAAGTACCAGCGCCAGGGAAGCTCCTGCCCCTGACTGATGCCAATACGGGTGGTTTGCACCAATTCCTTAGGCCCCAATGCCTGGAGCTGCGGCGGCCGAGGCGCGAGCCACAGCCCGTTGGCTGGATCCACGGGCTGCGCGTCGTAGCCGCAATCAAGAGCAAAACGGCGCGCCAATAAGGCGGGCCCCGCCGCCACCCGCTCAGATTCCCCTGCCATGGCTACCGCCCGCAGCAACACGCCATTGGCCCAATCCGGCTTGTATGTCACCACATTCACGCAGTGGTGGATGCCGTAGCTCACATAGACATAAAAACGCCCTGGCTCACCAAAGAGCGTTTCGTTGCTGGGGGTGCGGCGGCGGTAGCCGTGGCAGGCGGGGTCGTCTTGGGAATACGCCTCCGTTTCCACAATCGCGCCCCACAGGAGGTCGCCATCGGGTTGGCGTTTCACCAGAAGGCAGCCGATGAGGTCGGGAGCAACCTGTTCGGCGGGGCGGGCGAAGAAGGATTGGGGAAGAGATTGATCGCGATGAGTTGGCACAACTACACCACGCAGCAACATGGAAGAAAGATGAATGACTTGACTTCCCAAAAATCATCAAGCACAAGAGCCCTCAAAACCGCGAAGCAGATCGTCACGAATCATTTCAGAACCCTGCGAACCAAGCCGTCGCGAGGAGCATGAAATTATTCGACTTTTGACAATGGGGCGTATCAAGTGGCTGTGGCAGTATGCCAACACAGAAGGGGATAGCCCAATAGGCAAAGGCAAGCTGTTCACCAACAGCAAACCGAATGACGAAGGCTTCTACCGCGTGAAGGCCATCAAAGGGAAAGTTGATGGCGTCAAAATTGACGAACTGCTACCCGCCGGCACAGGCATTCCAGGGAATGTAGATCCGATCACCGGAACGCCCTACCTCGGAGACAACAGGCTGCGGCCAAAAAGCTTTAACGACAGTGAGGCACAGCTCACAGGTGGAGGGATCATCTTCTCGCTGAAAGACGCAAACTATTCCAATCTATTCTTTGGCAACTATCCGCCCCAACCAAGCTATTACGAATTCCACACTGCGCCCCCCTATCCCGACGGGCTGGTACCACCTAATACGCAATCCTTCATCAACTTCAACGCCTGGATCAGCGAAGTAGGCTGAAGGCCATCGCCCAGCCAAGCATGCACTCCAGCGGCTTCACACTCGCCACCGTGCTGATCGGAGGCAGCGGCCTGTTCGTTCTGGCCACACTCTTTTTCGGCACCAAAGGCGGCTACTACGACACCGACGACTACGACGGCAACGGGACGGCCCACTGAAGACGCTCAGGTTCAACGTGGGCACGTCCATCGTTAGCTTGATTCTGGGCGCTGCTGTTCTGGCAGGGCTGAAAGCCACAACCGTGCTGGCTTGGCTGCTCGTCCAGCCACCGCCACTAGTCTTGCTGGGACTGGTCTTACTCAGTGGCGTCGTGCTCTTAATGGCAACCCGGGTTGCCCATCACGCCGATGAGCTGGCCTTGCGGCTGGGTGAGCCCTACGGCACTTTGATCCTCACGGGCTCGGCGATCGTGGTGGAGCTGGCGCTAATTGCCAGCACCATGACCACTGGCGAACAGAATCCAACGCTGGCGCGGGATTCCATGTTCGCCGTTCTGATGATCGCCCTGACTGGAGTGAAAGGCATCAGCATCTTTCTGGCCTCCCAGGAACAAGAGCGACAGCTGGACGAACCGGTTGATGACAGCAATTTGGCCAGCATGAACCTCAGTGGTTCAGCCACCTACTTAAGCCTGATCTCAGCGATCAGCGTGCTGGCACTGGTGACACCCAACTTTGCACACCTCACCAATGAAGCCAACTTCACCACGTCTGTGAATGTCGTACTGAGCTTGGTGGCGATTGGGTTGTATGCCGTGTTTCTCAGCTATCAAACAGGCTCCTATCGACCTCTCTTTACAGAGAGTGCAAGTCAGGCGGAGTGGCTCAGCACAAGCTTCAACATTGATGACAACAACCACAAGCGGGGAATCCTGCCCACAGCTGCACTGATGGCAGGTGGATTGCTGTTGTTAGTGCTGATCACCGAATCGATGGGTCAGCTGATCGAAACCAGCATCACCGATTTGGGACTTCCCAGCTCCATGGGTGGTGTACTGGTGGGCCTACTCGTGCTGGCGCCGGAAGCTCTCAATGCGTTCCAGGCTGCTTCCCGTGGCGAAGTTCAGCGATCACTCAACACGCTGTATGGCTCGGTGCTCTCCACCCTGTGCCTCACCGTTCCAGCGGTGTTGCTGATCGGAGCGGTGATCCACAGCGATGTGATTCTCGGGCTCGACCCACTCGAGATGGTGCTTCTAGCCCTCACACTCTTTCTCGTCCGCCCCACCACTGGCCGCGTCAGCCGCCTCGATGGATTGGTGCTTCTGGCGATTTTTCTGTTCTGGATTGCCCTTCAGGTGGGCTGAAGGAAGGCCTTATCCCTGGCTGGGGAGCTGCTCCGATTCAGGGCAGTCGCCCGTTACTTCGATGTCGTCAGCATCTGCGCTGCGGCTGAAGAAAGCCAGGCGGGTGCTGATCGCGCCGATGGAATCGAGCCGCACACATTCCTCCCAGCTGTGCAACTCGTCATCGTCCTCAGCGTCGTAGCGGAGGGTGACCAGATCGCCCTCGAGTTCCACCACCAGCGCCTCTTCAATCCAGCGCTGCTGATCGCGCAGAAACACCCAGATCGGGCGTTGCTCGCACTGGAAGCGATAGAGCTTGCGCTGCAGCATGGGGTGCCCTCAGGAACCACCTGTCTCAGATCCTAGAGATACTGAGCCGAAGTGAGCTGATGTGTCGTCGTGGTTGCCACCAGTACTGAGGACATCCGTCTGCAACTGCGCAGCTGGCCGGAAGTGGAGGCCTACCTGGAGGGCTGCAAAGGCGTGATCGTGCCTCTGGGCTCCACGGAGCAGCACGGCCCCACCGGCGCCATCGGCACCGATGCACTCACCGCTGAAGCGGTGGCACTGGAAGTGGGCTGCCGCACAGGCGTGCTGGTGACCCCGGCTCAAGCCTTTGGCATGGCTGAACACCACCTCGGCTTCGCCGGCACGATGAGCCTTCAGCCGGCCACGCTGCTCGCCGTGATTCACGATCTGGTGCTCTCCTTGGCCCGTCACGGCTTCGAGCGCATTTACGTGATCAATGGCCACGGGGGCAACATTGCCACCACCAAGGCCGCCTTCGCCCAGGCCTACGGCACCGCGGCCAGCCGCGGCCTCGACAATGCGGGATCCCTGCGCTGCAAGCTGGCCAATTGGTTCATGGCTCCCGAGGCAATGACGCTGGCCAAGGAGCTCTACGGGAAGAAGGAGGGTCATCACGCCACCCCGAGCGAAATTGCCATCACCCTCGCTCTAGAGCCAAGCCTGCAAAGCAAACAGCGCCCCTTGCCAGAGCCCGCTCCAGCCGGACCGATCCACAGCCCTGAGGATTTCCGCCGTCGTCACCCCGATGGACGCATGGGCTCCCACCCCTCTCTGGCCACAGCCGAGCACGGCAACCGATTCCTGGATGTGGCCGCCACAGCCTTGGCTGCCGATCTGCAACGCTTCCTGGATGAGCCCTCCAGCTAGGTTCTGCTCATGAGCAACATCAGCGCTGACGACGTTCGCAAGGTGGCCAAGCTGGCCCGCCTTGACCTCCCTGAGGAGAAGATCGCCACTTACACCACCCAGCTCGAGCGGATCCTTGGCTACGTGGATCACCTACAGGCGGTCGACACTGAGGGCGTGCCTCCCACGACCCGTGCGGTGGAAGTGGTCAACGCGACCCGCGACGACGTGGTAGTGACCACTGACGTGCGCGAGCAATTGCTCGACGAAGCGCCTCAACGCGAGGGCGACTTCTTCCGCGTGCCGAAAATCCTGGCTGACTGAACCAGGCCGACTTGCACCGGCCGGCTTGCACCTCTCAGCGTCTGGGCGAAACGGCTGTGCGATGCAGCAGCGCGACAACATGGCGTCGCGCCTTGAAGCTGGGCAGCAACCCTGCGATAGGCCGCAATTTGCTGCGGCGGCGCTTGTGGCTGCGCACTCCCAGCAGGACGTCGTAGATGAAGTTCGTGAAATCACCCTTGCTTTCAAACAAGCCAAGCCTCTGCGGTGAGCCCTTGGCATCAAGGATCGGTTTTGTGGCTTCGTAGGCCGGTTTGTATTCAAACCAGGGAATCGAAGGCCAGAGATGATGCACCAAGTGATAGTTCTGACCCATGATCAGCCAATTCATCAGCCTGCCGGGGTAGATGCGGGCGTTATGCCAGCGATTGCGGGAGAGAAACGGGCGGTGGGGTAAGTAGTCGAAGAACAAACCCAAGGTCACGCCCACCATCAGGGCCGGAGCGAACCAGCAATTGAAGATGAAGTCGATAAAGCCATATTGAATACCGGCGAACACAATCATGAAGAAGATGCCGCGGCCTAAGCCCCACTCCAGCAGTTCATAGCGGCGCCAGAGGCGGCGCTGAAAGAAGAAATACTCGTGATAGAAGAAGCGGGGTGCAATCAGCCACAGCGGGCCAAAAGTGCTCACGATGTGATCCGGGTCGTTCTTCGGATCGTTCACATGGGCGTGGTGTTGCAGGTGCACCCGCGTAAACACGGGGAAGCTGAACCCCAGCAACAGGGCCGCACCATGGCCCATGAAAGCGTTCCAGAAGCGATTCGGATGGGCGGCGTTATGGCAGGCGTCGTGAATCACGGTGCCCTCAAGATGCAGGGCTAAAAAACCGGTCGCCAACAGCGGCAGCAGGGGCCACTCCCACACAAACCAACCCGCGATCGTGATCGCAGCCAGCACGTAGCCACCCAAAAACAACCCCACCGTGGGGTTCCAGGCCGACGGTGGATCGAGGTACTCACGCGGCACCGCACTCACCGATGCCCGCAGCTCCCTGGGAGATCCATCCATCTCCAGCGACTGAACCAGAGCTTGCGTCATTCCCTGGCTGCACCGGCCAACAGTGAAGCCACCTTAGGAAGTTGGGGCCTTTGCCCCGATGCCCACCGGGGGACTTGAACCCCCACAGCCGAAGCCACTGGAACCTAAACCCAGCGCGTCTACCAATTCCGCCAGGTGGGCATGGCGCAACTGTAGGGATACGCCAAGAATGGGGTCAATCTTCAGCAGACCCATGGTTGCCAGCCTCAGCGGGACGCTTGCCCTAGCGGTGGGCCTGGCCGTGCTGCTGCTGCCATTGATGGCCAGCGAGCTGTCGCGCCCCCGCGATGCCATGTGGGGGGCGGTGGTGCTGTTGCTTGGGCTCACCCTGGTGACCAGCGCTGATCGCCTCACCGGCTCCCCGATGCTGGCGGTGCTCTGCGGCGGGCTTCTGATCGGTCGCCTGGGCCTTGAGGTGCTGCAACTGCGCTGGCGTGCCCTCACCCCCGAGGAGCAGCAGCGTCTGCTCTCGATCGAACGCTGGCAGACCAGCCTCAGCGAACTCCTGGTCACGGTCGCCAGGGGAATTGCAACGGTGAGCGCAGCCGCCGGCACCGTGCTGGCTGCCCTCAAGCGCGGCGGCGGCAAAGCCAGCAGTGGCAAGCGCTGGGTGAGAACCGAAACCACGGCTGAGCCTGTGCCTGCAAAGCCGGAAGCCACGAGCCCAGAACCCACGCACGTGGTGCATTCCTTCGCCGAGATCGATCAGCTGCTGCAAGCCGCCGGCAGCCAGGCGGGATAATCGGCCCTTGCTGCCCAAGGCGCCGTGACCGCCAGCTCTGCGCCCGCCACCTCCTACAAAGACACCCTCAACCTGCTGCAAACGCCCTTCTCGATGCGGGCGAATGCCAAGGTGCGCGAGCCAGAGATCCAGGCGTTCTGGGCGGAACTGCAGCTCTATGAGCGCCTGAGCCAGCAGAACAGCGGCGAGAGCTTCACGCTCCACGACGGCCCCCCCTATGCCAATGGGGCCCTGCACGTGGGCCACGCTCTCAACAAGATCCTCAAGGACATCATCAACAAAACGGCCCTGCTGCAGGGCAAACGGGCGCGGTTCATTCCTGGCTGGGACTGCCACGGCCTGCCGATCGAGTTGAAGGTGCTGCAAGGCCTGAAGAGCAGCGAGCGGGCCGAACTCACCCCTGTGAGCCTGCGCCAAAAAGCCCATGCCTATGCACTCGAGCAGGTGGAAGGTCAAAAGGCCGGCTTCCGTCGCTGGGGCATCTGGGCCGACTGGGATCAGCCTTACCTCACCCTCCAGAAGAGCTACGAAGCCGGCCAGATCGGCGTGTTCGGGGCCATGGTGCTGGCCGGGCACATCTACCGGGGCCTCAAGCCCGTGCACTGGAGCCCCAGCTCCCGCACCGCCCTGGCCGAAGCCGAACTCGAATACCCCGACGGCCACACCTCCCCGAGCGTGTATGCAGCCTTCCCGGCTGTGGAGCTGCCGGAGGCCCTGGCCGGCCGGCTGAGCGCCGCTGGCCTGAGCAGCGATGCCGCAACTGCAGCAGGCGGCCTGGCTGTCGCCATCTGGACAACCACCCCCTGGACCCTGCCCGCCAACCTGGCGGTGTCGGTGAACGAGCGGCTCGACTACACCATCTGCGCTGTTGCCCCCCAAGGCGACAACAGCGCTCCCGGCGTGAGCCATCTGGTGGTGGCCGCCGAGTTGCGCGAAAGCCTGGAAACCAGCTTGGGGCTAACGCTCAAGCCCCTGCTGAGCGTGAAGGGCGCCGATCTCGCGGGAATCGTCTACCGCCATCCGCTGCTGGAGCGCACCAGCCAAGTGGTGATCGGCGGCGACTACATCACCACCGAAGCCGGCACGGGCTTGGTGCACACCGCCCCAGGCCACGGCGTTGACGACTTCAATACCGGTAAGAAGTACGGACTGCCCGTGCTCTGCCCAGTGGATGAGGCCGGCAACCTCACCGCTGAAGCGGGCCCCTTCGCTGGCACCAACGTGCTGAAGGACGCCAACCCAACCATCCTCGAAGCGCTCGAGGGCACAGGACTCCTGCTCAAACAGGAGCGCTACGAGCACCGCTACCCCTACGACTGGCGCACCAAGAAACCCACCATCTTCCGCGCCACCGAGCAATGGTTTGCTTCGGTGGAGGGCTTCCGCGCTGCGGCCCTGGACGCCATCGCCCAGGTGGAATGGCTCCCGGCCAGTGGCCGCAACCGCATCGAAGCGATGGTGAGCGAGCGCGGCGACTGGTGCATCAGCCGCCAGCGCACCTGGGGTGTGCCGATTCCCGTCTTCTACCACCGTGAAACCGGTGAGGTGCTGCTCAACCAGACCACGCTCGATCACATCCAGGCCTTGATCGCTGAGCACGGATCCGATGTGTGGTGGCAGCGCGATGAAGCAGGCCTGCTGCCCGAGCCCTACGCCGCCGATGCAGCGCAGTGGCGCAAAGGCACCGACACGATGGACGTGTGGTTTGACTCCGGCTCCTCCTGGGCCGGCGTGCTGGGCGGCATCGCAGGCAGCGAAAGCCGTGCACCCGAACTCCACTACCCAGCCGATCTGTATCTCGAAGGCAGTGATCAGCACCGCGGCTGGTTCCAGAGCAGCTTGCTCACGTCCGTGGCCGTGAACGGCCACGCGCCCTACAAGCGGGTGCTCACCCACGGCTTCACCCTCGATGAGAAGGGCCGCAAGATGAGCAAGTCGCTCGGCAACGTGGTGGATCCCGCGGTGCTGGTGGAAGGCGGCAAGAACGAAAAACAGGAGCCGGCCTACGGCGCCGATGTGCTGCGCCTGTGGGTGAGTTCTGTTGACTACTCCGCCGATGTGCCCCTAGGCCCCGGCATCGTCAAACAGCTGGCCGACGTCTACCGCAAGGTGCGCAACACGGCCCGCTACCTACTGGGCAACCTGCACGATTTCAATCCGGCCACGGATGCCGTGCCCTACGCAGAGCTGCCGCTGCTGGATCAGTGGATGCTGCAGCGCACCGCCGCTCTGATCGACAGCGTGACCGGAGACTTCGAGCGCTTCGAGTTCTACCGCTTCTTCCAGGCGCTCCAGAACTTCTGCGTGGTGGATCTTTCCAACGTCTACCTCGACATCGCCAAGGATCGTTTGTATGTGAGCGGTGCGGCTGACTTCCGCCGCCGCAGCTGCCAGACCGTGCTGGCCCTGGTGGTGGAGCGCCTGGCCGGCCTGATCGCGCCGGTGCTCTGCCATATGGCGGAAGACATCTGGCAGAACCTGCCCTACGCCGTGGCGGAGCGCTCGGTATTCGAGCGGGGCTGGCCCACGGCCCCGGCTGAGTGGCACCAGCCAGCGCTCGAGCAGCCGATGGAGCAGATCCTGCACCTTCGGGCCCTGGTGAACCGCCAACTGGAAAGCTGTCGATCCAGCGGTCAGCTGGGTGCTTCCCTCGAGGCCCAGGTGCAGTTGGAACTAGGCGATGGCGCCGAATCCACCCGCACAGCCCTGGCCTGGCTGGAAGCAACCGCTCATCCCAGCGTCGATAACCTCGCCGACTGGCTGCTCGTGTCTGCCCTACGGCAAGGCGGCGTCGCCCCGGCAGAGGTGCTGGCGGAAGCCAGCGAATCAGGCCTCAGCGTGCGCATTGCCAAGGCCGCCGGCGAGAAGTGCGAACGCTGCTGGCACTACGCGTCAGACATCGGCCAGCACAACGCCCACCCCACCCTCTGCGGCCGATGCGTGACAGTGCTGAGCTGATCATTCAGCTTGGTCTCCAGCCCCATCCAGAAGGAGGCCATTACCGCGAGACCTACAAAGCCGAGCATCAGGTGATAACTCCGCGGGGCCCGCGGGCAGCCTGCACGGCCATCCTGTTTCTGCTGCGAGCGGGCGAACGCTCCCATTGGCATCGGATCCACTCCGATGAGATCTGGCACATCCACGGAGGCGGCCCGCTGGTCGTGCATGAACTCAACCGCAGCGGCATCGCCCGGAGCACCCACCTCGGCATGGATTTGGCCCATGGCCAGCAGCCCCAGCATGTGGTGCCAGCCGGCAGTTGGTTCGCCGCAGAACCATGCCCCGGCTCAGCCTGGTGTCTGGTGAGCTGCACCGTGGCCCCAGGCTTTGACTTCGCCGACTTTGAACTGGCCCAGGCTGACCAACTGGCTGCCCACGCCCCAGCACTCAGGCAGCTCTGCGGGGCATGGGAGCGCTTCTGCGTTTGAGCTTCAAGCCCAGCGGAGCGGATCGAGCAGCTCTTCGGCCGCCATCGGCCCTGCCAACACCTGCTCAGCCGCGGGGTTGAGGGGCCCTGCCAGCAGCTGAGCCGCTTCGATGCGCGCCGCCTCAGACAAAGCTGGCTGATCAGGATCAAAGGCGGTGGGATGGCTGACGCTGCTGGAGAAGCCGCGGAAGATCAGCAGCTCAAACAACTCCTCACCGTGATCTCCGGGCAGATGCCCTGTGAGCCGCAGCACCCGATCCGGGCGGCTGCGGCTGATGGCTTCAAGCTGAGCCAGAAGAGCGGCGATAGTGCTCACAGCAACACCCTAAAAACCACCGGCGACCCGCCCCTGCTTGGGCAACCGCACCAACAGCCATTGGAGGGCACCCACGCTGTAGGCCACCAGTGCCACATAGCCGGCAAAGGCAGCGATGGTGCCAGTCCAACTGCCACCAAACACAAAACCAAAGAAGTTGGCCGCTCCGCCGTGCAGGTCGTCGGGAGCTTCCAGCCAAACCCGGCAGAAGGGGCGCGTGACACCACCGCGCACACAATCGAGGGCTCGGGCACTGAGCAAGCCCCCCAGCACGCCAAACACGCTTAACCCCCAGCGCCAGGCACGCACCACAAACGGCAGAGGCCGCCAGGGGGGCAGATCGGCAAGCTCTTCATTGAGATCCACCCAGAACCACACGCTCACGACCACAAGCAACTGAGCCAGGAAGGCCAGCAGGTAGCCCAGGGGTTTGTTGTCCGTCAGCAGAAGCACGGTGATCAGCAGCAGGCTGGCCACCTTCCAGTAGATGCCCATCAGGCGCACCAACGCCTGCTCTTGCTTCCAGGCCGACCAGATCAGCAGCACCAGGGGGAGCCCCACGGCGAACAGCGCCGCCAAGCGGTAATCCAGCCACACAAGAGTGCGGTAGAGCTGCAGGTCTGGCACGCAGAGGGGGGCGGCAAGCCGTCATTATCCCGAGCCTGACGCTGCAACCAGCAGCAGTAGGGTCCAGCCATGGCTCGGATGTTCCCCCTCCCCCACTCGCTGCTGCGGCGTTGGCCAGGGCAACAGGCCCACTGCTTCACAGCCTTGAGCAACCAACCGGCCCTGGAGGCCGCTGTGGCTGACCTCAAGCAGCAACTGCGCGCAGCAGGCCAACGCGGACCGGCTGATCTGGCGCTGGTGTTCTGCTCCACCGCCTACGCGACCGACCTGCAGCGTCTGCTGCCGCTGTTGCGCGACGCCATCCCCAGCCACAACTGGATCGGCTGCGCCGGTGGCGGCGTCGTGGGCACCGATTCAGGCGGGCAACCGCATGAACTGGAACATCAGCCGGGGATCAGCGTCAGCCTGTTTGAACTGCCGGGCAGCGAACTGCAGTTATTCCATCTCGAGGCTGGAGGCCTGCCCGATCTCGATGGCCCCAGCCAGCAGTGGGTGGATTGGGTGGGCGCTCAACCGGAAGACGCGCACTCGATGCTGCTGTTCATCGACCCGGGTTGTCCAGCCATCAACGACCTGATCAGTGGCCTCGATTACGCCTACCCGCAGGCGGCCAAGGTGGGCGGCATCGCTGGCCAACACAACGCCAGTCACGGATCCCTGCTACTCAACGACCGCGTTGTGGAGGGAGCAGTGGGCTGCCTGATCAGCGGCGCCTGGCGCATCGAGCCTGTGGTGGCACAAGGCTGCCGACCCATTGGCCCGGTGTTCGAGGTGGAGAAAGCCGAGCGCAACGTGGTGCAGCGCCTCAGCGATGGGCACAACCAAGGCACCCCTGTGGCCTGCCTGCAAGCGATTCTCGAAGGCCTCAATCCCCAAGAGCGCGAGCTAGTGCGCCACTCGCTATTTCTGGGGGTGGCCAAGAGCAGCTTTCAGCTCAGCAGCAGCGACACCCCCGATGATTCCGCCTTTCTGGTCCGCAACCTGATCGGCGTGGATCCCCGCACCGGTTCGGTCGCCGTGGGCGAACGGCTGCGGGTAGGCCAGCGTGTGCAATTCCAGCTGCGCGATGCCAACGCCTCACGCCAGGAGCAACGCCAACTGCTCAGCCTGCAGCGCCGGCGCCAGCCCGAACCCTTGGCCGCCCTGCTGTTTGCTTGCCTGGGGCGGGGCGAAGGGCTCTACGGCCAACCCGATGGCGATGTGAACGCCTGCCGCGAACTCTTCGCACAGGTGCCTGTAGCCGGTGCCTTCTGCAATGGCGAGATCGGCCCGGTGGCTGGTGCAACCCACCTGCATGGCTACACCGCCAGCTGGGGCTTCCTTGTTCCCAACACGCCCCCGGCCGTCAGCGACATGCCGTCGGGTGCCACAGCCTCCTGAGCCGCATGGTGCGTCAGCACGTCAATCCCCTCAGCCGCTTCTTCCAGCTGCCCCTGGAGCTGCCGCCACCGGCTGAACTGTTCAGCACGCCGGCGCTACCGCTGCACCTCGACATCGGCTGCGCCCGCGGGCGCTTCCTGCTGGCCCTGGCCCAGCAGCAACCGGGGGTCAACCATCTGGGCGTAGAGATCCGGCGGCCGCTGGTGAGTGCCGCAGAGGCCGACCGGCAAGCTCTGGGCCTGAGCAACCTCCATTACCTGTTTTGCAACGCCAATGTGAGCCTTGAGGCCTGGCTGGAGGCACTGACGAAGGAGCAGCTGGAGCTGGTCTCGATCCAGTTTCCCGATCCCTGGTTCAAAAAGAAACACCACAAGCGACGCGTGCTTCAGCCGGCGCTGCTGCTGGCCATTGCCACCGCCCTGAAACCCGGCAAGCGGCTGTTCTTGCAAAGCGATGTGCCAGCCGTGATCGAACCGATGGTGGCTCTCACCGAAGCGAGCGGCTGTTTCACCCGGCCCTCCGCTGATCCACGCCCCTGGCGGGCCGACAATCCCCTACCGGTACCCACCGAACGGGAAACCTATGTGATCAGCCAGGGGCTGCCGGTGTATCGGGTGCTCTACGAGCGCAACGAAGAGCCGCGTCCGGAGCTGCAGCTGCTGGAGCAATGGATGGAAGCCGCCGACAAACAGACCGATAATCCGCTCGACCCTGAAGCCCCCATGGCATGAGCCTGGCCCCGGTGCCGTCCACCACTCCCTGGCTGCTGCGCTGGCAAGGGCTGCTGACCAGAGCCGCCAACGGACCCATCAGCTCGCGCCTGAGCCTGATCGCCGGGATTGTGCTCTGTGCCCTGATGGCCGGCCTGCCGCTGGTAACGCGGGGGGGATTGAGCTTGTTGATCCTGGCCGCCGGACTGCTCTGGCTGCTGTGGGCTCTATGCACCCCGGCTGGGCGCATTGGCACGATCAGTGGCTGGCTGCTGCTGATGCTTGGCATCGCAGTGCTGGCCACGGGCTTTTCGCCGGTGCCGATGGCGGCCTTCAAGGGGCTGCTGAAGCTGCTCAGCTATCTGAGCGTGTACGCCCTGATGCGCCAGCTGCTGGCTGCAGCACCTCCTTGGTGGGATCGGATCGTGGCAGCGCTGCTCGCTGGAGAGCTGGTGAGTGCGGTGCTGGCGATCCGTCAGCTTTATGGGGATACCACTGAGCTAGCCCGCTGGGCCGATCCCAACTCCGTGGCGGATGGCACGATCCGTGTCTACGGCCCCCTGGAGAACCCCAACCTGCTGGCGGGTTATCTCATTCCGATCCTGCCCATCGCTCTGGTGGCATTGCTCCGTTGGCGCAGCTGGCCCCAGCGCCTTTTCGCTGCAACAGCGCTGCTGAGCGGCAGCGCAGCCCTCTTTTTCAGCTACAGCCGCGGTGGCTGGCTAGGCATGCTGGCCGCCCTGGGAGCGGTCGCTCTGATGCTGGTGCTGCGGCAGACCCGCCACTGGCCAACGCTTTGGCGACGGCTCTTTCCCCTGCTGCTGGTCAGCGCCGCCGTGGCCGTACTGGTAGTCGCCGTGACCCAAATCGAACCACTGCGCATCCGTGTGATGAGCCTGCTGGCCGGCCGCCAGGACAGCTCCAACAACTTCCGCATCAATGTGTGGCTGGCGGCGATCGACATGATCCAGGCCAGGCCCTGGCTGGGGATCGGCCCCGGCAACACCGCCTTCAACCTGATTTATCCGCTGTTTCAGCAGCCCAAGTTCAATGCCCTCAGCGCTTACTCGGTGCCGCTGGAGCTACTGGTGGAAGGGGGCATTCCCAATCTGCTGGCCGGGCTGGGCCTGCTAGCGGCCTGCATCCGGGCAGGCTGGGCCCAGTTGAAGGGGGAATCAGCCTGGGCGTTACCCGCCATTGCCGCACTGGCCGCCATCGCCGGGTTGTGCGTTCAGGGCGTAACCGACACGATTTTCTTCCGGCCTGAGGTGCAGCTCACCGGCTGGTTTTGCCTGGCCACCTTGAGCGTGAGCCGCAGCGCACAGACCAGCAGCGATGCCTGACACGGAGCACCGGCTGATCGCCGGTTTCGATGCTGGCCAAACCCACACCACCTGCCGGCTAGCCACGCTGCAACCCGATGGCTCCTGGCAAGTGCTCAGTGAAGGCCAGGGCACGGGCGTCTCACACCTCGCGGCCGAGGGTGGAGCCCCACGTTTTGAAGCTGCACTGGGCAGCAGCCTCAGGTGGGCGCTGGATGCAGCAGGTCTACCGGCCAACGCCACCCTTTACGCCACCGGCATCGGGGCCAGCGGCATCGAATCGGGCAGCACCGTGCAGGAGCAAGGCACCCACCTGGCTTCGGCGTGTCTAGGTCTGGCTCAGCAGCGAGTGGTGGTGGTGGGGGATGAGTGCACCGCACTTGCGGGAGCGTTCAACGGCGGCGCGGGGATCTTGGTGATCAGTGGCACCGGCTGCATCGCCCTCGGCAGTGATGGCCAGGGGCACAGCCACCGCTGCGGCGGGTGGGGCTGGCTCTTGGATGGGGCTGGATCCGCCATGGACATTGGCCGCGATGGCCTGGCCCTGAGCGTGCAGATGGCCGATGGGCGCCTGCCGGAAACGGCCCTGCGCCAAGAGCTCTGGCAGGCCCTGGGGGCTAGCAGCGCCCAGGCGGTGAAAGCCGCCGTGGTGGCCCCACACTTCGCTGCGGCAGGGTTCGCCCGACTGGCCCCTGTGATGCATCAACTAGCCCTCGGCGGCGACCCCCACGCCCAAGCGGTGATCCAACGCTCGGCGGAGGCACTGGCAGCGATGGTGCACACCATTGCCGAGCGCTTGAAGCTGCCTGAGCCTGCCGTGTGCGGAGTGGGGGGAGCCCTGCATCACCTCAGCGTCCTGCGGCAGGGATTCAGCAGAGAGCTGAAGCGGCGGCTGCCGCAGGCCGAGCTGCAACCACCAGGGGGCGATGCCTGCAGCGGCGCTCTCCGCTTAGCCGCTCAGGCAGCGTTGAGGTAGCGGTCAGCCAGCGCGGCTAGCTGCTGGCTCCAGTGATCCACGTCGCTCTGCTCAGCCGCCTCCACCATCACCCGCAGCAGCGGTTCGGTGCCGCTGGCCCGCACCAGCACCCGGCCGCAGCCCTGCATCGCCGTTTCCGCCTGGTGCACAGCCTCTTGCAGGGGCTCACAGCTCTGCCAGCCCGTGCGGCGCCCCTGATCGGGCACGGTTACATTCACCAATTTTTGCGGATAGGGCTGGAAGCTGCCGTCCATCCAATCGGTCAGGGATCCACCCTGGGCCTCGATCAACGTGGCCACCTGCAGGGCGGTGAGCAGGCCGTCGCCGCTCATGCCATGCCGGGCCGAAAGGATATGGCCGGATTGCTCGCCCCCGAGGGCCGCCCCCAGCTCCTCCATAGCGGCATAGACATATTGATCGCCCACCGCGGTGCGCTCCAGCACGCCACCAGAGGCCTGCCAAGCGCGCTCGAAACCCAGGTTGCTCATCACCGTGGCCACGATGCGATTGCCCGGTAAGGCGCTCTCGGCCATCAGCGCCTGGCCCCAGAGATACAAGATCTGATCGCCATCCACGATCCGGCCGCGGCCATCCACCGCCAGCATCCGGTCGGCATCGCCATCAAAGGCAAAGCCCATCGCCGCTCCCTGCGCGATCACGGCCTGCTGCAGCGGCTCCAAGTGGGTACTGCCGCAGCCCTGATTGATGCGGTTGCCATCGGGAGCGCCGTGCAACACGGTGAGGTCAGCCCCCAACGCCCTGAACAGCGCCTCCCCGCAGCTGCTGGCAGACCCCCAGCAGAGATCCAGCACAATCCGGCAACCATCCAGACGCGCAGCGCCCACGCTCTCCAACAAACGCTGCTGGTAGTCCTGCATCAGGTCGGGGCGCTGCTGCAAGCGGCCGCTTCCGCAAAACCCCTTGTGATCCTGGCCGACTCCATGCAAACCGGCCTCAATCGCAGCCTGTTGCTGCTTGCCGAGTTTGGCGCCGCAGGCGCCAAACACCTTGATGCCGTTGTCGTGTGGGGGGTTGTGGCTGGCGCTCACCATCAGGCCGCCGCTGCCACCGAGCTGGCGGATCGCCCCGGGCACAGCGGGCGTGGGGCACAAGCCGAGATCCAGCACCTCGCGCCCCGCCGCCGTGAGCCCGGCCGCCAGGGCCGCCACCAACATCGGCCCGCTGCTGCGGGAATCACTCCCGAGCAAAATCGGGCCACCCTGTGGCAGCACCTGCCCACACCAGTAGCCCAATTGCAGGGCCAGAGCAGGCGTGATCTGGCTGCCCACCCGGCCGCGGATGCCATCGGTGCCGAAGGCTGCAGTGCCCTGGGGCAACGGCGCACCCAATGGAGAGGCAGCCAAGGAGAACGCAGCCGGCTCGGCCATTACAACAATGCACCTATGGCGGCCTGCAGGGTAGGCCGCGGCCTCAAGCCCGCTCAGCGCCAGCGCCGCGGCCACCAGGCCCAAACCAGCAGCTCGATCACCGCCCAGAGCAACACAGCACCCATCACCCAACCCGGCAGCAATCGCAGCGGCCAGAACGCCCGAAACAGCATCAACAGGCCCGCCAAAGCCCACACCTGCAGCAGCCGGCGCCGCTGACGCCACCCCGGCAGCAACGTGAGGCTCGGCGGAAGCGATGGCAAACGCAGCCGGCCCATGGCTCGAGGTTGAGATCTCCTCAAGAATGCCAACACTCGTTTCACCCCGTTGCCCCAGCTGCGCCCCGCCGCCACCCTGCTGATCGGCGCCACCTGCCTGGGCAGCGGCATCGCCTTGGCCGCTGCCCGCCAGGCCTTGGTGCAGCTGGCTCCACCGCTCACTCCCAACAGCACCACCGCCCAGCTGGAGGCAGCCCGCTTCCGCGGCATCAATCCGCAACGGCGCCGCGAGGCCGCTTTGCTGCTCAGCGCCCAACCCCAACGCAGCGAGCAGGAACGCAAGCGCCTGCTGCTGGGCCAGGGCTGGGGTCACTCCCCCCTGGCTGCCGTGGTGCTCAAGCAATCGGGCCGGTGGCAGGCGCTGCTGCGCCGCTTCCCGCAGGAGCCCGCCAGCGCTGATGCCCTCTACGCCCTGGGCCGCCGCAACGAGCTGCTGCAGCGCTTCCCGGCCCACCCAGCCGCGCTAGCAGCGGCGCTGGAAGCTGGCGACGGCCTGCACCTGGCCCGCTGGGGGGCCCGCTGGCCTGGGGCAGAACCGCTGCTGCTCCAGGCCTGCGAAGCAGCGCAAACCACGGTCAAGCCGCACGAACGCCACTGGCTGGCCGCTGGCTTGCTGCAGCTGGGCCAGCTGGAGGCGGCGCGCCGCTGCCTTGGAGAGCCGCCGTGGCCGCCGGAGCTCACCCTGAACCTGAGCCGAAGCCTGCTGCGCGGGGATGCTGCCGAGCGGGCCGAAGGCCAGCTGTTGCTCCTGCGGATGGCCCAGCGACAGCCCAACAACACGTTTAGCCAGGAGGCCGCAGCTCTGCTGGCTGAAGACCCAGGCGAGGTAGCGCTCACCCTGCTGGATCAATTGCCCGAGAACCTCAACAGCAGCGCAGCGGTGCAGGCGCGGTTGGCGCTGGAGGGGCTCATCCCCTGGCAACCGGTGCTGCAGCGCTGGCCTAAGGAGCCCTCCAGCTGGGAGCTGCAATGGGAGCTGGCCCGCCAAGCACTGCTGCAGCGGCGCTGGGTGCAGGCCAGCACGATCCTCACGGCCATCAACAGCCAGGAGCTGCCGGCGCCCCTGGCTGCGCGGCAGTTGTTCTGGCAGGGCTACAGCGCCCAGCAGCAGGGCCAGCGCCAGCAGGCCGAACGCCTGTGGCAAGCCGTGCTGCAGGCCCAGCCGATGGGGTACTACAGCTGGCGGGCGATGGTGCGGCTGGGCCGGGTGCTGCCGCCCACCAACGCCAGCCAACCAACAGGAGGGAAGGAGTTGCTCTGGCGCCCCTTGGCCAGCGGCAACCAACGCCTCGACGACCTCTGGCGCACGGGCCAGGCGCTTGAGGCCTGGGAAAGCTGGCGCAACCTGCGGGGGGGTGCAGCGCCAAAAGACGCGCAGCAACGGCTGCTCGAAGGTCGCCTGCGGACCGGCATCGGTGATGACTGGACAGGGCTGGGCCAGCTGGAGTTCGCCAATCTGCGCCTGCCACAGCCTGGCTGCCGGCAGCAGTGGCTGCGGGAGACCGATCAGCACCCGCGCCGCTTCCAAAGCGAGCTGGGGGAAGCAGCCCAGCACGAAGGGGTGGATCTCGAGCTGCTCTGGGGTGTAGCACGGCAGGAATCGCGCTTCAGCCCAGGGGTGGCCTCCCCGGTGGGCGCCATCGGCCTGCTGCAGCTGATGCCCGACACCGCCGCCGAACTGGCCAGGCGCGAGCTCAGCACCCAGGAGCTGCAAAACCCTGCGCTGAATGCTCAGCTGGGCGCGCGCTATCTGCGCCAACTGCTGGAGCGCTGGCAGAGCCAACCCTTTCTGAGTGCGGCCAGCTACAACGCTGGGCCAGGCGCCGTGGCCAGCTGGTTGAATTCAGCCTTACCAGACCCGCAGCGGGAGCCGGAACTGTGGACCGAAGCCATCCCTTACCCGGAAACACGCCTCTACGTGAAAAAGGTGCTCGGCAACCGCTGGAGTTATCAGCTGCTGCAGCACGATCCGGCTCTGATCTGCGGCCGTTAGGCCGCCACCGCTACGACGCGCTCATGCAGCAGGTAGCCAAGGCCAATGCCCAAGAGCACCCAGCTGCTCAGCCCAGCGGCCCCCACAAGCGGCGCAGGAGCGATGCGCAGGCGGCTGAGATCAAGGCGGGCCAACAGCACGGCTGAAGCCAGCACCAAGACCTCCGCCAGCACCGCCAGGTGCAACAAATACAGACCACCGGTGATCACGATCAGCAGGGTCACCACCAGGGTGAGGGCCTTGCTCGCAGCCATCAACTGCGAGAGCTCGCGTAGCAACAGATCGGGCATCGCACACACCACCACCACCACAAGGGCTTGCAGACACTGCAGAGGCCAGAACAGGGGGCCGGCCAGCTCCAGCTGTAAGGGCGTTTCGGCGCGACTGAGCAGCAGAGGGGCCACCTCCGCCCAATGCAGCCCCATGTAGCCACTCACCAGCAGCAGCACCAGCAGCATCGGTGCCCGCACAGGCAGGAACAGCAGACCAAACACAGCTTTCACGGGGATGGCTCCAGCACCAGGGCGATGGCCTCGAACGGACAGGTGGGAATGCATTGTTCACACACCAGGCAGCGTTGCGCGTCGAACTGCAGCTGCCAAGAGGGTGCGGCGGAACTCAGAGCCCCGCTGGGGCACACGCTGGTGCAGATGCCGCAATCCACGCACCGATCACGATCCACCCGGATCTGGCCAGAGGCGCGGTTGAGACCGAGGCCTTGGGCTTCAAGCCACTGCTCAGCAGCGACGAGATCGTCGATATCGCCAGAGAGCTCCACCACCATGGTGCCGCTCTGGTTGGGAGCGATCTGGGCGCGCAGGATCTTGGCAGCGATATCGAACTCCACGGCCAGCCGGTAGGCGATCGGCTGATGCACCGCTTCGCGGGGGAAGTGGAGGGTGATGCGGCGCTTCACGCTGGCTAGCCCACCAGGGTTACAGGCTAACCAGCCTCGAAAAACTGGCAGATTGAGGGCTCCGCGATCCTGGTTTCGGCGTGAGCGCACCCAGCACCAACTCCACAGGCCAGCCGTTGCTTGGCCGCCGCGGCCGCATGCTGCTGGCGGCTCTTGGCGCCGTGCTGGCCTTGGCCCTGTTTGCCCTGCGCGGCGGTCTTCAGCCCGCCGCACCACTGGAGAAACTGGCGCGCCAATCGCTGGATCTCTCGGTGGCCCTTGGCGATGGGCGACCCACCTTGGTGGAGTTTTATGCCGATTGGTGCGAGGCCTGTCAGGCCATGGCTCCAGCGATGGAGACGATCGAGCAGCAACACCATGGCGAGATCGACGTGGTGTTGCTCAACGTGGACAACCCGCGCTGGCAACCCGAAATCGATCGCTACGACGTGAACGGTATCCCGCAGCTGGAGCTGTTCAACGCCTCCGGTGATGCCATCGGTCGGGCCCTTGGCGCCCGCAACAAACCGGAGCTCGAAGCCCTCACCACCGCGTTGATCGCCAACGCGCCCCTGCCGCAACTGGCGGGCCTCGCCAACCAGAGCAGCCTGCAACCCACCCTGGCCGCCACGCCGGTGGCCGGCCCGCGCAGCCACAGCTAAATCCGCATCTACCCTTCAGCCATCCGGCGCCTTACCCCATGAACCGCTTCCGGGTTGAGCTGATCGCCGCCACCCCCAACCCCCAGCAGTGCATCTACGCCGCGATGCACCAGGACTACAGCGAGGGGTTCGTCGCCGCCGATCGCGCTGAGTGGCCCGAGGAAACAAAGGCCGGTGAAATCTGCGTGAAGCGCCTGCTATCCGGCGAGCGAGGCCATTACGGCCCCTTGGAACACGCCCAGATTGTGCTCAACGTGGGCTGGTTTCCCCATTCGGTGATGCAGCAGGCCCGCACCCACCGGGTGGGGGTGAGCTTTGATGTGCAATCGATGCGCTACACGGGCGATCGCATTTGCCGGGCCGCCAATGGCGAACTCGACCTCGAAGAGGTGTTCTATCTGCGTCCCGAAGGTCACTACAGCGATCGCCAAGGCAAGAAATACGCCTACACCGCCGAAGAGCGCAGCAAGGATCTTGAGCTCTGCAAGCTCGCTGCCGAGCGCTACCGCGACATGCTCGCTGCCGGCTTCGCCGAGGAGCACGCCCGCGGCATCCTCCCCTTCGACTACCGCCAGCACTTCGTGGTGAGCTTCTCGCTACGGGCCTTCCTGCACTTCATGGACCTGAGAGCCAAACTCGATGCCCAGGAGGAAATCCGGGTGCTGTGCGACCTGATGTGGCCCCACATGCAGGCATGGGCTCCAGAAATCGCCGGCTGGTACGAGAAGAGCCGGCTGCACAAAGCGCGCCTGGCCCCTTAACGCTTAGACCTTCGCGAGCGTGACCCGCTCAGGTTGGTGCTGGTATTTCCCAGCGCGATCTTGATAGGTGGTTTCACAGGGATCACCTTCAAAGAACAACAACTGGCAAATGCCCTCATTGGCATAGATACGACAATCTGCTCCCGAGGAGTTGCTGAACTCCAAAGTGAGATGCCCTTCCCAACTAGCCTCAGCGGGGGTGGTATTCACGATGATGCCTAGGCGGGCGTAGGTGCTCTTGCCCAGGCAAATCACGGTGATATTGGGCGGCACCTTCATCTTCTCTAGGGCCACACCAAGGCCATAGGAATGCGCAGGCAAGATGAAGTAGTCGCCGTCGTCGTCACGGCGCAAGGGAGCGGGCTCCAAGTTGGCAGGGTTGAACCGCTTGGGGTTCATCACCGTGCCCGGCACATGCTTGAAGATCAGGAATTCCTGGGGCGACAGGCGCAGGTCATAGCCATACGACGAGCAACCGAAGCTGAGCACCGGCTGGGCCCCGTTATCGGGATCGAGGTGGCGCACCAGCTTGGGCTGGAAGGGCGCGAGCATGCCAGCGGCAGCCTGCTCATTGATCCAGCGGTCGTTCTTGAGCATCAGAAACCTCGGCGCAGCTGGGTGACCTGATCCGCCATCGCCAGCAGGGCGCTCGGTATGGACGGCCCCGTCAGGATCACATCCAGGTGGGAGGGTCGCTGCTCCAACGCGGCCACTACTTCAGCTTCCTCAAGGAAACCCAGCTCAACCGCCAACCCGAGCTCATCGAGCACCAGCTGATCAAGCTGCCCGGCCAGCATCTGCTCACGGGTGAAGCTCCACACCTCCAGCACTGCCTCGCGTTCAGCGCGACCCACCTCATCCATCGCCGCAGGCTGCGCTAGGCAACTCGCCACCGCAGGGCGCAGCCACTGCAGCCGGCCGCACAACCACACACTGCGCTCCAGCCCTTGCTCCACCCCACCTTTCAGAAACTGGCTGATCAGCACGCGGCTGCCCAAGCCAGCACTGCGAAGAGCCTGGCTGAACACCCCACTGAAGCTGCCGCGGAAGGGAGCGGTGTGAACCTGCAGCAGCCCCTCCTGCTGGGCCACGAGGCGCAGGCTGCGCCCAGCCGCCGGCGGCGCCGCGCTGAAGGCGCGCGCCGCACCCCCGCGGTGGCCGGGGCGGGATGGGCCTCCGGAGCCACCGCTGGGAAGAGCTGCAATGCTCGCCGTCATCTCCGCTGGCCGCCGCGCTGAAACCTGAATGTAGCGGCGTCAGACCACAGGGCAAGCATTCACCACTACCTGTAGTGCAAACACCCGTACCATCGGAGCGCCGCTCACCTTGCTGCCGTTCATGTCCGCCGCCCCCTCCCGCAGCGATGGCCGCAGCCCTAGCGAACTGAGGCCCACCCGTTTCAGTTGGGACCCGATGGGATTTGCCCTGAGCTCGGTGACCGTGCACACCGGCCGCACCGCCGTGATCTGCAGCGTGTGCCTCGAGGAGAGCGTGCCCAAATGGCGGCAGGGCTCGGGCAAGGGCTGGCTCAGCGCCGACTACCGCCTATTGCCCGCCAGCACCCCCAGCCGCCAGCCCCGAGAGCTGATGAAACTCTCCGGCCGCACCCAAGAGATCCAGCGGCTGATCGCCCGAAGCCTCAGAGCCTGCTTGGACCTTGAGGCCCTGGGGGAGCGCAGCCTCCACATCGACTGCGACGTGCTGCAGGCCGATGCCGGCACCCGCACCGCTTCGATTACCGGCGCCTGGGCCGCCCTGGCCTTGGGCCTGCGGCGCCTAGAGGCCAGAGGCGTACTGGAGCGATCCCCACTCCTGGAGCAAGTGGCGGCTGTGTCGGTGGGGCTGGTGGATGGGAGCGGTCTGCTCGATCTCGACTACAGCGAAGACAGCCGCGCCGCCGTGGATCTCAACGTCGTGATGAACAGCCAGGGCCAGCTGCTGGAAGTGCAGGGCACCGCTGAAGGCGCACCGTTTTCACGCCAACAGCTCAACGGGTTGCTGGATCTCGCCGAAAGCGGACTGCTGCAACTTCGGCACAGCCAGCAGCAGGCGCTCGAGCAAGCACCGAATTAGTGTCAACCACTACAAGAGCCCGTCAGGGTGATCCGTAGGGTCCGGCACACATTGCCCCGCCGTTATGGTCGGCGCCCAACCAGGCTTCAGCCGCTACTCCCCCAGCCCCACGACTGGCGCCACCCCGGCCGCCAATACAACGCTGCTGGATGTGATCCGCGGTCTCAACGGCAGCACCACGGAAACGGTGGAGCGCGGCAAAACGATTTTCTTCCCGGGCGATCCAGCCGAGAAGGTCTACCTGCTGCGTCGCGGTGCTGTGCGCCTGTCGCGGGTGTACGAATCCGGTGAAGAGATCACCGTGGCCCTGCTGCGTGAAAACAGCCTGTTCGGCGTGCTCTCGCTGCTCACCGGCCAACGCTCCGACCGCTTCTATCACGCGGTTGCTTTCACGCGGGTGGAGATGGTCACCGCTCCCGCCACCTCAGTGCGCAAAGCCATCGAAATCGACGCCAGCGTGGGGCTGCTGATGCTGCAGGGCCTCTCCTCGCGCATCTTGCAGACCGAAACCATGATCGAAACCCTCACCCACCGCGATATGTCGTCGCGGCTGGTGAGCTTCCTGCTGGTGCTCTGCCGTGATTTTGGCGTGCCCACCAGCGAGGGGATCACCATCGATCTGCGCCTCTCCCACCAGGCCATTGCCGAAGCGATCGGCTCCACCCGCGTGACCATCACGCGCCTGCTCGGCGATCTACGCAATGCCGGGCTGGTGCAGATCGACCGCAAGAAGATCACCGTGTTTGATCCGCTGGCGTTGGCTAAGCGGTTCAGCTGAACGCTTCCAGCCGATACTGAATCGTCGTCGCGAAAGCGTGTGTCGGGCTGGCTGCTGATCCTGGCGTTGCTGCTGCTGGGTGGGGTGCTCTCCACCCTCGGCGATCGGCTTGGCTCGAAGGTGGGCAAAGCTCGCCTGAGCCTGCTGGGTATGCGACCCCGCCGCACCGCTGTGGTGATCACGGTGCTTACCGGCAGCCTGATCAGTGCCATCTCCCTCGGACTGATGCTGCTAGTGAGCGACAGGCTGCGCACCGGTTTGTTCGAGCTCGATCAGTTGGAGAGGCGCTTGCGTGATGGACGCGAAGACCTCGAACGCAGCCAGCGGGAACTCAGCGCAGCCGAACAGGACCGAGCACTGGCCCGCACACAGTTGGCCATGGTTGAAGACCAGGCCCAGGCGCTGCGCAAGGAGCTCGCCCCACTGCAGGCGCAACGCCGCCAACTGGAGCTGGAACGCGATCGGCTGACCCAGGAGATCGGCACCAAGGATGCCGACATCCGCCGCAACCGCGATGAGCTGGCGCGGCTCAACAGCCGCATCAACGCCGGCGCCAGGGAACTGCAGCAGCTGGAAACCAATTTGATCGCCCTGCGCCGTGGCGATGTGGTGATCAGCAGCGGGCAGCCATTAGAGATCGCCAAGGTGCGGATCGAGCAGCCCTCGCAAGCCAAACCGGTGATCGAAGCGCTGCTGCGCCAAACCAACATCAACGTGTATCAGCGGGTGCTGCCGGGCCAAGTTCCCAACCGCCAGATCCTGCTGGTGCCCCGCAGTGACATCACCAAGCTCGAAGGCATCCTCAGCAAGCCGGGTGACTGGGTGGTGAGCGTGATCTCTGCCGCCAACGTGCTCAAGGGTGAACGACAGGTGGTGGCCTTCCCCGACGTGCGACGCAATAAGCGGGTGGTGCAGGCGGGCGAGCAACTGGCCAGCACCGTGCTCGAAGGCGATGAGCGCAGCCCCGAACAGGTGCGCAGCCTGCTCAATCTGCTGCTCGCCGCTGCTTACAACACGGTGAAGCGCAACGGCAGCCTGGCCAGCGGGCTGCAATTCGATGCCGCCAGCGTGAGTCAACTCACCGCAGAGCTGACCAATCGTCCCTCCGGCCAGGTGGTGCAACTGCAGGCGATCTCGCGCCGCAACAGCGATCTGGTGGACCCGGTGGCTGTGGAGATTCGAGCAGTGAATCGTTGAGTCGCCTAGCCGCCATCGACCCGGGCCGCAGCAAATGCGGCCTGGTGCTCGCGGATCCGGAGGCATCGCGGGTGCTCGCTGCCGGCGTTCTTCCTCCGTTGCGCTGCCGCGAGCTACTGCTGCAGTGGTGCAACCAGCACCCCTTCGCCAAGGTGCTGCTCGGCGATGGCACCGGCAGCCAGCCCTGGTTGCCATGGCTGGCTGAGCAGCAGCTCTCAACGCTGCTCGTGCCGGAAGCCGGCACCACACTGGCGGCACGGGAGCGCTATTGGCAGTTGGAGCGCCCACGCGGCTGGCGGTGCCTGCTACCCCGAGGCCTGCGCCTACCTCCCCGCGATGTGGACGACGTGGTGGCCCAGATCCTGTTGGAGCGCCACTTGGACAGGCTGCTGACGCGGACAAGCGATCTGAAACTGCTGGTGCGCTGAAGCAGGAACTTTCAGAACTTGGCTCGCACGGTAAAGACGTAATCGCCGCCAGGCTCCAGTTGATAGTCGGCCTTGAGCAAAAACCGCAGCAGCGCGTCGTGGATCAAGGCACGACCGAGCGACGGTTCCACCTGGAGCTCCCCGCGATCAAAAAACCAGCTGAAGGTCCACTGAAAGCCACCGGCACTGACCTCGCCCTCCAGACGCCGCTGGCTGAAGCTCTGCTGCAGCACCCGCAGCTGAGCAGTCGTGGCGGGTAGGCGACTCAAGGCAGAGCTCCTCAGCAGCTAGAGGGCTCTGCCAGCTTGGCTGCCGCAGGCGCCACAAACCCGTTCAATCGGTTACCAGCGCGCTCAAAACCGAGCCGCTGAATCAGATCAATGCCGGCCAGCACCTCCTCGAGCACCTGATCCAGCACCGGCTGTTCAGCCGGGGCAAAGCGGCCGAGCACATGGCCCACCGTGCGTTGCTTCCGCTCCACCGGATTCAGGGCCGGAGCACCGATGCCGATGCGCAGCCGCGGAAACTCTTGACCGCCTAGATGGGAGATCGTGCTGCGCAGCCCGTTGTGGCCTCCCGCCCCGCCGGAGCAGCGGAGCCTCAGCCGGCCCAGCGGCAAGTCCATGTCGTCAACGAGCACGAGCATCCGCTCAGGCTCAAGGCCAAACCAGTCGAGGGCGGCACGGATTGAGCGGCCGCTGTCGTTCATGTAGGTCTGCGGCATCAGCAAACGCAGCCGCCGTGTCCCAACGCCAACCTCAGCCAGCAGACCATGCAGCTTGCTCTGCTGCTTGAAGCCGGTGCCAGCCTGAGCAGCCAGGCGTTCGAGGGCCATGAAGCCAACGTTATGGCGTGTGTCGGCGTACTTCTCGCCGGGATTACCGAGCCCCACAAGCAACTGCAAGGGAGCAAGGCCTTGATCAGCAGCCATGGGAAGCAATCGGGTCGATCACGGAGCCTGCGATCAGGCGTCTGCCGGATGATCCACCGCCGACTCCACACTCTTCGCCTGGGAAGGCTCGGCGGAGGGCAAGGTGCTGGAAGCACTCACCTCAGCTTCCACCGTATCCACAGCTTTTCGGAATTCCTGCTCGAACTCCTTTGAAGCGCTCTGAAAACCCTTGAGAGTTTTCCCAAGGGTTTTACCGAGCTCGGGCAAACGCTTCGGGCCGAAGACCAGCAATCCGATGGCGGCGATTACCGCCAGCTCAGGCAGTCCGACTCCGAACACATTCATCGAATCAGCCTGCGCCGTTCCAATTAACCGTGATGCCGTCGAGCAGCAGCGACTTGTTGTACAGCTGCAGGATCACCAGCAGGAAGACAAGAAACAGGGCCATGAACACGCCCATCACCGGAGTGGTTCCCCAGCCGGGAACAACCTTGCCGTACTCCGAGTTGAGGGGGCGAAGCAGATCTCCCAGGCGGGTGCGTTGAGCCATGACGGGCTGTGCTCTCTGGCAGCGGGGTCAGTCTCGTTACTGTAAGGGTCGCGGCCGCTGCCGCGGCTTGCCTGTCGAGAGTTGTGATGGAAACGTCGTCCCCAGCCATGTCCGTGGCCCTGGCCGTACTGGCCGTGTTACTGGGCCTCACGGGGTTTGGGATTTACCAGGCCTTCGGCCCCCCGTCGAAAGAGCTCACCGATCCCTTCGACGATCACGACGACTGACTCAGCTCAGCGCCGCCGCTGACCCGCCAGCGGCCTAATTGCCAGGGCCTGAGCAGGTCGCCATCGGCCTCCTGCGCGTCTGCGAACGCCCCATCACCCAGGCCCTCACGGCGAGCGCGCCAGCCCTCCGGCCAACGCAGGCACTGCCGCTGCGGGCTGAGGTTCTGCAACACCAGCTGCGCTTCGCCAGGCTGCGCCAACGGCTGCAACTGAACGAGCTGGAGTGCGTCGGAGCCCAGGTCCAGCGGCAGCGGCACTTCAGTTCCCTCGGCTTGAGCCGCCGGCCTGAGCCAGAGCGGTTCGCGGAAGCGCTGAGCCTGCCGCGGCACCGCTTGCTCCCGCCAACCATCGGCGCAGGGCATCAAGGCCAGCCGGATGCGCTGCAGCCCCTGATCCGCCGAGGGATCGGGCCATGTGGGAGCTCGCAGCAGGGACACCCCCAGGCGATCCGCGTCTGCCGAAACACCCTGCGGCCCATCCAGCAACACCGCCAGCCCGCCGCCAGCACTGGCCTGAGACGCCAGCCAGCTGATCGCCGGCACCTCCCAGCGGGCCTGCTCGCGGGCATTCATGACTGCGGCCGGCCGCTCCAACACACCGCCAGGGGTGTCGGCCGCGTAACGGCAGGCCGCCTGCGCCAAGGGCAGCTCCAGACGCAGCAGTTCATGGCGTTGCTGCCAATCGACACGCAAACAGAGCTCCAACCAGGGGGACGCCGCGCGCAGCTGCACATCGAGCCGGAGGCTGCTGTTGCCGCAGCGGCCGCGCCACACCAGGCGGGTGCAAAGCGGCCCCTGCTCTGCCAGGTCGGGGCCCGGCTGCCACTGCAGCGGTAAAGGCTTGGAGCGGTAATCAGCGGCGATATCCCAGGCATCCCAGAACTCGCCGTGATCACCCCAGCGACACCAGGCCAGGGGCCCACGCAACTGCGCCACGCCATCGCCACCCCAAAGCTGCTGCAGCCCGCCAGGACCGAACTCAGCGCGCAGAAGCCCATTACTGAGCCACCAGCGCTCCTCACCGATCTCCAGCTGCACCGACTGCTGGACGCCGGCGGGCGCCGCCAGAGCTGCATCGCTGCGATGCAGTGGCACGGCCGCCAATCCAGCCGGCATAGCCAGCTGCACCCAGGTGCCGCCGCCCGGAGCTGGCTGATGCGGCAGCCCAACTGCACCGGCTTGCCAGTGCCCGGGGGGCAATCGCAGCGTGTGCAGGCCTGCAGCCTGCAGCTGCAGCTGCACCAACCACCAGCCCGAATGCGGCGCCAACAGAGCCTGGAGGGCCTGATCCCGGCAGCGCGCGGCCTGGCGGCGTGCCTGGCGCCACTGGGGCTCCGCCTGCTCAAACACCTCCGGGATCGACGTGCCCGGCAGGATGTCGTGAAACTGCTGAAACAGCAGCGGGCGCCAATCAACGCCTGGCTCCGCCGCGACGGTCGGTTGCAGCATGCGCTGCAGGGCCTGAGCCAAATCCGCCTCCCGCAGCAAACGCTCAAGGCTGCGGTTGTGGCGCTTCTGGTCGGGCCGACTGGTGGCACAGCCGCGGTGCAGCTCCAGGTAGAGCTCGTCGCGCCAGACCGGCAAGCGCCGGCGCAGGGGCTCGAGCTCCTCCAGATAGGCCCGCAGGGTTCCATGGCGCTGGGGGCTGGCCAGCGGTTGCTGCTCCCACAGCTGCAGCTGCTCAAGCATCTCAGCGGTGGGGCCGCCGCCGTGATCACCCACCCCTGGCAGCCAGAGGGCCTGCTCCACCCCTGTGGCGGCTTGCCACTGGCGGCTGTAGCGATCGATGGCCAGAGGATCGCCATCGGTGCCGATCGGCGCTGTAGACAGGGCCATCAGCTCGGCGCCACAGCGGCCGCGCCAGCGAAACAAACGATGTGGGAACGGTTGAGAGCTGTTCCAGGCCAGCTTGTGGGTGCAGAACCAGGTCACACCGGTGCTGCGGGCCACTGCCGGCAAGCCGGCGCTGAAGCCAAAGCTGTCGGGCAACCAACAGAGGTGGTGGCGCCACTCGGGGAAACGGCTACGGCTGTAGGCCTGGCCGAGGGCGAATTGCTGCAACAGCGATGCCGTGCCGATCAACACGCAGTCGCTCTCCACCCAGGGGCCATTCACCGGCTCGAACCGTCCGTCTCGCATCGCCTGGCGCAGCCGGGCGAACAGCGCTGGGCGGTGCTGTTCGATCCAGGCATAGAGCGCCGGTGTGGAGTGCGCGAAATGCAGCGCTGGGTAGCGCTGCATCAGGGCGAGGGCGGATTCAAAGGTGCGCAGTGCCGCTTGCCAGGTGTCGGCCACCGGCCAGAGCCAGGCCAGATCGAGGTGTGCGTGCCCGAGCACATGCACTACCCCTGGCGGACGATCGGCAACCTGCTGCTCGAGCCATGGCTGCAGTGCTGCCGCTGAAGCCGGGTCTGCGGGATCCAACCGCTCAAGCCGGGCATGCAGCTGCTGCAGGGCACTGGCATTCAGACGCTCGGCGGCCATGGCCAGCTGCGGTGCCGTGAGCACCCTGGTGGGATCGGAGGCCTCAACGGGTTCCTGCTCCACAGCGCTGGTGATCAGCGCCCCGTCGTCATGCAGAGGCGAGCGCAGGCGCAACTCCAACTGCAGCGGCTGGCCCTGCCACCAGGATGCTGGCAACGGCCAGCGGCAGGCGGTATCGAACAAATCCCCCTGATGCACCAACGCTCCATTCACCCGCAGCTCCACCGCATCAGCCCACCACCGCAACACCAATCGCGCCAGGCGATCCCCCTGCTGACGCTGCTGCCAGGCCACCGGGCACAACACGTCGAGCTGGAGCGACAACCAACGCCCCCCGCGAGGCCAGATCAGCAAACCGCGGGCATGCCAATCCGGGCGATGCGCCGCTCCCCAGGGGTCAAGTAGCGCCAGATCACCGGCACCGCCTGGGCTGGCCAGGCGCCACTGCGGCCGCAGATCCAGCCGCACCTGGCCTTGAAACGTTTCAATCCAGGTGCGAACGGCGCCCTCTGGGCCCTCGGGCATCGGTTCATGCGATCACGACCCATAGGATGATGCCGCTGCCGCGGGGTCATTCAGAGCCCACCTGGCGCCCGTTACTCCCTGTCACCGCCGGACAGAACCAATGCTCGCCCTCAAGATCTCGGTTTACTCCGTCGTCTTTTTCTTCATCGGGATCTTCGTGTTCGGCTTCCTGGCCAGCGATCCCAGCCGGACCCCCAGCCGCAAAGACCTGGAGGAATGATCCGCTCCTGCATGCCTGCTCTGCGCTTCCGCTGCAGGCGTGTCAGGATCACGCCCTCTTAGATCCTGTCGGTGTCCATCCCGCAACGCGTCCGCCGTCTGATTGCGGTGCTGGGATCGGCATCCGTGCTGGCGGCAGGTGGTGCTCGTGCCGCCGAACCCACCACTCAGCAACCCGAGAGCGCTCAGGCACAGGTTTCTGCTGCGGCTTCCCCCTCGCTGATCGAGGCCACCCCCAGCCAGAAGCCACCAATCGACATCGAGCTCACGGCTGATAGCCAGGGCTTCGATCTGTTGGCCAACCGCTTTGTGGCCGTTGGCAACGTGAAAGTGATCCTGGCAGGCGGACGCCTGCTGGCCGATCGCATCGAATACGAAAGCGCGACACGCACGATCTATGCGAGCGGACGCATCCGCTTCCAGCGCGGCAACCAATATCTGCAGGCAAGCAAGCTTCGCTACAGCCTGATCGAGAACAGCGGTGAGATCGACGAGGTGTATGGCGTTCTCGACCTCGACAGCGCTGCCCTCGACCTCAACCCGAGTGAACCGCCCTCCGCAGCACTGCTGCCGCTGAGCTACTGGTCGTCGCCAGCTGCCCCGTTCAACGCCAACATTTCCTTCACCGCTGAGGCACTTCCCGCGCCAGACAGCGCGGTGGCCGCGCAGCTGATCAGCAGGCCGCTGAGCGATGGCACCAGCGCCGCTGCCATTCCGCCAGGCTCACCGGAGCCCGTGCCGAACGACGACTGGCAGATGCCACCGGTGGCGCTCTCTCCGGCAGCGCAAACCATGGCTTGCCCGCCGGCGCTGCCCCCCGTTCCCAACTGGCGCCCCTATCCGTGGGCCGCCACCGTTTGGGGCGGGCAGATGATCGACGCCAACTTCGGCGACACTTTTCTCTTCAACGGTGAACTGAGACCCGAATATCTTTGGGGCGTGGGGTTGAACAAACGCCTGCTGCGCGCCGGCCCACTAGCTCTGGAGTTCGACTCGAACGCCCTAATCCACAGCGCTGCCGAGCAACCCGGTGGTGGCTTCAACCAAGACGTTCCCTTCGCCAACACGCCAGCTCAGACCTTCGGCGAATTCACCTGGAGCTTCGGTGTACGCGCTTGGCTGCAGCCCTGGCTGAGCCTGGCCTTCTTTGAAGGGGTGAGCCTTAACACCAACGTCAGCAATTACGAGAAGACATTTCGCGAGGATTACACCACCTTCCTCAACTACCTCGGCTTCGAGGTGGAAGCACTGATCAAACCGGAATGGTCGATTGTGGGGCGGATCCACCACCGCTCCGGCGCCTACGGCACCTACAGCGGCGTGAGTGAAGGCAGCAACGCCTACCTAGTGGGCATGCGCTATCGCTTCGGTAGCAGCCCACCTCCGCGGTTCAGCGTGGCGATGGACCCTCCTGATGGGTGCCCAGGAGGCGGTCAGCCCCAGCCCAAACCCCTGAGCGAACAGCTCAATCAGGTGGCACTGGGCTCAGCAGAGCAGGCCACAGGCACGCCCCCAGCCCCGGCTGGTGCCACTGCTGCCTCAAGCAACCTCAGCCCCGGGCAACAGGAAGCATTGCGGCGCGAAGCGATCGCGGCTGCGGTGGATCAACGCGTGAGTGGCCTGCAGTTTCAGCAGAGCCTCAAGGTGCAACGGCAGGCCGGCGGCAACACAGACGATGTGACCATCACTGGCCGGCAGGTGACCTACGGCAACGTGCGGCCCTGGCAGCTGCAACCACTCACCAATAAGGAAAACCGCAAGTTTGTGAGCGGCATGATCAGCCGCTGGCGCATGCAGGCCAATCAGCTCAAGGTGACACCCAAGGGCTGGCAGGCCGATCGCGTTGCCTTCACCAACGACCCCTACACACCGGCGCAATCGTGGGTGGATGCCAGCGGTGTGGTGGCGTATCAGGAGGCCAACGGCGACTTGGTGATTCAGGCCAAGAGCAACCAGCTGATCCTCGAAGACCGCCTGCCGATCCCTCTGCAGCGCAATCAACGCTTCGAGAAGGATCGCGAGGTGGAAAACCGCTGGGTGATGGCAGTGGACTCAGAAGACCGCGACGGCTTCTATCTCGGATACAACCTCAAGCCACTGGAGGTGGGCAAGCGGGGCACCCTCAACCTGCAACCCCAGTTCATGGTGCGGCGGGCCCTTGATGGCACCACCAGCAGCTATGTGCTGCCAGGTCAACCGATCGGCAGCTCGCCGAAGAGCCAGCCCACGCGCATTGGCGACTTGTTTGGCCTGCTGGCACGCTTCGACACCCGTGTGCTCGGCTTAAACGTGGATGTGGTGGGTGATTTCTCCACCTTTGATCCCAGCAACTTCGCCAATGGCACCCGTAGCTGGGCTGACATCAGCCGCTCCTTCAACCTGCCGGTGATCGGCAAAACCACCGCCCGCGGGTTTGCGGCCTATCGCTTCCGGGTGTGGAACGGCTCCCTCGGCGAGCAAGACGTGTATTCCGCTCTGGGCGTGTCGCTGGAGCAGGACGTCGCTCTACCCAACCTGGGCAGCATCACCAACCGCATGTTCTGGCGTGCCGGTGTGGGCAACTTCCAGGGCACGCAATTCACCAGCGTGAATCTGGCCGATCTGTGGCGAGCCAGTGCGTATGGCTCGATCAACAGCCGTTTACAGCTCTGGACTGGCAAGCCGCTCAATCCAGGCACAGAACTGGCCACCCGATTCAGCCCCACTCCGGTGGTACCTGGCTTAGCACTCAACAGCAACCTCAACATGAACCTCGCCTATTACGGCGATGGCACCAACCAACAGGCCGTGAGCATCAGCGGTGGACCCACGCTCACCCTGGGGCATTTGCAGAAGAACTTCTTCGATTACACCCAATTCACCATCGCCGGCGGCGGCACCTTGCGGCAGGGGGTCAGCCCCTTCAGCTTTGATCGCATCGTGGATCTGGGCACCCTGGGGGTGGGCCTCACCCAGCAGCTCGTTGGGCCGCTGATGATTAGCGGTGGCGTTGGATTCAACGTGGATCCCAACTCGGAATTTTTCGGCGATGTTTTGGATTCCTATGTGGAGCTGCGCTGGCAGCGGCGCGCCTATGAGCTGGCGATTTACTACAGCCCGTATCAAGGTATCGGTGGTGTTCGCGTGAAGCTCAACGACTTCAACTTCCGTGGCACCGGCCTGCCCTTCGTGCCCTACACACCGCCGGGTCTGGCGGCCGACGCTGCCATTCAGCGCCGCGGCTTCTGAGGCCCAACAGGGGGCAAGGGAGCCGGGCCAGGCTCCTCGCCGCCAATGAACAAATCGCTCCCGGTGAAATCGGCACCCACCAGCACGGCACCCTGAATCTGGGCACCTGGGGTGAGGGCTTGAATCAACACGGCTTCCTGCAGATTGGCCTGGCGTAGATCCGCATCACTGAGATCAGCATTGGTGAGCCAGCTCTGCTGCAGGCGAGCACCACGCAGATCAGCACCGCTCAAATCAGCCCCCTCCAGATTGCTGCCCCGCAGATCGGCGCCCCGCAGATCGGCCTCACGCAGATCCATGCCGTTGAGCAGCAGGCCCTTCAGATCAGCGCCGCGCAGATCACAGCCTCGGCAATGCTGCCAAGGCGGCGCCGCCGGCGTATAGGGCTCCACCGCGATGGGCTGAGCGGCTGCAGCTGCCAAAGGCAGGGCCAAAAGCCAACCCGCCAAGGCCGGCTGTGCATGAGAGAGGAAGCGCATCGGCCATGAACCGTCCTCTCTCCTTGATAGACAGTTCAGCGAGTGGCGGCCACGAAGCCGCTCAGATACGGCAAGCGCGCAGCGGCGGCCTCGAGAGCTTTGCCGTTGGCGAGCAGCTGCCCAGTGGCATCCCACTGGCCGGTGGACAGCATCTGGCGCGGACCCGCTGCCAAATCCAAGGCCCAGCTCTGCTCACCCAGGCTCAGGCAGGCATTCGCTACATCCACCTCAAACACCGCGGCTGGATCAGCTTGCGCTGCAGCCTGGATGGCCAGCATCGTGTCGTGTTCCGCCGCCAGGCAGGGGATCCCAAGGGCCAGGCAGTTGCCATAGAAAATCTCCGCGAAGCTCTCGCCCACCACAGCGCGGATGCCCCAGCGCATCAGCGCTTGAGGGGCGTGCTCCCGGCTGGAACCACAGCCGAAGTTGCGATTCACCAGCAGGATCGCGGCGCCCTGGTGCTCCGGGCGATCGAATGGGTGCGGGCCAACCGGGCTGGCGGTCAGCTCGGCGCGATCGTCGGCGAAGACGGCGGGGCCCAGGGCGTCAAAGGTGACGCACTTGAGGAAGCGAGCCGGAATGATCCGATCGGTGTCGATGTCATCGCCACGCACCACCACGGTGGTGCCGCGGATGCTGCTGATCGGTCCGGTGGGGAAGGGGGTGGAGCTGGTCATGACTTCAAGCGTTGAGCAGGGTGCGAACGTCGCTCACGCGGCCGTTAATGGCAGCAGCGGCCACCATCGCCGGGCTCATCAGCAGGGTGCGACCGCTGGCTGAGCCTTGGCGGCCCTTGAAATTGCGGTTGCTGGAACTGGCGCTGATCTGCCGGCCCTCAAGCCGATCGGGGTTCATCGCCAGGCACATGGAACAGCCGGGCTCACGCCACTCAAAGCCCGCCTCCACAAACAACTTGTCGAGCCCCTCAGCCTCAGCTGCCGCGGCCACCTGCTCGCTACCAGGCACCACAAAGGCCTTGATCCCAGGAGCCACCTGGCGGCCCTTCGCGACCGCTGCCGCCGCCTGCAGATCGCTGAGGCGACCGTTGGTGCAACTGCCGATGAAGCACACATCAACCGGCGTGCCGGCGATGGGCGAGCCGGGCTGCAGATCCATGTAGCGGTAAGCCTCCTCCGCCAGCGGCCGCTCATCGGGCTCGGTTTGCTCGAGGGTGGGTACGGTTTCATCCACGCCGATGCCCTGGCCTGGCGTGATACCCCAGGTGATCGTAGGAGCGATGGTGGCGGCATCAAAGCGCACCTCGTCATCGAACGAGGCATCAGCGCCGCTGGCCAGACTGCTCCACCAGGCCACGGCCTGTTCCCAAGCGGCACCGCTGGGGGCAAAGGGCCTGCCCTTGAGGTAATCAAACGTGACGCGATCGGGGTTCACGTAGCCGCAGCGGGCACCGCCCTCGATCGCCATGTTGCAGAGGGTCATGCGCTCTTCCATCGAGAGCGCCTCAATCGCCGGACCGGCGAATTCATAGGCATAGCCCACGCCACCCTTCACACCGAGCGTGCGGATCACGTGCAGCACCAGATCCTTGGCATACACGCCGTTCTGCAACTGCCCGTCCACCCAGATGCGGCGCACCTTGAGCTTGCCCATGGCCAAGCTCTGGCTGGCGAGCACATCGCGCACCTGGCTGGTGCCGATGCCGAAGGCAATCGCACCGAAGGCGCCATGGGTGGAGGTGTGGGAATCGCCGCAGGCGACAGTCATGCCGGGCTGGGTCAGGCCGAGCTCGGGGGCGATCACATGCACGATGCCCTGACGGCCACTGCCGAGGCCATGCAAGGTGATGCCGTGCTCAGCGCAGTTGGCTTCCAGTGTGGCCAACATCTCCTCGGCGAGCGGATCGGCGAAGGGACGCGCCTGACTCGTGGTGGGCACGATGTGATCAACCGTGGCAACGGTGCGCTCGGGGTGGCGCACACCCAGGCCGAGGTCCCGCAGGGCCGCGAAGGCCTGAGGGCTGGTGACCTCATGAATCAGGTGTAGGCCGATGAACAGCTGCGTTGCGCCTCCGGGCAGCTGGGCCAGCTGATGCAGATCCCAGACCTTGTCGTAGAGGGTGCCGGAGCTCACGTCGCTCGTACCAGCAGAACGGATGAGCCTAAAGCCGAACGCGCCTGGCTCAATCCAGCAAGGCCAGGCGCAGCCGGTTGAGAGCCTCGCCCGCGCTGAGGGCCTGGATCCAGCAGCGGCCGCGACTGGCCCCGAAACGCACACCTTCACTGCAGCAGCCATCAGGACCTGCCACAGCGATGTGCACCAGCCCCACGGGCTTCTCCGCCGTGCCACCGCTGGGGCCTGCCACTCCTGTGATCGCCAGGGCCCAGTCGGCGCCGGTGGCACGGCGGACACCCACCGCCATCGCCTGAGCAACCGAATCGCTCACGGCGCCATGGCTCGCGAGCTGCTCTGCTGGCACGCCAAGCAGCTCTTGCTTCACGCGGTTGGCATAGGCAATCACCCCGCCGAGAAACACATCGGAGGCACCGGGTACCGCCGCCAGAGCCGCCCCCAGACCGCCGCCAGTGCAGCTTTCAGCCACCGCCAGGGTGTGACCGCCACGGCGCAGCTGCTGCAGCACCACAGAGGCGAGATCATCCTCGTTCTCGCCAAAGCAGAGCCTGCCGGTACGCGCGCGGATCTCCTGCTCCACCGGCGCGAGCAACTGTTCCGCCTCAGCTGCTGTGGCCGCCCGGGCCGTGATCCGCAGCTTCACCTCACCGGAGCCGGCGTAGGGCGCCACGGTGGGGTTACTGGCCTCGAGCAGATCGGCCATCCGCTCGGCCAGATCAGACTCAGCAATGCCCCAGAAACGCAGCATGCGACTGGCGAATACCCCTTCCGCCAGGCCGGTTGCCTGCAGCCAGGAGGCCGCCGTGGCCTGCCACATCGCCCGCATCTCGCTGGGCACCCCCGGGAAGGTGAGGATCGTGAAACCCGGCCGCGGGGTCCAGATCATCCCGGGGGCGGTGCCGGTGGGATTGGGGAGCAGTGCGGCTCCTTCTGGCAGGAAGGCCTGCCGGCGGTTGCTGGCGGCGCAGGGCCGGCCGCGCGCCGCCAGGCGTGCCTGGATCTCCGCCCACACCTGTGGATGCTCCACCAGCGGCGCGCCGAAGGCTGCCGCAATCGCTTCGGTGGTGAGGTCATCTGGGGTGGGGCCGAGGCCGCCGGTGGTGATCAACACCTGACAACGCTGAGCGGCAGCCTGCAACTCAGCGATCAGTCGCTCGCGGTTATCGCCCACCACAGCCTGGCGATGGTGGGCGATGCCCAGGGCCGCCAGTTGCTCAGCAATCCAGCGCGCATTGCCATTGGTGATGTTGCCGAGCAGCAGCTCGGTGCCGATGCACAGGATTTCAGCCGTCATGGCTGGCAAGTTGCTCGCTATTGAGGCTGCGGCGGGCGGCAGTTACCACCACAATCAGCACAGCAGTGGCCAAGCCCAGCCAGAGGAAACGCAGCTCAGCATTGGCCAGCACCAGTGCCAGGGCTGCAAGCCACTGGGTGAAGGCGTAGATCAGCACCACGGTGCGGCGATGGCTGAAACCGGCCCGCAGCAGGCGGTGATGCAAGTGGCGGCGATCGGGATAGAAGGGGGAATGGCCCTGGCTGAGGCGGCCCATGATCACCGCCGACATATCAGCCAGGGGGAGCGAGAGGATCAGCAACGGCAACAGCAGGCTCACGGTGGTGAGACCTTTGGCCGGACCGACGATGCTGATGGCCGCCAGGGCAAAGCCCAGGAAATAAGAGCCGCCGTCACCCATAAAAATGCGGGCGGGGTTGAAGTTGTGCCGCAGAAAGCCCAGGCAGCTGCCCGCCAGGGCGGCTGCCAGCAGACCAGGGGCGGGCTGGTTGAGGCTGTAGCTCACCGACAGCAGCCCAACGGCGGCGATCCCGCTCACACCCGCCGCCAGGCCATCGAGACCATCGAGCCAGTTGATCGCATTGGTGATGCCCACCAGCCAAATCACTGTGGCCAGAAGGCTCAGGGCAGCGGGCAGCGGGATCGCTCCAGGCGGACTACCGAAGAGAGGGAACGGCACGTCGATGGCACCGATCTGCACCCCCTGGCTCCAGACCGCCATCGCCACCAACACCTGCCCCCCCAGGCGGGGCAGCGGTGGCAGGGCAAAGAGGTCGTCAGCCAGACCGATCACAAAGAAACAGAGCGCCCCGGCGAGGGTCGTCCAGATCTGGCTATCGCGCTGGACTGGCAGCTCCACGAAGCCACCCATCAGCCAGATCACGGCCAGCGCGATCACAAAGCCACCCACGATGCCCACGCCTCCAAGGCGCACCATCGGCGTGGTGTGCTGCTTGCGGGAATCGGGCTGATCGATCAGGCCCCACCGCAGCCCAGCTCGGCGCACGATGGGCACCAGCACGGCGGTGAGGAGCGCCGCCATCCCAAACGCCAGAACAGCGGCGAGGTCCGGCCGGCTGGAGATCATCGGGGGCGCTGCGCGGTCGGAATTGGAGCCTGAAAAGGCCCTGCCGGCCGAAGCTTAAGCGGCGTTCAGGCAGGTTGCAGCTCGCGAGCCTCGGCGTAGAGCGGGAAGCGCTCACACAGCGCAGCAACACGGTCGCGGCAGCGCTGCTCGATCGCTGCATCCTCAGGATTGAGCAGGCGATCAGCGATCACATCAGCCACCTCACGGAAGGCGGCTTGATCGAAGCCACGGGTGGTGCAGGCGGCGGTACCCAGACGCAGACCGCTGGTCACGAAAGGTGATTGGGGATCGAACGGAACGGTGTTCTTGTTGGCTGTGATGTGCACATCGCTCACCAGCAGGTCGGCCACCTTGCCGGTCATACCGATGCCGCGCAAATCGAGCAGCACGATGTGGTTATCGGTGCCGCCGCTCACCACGTCGATGCCGCGCTCCCTAATTCGGGCTGCCAGGGCCTGCGCATTCGCCACCACCTGTTGGGCGTAGGCGGTGAAGCTGGGCTGCAGGGCCTCACCGAAGGCCACGGCCTTGGCCGCGATCACATGCTCCAAGGGGCCGCCCTGGCTGCCGGGGAAGACCGCCTTGTCGAACTGCTTGGCGAATTCGGCATCGCGGCAGAGGATCAAACCGCCGCGGGGGCCGCGCAGGGTTTTGTGGGTGGTGGTCGTCACCACGTCACAGACGGGCACCGGGTTGGGATGCACACCAGCGGCCACCAGACCAGCGATGTGAGCCATATCGGCCAGCAGGTAAGCACCCACTTCATCGGCGATGGCACGGAAGGCTTGGAAGTCGATGGTGCGGGGATAAGCGGAATAGCCGCACACGATCAGCTTGGGCTTGTGCTCGAGTGCCAGCTTGCGAATGCCCTCGAAATTGAGCTGCTGGGTGGTCTCATCCACGCCGTAATGAACCGCCTTGAACCACTTGCCGCTCACATTCACGGGCGAGCCATGGGTGAGGTGGCCGCCATGGCTGAGGTCCATCCCCATGATCGTGTCGCCGGGCTGCAGCAGCGCCAGAAACACGGCGAAGTTGGCCTGGGCGCCGCTGTGGGGCTGCACGTTGGCCCAGGCGGCGCCAAAGAGCTCTTTGGCACGCTCGATCGCCAGCTCTTCGATGGCGTCGACATGCTCACAGCCGCCGTAGTACCGCTTGGCGGGCAAACCCTCGGCGTACTTATTGGTGAGCACCGAGCCCTGGGCCTCCATCACGGCCTTGGAGGCGAAGTTCTCGGAAGCGATCAGCTCAAGGTGCGTTTGCTGACGCTCAAGCTCCTTGCCGATCAGCGCTGCAATCGCGGGATCACCGGCCGCCAAAGACTGGTTCACGGCTGTTCCGGTGGACTCCGCCATGGCAGATCAGGGGGTTTGAGTGGCTTCAATCGTAAGAAACCGCAGCACTCAGCGCCTGCCCGTCAGACGGACACAAAAAAACCGCCCAAGGTGGACGGCTAGGGGTTGAAAGGCGCGCCTGGAGAGATTCGAACTCCCGACCCTCTGATCCGTAGTCAGATGCTCTAATCCGCTGAGCTACAAGCGCCTGTGCCTGCCCTGACATTGTGCCCATACCGAGGGCCCACCCGTCAACAGACCCCTCGCTCATCCCCCGATGCCGATCCGCTGGTACGGCCCCGCCGACCCTGAAGATCCCACCTACCGCCATTTCAACCGGATCGTGAATCTGGTGCTGCACACGATGGTGTTTGCCGCTCTGAACAGCGGGCTGTGGTTCGTGCAGAACATGCGCCACCCGTTCAGCCACCTGGCCTGGCTCACGGAGGTCTGGGCGCTGGTGCTGCTGGTGCAACTGATCAGCGTGGTCGTTAGGCGCCCACAGACGCCATCCTGAACACACGCACAGCCGCCACCGCGATGTCTCTCTCTGCCAGCGAAATCCGCGACCTACAACTGCAGATCGCCGATCGGCTGTACATCCAGATTGGTGGCTGGCATCTGTATCTCGGCGATGCCGGTGTGGCTGAAGCGCTGGCGATCGAATGCGCTGCCCGGCTTGACCAAGGCGCAGGCGTCTGTGCCAGACAAGCCCTTGAAGCCGTGCAGGTGCCGATCGGCGGGGGGAGCAGCAAGCTGCCGCTGGCACGGCTGGTGCCCGCGGGCCAACTGCAGGATCTCGAGGATCTGCTGGCCAACCACGGTTAGGGTTGCGCATCCCGCTGCGGCCCTGTGCTGGTCATCGAGGTCACCAACGCCCGAGAGGTTGTTCGCCAGCGCATCGGCCCCCTGGGCAGTCGCCTGATCGGCAAGGTGGTTGACGCCGAAGCGCAGGTGGAAAAAGCGCTGATGCAGGAGATGGAAACCGCCTTCCGCGATTTCGGGATTGAAGCCCGCATCTATTCCGTGGATGGCCCGGCGATGGTGGGACGCAGCCATCTAGAAGTGCCGATCCACGTGCGGGAAGAGCGCGTGGTGGAGCTCTAAGTGCCTAGCGCCTGAAGGGCAAGCGCCGCAGGATCTGCCCACCGAGCTGTCGGCAGATCTGCGTGGCCTCCGGCACCCGTGCCCAACTGGCAATCCCCCCGTAAAGCAACAAGCCCGCGGCAGCGCAGATACCGCACTGCAACAGCAAACCGATCAGGTGGGTGGGCCAGGCAATCCACTCCGCCAGGGCGAAGCTCACCCCACCGGCGGCAAGCGCCGCCAACAGCAGCAGCAGACTGTCGCGACCCCAAACAGCCAGAGGCAAGCCACCGAGGCGGTGCTGCAGGGCCAGGAGCAGACCCAGGCACGTGATCACATTCACCGCCACCGTGGCCAACACCAGCCCGGGTGCGCCGAAATTGAAGGCCGGCAGCTGCAGCCCCCAGGGGGTGGGGCCTCCCACCAGCAGCCAATCGAACAGGGCATTGAGGCCGATCCCGGCCATCGAGAAGCGGAAAGGGGTGGTGCCATCCCCAAGCGCATAAAACACACGCACCAGCACATCGCGGCCCAAGTAGGCCGGCATGCCGACGCCGTAAGCCATCAGCAACCCCCCCACCAGAGCAGCAGCGCTGGCATTGAAGGCGCCGCGCTCGTAGATCAGGGCCACAATCGGGCCCGCCAGCGCCACCATCAAGGCCCCAAGGGGCAGCATCGAGGCGTTGGAGAGCATCAGACCCTGGCGGATGCGCGCAATCAGCTCAGGGCGGTCTTGAGGTGCGGTGAGCCGCGCGTACACCGGCAGCAACGGCACCAACAGAGCGTTAGAGAGCAGGCCAAGGGGCGTTTGCACCAAGAGGTTGGCGTAGCCCAGACCTGCCGCCGCGCCCACGATGCCGGAGGCGAAAAACAGATCGGTAAACACATTGATCTGCAACATGCCCGACGAGAGGGTGGCCGGTCCCATGACCCGCAGCACCTCCTGCACACCGGGGTGCTTCCAGTCCCAGACCAGCTGGAATTTGTGCAGCCCCTGCTTGGCCAGCGCCGGCAACTGAATCAGCCACTGGAACACCGCTCCCAGCAGCGTGGTGCCCGCCAGCACGGCGCCCCCGAGGACGGCGTATTGCGGCAGAGCGATGGCCGAGCCCAGGTGCAGCCAAAGGATGCCGATTCCTGCGATCACCGCCACGCTCGAAAGCAGCGGGCTCACCGACGGCAACCAGAACTCATCGGCAGCATTGAGCGCCCCAAAGCCAAGGCCGATCAGACCAGCAAACAGGGCCATCGGCGCCATCCAACGCAGCTGCAGCACAGCGATGGCGTGGCGTTCGGCATCAAGACCTGGCCCCACCAGATCGATCAGCGGATCAGCCGCCACAAACAGCAGCAGCGTGACCGCGATCAAGCCGGCGCCCACCACGGTGTTGATCGCCGCGAGCACGTGGGCACCCTCCTGGCGAGGCCGGCGCGCCAGGGCACTCACCATGGCGCTGTGGAAGGGGCCGTTGATCCCGCCCAGCAGGATCAACAGGAAGCCCGGCAGCACATAGGCGTAGTTGTAAGCGTCGTAGGCAGCGCCCACACCAAAGGCCGCCGCAATCGCCTGCTGGCGCACCAGGCCGGCCAGTTTGCTCAGGGCAGTAGCCACCGCCACGATCAAGGCAATCCGGCGCAGTGAGCGCACAGGCGCTGGAGTCGAGCCTGGGCTCGAGGATTGGCTCGGGGATTCGCTCGGGGATTCGCTCATCCAATGCGGCCTTGGCCCCAACTCGAGCGATTCTTGCCTGCAGAAGCATCCACGTCATGCCGGCTACCGCCGCGCCCGAAGCCCAGCCCGTGCTGACGCTCGAGCCCCTGCAGGAGGGGGCCCTGCTCAAGCGCTACAAGCGCTTCCTGGCGGATGTGGAGCTGGACAGCGGCGAGGTGGTGACCGCCCACTGCGCCAACACCGGCCCCATGACCGGCGTGCTGCATCCAGGCGGTCGGGTGCGACTCCGCCACGCCCCATCCCCCACCCGCAAGCTCGCCTGGACGTGGGAGCAGGCGCAGGTGCCCGGCACCAACGGCGAGCCGGTGTGGGTGGGCATCAACACAGCCCTGCCCAACCGCCTGGTGCGGGCCACCATCGAAGCGGGCTGCCTCGAACCCTGGCTGGGGCCGATCGGAGCGATCCGGGCCGAGGTGGCCTACGGAGCCAATCGCCGCAGCCGTATCGATCTGCTGCTCACGCCAGCGGAGGGGGCCGCCGATTCGCGACCGATCTACCTGGAGGTGAAGAACACCACCTGGACCGACGGCGATCTGGCTCTCTTTCCCGACACGGTGACTGAGCGAGGCCAGAAGCACCTTGAGGAGCTGATGGGGGTTGTTCCAGAAGCCCGGGCCGTGCTGGTGCCCTGCCTGAGTCGCGCCGATGTGACGCGCTTCGCCCCTGGCGACAGCGCCGATCCCCGCTACGGCAACCTGTTTCGCCAGGCCCTTGATGCAGGTGTGGAGGTGCTGCCCTGCCGCTTCGCCTTCAGCCGCGAGGCCGTGCACTGGCTCGGTGTGGTGCCGGTGCAGCGCCACAGCAGCCCAGCCGCTGAGGGTGCCCCATAGAGTTGGCGTCCCCCGTGCCTGCCGCCGTGGACACCCGCGCGTTCAAGCGATCCCTGCACCATTCGGATCGCTACAACCGCCGCGGCTTCGGCCTTGGCGAGGAAGTGGCCGGCAGCCTTGAGCAGGCTTACCAGAGCAACCTGATCGCCAGCCTCCGAGAGAACGGCTATCAGCTGCAGCATGGGCGGTTGAGTGTGAAGCTTGCTGAAGCCTTCGGCTTTTGCTGGGGTGTGGAGCGCGCGGTGGCGATGGCCTACGAAACGCGCCGCCACTACCCCACCGAGCGGATCTGGATCACCAACGAGATCATCCACAACCCCTCGGTGAACGACCACCTACGAGAGATGAACGTGCTGTTCATCCCTGTGGATGGCGGCGTGAAGGATTTCTCCAACGTGGCCAGCGGCGATGTGGTGATCCTGCCGGCCTTCGGCGCCACCGTGCAGGAGATGCAGCTGCTCAACGAGCGCGGCTGCCACATCGTGGACACCACCTGCCCGTGGGTCTCCAAGGTGTGGAACACCGTGGAAAAACACAAGAAGCACGCGTTCACCTCGATCATTCACGGCAAGGTGAAACACGAGGAAACGCTGGCCACCAGCTCCTTCGCCGGCACCTACCTGGTGGTGCTGGATCTAGCTGAGGCTCAGATGGTGTGCGACTACATCCTGGGCAAGGGCGATCGCGACAGCTTCATGGCCCGCTTTGCCAAGGCCTGTTCCCCAGGCTTCGATCCCGACCGCGACCTGATGCAAGTGGGTGTGGCCAACCAGACCACAATGCTTAAAAGTGAAACCGAAGAGATCGGCCGGCTGTTTGAGCGCACAATGCTGCAGCGCTTCGGGCCCGCCGAGCTCAACAACCATTTCCTGGCATTCAACACGATTTGCGATGCCACCCAGGAGCGGCAAGACGCCATGTTTGCCCTGGTGGACGAACCGCTCGATCTGATGGTGGTGATCGGTGGATACAACTCCTCCAACACCACCCACCTGCAGGAGATCGCGATCAGCCGCGGTATCCGCTCGTTCCACATCGACACGCCAGAACGAATCGGACCTGGCAACCGAATCGAGCACAAACCGCTCGGCGGCGATCTAGAGGTGGTGGAGCCGTTCCTGCCCGAAGGAACCCTGCGGGTGGGCATCACCTCCGGCGCCTCCACACCGGATCGGGTGGTGGAAGACGTGATCGGCCGGCTGATCGATCTGGCAGATGCCTAAGCGGGCTGTCACAGCCACTGCAATCCGGGCAGCAGCCGGGCTTTACATTGATTCAATATTCACTGGTTCAGGCCCGGGGAGAACCGACAGCGTTGATCTCATCGGTGACCAATCCCCTGTCTGAAACCGGCGAGATGCTCCAGCCGGGCCTGCGCCACAGCGGCGACAACCGCGTGCGCTGTTACAGCAGCCACTTCGCCGATCTCATGGAGATGCGGGCCCCAGCTCACATCGTGGCCGCCTATCTCGATCGTCATGAGGGTTGGTTTCGCCGCTGCGCCGCACCGATGCAGGTGGACTCCCTCGGCCACAACGGCTACGTGCTCACTCTTGGACGCTTCGGCAACTTCGGCTTTGAAGTGGAGCCCACGATCGGCCTGGAGCTCCTACCGCAAAGCGCCGGGGTGTATCGCATTTGCACCGTGCCGCCCGAGCAGTTCCAGCCGGGTCTGCGCGACCTCTACGACGTGGAATTCAACGCAGCGCTAAGGCTCGAGGAGCAATCCGCTGATGCCCCCCTCACGGAGGTGCGTTGGGAGCTGGATTTGAGCGTGTGGATCAAGCTGCCTTCCGTCATCGGCCTGCTGCCGGAATCACTGGTGCAAAGCAGTGGTGATCACCTATTGCGCCAGATCGTGCGTCAAGTGTCCCGCAAGCTCACCTGGAAGGTGCAGGAAGACTTTCACGCCACCCATACCCTCGACTGCCCACCGCGGCGGCGGGCTCAGTTCTGAGGCATCGGCCGATCAGGCCGGGCGGTTTTCCCAGATCTTGTTCACGATCTGCATGCCGGTCACGGCTTGCCAAAGGAACAGGGTGACCACGCCCATGTTCAGACCAACGTGCACCTTGCGAGCGATCAGATTGCCCTGCTGCATCAGCGGCGAGAGGGCGGCTGCCATCACAAGCATGCTGCTCATCGCGATGCCCACCAGCAGGTGCGGGCCAACAAACAGCTTGCCGTTGTTGAGGTAGGTCACCGCCATGCCCCCGAAGGTGCCAAGCACCATCACCGCAAGCACAGCGCTGCCGTACAGGTAGTGGCGCTTGGCGAACTGCCCTTTGATCAGGGTCTTGCGAGTTTCCGCGTCAGCGGTGCGGGTTTTCTTGGCCTTTATGCCCAGAAACATCGCATAGCCGCTCAGGGCAAGCAGCGCCCACATCGAGAGGGGGTGCAGGAAGTTGAGGTTGAAGGCGAGGGCTTCCGGCATGGGACGCTGGCCAGGAGTGCAAGTTGGTGGCGAAGCTAGGGCAGAAGGGTGCCCTCAGTGCAGAAAATGGCGGCGGCCGGTGGTGATCATCGCCAGGCCCAGCTCATCGCAGGCGGCGATGGAATCCGCGTCGCGCACGCTGCCGCCAGGTTGGATCACCGCTCGGATGCCGTACTGGGCCGCCAAGCGCACCGTGTCGTCGAAGGGGAAAAAGCCATCGCTGGCCAGCACGGCACCTTGGGCTTTCTCGCCGGCTGCTTCTAGAGCAAGACGGGCTGAACCCACACGGTTCATCTGACCGGCCCCAATGCCCAGGCTCTGGCCGTTTTTAGCCACAGTGATTGCGTTGGAACGCACGTGGCGCACCAGGCGCCACGTAAAACGCAGATCCTCCAGTTCCTGCGCAGTGGGCTGGCGTTGGCTGACCACCTGCCAAACCGTTTCATCCACAGGCTGATCATCGAGCTCTTGCACGAGCACGCCGCCCAGCACGCTGCGCAGCTGCTGGCGGCTGGCCCGCTCAATCGCCGCTGGGTCCAGCTCCAGCAAACGCAGGTTGGTCTTGGCAGCGAGCAAATCGCGGGCCGCAGGATCAAAAGCCGGAGCCACCACACACTCCAAAAACAGACTGGTGAGGTGGCCAGCAGTAGCCGCATCTACCGGCCCATTGATCGCCACAATGCCGCCAAAGGCGGACAGGCGGTCGGCATCGAGAGCCCGCTCAAGCGCGTTGGCACTGCTGCTGCCAGTGGCCACACCGCAGGGGTTGGTGTGCTTCACCACCACCGCTGCGGACTGGAAGGGGTTGCCACCAGCCGGCTGGCCCCCGTAACCGAACTCACGCACGGTGGCGAGAGCAGCTTCCAGATCCAAAATATTGTTGTAGCTGAGCTCCTTGCCCTGCAGCTGCTCGCCAGCGCCGAGGCCAGCGTTGGGCTGAGCATACCAGGTGGCGTTCTGGTGGGGGTTTTCGCCGTAGCGCAGGCTTTGGCGCGCCGGCAGGCTCAGGCTCAGCTGTTCTGCATCAGCCTGGGTGTCAGCGCTGAGCTGGCTGGCCAGCCAGGCGCTGATGGCGGTGTCGTAATCAGCTGTGTGGCTGTAGGCCTCCAGCGCCAGCTGCCGGCGCAGAGCAGAGCTCAGCGCGCCGGCGGCGACGGCCTCAAGGAAAGCGGGGTATTGGCGAGGGCTAGTGAGCACCGCCACATCGGCATGGTTCTTGGCAGCAGCGCGCACCATGGCGGGGCCGCCGATATCGATGTTTTCAATCGCCAAATCCCAGGTTACATCGGGCCGGGCGATGGTTTCGCGGAAGGGATAGAGGTTCACCACCACCACGTCGATGGTGGCAATGCCCTGGGTCTCCAGATCCGCCTGATGGGAGGGCTCGGAGCGCTTAGCCAGGATGCCGCCATGAATGCGGGGGTGCAGCGTTTTCACACGGCCGCCCAGAATTTCCGGGGCGCCGGTGTGGTCAGCCACCTTGGTCACAGGAAGCCCCGCCGCCGCCAGCGCCGCTGCTGTGCCGCCGCTAGAGATCAGCTGGTAGCCGGCGGCCAGCAGCCCTTCAGCCAGCGGCACCAGCCCTTCCTTGTTCGACACGCTGAGCAGGGCCGTGGGCGCCATGGCTGTTGAGTGGAGGGCAGAAGAACCAACCTACGCAGCAGCTGCTCGTCTCCCCCATGACCAGCACCACCCCTGATCAGCTCCAACTCGGCCCGAGCGACGCTCCGCAGCGGCTGGTGCTCCTGCACGGCTGGGGCGCCGATGCCGATGACCTGCTCGATCTGGGCAATCTGCTGGTGGGTCCCCAGGTGAATGTGGTGGCTCTGCGGGCGCCCGAACCACACCCCTACGGCAGTGGCCGCCAGTGGTATGGCCTGCAGCCGATCGACTGGAGCCAGCTGCCAGCCGCCCGCGAGGCGCTGCGCTTGCGGCTTGAGACCCTGGCCGGCAGCGTGCCCCTGGCCAACACCGTGCTGCTGGGCTTCTCCCAGGGCGGCGCCATAGCGCTGGATGTGGGCAGCAGCCTTCCGCTGGCGGGAATCGTGGCCTGCAGCGGCTACCCCCACGAAGGCTGGCAGCCGGCTGCGCTACAGCCCCCGGTGCTGCTCAGCCACGGCCGCGAGGATCCCGTGGTGCCCTTCGCCGCCAGTGAAGAGGTGCAACGTCGGCTGGAACAGGCCGGCACAAAGACCGCACTGCTCGCTTTCGACGGCGGCCACACGATTGACGCCAGCGTGCTGCCCCGCATCAGCGCCTTTGTGCGCCAATCGCTGGGGACGATGGGCTGAAATCCGCCATCAAAAAACCGGCCCCGCGGGGCCGGTTGCTCACACCAGCGGAGGCGTGATCAAACGAAGGCGTATTCGTATTCCTCCATCTCTTCCCAGTCGTCGGAAGCAAGAGCTTCCAGGCCGGCGAAGAGGGTGTCTTCACCGATGCGATCCACGATCTCGCGCAGGGAGGGGAACAGGAAGTGGTTCTCCTCCGCGTACTGGGCGCTGAACAGACCCTTCTCGCCCCAGAAGAAGCGGTCAGTGGTGTGCTCGTTGCGACGCACGTTGAGGAGCGCCGGGGGCACGATGTTGGTCTCAGCGATGTAGCGGCGGGCGGCCGTGACCGGCTTGTACTCACCGGTTTCAAGGTTGTGGGTGGCCACGTGGGCGAGAACCCGCTGGCCGGCCAAACGGCGACGACTGATGCGCTTGCGCTTCTTGGACATGGAGCTAAGCCCGTATGGGCAGGGTGGATGGAGACGGACGATGAGCGCCGGCAACAGAAGCCGGTGAGCCCGGAAACGCCCACACACCTGCAACCCGGGTGGGCGGCACGACGGCACCGCTCCGAACAGCAGAGGACGCAACACCCACTGCTGTAGCCTTGATTGCAGAAAACTGCAACAAGGTCGGAGGTCCGATCGCCGCGCCGCCCGAACTCGGACCGCGAGGTATTGGTCGATACCGGGAATCTTAAGACTTTTTCCCAGATTTCGAACATGTGTCGGGACAATTTCTCCTGCGCTCGCGCTGACGAGCCCTGACGGCAGCACCAGTCCCCGCTCAGATGCAGGTCTCCAAGCGGTTTCTGGCCCTCCTCGAGCAGCAGCTGGCCCAATTCACGGATCGCCCTGATCTGCAGGCCCTGGTGGTGTACGTGGCCGTGCCCGAAACCAGCGGGCAACCTTCACTGGTGGCGATCGGCCACTGGCCCCGCTCACTGGCCCTGGCCGAACGCTCCAGCGCCAACAACACTGCAGCCAACGCGCGCCGCTGGCTGGCACTGCGCGATGACTCCCTGCTGCTGGGAGCCTTACGGGTGGATGCCGACCGCTGGCCCTGGCCCGACAGTCTGAGCGAGCGGCTCGAGGCCACGGCCCGCTGCCTCACCGAAGCGCTGCGCCTCGATCTCGAACAGCAGCGCCTGGGCCGAGAGCTCAGCCAGCGCGACGATCAGCTGCGCCTGCTCGTGCATCAACTACGCAACCCACTCGCGGCGCTGCGCACCTTCGGGCAGCTGCTGCGCCGCCGCCTCGATGGCGATCCCCGCAACCTGCCCCTGGTGGACAGCCTGCTGGGCGAGCAGCGGCAGATCAGCCGTTATGTGGAAGCGATCGACCATCTCACGGACGCCCCAGCCCTGGTGAGCAGCGAGGGAGCAACGGCTGCGCTGCTGTTGCCGCCGGCCCTGAGCCAAGGAGAAACCCAGACCCTCGAGCAGATCCTCAGGCCCCTATTCGATCGCGCCGCGGCCACCGCCAACCTGCAGGGGCGCCCATGGCAGGCCCCCACCGAGCTACCGGCTTGGCAGGGCGACGGCAGCGCCCTCTCCGAGATCGTGGCCAACCTGCTGGAGAACGCCTTCCGCTACAGCCGCAGCGGCGGCGGCATCGGCGTACATCTCAGCCAAAACGAGCGTCTTGAGCTCAGCATCTGGGACAGTGGCCCACCCATCCCGGCAGATGAGCGCGAGCGGATCTTCGCCAAGGGTGTACGCGGCAGCAGCGGCTCAACGCTGCAAGGCAGCGGACTGGGCCTAGCCCTGGCTCGTGATCTGGCCCAGAGCCTCGGTGGCGATCTGGACCTCGTGGTGCCAGCCAACACCATCAATCCCGCGTTGCCCGCCGAGGGCAACGCCTTCCAGATCAGCCTGCCGCTCCAGCCGCCCAGTTGATCAAGCCCATCAACAACAGGCTCCAGCTCACGCTCCACTCCACACAAGCGCCGTAGCTGTCACCGCTATGGCCGCCCAGCCGCCGCCCAAGCTGCCAGGGCACCAGCACAGCCGGCACCAGCCCCAGCCAGCCCAGCCACCACCAAGAGCCAGCCGCCAGAGCACCAGCCAGAGCGCTGAGCCCAGCCAAGGCCAGCAGAGCCGGCGTGAGCTCCGGCAGCAACCCGCGCCAGTGCTGCCGGTGAAAGGCAGCGGTGCCGGCGCCTGGCTCCCGGAGGTAGGGGAAGGCCTGCATCGCCAGCAACGGTGCGATCCGGCCCCAGAGTGCCGCCCACACCAACCCCCAGGGAGCTGCCGCGGCCAGCAGGGCCAGGCCACCCGCCCGCAACAACAGCAATTGCAACAGGGCCTGCACCCCGCTGGCACCCACGCGGCTGTCATCCATCGCTTCCAGACAGCGCTTGGGGCCTGCTGCCAGGCCATCAGCGGTATCCATGGCCCCATCGAGATGCAACCCACCGCTGAGCCAGCTGCTGAGGGCCAACACCAGCGCCAGCTGGGGCACGAGACCAGCCCCCGCGAGCAGCCACCAGAGCAGCGCCTCAAGCCCCCCGATCGCCAGCGCCACCCAGGGGGCGAAGCGGGCAATGCGCTCAAAGCGGGGCCTGATTCCCGGCGGCAGCGGCAGCACGCTGTAGAAGATCCAGGCCCCGGCCAGATCCCCCAGCCAGGCGGCGCGAAACGAGGCCTTGGCCACGGCCAGCAACGATGGGATCAGCCAATCCTGCTGCCTCGCTGGTGTTCGCGTTTGAGATCACGGCCCACTGCCCGAACACCCGCGCCCGCTGCGGTTGCTTTCACACCCCCCATGGGGTTGTGAAAACACCGCGGTTCATGCCGGTGGGCACCCTGGCCACGGTGAAGGGTGTGACGCCCGCCCAGCTCCAGGCCACCGGCGCCGAGATGGTGCTCTCCAACACCTTTCATCTGCACCTGCAGCCCGGCGAGCAGATCGTGGCCGACGGCGGCGGCCTGCACCGCTTCATGGCCTGGGATGGGCCAATGCTCACCGACTCCGGCGGCTTCCAGGTGTTCAGCCTGGGCGACATCAACACCATCAACGACCGGGGCGTGGTGTTCCGCTCCCCCCGCGACGGCGCCCGCATCGACCTCACCCCCGAGCGCTCGATGGCGATCCAGATGACCCTGGGCGCCGATGTGGCGATGGCCTTCGATCAGTGCCCGCCCTATCCCGCCAGCGAAAGCGAGGTGGCCGCCGCCTGTCGCCGCACCCACGCCTGGCTGGAGCGCTGCATCAGCAGCCACACCAAAGCCGATCAGGCCCTGTTCGGCATCGTGCAGGGGGGCTGCTTCCCGCATCTACGCGAGGAATCGGCGCGGGTAGTGAGTTCCATGGGCTTGCCCGGTATTGCCGTGGGCGGGGTGAGCGTGGGCGAACCGGCTGAGGAGATGCACCGGATCGTGCGCCAGGTGGGGCCGCTGCTTCCCGAGGACAAACCTCACTACTTAATGGGGGTGGGCACCCTGCCGGAGATGGCGATCGCGGTGGCCAATGGCTTCGATGTCTTCGATTGCGTGCTGCCCACCCGCCTCGGCCGCCACGGCGCCGCGCTGGTCGGGGGCGAACGCTGGAACCTCAAGAACGCCCGCTTCCGCCACGACCACACCCCGCTTGATCCGAGCTGCCCGTGCCCGGCCTGCACGGTGCACAGCCGCGCCTACCTGCACCACCTGATCAAGACCGATGAACTGCTGGGCAAGATCCTGCTGAGCCTGCACAACATCACCCAGCTGGTGCGCTTCAGCAGCGCCATGGCACGCGCCATTCGCGACGGCTGTTTTGCAGAGGATTTCGCTCCCTGGAAACCCGACTCTCCAGCTGCACACACGTGGTAGCGTCCGCCTCTAGCTCATGCACGTTTCGGGATGGCCGCCTACGCCCTGCAGACCATGGCCCAGCTGCCCGAGGCCTATCAGGCCTTTGGGCCCCTAGTGGACATCCTGCCGATCATTCCGGTGCTGTTCCTGTTGCTGGCTTTTGTGTGGCAGGCCTCAGTGGGCTTCCGCTGAAGCCAAGTTTCAGCTCTGATGCGAACAAGCGGCAGAGGCTGAGCTTCTGCCGCTTGTTCATGCGCCACCGGCCAGCTGATCAGCCCCTGCGCAGCACCGCCCAGGCGAAGGCCGGAAGGGCGAGCATGCGCCGCCAGCGACTGGGCTCCTGAATCAGGCGGTAGAGCCATTCGATCTGCAGCCGCCCCATCCATTCGGGCGCGCGCTGCTTGCAGCCCGACCACACATCAAAACTGCCGCCCACACCCATCCACAGCCCCGGCTGACCGGGATGCAGGTGCTGAATCCAGGTTTCCTGGCGCGGCACGCCGAGAGCCGCGAGCACCAGATCCGGTTGGGCCGCCAGCAACTGCTGCTCGATGCCAGGCCATTGCTCAGGATCCTGGTAGCCATGGATGGCAAAGGCCACATCCAGATCAGGGATCTCGGCCTGCAGCCGCGCGACCAGCAGATCCATCACCTCTGGGCTTGCTCCCACCAAGGCCACCCGCCAGCGGTGAGCGGCGGCATACACCAGGAGCTGGCGAGCCAGCTCAATGCCGGGACTGCGGCGCACCCGGTAGCTCTGGCGGCCCAGAGCCCACACCACACCGGCGCCATCGGGAATCACCAGATCTGCATGGGCGATGGCGCTGCCGAGGGCCGGATCGGCCTTGGCGGCCATGGTCATCTCGGCATTGAGGGTCACGATCTGGCCGCCGCCGCGCTGCTTGAGCTCGAGGGCAGCCGCGAACACATTGGGGCTCACAGCCACCTGAACGCCCAGCACCTGGGTCACCGTCCATGACGGGGGTTTAGTGGGCCCCGTGAAGCCGGTGCGAGCCGCATCCGTCGCCATTGATGCCATCGAGCGCAGGGGCCACGCGAGAGAATCTATGGCTGCACCCTTGTTCCGTTGCGCCGATGATGCTCAGCAGCGCACCCATGGCCGGCCCAACGGAGCCCATGCAGCTCACAGCAGCCGAAGCCTGGCAGCGCCTGCAGGAGCTCGATGGTCAGATCGAGCAGGTGGTGCTGCAGCGCCAGGATCCGATCACCGGCCTCTTGCCCGCCAGCACGGCTCACACCGTGCACGGCAACTACGGCGATGCCTGGGTGCGCGACTGCGTGTATTCGATTCAGTGCGTGTGGGGGCTAGCCCTGGCGCACCGCCGCCTGAGCGGTGCCACCACCCGTGTGTTTGAACTGGAGCAGCGGGTGCTGCAGCTGATGCGCGGCCTGCTCAACGCCATGCTGCGCCAAGCCCACAAGGTGGAGCGCTTCAAACACAGCCTTGAACCGCTCGACGCACTGCACGCCAAATACGACACCGCTAGCGGCGCACCGGTAGTGCCGGATCACGGCTGGGGCCATCTGCAGCTCGATGCCACCGCTCTCTTTCTGCTGCAGCTGGCGCAGCTCACCCGCTCCGGCCTGGTGGTGGTGCAGACCAGCCATGAGCGCGACTTCCTGCAAAACCTGGTGTACTACGTGGCGCGGGCCTACCGGGTCCGGGATTACGGCATCTGGGAGCGGGGCGACAAGGGCAACCACGGCCTACCGGAGCGCAACGCCAGCTCGATCGGCCTGGTGAAAGCCGCACTGGAAGCCCTGGAGGGCCTTGACCTCTACGGCCCCCACGGCAACGGCCAGTGCAGCCTTCACATTCCCCACGACGCCATCGTGCGCCTGCGCCGCGCCCTCACGGGCCTGCTGCCGCGCGAATCGGCCAGCAAGGAGGTGGATGCCGCCTGCCTCTCGGTGATCGGCTACCCCGCCTGGGCCGTGGAGGATCCAGCCCTGGTGGAGCGCACCCGCACCAAGATCCGCAACGAGCTGGGCGGGCCCTACGGCTACAAGCGCTTCCGCCGGGACGGCCACCAGACCGTGGTGGAAGACCACAACCGACTTCATTACGAACGGGAAGAGCTGGCCCAGTTCGAGCACATCGAATGCGAGTGGCCGCTGTTTCTGGCCTACGAATTGATCACCGCCTGCTGTGAGGAGCGCTGGAGCGAGGCCTGGCAGTGGCGCGAACGGCTCGACCGGGTGGCGGTGCAGGTGAACGGCGTGCCGCTGCTGCCTGAGCTTTACGTGGTGCCACAAGACGCTGTGGAGGCAGAGCGGCGCCGGCCCGGCAGCCAGGCGCGCATCCCCAATGACAACGTGCCGCTGCTCTGGACCCAGAGCCTCACCTGGCTGGGTGATCTGATGCTCCTGGGCCTGCTCCAACCCAACGACCTCGACCCCAGCGGACGCCGGCTCGGCTACAGCGTTGGCGCCGAGCAGGTGCTGGTGAGCTTCGTGCCGGCGCGGGAGCACATCGCCACAGCCCTGGAGCAGGCCGGCCTGGCGGTCACCCGCCCGAGCTCGGTGGCGATCGCCAGCTCGGCGGAGCTGGGCGAACGCATGGCGGCGGTGGGGGCCAACCCACGCCTGGGGCTGAGCGGTCACCCGCCGCAGCGGATGGAAACGATGGCGACCGCCCGGCTCTACCGCCAAAGCGGCACCCCCTTGGCCTTCCTGCCGGCGGTGCTCGAGGAGAGCACCTACTACCTCTCCGACGACCCCGAGTTGCTGGTGGATGCGGTGGAGAACGAGATCAGCCAGCTCCAGCGCCATTGGCGGGGTGTGGGTGCACCGTTGCTGTTGATCCCGGTGGAGGAAGGCCCCTTCCAGCGCAGCGCCGACTCCTTCCTGCGCCTGGGCGAGCGACTACGCAGCGGGCTGGTGAATGGTGTGGCCGTGCAACTGGCTCCGCTTCAGGAGCTGATGGAGCAGGCCAGTTGGGCCGAGCTACCGGCCCATGCCCAACCCCAGGGACAACAGCGCAGCCAGCCGGCGCCAGCTCTGCTGCGGGCCAGCACCGAGCAGCAACCACTCACCGCTGAAGAAGAGCAGGAGCTAGAGGAATCACCGCTCGAACACCTCACCGATCGCCTCTGGCAAAGCACCTCCCTGCCGGAGCAGGCGGAGCTGCTCGAGCAACTGGTGCATCGCCTCGGGCTTCAAGCAGCCCTGAGCGGGCCAGGCGGCACCGCCACACCCCAGGCCCTGCTCGAAGAGATCTACCGCCGCGCTCTGGCCGATGCCAACTGGAACGTGGTGCGCCGCTGCGCTGGCTCGCTGGGCCTGATTCACCCCCAGCTCGAAGATGCCCTCACCGATCTTCTGGTGCGCCAGAAGCAAGTGGTGGTGGGGCGCAACTACACCAACAACTCACTGCTGAGCCAACCCACCGACAGCCTGGGAATCGCCGCGATGATTCAGCGCTTCAGCGGTGAAGACGGCCGCGAATGGATGCTGCAGCAGGAGCTGCTGCTGGCCCTCGATGGAGTGGCCCGGCGCGAACCCGCCCTGCTCAGCGGCAGCCTCACCCTGCAATTGGGTCAGCTGCTGCTCCTGCTCACCAGCGAACTGGCCGGGGAGCGCGATCTCACACCGATCGAAGCCTTCGAAGCGCTCTGCGATGAGCCACCCCATGCGATCTGCCGGCGCTTAAGGCAGGTGCTGCAAGACGTGGAACATGCCAAGGCGGCGCTGCAGCGCAAAGAGCAGCTGCATGTGAGCGGCCGGGTGCGCTGGGAAGCCCCCGACCCGCTCGAGGAGCTGCCCAAGAGTGGCTGCTGGCTCAAGCACCGCCAGCGCATGGGTGCACTGCAGATCGTGCCGCGCAACTTCCACCCCGGCATCTGGGAGCTGCTGCACCACTGCCGCGGCCTGGTGATCGGCGACAAGCTTGAGCGCCGCAACCGACTCGAGAGCGCCCTGCTGAAGGAGAAAACCCCCGGCGAGCGCAACTTCGCCACCCACGTGGAGCACCTACTCAGCAAGATTGAAGCCGCGGAATACCGGCGGCTGTGCGTGGAAACGTTGATCACGCTGATCGCCTTCGTGGATGCCAATCCCCAGGTGGGCTTCGACGACGACCTGGCCCTCGATGTGGTGATCGGCCACGCCGTGCGGGTGGGGTGGCAGCAGCAACATCCCGAACAAGCCGCCGCGAATTACCCCTCCCACAAGGCCGAAGCTTGGGATGGCTTCTACCGCTCTTCACCGGCCCAGTGCCGCCGCTGGCAGCTGCTGGCGCTCAAGGAGCTGGCGGAACTGCAACCGGCCTAGATCGGCTGGGCGAGGGTCATGCAGAGCGTGGGCTGCTCCACGCACTGCTCAATCAGATCCGCCAGCAGCAGGGCGCGGGAGGCCTGGGGACCATCCACCGCCGGCTGCTCCTCACCCCGAATGCATTGAAGAAAGTGCTCTAACTCCGCCACCAGCGGATCCACCGGCGAGGTGCTCACCTCTTCGATGAAGCCGTCGTTGCGGTAGAGGAGCTCGCCGTGATCAGCCGTGAATGACAGCTGGGTGCGGCGGTGAATCTGAAGGCTGCGGTTGAGGAAATCCGTTTCCACCAGCGCACTGCGGCAGTGGGCCGAAAGGCTGCGGATCTTGCGGTGCGCCATCTTGCTGGCCGTGAGGCTGGCCACCACACCATTGGCAAAACCAAGGGTGGCATTCACGTAGTCGATCGGACCCTCGGCGCTGCGGCCACCGGCGGCGGCCAGGCGCACCACCTTGGAGCCGGCCAATTCGAGCACCAGGTCGATGTCGTGAATCATCAGATCCAGCACCACCGACACATCGTTGGCGCGATCGGGATTGGGGCTGTGGCGACGCGCCTCCAGCACAACCACCTCCTCGTTAGCCACCACCTTCACCAACTCGCGGAAGGCAGGGTTGAAGCGCTCGATGTGCCCCACTTGCAGCAAGCGGCCGGCTTTCTCGGCAGCAGCGCTGAGCTGGGTGGCCTCCTCCTGGGTGGCAGCGATCGGCTTCTCGATCAGCACGTGCACGCCGGCGTTAAAGCAGGCCATGCCCACGCGGTGATGCAACAGGGTGGGGACAGCGATGCACACCGCCTCCACCTCGCTGAGCATCTCCTCGTAGCCGGCGAACCAGCGGCAGCCGAATTGCTCCACCGCCAGCTTTCCTCGGTGTGGATCGGGATCGGCCACACCCACCAGCTCGGCATCGCGCAGCAGGCTCAGCACCCGGGCGTGGTGCCAGCCCATATTTCCGATTCCGACCACTCCAACGCGAACCGGCTGCATGGCGCTGGCGATCAGACGCTGAAATTATCGACGATCAGGGGCCTCCACCACGACGATCAGGTGTCGTCTGATTCAGGTTCGATGGCCCGACGGGTGATCTCCACCCGTTCAATGCGAGGGCCGTCCATGGCCATGATCAAGAACTGATGGCCTTTCCAGCGCAAGCTCTCGCCCGGTGATGGGATGTGCTGCAGCCGCTCCAGCAGGAAGCCGGCCAGGGTGTGGTGCTCATCGGATTCGGGCAACTGCAGGCTCAGTTCACGGTTGAGCTCGTAGATCTCCAAATCACCAGCCACCAGCCAGCTGTGCTCCTGCAGTTGCTGCAGGTCGTCTTCCGGGTTTTCCGGGTCTTCCTCGTCGCCAACGATCTCGCTGGTGAGATCGGAAATCGTCACCAGGCCCTCGGTGCCGCCGTGCTCATCCACCACCAACAGCAGCGGCTCGCCGCTGCGGATCACGGGGAGCAACTCAGCCAAAGGGGTGGTTTCCTGCACCTTGGTGACCGGGGTGACGTAAGGCGCCAGGGGTGAATCACTGCGCAGTAGCCCCTTAGCGATCGGCTCTGCCAGGCGACGCAGATCGAGCAGGCCGCGCACATCATCAAGGGAGGTGCCGATCACGGGGAAGCGGGCGTGATGGGTGCTGTGCACTGCTTCCATCAACTCCGCAAAGCGCACCTCCAGCGGCAGGGTGACCATGCCGGAGCGGGGCACCATCACCTCGCGCACTTGGGTGTCGCGCAGGGAAAAGAGGCCCTCCAGCATGTCGCGCTCGTCGGGCATCAGCCCGATCACGCTGTTGGATTCGATCAGGGTTTCCAGCTCTCCAGCCGAGAGCGCCGGCACCAACTCATCCCAGTTGCGCGGCAGCCCCAGCAGACGCAACAGGCCATTGCCAAGCCGTTCGAGCAGCACGAGCAATGGGCCCAGGCTGCGCATCACTGCCTCGAGCACCGGCGCCAGACGCAAGGCCGTTGCCTCAGGGCGATGCAGCACCCAGGCCTTGGGCACCAGGCCACCGAGCAACGTGGCCACCAGCACCAGAGCCACAAACACCAGTACATCCAGCCAGGCCTGCCCCAACCAGCGGCCAGCCGCACCGCTGCCCCAGCGTTCCGCCAACCCGCGGCCGCTCCAACCGAGGGCCACGAGGGCCAGAGTCATCCCGAGCTGAGTGGCCAGCAGGGCCCGGCGCAGGCGGCGCTGCAGCCTCGCGACCGCCGTGGCACCTCGCTCACCATCGGCCTCGAGCAATTGCACCCGCGTGGGCCGCAGCCGGATCAGGGCGAATTCCGAGGCAGCGAAGAAGGCCAGCAGAACCAGCAGGGCTGCCGGTGCCAGGAATCGCATCGGGTTCAGATGGGAGTCGAACGGATCGAACTCACCGAAGAGGAGGTAGCAAGTCTGCTTCAGCAGGGCCTAGTCCGGAAGGATCAGGCCGATCCGCAGATCTGATCGAGACAGACTTACAGCACAAGACTGCCACCACTGAAGCGCTTCACGCCCGTCAGAAGGATCTCCAGCTCCGCCCGCCCATCACCGTCGTGATCCAGCAGCAGAGAGCCTTTGGCAAACCGCACTTCTCCAGCTGTTTGACTAAATGCACGCTTGCCGATGTAAACCAGAGAATCGCCGAGCAGCGAAAGATCAATCGAATCGCTGGAAGACTGGAATCCCAAAATGCTGTCCTGGCGGCCGCGGCGGGCAGGGGAATCATTCAGATCGGCATACACATAGCGGCTCCCACCGGGGCCGCCAATCAACACATCGGCTTGGCCGTTGCCCTGGAGCACATCATCACCGCCAAGGCCGATCAGGAGATCTTTAGAAGTACCCCCAGTAAGGAGATCAGCAGCATCGGTTCCAATCTTTCGCTCGGCAACTTTGGGCTTGGCTGCCTTGAGCTGCTTGAAGAGCTTCTTGCTCAAACCCAACTCTGAGTAGGAGGGATAGATCGCCTCAGACTCGCCAGCCGGAATGGAGCCAACCAGCTCAACACGGAAACGCAAGGGCGCATTTGGAGGGATCGAGGGCGGAGCGCCAGCACTGCCGTAGGCCAACTCGGATGGAATCGTGAGATCAAGCACCTCACCGAGTCGACGACCAGCAAGAGCCTGATCCCAACCCTGGATCACTTGAGCGCCACCGAGCTCAAACGTGAACAGCTGCCGCGCCGGAATTGCCGAAAAGGTCGCGAAGTCGTAATTGGCGTCAAAGGGCGCACCATCTCCATCCAATAAAGAGCCCGAATAGAGCACACCAAGCACATCGCCTGCACGCACCCTGGCTCCCTTCGACGAGCGAAGAACATTGATTCCAACTTCGTTCGCCATAACCCTCGGTGTGCAGGCTCTCAGGCCTGGGAATTCAACACTTTAGGCGGACTTAAAGGTCTTTTCATCCATGGGGGTCGCGAGGATCGAACTCGCCTAAGGCGGATTATGAGTCCGCTGCATTCACCAGATTGCTAGACCCCCGTGCGGCGAACCGCAGTGGGTGTCTACCACAGGCCGCGGATCCCGCGTGAACCCGGTTGCGGCCAACTGGTGGGCGAGCTCTGGCTGTTGCAACGGCCCTGGGGCAAGCCCTGGCAGAAACCGTTGTTCACATCGGCCGTGCGCCAGGGCATCGGATTGCTCTGCTGCTCGAGCAGCACCTGATACGTGTTTTCAAGGGCGGAGCCATCCCACACGATCGTCTGATCGGGGAAGCCGAATCCCATCACTTTGGTGCCATCGCCGCCGCCCATGGCGATGCCAAGGATGTCGGTGATCTGATGGGTGATATCGATGCCGCGGGCGTAGGGCGAGGTGTAGCTGTAGAAGCGGCGCTCTACCAGCTGCGGCGTGGACACCACCGGACCGCAGCGCGTGACCGCCACAGGGCCAGAGCCGGCCAGTGGAGCTTCCAAGGTGGTGGTGCACACCACCGGGCCCGCCTGGACGGGCAGCCCTTGCCAGCCCACTGCAACTGCAGCCGCAGCAACAGCTGCCGCTCCTGCCAAGGATCCACTCCCGGCCATTGCCATCACTCGCGCACGCTGGGCGCAAACTAGACAGCTCAACCGCCTAACGCCAGAGGCATGACCCAGCTGCTAACCCTCCCCCAGGCCAGCGCTGATCAACGCCAGCTGCTGCTGCGGCTGTTGGCAGAGCGGGCCTACCGGCACGGCAGCTTCACCCTCGCCTCGGGCCGCACCAGCAACCACTACGTGAACTGCAAACCAGTGAGCCTGAGCGGCCAGGGCCTGGCGCTGCTCTCGGCTCAGATGCTGGAGCTGGTGGAGCCAGACGCCGTAGCCGTAGCCGGCCTCACCCTTGGCGCCGACCCCCTGGTGAGCGGCGTGGCGGTGGCCGCCGCCCTGAGCGGCCGTGCCCTCGATGCGCTGATCGTGCGCAAAGAGGCCAAGGGCCATGGCACCGGCGCCTGGCTGGAGGGCCCATTACCGGAGCCCGGCAGCTGCATCACCGTGCTGGAAGACGTGGTGACCACCGGCGGCTCTTCGCTCAAGGCCGTGAACCAGCTGCGGGAAGCGGGCTACACGGTGAAGCGGGTGGTGACGATCGTGGATCGGCAGGAAGGGGGCCTCGAGGCGATGACCGCCGCGGGCCTGGAGCTGCAAAGTTTGTTCCTGCTGGAAGAGGTGGCCGCCGTCTCTGCCGCGGCCCGCTCATGAGCAGCGCAGCCTCAGCCCGCTGGAGCACCCCCATCCACCGCATGCGGCTGGAGGGGGCCGATGCGCGCCGCTTTCTGCACGGCCAGAGCAGCCAGGCGATTGAGCTGGCCGCAAGCGGTGCCTGCCTGCCCACCTGTTTGATCAGCCCCACCGGCCGCATGCGCGCCCTGGCACTGGTGCGCGTCGACGACAGCGGCACCGATCTGCTGGTGCTGGCCGGCGATGGCCCGGCGGTACATCAGGCCCTTGATCGGGTGCTCTTCCCGGCAGACCGCGTCAAGCTTGGTGCGGTGGAAGCCGCCACGCTGGTGCGATGGATGGGGGCTGCAGCGCCAGACGGCAGCCACGCCAACCTGATGGCACCGGGGGTCAACCTTGGCGCCGGCGCCAACCAACCCGCCTGGCTGCAAACCCACGGCGAGGCTCTCCCTGCCTGGCTGGAGGCACTGCCGGAATTCGATCCTGAGGCCGCTGAACGCCAGCGCATCCGCCAGGGTTTCCCGGCTGCACCAGGCGAACTCAACGACAGCACCAACCCATTCGAGCTGGGACTGGCGCCGTGGGTGAGCCTCAACAAAGGCTGCTATGTAGGCCAGGAAACCCTGGCCAAACTCGCCACCTACGACGGTGTGAAACAGCAGTTGCGCTACTGGCGCTGCAGCCACACCGGCGCCATCACCCCCGGAACCACCCTCACCGCAGCGGGAGGCGAGCGGGCCGGCGTGATCACATCAGCGTTGGTGGGGCCTGAGGGCCTGGAGGGGCTGGCCTTGGTGCGGCGCGGCGCCCTGGAACAAGCTCAGCTGCTCACCAGCAGCGGCGATGGGCAGGGCTCCACAGCGATCACCCTTGAGATCAGCGTCCCGGCCGGGTTTGTGGCACCACCGGTGGGCGCCGGCGGTCAGAGCTGAACTTCAAAGCTCAACAGGCTCGTCTTGCTCCAGCAAACAGCGGGCCACCGCCCAGGTGGCCAAGGCGTCATCGTGGTTGTAGCAAAAAATGCGCCGCAGGTTTTGGCGGGAGCCGCGGCCCTCGGGGCCGTCACCGCCGAGGCGCCAGCGCCGCCACCACAGCAGCGCCCGTGCTCCATCCACCCCCTGCTGGCGCCAACGGAACCCCAGCCAGCTGGCGGTGGCCTTGAGGCCATAACTGTTGGTGGGCATCCACCAATAGCGCCGCAGACGCAGGTGTACATCGATCATCCGGCTGCGCAGCGCAGCGATCTGGCGCTCTTTGGCGCCCTGGCGCTGGGCCAGGCGCACCAGCGCCAGAAGTTCGGTTTCGCCGTAGTGCAACACCGGCCAATCGGGGTAGGCCGCCAGCAGGCGCTGCAGCCGCTGCCACAGCCGTGCTTCCCCGTGCTCCTGTAGCGCCAGCAAGGGGTGATACGGAGCCGCGGCGGCTTCAGCCACGCTGGGCCAGCCGCCATCCCCATCTCGTGGCAGCCGCACAAAGCCATGCAGGAAATCGTCGCGGGCGTCGGGGTCAGATTCGATGTCGTAGATCAGGACGCCTGGCGCTGAGGCCAACTCCGGCAGGGCTGCGCCTGGATCCCGCCGCAACGGCACACCATCGCGTTGCACCAGCGCCTGGGTCACCAGCTGCTCAGCCATCTCGGCGTGCTGCTCGCCATGCACCAGCAGTGCCTCGGCCAGCTGCACCGGCGCAGCTGCAGCGAGGTGCTCCAGCCGGTTGATGCCGAGGTCCAGGAGCATGTCGCGCCGCTTGGCACCGATGCCGCTCACTTCGCTGAGGTGCCCCTCAGCGGCAGCCACCTGATCACAGGCACCGCGCCAGCTGCAGAGCACACATTTCTTACGGTCGGCCACCAACGGCGGCGGGCTGGAGCGTGCCAAATCGCCCGCCAGGCGCTCCAGGGCCTCCTCGAGCTGGCGGGGAAGGCTGCCGGCGAGGTTGAGCGTTTCTTTCTCGAGACCCCGCCCAGCGCCGGCCAGCACCAGGCCATTGGCCACAGGCGCCTGCTGCTCTGCCCCCAGCAAGCGGCCCCACAGCGCCAGCACCACCCGATGCTCACGGGTGGTGCGGCGCCCCTGGCGAAACATCACCGGCCGGTAGGCGTGTTCACCCCAACGGCTGGAGCCCTTCACCCGTTGCAGCAGAGGCGGGTGGGCTTCCACAAGCATGGCCGCCACCTGCCCCCGCAACCGCAGCCCCACCACCGCTGGAGCACCCGCAGCAGCAGCCACCTCACCGTGTTCAGGCTTGCTGGGAAAGAGCGTGGAGAAACTGCGGCGCTGCTCATCGAGCTGCAACTCGCGGTGAGCCGTCCACAGCCGTTGATCGGGGTCGCCAAATCGATCCAACCAAGCGCGGCGCTTGCAGCGCAGCCAGCTGCGCAACAGCCGGTCGTTGAGCGGGATCTGGCTCGACACGGTGCTCACGCTAGGTGGCCGTCTGGCCTGCCGGCACCTGCACGCCCGCAAGGGGGCAAGCCGGCTGCTAGCACCAGTGGTATAGCCCTGTGCCTCTGCCCCGATGGCTGCGTCCGCGCCCCTGCCCCTGGAGGCCAGCCCGATCGCCTTCGGCACCGACGGCTGGCGCGGCATCCTCGGGGTCGACATCACCGTGGAACGGCTGCTGCCGGTGGCCGCCGCCGCCGCCCGCGAGCTGGAATTTTCAGCACCGGAAGGGTTGAACAGCCGCGAAATCGTGATCGGCTACGACCGCCGGTTTCTGGCGCCCGAGCTGGCTGAAGCCATCTGCAGTGCTGTGCGAGGCGCCGATCTGGTGCCTGTACTGGCCGAAGCAGCGATCCCCACACCAGCCGCCAGCTGGGCCGTGGTGGAACGCCAGGCCCTGGGGGCACTGGTGATCACCGCCAGCCACAACCCGCCCGAATGGCTCGGCCTGAAGATCAAGGGCCCCTTCGGCGGCTCAGTTGAAGGGGAGTTCACCCAGCGGGTGGAGCGGCGCCTTGAAGCTGGCGGCATCACCGTGCCGATCCCCGGCGAAACGCTGCGCTTTAACGCCATGGGTACCTACCTGGCGGGCCTCAAAGCCAAGGTGAACACAGCTGCTCTGAGTGAAGGGCTGCAAAGCCTCAACCTGCAGGTGATCGTGGATCCCATGCACGGTTCGGCCGCCGGTGGCCTCAGCCGCCTGCTGGAGGGCGCTGCCACCAGCGACCACCTGCGTGAGATCCGCTCCAACCGCGATCCGCTGTTCGGCGGCAATCCGCCCGAACCCTTGGCTCCTTACCTAAAAGAGCTGATCGCTGAGGTGCGCGCTTCCACCCTCGCAGGCCGGCCAGCCGTGGGGATCGTGTTCGATGGCGATGGCGATCGCATCGCCGCGGTGGATGAGCACGGCCGCTTCTGCAGCACCCAGCTGCTGATGCCGCTGTTCATTGATCACCTGGCCCGCGCCAAGGGGCTACCGGGCAGCGTGATCAAAACCGTGAGCGGCTCCGATCTGATGCAGCTGGTGGCCGAAGGACTGGACCGCCCGGTGATCGAAAAGGCCGTGGGCTTCAAGTACATCGCCGCCGAGATGCTGGCCAGCGAGGTGCTGGTGGGCGGCGAGGAATCCGGCGGGGTGGGTTTCGGCGGCCACCTGCCCGAGCGTGATGCGCTCTACGCGGCGCTGCTGCTGATCGAGGCCCTGGTGGAAGGTGGCAAGCCCCTGGGCGAGCGGGTGAGCGAACTGCAGCAGCGCTGCGGTGGCGCCGCTTCCTACGACCGCCTTGATCTGCGCCTGCGCGACATGGCCACCCGCCAACGGCTGGAGCAGTTCCTGGCCGCCACGCCGCCCCAGGAGGTGGCGGGTGCAGCGGTGCAGGAGGTGATCAGCACCGATGGCGTGAAGCTGCGCCTCGGCCCCAGCCATTGGCTGATGCTGCGTTTCTCGGGCACTGAACCCTTGCTGCGCCTCTATTGCGAGGCTCCCAGCGACGCCCGCGTGGCCGAAGTGCTCGCCTGGGCCCGCCAGCTAGCGGAGGGGATCTGATGACCACCCTCGTGATCGCCAGCGGCAACGCCGGCAAGGTGCGCGAATTCAGCAAGCTTCTGGCCGATCTGGGGCTCCACATCCAGCAGCAGCCCGAAGGTCTAGACGTGGAGGAAACCGGCAGCACCTTTGCCGAGAACGCACGGATCAAAGCCGAAGCCGTGGCTCGCGCCACCGGCTGCTGGGCCCTGGCCGACGACTCCGGCCTGAGCGTGGATGCCCTCGGCGGCGCCCCCGGCGTGCATTCAGCGCGCTACGCCGACACCGACACAGCCCGGATCGAACGGTTGCTGCAGGAGCTAGCCACTGCAGGAGCGGCGACGACGGTCGCCCGCAGTGCTCAATTCACCGCTGCCCTAGCCCTGGCCAACCCGGATGGAGAGGTGGTGTTGGAAGTGGAAGGCATCTGTCCCGGCACGATCCTGAAATCGCCCCGCGGCGAAGGCGGCTTCGGCTACGACCCGGTGTTCTTCGTGCCGGAAGCTGGTCTCACCTTTGCCGAGATGCCCCACAGCCAGAAGGCTGGGCTCGGACATCGGGGCCGGGCCTTTGCCGCGTTGAAACCGCGGCTATCAGAGCTACTCAGCTCGACAGCTCCGTGAGCCAAGCCTCAAACGAAACCAGCTGCGAATCCACCACCGGCCAAAGCTCCAGAGCACGCTGCAGCAAACGCAACACCTGATCCCGCTCCAGCTCGTAGGCATAGAGGTGCCTCACCACATGCCGAAAACGCATCAATTCCGCCAGCCCCGCCACGGTTGAGGCATCCAACAGGGCTGGCCGTAGCTCCGTGGACACCCCCATCCGCTCGAGAAGGCGCCGATGCCAATCCGCTCCATCCGGAGGAGCACCATTGAGCACGCGCACAATCTGCACAAAACAGCGCTCAATCCCGGTGTAGAGGCTCTGCAGCCGCAGGGCCGCAGCATCAGAGCGCTCCTCGGCGGCTTCTGCAACGTCCCAGTCACGCTGCAGATTGGCCAGGCTCAACACCAGCGCACTGAGCTTGGAACGCTCCACCTGCAGATCAAGGCAGAGATCAGCAAGGCGACGATCGGAGGGCAACGACGCCATCACGCCAGAAGCCGAGAACGTTCCCGCATGCGCTGCTGCCAGTGGGGCGGTAGCGACTCCAGCCGCACCAGATCCACAGGAAGTCTCTGCGCCTGTGGTGAACCTGGCAGCTCCACGTGATCCAGCAAAGCCATGGCGTCCAGGAGCGCGTCGCTGGGCAGCCCTTCAACGCAGAGATCGAGATCGGACTGCAAGGTGAAGCCCGGCTCTAGAGCAGAACCAAACAGCCACACAGCATGGATCTGAGGCCACTTGGCACGCAAAGCATCGGCAGACCATTGGGCCTGCCGTTCTGCCCAATGGCGCCGCTCACGGATCGCGACAGCGTCCGCTTCAAGCCGCTGCTGCCAGTGGCGCCGATGGGCTGCTGAAACAGGCATGGCTTCAGGCTAGGTGGATTCGGCCTGGCATTTCCAGCAGCTCTTCAAGGGGCCGCGCAGCGGTTGCGCCCACTGCCAACGGCTGCTCTTGCGAACGCTCGAGGCACTGGCTAGCCCCTATTCATTGCAGGCAGTAGTCCAACCCCAGGCTCACGCTGCTCTGAGGAGCCCGAGCCTCATCGGGATTGAAGCTAGTGCGCGCTGCCATCGCGTAGGGCATCGGACGAATCGAACTGCCGCCGCGTTGGTCGATGCGTAGGAGCTGCACCCGCCGCAGACCCAGCGCATCAGCCGTGGCCTGCGCCTGCCGCTGCCCCTCCGCCAACGCCTCCCGCAGCAACCGCGTGCGCAGCTGGGCCGCACTGCCACTGGCCGCTTCCGCCGTGAAGCCGCGCAGGTTCACGCCGGGCAACCGGCCAGCTGCCTGAATCAAGGCGTTGTAATTCGCCTTGCTCACCGTGCCCGACACCGTGGTGGTGGCCCGCTCACGCAGGGGCCCTGCGCTGCCGGCGCCGCTGCGATAGGTGGATGGTGCCGGAACCGTGAGCTTGCCGCTGGCCAGGGGCGTCACCGCCTTGCGCACTGCCGACAGTCGGGCATTCAGCTGATCGAGCGCCGCGGCCTTGGTGGGGGCTTCGGCCTCAAGGCCCAGGTTGAAGCTGAAGCGATCGAAGGCGGCACTGCCCTGCTCCTGCACCTGCAGTTGGAGCAGGGTGCCGTTGCAGCTGAGCGGCTGAGCCTGAACCGGCACCGCCAGCGGCAGGGCACTCAGAGCAACAGCAGCGAACCGGAGCGAAACCACGGGTGTCTGGGCATCTCCCTTGTGTCTAAGGGCAGCCCTGATGAGCCGTGCAACTGGTTTTGCAGCGATCTACAACCAGATGCAACTGAACAAGCCCCAACAAGCCTTCAGCCCACGCCCAGATCACCGACTGACGGCCGCCATTCCTGCAGTCGCCATTCCACGCCGCCGCTGCGCACCATCGGGTCTTGCAGCACCAAGGCTTCCGCCTCGGCGTAGTCGGCAGATTGCAGCAGCAGCAGGCCGCCCCCACCAGGCTGCCCAGCCCCGTCCACCAAATAGCCGCTGCTGAGCACGGTGCCAGCCTCACGCAACTGCTCCACCCAGGCGCGATGCGCCTGCAGGTGGGGCCTCATCTCCGCATAGGAACGCAGGAAGGTTTCCTGCTTCAAGAACCAGGGCATCAAGCCGCTGCAGGCGCCCAGCTGCCATGCAGGCCGTGGGGCACCGCCAGGGGCAGTTCCAGCACGGCCGCCTCCGCCATCGACGCTGCATCGAGAATCACCAGATCGCTGCCGCAGCGGGCGCCGTTCCACACCAGGCAGAGCACCCACCCGTCGTCTTCCGCCGTGGCACCAGGGCGGGGCACCATCACCGGCTCACTCACAAACCCGCGCGGTGCAGCGCTCCACACCCGGCCTTCCCCGCTGCGGAGATCGAGCTTCTTGATCGCCTGCAGAGGATCGTTACCCCGCTCGCGCTCGGCCACAGCCATCCAGCTCACGTGAGCATCCAAGCCCTGCCGAGCGGGGTTCACCATCGCAAATTCGCAGGTGCGACCCTCGAGCAGCTCGCTGGTCACGCTGCCATCGATGAGGTTGATGCGGCAGCGCACCAGCTGACCTTCGGGGATGCTCTCGAAATCCACCTGGCGGAAATCCACATCGGGCCCGATCGAGGGGAAATCGGCGTAATAGATCGAATCCACCACCAGTTCATCGCCCTCCTCAAAAGCATTGAGGTGGTGGAACACAAAGCCTTCCGGCGCGGCGATCTGCAGCGGCTCACGGCCAGCGGCGCTGCCTGAACTGCGGGGGATCAACCAGAACTGACCCTGCTCTCCCGGCTTGGAGCTCAGGCACTGCGCTGCACCCTTCTGGCCGAGCACGAAGCCGGTGGGGTTGAAGGCCACGGCGTTCTGCAGGAACACCGCCCAGTTGGGGGTGATGGCGAAGTCGTGCAGGAAGGCAAAGCCCTTGAAGCTGTGCTTGCTGTCGGCCAGCAGTTCACCCGCGCTGGAGAACTCCATCAGCCTGATCGTGCTGCGCGGGCCCGCCTTCACGCCGAAGGTCACCATGCGGGGCGCGCCGTGATGGCCGGGATCAAAGCGAGGGTGGGCGCTGAAGGCCTCGCCCTTTTTCAGCAAGCCATCGAGGCGGCTGAGGCCGCGGGTTTCCAAGGTGTGGGGATCGAGGGCGTGGGGCTCAGCCGCCTCCCACAGCGCCAGGAGCTGATCACCGAGGCGCACCACATGGGTGTTGGCGATGTTCTTGAGCCGCAGGTCGAAGGCATTGGCGGCGATGCCACCGGGCTTCTGGGTGCCGAACACACCGCGGTAGAGGAATTTGTCGGCCGCTTCCTCCGCCTGCCAACCCTCCGTGCGCACGAAACGGTTGCGCAGCTCCGCCTGGCCGCCCGCGAAGCGCAGGGCGGTGATCATGCCGTCGCCATCAAAGGGGTGATGCACCCAATGGCCACCGCGCTCCAGCCGGCCGGGTCCATTGCGGTAGAGGGTGCCCTCGAGCTCCGGCGGGATCGTGCCGCGTGCCACCGTGAGCGCGACGCCATCGAGCTCCACGCCCACATTGCGGAAGGCGCTGGCCCAATCAGCGCGGTCGTAGGCGGGAGCGGCAGCAGGAGCAGTAGTCATCAAGGCAGCGGCAGGCGCAGACCCCGATCATCGCGTAACGGAGTGTTAAGCGACTTGCGGCGCTGGCGAGAGTCGCTGAGCCAGCAGAGCCACGACGATTCCCGCGCAGCAGAGCAGGCCGTACACAACGAGCACCAGGCTTGTGTCGCCCGGCCGCGACAACTGCAAGATCAAACCCGACACCGCTGTCATCAAAGCGCCGGTCAACGTGCCCACTGAGTTAACCAAGGCTGCAGCGAGAGCTGTTGATCCAGCAGGAGCGGCGTCCTCCGCCATCGGGAAAGCCAAAACAGCAGTGCCAACGCCCAAACCCAAAACGGCAGCCACCGCAATCACCACGCCCTGCGCCAGCCCCTGGGCGAGAACCAACACACAGAACGCCAGGCTCACAGCCACCGCACCGCTCAGGAGCATGGGCGCCCTGCGCTTTGGCACCGAACCGAACCAGCCCGAAAGAACCATGCCCAGCGACATTCCCAGAGAGAGCGAGAAGGAAGCAGAGATCTTCAAGCCCGTACTCCACTGCTGCAATCCAGAGATCAAGCCGTATTGAGCCAAACCAAAAATCAAACCCCCGCCCCAGGCATAGATCAAGGCCGCCAGGAGAACCCGACGACGCCCTGAAGCGCTCCAGCGCGCGTTGGGCGACGTCGGGACTGGGAGGGCACGGGGCGCGACCTCGATGCGGCGGGTCAACGCGAATGCAGGCAGAACCACCAGCAGGATCAACGCGCCGCTTTGAAACCAAGCAAGCAAACGCCATTGATCAGGCGCCAAAAACAACGGCATCAAGGCAGCGAGAGACGCACCAACACCCAGCAGGCTGTCGGTGAAACCAATGGCCAAGGCAAAACGTTGCGGTGGCAATGCCCGGTGGGCCAGCAACGCGGAAGCGGGGAAGGCCACAGCACAGGCCAAGCCCATCCCAGCTCGACTGAGCAATAGACCATAAAAATCACCGCTCAACCCAAAGGCGGAGGTGAGAACAGCGGCCATGGCAGCCGACCCAATCAGCCAGCGTTCAGCAACGCCTCGATCCAGGATCCACCCCACAGGGACCTGCATCAAGCCATACGGCAACAAAAAAGCAGCGACGACCAACGAAAGGCTGGAAGGCGTGAGTTTGAGTTCTTGGGCAACCGGGTGTTCGAAGTATTGAAAGCTGGTTTCAGCCCAGATCATCCAAACCACAAACACCAGGCTGACCAGCCAGAGCAAGCGATAACGCATGGGAGTTCTTTCGTTCTCAGGCCCCGGCTCGCTCGAGCACCCCTTTGCTGCTGGGCACGGCGCCGGCTCGGCGGGGATCGATCTCAGTGGCCAGGCGCAGCGCCCGGGCGAAGGCCTTGAAGCAAGCCTCCACGATGTGGTGCGAATTCACGCCATCGAGCTGGCGAATGTGCAGGGTGAGGCCGGAGTTGTTCACCACGGCCACGAAAAACTCTTTCACCAGCTCGGTGTCGTAGCTGCCGATCTTCTGGGCGGGGATCTGCAAACCGAAGCTCAGATGCGGGCGGCCGCTGCAATCGAGCGCCACCTGCACCAGCGCTTCATCAAGCGGTGCCAAGAAGTGGCCGAAGCGGTGGATCCCGCGCCGGTCGCCCAAGGCCTGGGCCAGGGCCTGGCCGATGGCGATGCCCACGTCTTCATTGGTGTGGTGATCATCGATGTGGGTATCACCCACGGCGTTGATCTCCAGGTCGATCAGCCCATGGCTGCTGATCTGATGGAGCATGTGGTCCAGAAAGGGCACGCCAGTGCTGGCGCTGCAGGCGCCTGTGCCATCGAGGTTCAGCTTGACGCGCACATCGGTTTCACCGGTGACGCGGTGGATCTCGCCTGTGCGCATGGCTATCCCGCTCTGGGGGCATGGGATCGACAAACCTGATCATGCCGGGGGGATAGGCCACGGAGCGACCTAGGGTTCAACTGAACTTATCGACGGACCCCATGTCAAAAGCTCAACTTATGGCTTTTCTGGCCAAGGCCGACACCAACCCCGCCATCCAGCAGCGCATCGATGCCGCCGCTGATGTGAGCGCCGTGGTGGCCATCGCCCGTGAAGAGGGCTTCCTGTTCTCGGCCGCCAGCCTCTCCCGTCACCAGCGCGGCTGAAGGCCCGAGCTCACATGCCGGTGATGCAGTAGCCGGCATCCACATAGATCACCTGGCCGGTGATGCCGCTCGAGAGCGGGCTGGCCAGGAAGGCCGCGGTACCGCCCACTTCGTCTTGGGTCACGGTGCGGTGCAGCGGGGCCTTTGCCTCCACGTTGTGGATCATGTCGAGGATGCCACCGATGGCCGAGCTGGCCAGGGTGCGGATCGGGCCAGCGCTGATGGCGTTCACGCGCACCTGCTTCTCGGCACCCAGCTCAGCGGCCAAATAACGCACGGAGGCCTCCAGGGCCGCCTTCGCCACGCCCATCACGTTGTAGTTAGGGATGGCACGCTCAGCCCCCAGGTAGCTGAGGGTGATCACGCTGGCGCCCTCGTTGAACAGGGGCTTGGCGTAGCGGCAGAGCGGCGCCAACGAGTAGGCGCTCACCTCGAGCGCGCGGCCAAAGCCTTCCGGGGAAATGTTGGAGTAATCGCCCACCAGCTCGTCTTTACCGGCATAGGCCAGGCAATGCACGAGCACATCGATGGAGCCCCACTGCTCCTTCACCCGGGAGAACACGGCTTCGATCTGAGCCGGGTCCTGCACGTTGAGGGGTTCGAACAGGGTGGGGGCCAGGGGAGCGGTGAGGTCGCGCACCTTGCCTTCAAAGCGGCCCTTCTCATCGGGGAGGTAGGTCACCCCCAGCTCAGCGCCGGCGGCATGCAGCTGCTGGGCGATGCCCCAGGCGATCGACTTGTTGTTAGCGATGCCGGTGACGAGGGCCTTCTTGCCGCGCAGGTCGAGGAGCATGGATCGGGCGCTTGCGATCGGGGGATTCTCCCCCAGCCACGGCCACCGGCCCCAAGCGGCAGGATCGGCGCCTGGATTGCTCCACCCCGTGGCCACCGATTCCCTTAGCGGCGCACCGCTCAGCTGGCCCGAGCAGCCAGGCGAGCTGCCGCGCCAGTTCGAGAGCCGCCAGGCGCTTGAGGCCGAGCTGCAACGCCTCTTCCCAAAAGCCGAGGGCAACCTCAGTTCGATCCGCGGCGGCCGACGCCAAGCCGAGCAGCTGCTGGGCCGCATCCAGCCGGCGCGGTACGCCAAGGGGCGCAACTTCCTCGATGGCCCAGTTACGCGCCTCTCGCCCTACATCCGCCACGGGGCGCTGAGCCTGGCGGAGGTGCGCGATGCCGTGTTCGCGAAGCTGCGCTCCCGCACAGACGGCGAAAAGCTGATCAATGAGCTCGGCTGGCGCGACTACTGGCAGCGCCTCTGGCAGCAGCTGGGCAATGAGATCTGGCGCGATCAAGAAGAGCTCAAAACCGGCCACCATCCCGGCGCCTACAGCCCTGAGCTTCCCGCCGACACCGCCGAAGGCCGCACCGGGCTGGCCTGCATGGATGGCTTCATCGCCGAGCTCCACAGCACGGGCTGGCTGCACAACCACGCCCGCATGTGGCTGGCGGCCTATCTGGTGCATTGGCGCCGCATCCGCTGGCAGGCCGGTGCCCAATGGTTTCTGCGCCACCTGCTCGATGGCGACCCCGCCAGCAACAACCTCAGCTGGCAGTGGGTGGCCAGCAGCTTCAGCCACAAGCCCTACTTCTTCAATCGCGCCAACCTCGAGCGCTACAGCAATGGCAGCTACTGCCGCCGCTGTCCCCTGAGCGAGCAGGGCTGCCCGTTCGAGGCCAGCTACGAGCAGCTGGAGGCCGAGCTGTTCAAACCGATACCGAGCGTGCGCGCGGTGGAGAACAACAACCGCCAACGCAACAACCCGCGGCCATCCGGTGGCAACGCCGCCCTGAGCCGTCCCAGCCGTCGCCCATAGCCCCCGATGCAGCACCCCATCCTCTGGATTCACGGCGAGGCCCTCGGCCCCGCCAATCCCGCCCTGCAGGCCTACCCCGACCGGCCGGCGGTGTTTGTGTTCGACACAGAACTCCTGGCGGGCCGCAGCCCCACCACCGGCGATCCCGCGAGCACGCCGCAACCGGTGAGCCTCAAGCGCATCGGCTTCCTCTACGAGTGCCTGCTGGAGCTGCCGGTGAGCCTGCGCAAGGGCGATGTGACCACCGAGGTGCTCGCCTTCGCCCGGTTCCATGGCGCCGATGGCATCGTGACCAGCGCTGGCACCGACCCACGGGTGGCGGCGATCTGCGCAGCCCTGGAGCAGGAGCTCCCGGTGCAGGTGCTGGAGCCCCGGCCCTTTGTGGCGCTGGAAGACCGGGTGGATCTGGGGCGCTTCAGCCGCTATTGGCGCCGCGCCGAACGGGAGGTGTGGGCCGACTGGAGCCCGCAGCAGTAGGGCTGCCGCAGCTCAGGAAGCCGGTGGAGCCCCGTTCATCAGCTCCTCTTCCTGCTGGCGCACCTCATAGGGGGAGGGCAGCAGGTCGTGCTCTTCCACCAGGGGGAAGGTCTGCACCGTCACATCGGCGGGCTTGCGGGGCGGTTCGCTCCACTGCCACTGGGCCTTGGGGGCGCGGGCTTTGCACAACGCCTCCAGCTCGCTCTTCAGCATCCGCTGCACGTCTTTGCGGGCCACGGCCTCAAAAAATTCAGCGCGGGTGGCCAAGCCAGAGCTGAAGGGAGCGCTGCCGTTGCCGTTGAACAGCCGAGCGGGATCCGCCAACCAGCGCGGCCGGCAGACACCCTCCTGGCTGGTGTCGGTTTCCAGCCAGATGTGCAGGCCGTATCCGTCGGGCTGGCTCACCACGGCCAGGCCGTCGTGGGGCTGGTTGCGCTGCAGGGGATAGAGCGCCCAGCTGGCGCTGCGATGGGCGGGTACACAGCCCACCAGGGCGGCCGTGAGCAGAAGGCCACTCCAGCAGCGAGGGCGATGCAGCGCAGATCGAAGCAAGGCCAGCCGAGACACAATCGGCGCATCCTGCCCCAACTCCGCCAGAGCCGCCGCCATGGTGCTGACCCCCTCCACGATGCTGCCGCTCGGCACAGCGCTGCCCGCCTTCACGCTCGAGCAGATCTGGGGCGCCCAGGGGCCCGTGGGCAGCGGCGAGAGCGGCGAACCCTGGAGCACTAACGCCTTAGCCGCTAAGCCGGTGCTGGTGCTGTTTCTCTGCGCCCACTGCCCCTTCGTGAAGCACATCGAGCCGGAGCTAACCCGGCTGGAGCGCGATTACGGCAGCCGCGTTCAGATCGTGGCGATCTCCAGCAACAGCACCCGCACCCACCCGCAAGACGGCCCCGCCGGTCTGCAAGAGCAGGCCAGGCATCACGGATGGAGCTTCCCCTATCTCTTCGATGCCAGCCAAGCGGTGGCCCGTGCTTTCCATGCCGCCTGCACGCCCGATCTCTATCTGTTTGATCACCAGCATCACCTGGTGTATCGGGGCCAGCTGGATGCCAGCCGCCCCGGCAACGATCAGCCCCTCGATGGCCGCGATCTGCGCGGAGCCATCGAAGCTCTGCTGGCCGGAAAGCCCGTGAGCCCTGAGCAGAAACCCTCCATCGGCTGCAACATCAAGTGGCACCCCGAGGCCACTGCGGATCGGTGATCCGAACAGGGGCCTTAAGGTTGCCTTTATGCAGGTGCCCCCTTTCAGCCTCACCGAGCAGCTCGATGCGCTAGGCGAGCAGCTTGATGCCGCCGTTCTGCAAGTGTTACGCAGCGGCCAATACATCGGTGGCGGCGTGATCGCCGCCTTCGAGCAAGCCTTCGCCAAAACGGTGGGCACCCCGTTTGCGGTGGGCTGCAACAGCGGCACCGATGCCCTCATCTTGGCGCTGCGAGGCCTGGGCATTGGCCCCGGTGATGAAGTGATCACCTGCTCCTTCAGCTTTTTTGCCACCGCTGAGGCGATCAGCGCCGTAGGCGCCACGCCGGTGTTTGTGGATGTGGAGGAGAGCAGTTATCTGATCAACCTCGAGCAGCTGGAAGCAGCGATCACCCCGGCCACCAAAGCGCTGCTGCCGGTGCATCTATTCGGCCGGCCTGTGGATATGGAGCGGGTGTGCGCCATTGCCGCGCGTCACGGCCTCAAGGTGGTGGAAGACTGCGCCCAGGCCAGCGGTGCCAGCTGGGCCGGCCGCCCTGTGGGCAGCTGGGGTGATGCGGGCTGCTTCAGCTTCTTCCCCACCAAAAACCTCGGCGGCGCCGGCGACGGCGGCGCCGTCACCTGCCGCGATGAAGGCCTAGCCAAGCGCATCCGTGAGCTTGCGGTGCATGGCATGCCCCGCCGCTACCTCCACACCGACCTCGGCTACAACAGCCGGCTCGATGCCATCCAGGCCGCAGTGCTCAACGTGAAGCTGCCGCACCTGGAGCGCTGGATCGCGCTGCGCCGCAGCATCGCCCACCGCTACCGCAACCAATTGGATGCGGCGGGCAGCATCGCCCTGCCCGAGGCCGGACCCGACGGCCACAGCTGGAATCAGTTCGTGGTGCGCGTGCCCGCCTGCACGCCAACACCAGCTTGCAACCAGAGCTGCGCCCCCTCATCTGACAGCGCCAGCTTCGGCCTCCCCGAAGCCTGCTGCCGCGACTGGCTCAAGCAGCAGCTCCAGGAAGCTGGCATCACCACGATCATCTACTACCCAATCCCGATTCACCGCCAGCCCGCTTACGCCCACCTGGGCTACGGCCCCGGATCCTTGCCGATCACCGAGCGCCTCTGCTCAGAAGTGCTCAGCCTTCCGATCTTCCCCGAACTGAGCAGCGTGCAGCAGCAGCAGGTGATCGACGCGCTGCAAGCCCTTTGCGGCGAGCGCAGCGGCAGTGCGGCAGCCGCTGCCGTGGCGGCCTGAACGTTGCCGATTGAAGCGTGCTGATCAGCCAGCGGGCTTGGGCAGGGCCGCGTACAACGCCTTGAAGCGCGCCTGCTGCTGCTTGTGGCTCACCAGCTGGGCTGGATAACCGCGCCGCTCCATCGGTGCGATCTCACCGCTGAGCAGGTCTTTGGTGTTCACGTGGCGCAGCTCCGGCAGCCAGTGACGGATGTAGGCGCCGGTGGAGTCGAACTTGCTGGCCTGGGTGGCGGGATTGAAGATGCGCAGCGGCTTGGGATCCATGCCGCTGCTGGCACTCCACTGCCAGCCCCCGTTGTTCGCCGCCAGATCGCCATCCACCAGACGCTGCATGAAGGCGGTTTCGCCCCAGCGCCAGTCGCAGATCAGATCCTTCACCAGATAGGAGGCCACGATCATGCGGCAACGGTTGTGCATCCAACCGCTCTCATTGAGCTGGCGCATCGCCGCATCGATGATCGGCATGCCCGTGAGGCCCTCGCACCAGGCTTCGTAATGGCCCTGGTGGTTGTTCCACGGGAACTGCCGCCACTGGGGCCGGTAGGGCCCCTCCGCCAACTCAGGGAAGTGAAACAGCGCCTGTTGATAAAACTCGCGCCAGGCCAGCTCCTGCTCCCACACCCCGATCGAGGCGATGGCTTCTTCGGCGCCGCCTAAGGCTTCCGCCACCTGGCGGGCCTGCTGGGCCGCGGCCCAGGCCTGGCGCGGGCTGAGGGTGCCGAACTTGAGCGCCGCACTCAACCCTGAGGTGCCGGCCTCACCCGGCATGTTGCGGCCCGGTTCGTAGCCGAACAAGGGAATGCGGCTGCTGGATGCACCACCGCCGTCACAGAAGGCCTGCAGCTGGTCCAAAGCGGCGGCTTCTCCAGGCCGGCATGGGCACAAGTCCGACCCCTCAAATGCATGGCCCAGCTCCTCCAGTGTGGGGAGGTTGTCGCGCAGCGGCAGCTGCGCCCACAGCGCTGAGCGCGGTTCCGGCAAGGCCTCTGGATCCAGATCCACCAGGCCAGCCGGCGCTGCCACGGGCTCCACGCCACCGCTGAGAGCGAAGCCCGCCGCAGCCTTGCGCTCCACCTGACCGCGCCAATTGCGCAGGAAGGGGCCATAGACGCGATAGGGATCGCCGCCGCCTGTTTTCAGCGCCTCCGGCGCCACCAGCAGCTGATCCCAATCCACGAGCACCTTGCGGCCGGCCGCCTGCAAGGCCGCCGCCACGCGCCGATCACGGGCACGGCCATAGGGCTCCACGTCCCGGTTCCAGGCCACAACCGGCGCCGCCAGCGCTTCGGCCAGCTGAGGCAGGAGCTGCTCAGGATCCCCCTCCAACACCAGCAAGCGGCTGCCCGCATCGCGCCAGCGCTGCTGCAACTCCCGCAGGCTTTCCAGGAGAAACCACACCCGCGCCGGCGCCATATCGGGGGCACCGAGGATGACGGGATCGAGCACAAACACGCCCGTCACCGCCGGAGTGGCAGCAGCCACTGTGGCCAGGCCCAGGTTGTCGGCCAGGCGCAGATCGCGCCGATGCCAGAACAACCAGCGTTCCGCGCTCATACCAATCCGAGCAGCTGCTTGGCCCGGAACCAGGCGGTGATGCTCTTGCCATCGAGGTATTCATCACCGCTGGCGATGGCAGCGTCCAGCTCGGCAGGGGTCATCAACACCACTTCGAGATCTTCGTCGTCGTCGCCGGCAGGGCGCTCGCTCAGCTCCGTGAGGTCGCGGGCCAGGAAGAGGTGAATCACCTCATCGGAATAGCCGGGGCAGGGCAGCATCGCCCCAAGCGCATCCCAGCGCGCAGCGCTGTAACCCGCCTCCTCTTGCAGTTCCCGCTGCATCGTGGAGAGGGGTGTTTCGCCCGGGTCCAGGGTGCCGGCGGGAAACTCCAGCAAGCGCGTGGCCACTGCAAAGCGGTATTGGCGCAGCACCACCACCCGGCCATCGGCAAGCACCGGCACCGCCAACGAGGCACCGGGGTGCTTGATCACACCGAAGCTGCCCTCCACGCCCATTGGCAGCTGCACGCGGTTGATCTCGAAGCGCAGCTTGCGGGCATCAAGGCTGGCGGTGGTCTCCAGATGGCGCGCAGGCTCTGGAGCTGGCAGTGGCGCCATGGCGTGCGAGTGGAATGCAATGGAGCCAGCTTCGCAGGCCCCATCCACGTGGTGCAGCGCAGCGGCTCACCATCCGAGCAGGGCAGTCGTGATCTGCTGTGGCGGGGCATCCTCACTGGCTGCCAGCAGGTTCTCCAGCGGGGCAAACCCTGCCGGAACAGGCAGCGCAGCACCCCAGCGATGCTCAATCGCCAGCAGGGGTGCCACGACAAAACCGCGCTGGTGCCAGCGGGGATGAGGCAACTGCAGCTCGGGCCGAGCGCAGCGCAGCTCCCCCCACCACAGCAGGTCGAGATCGAGGGTGCGCGGCCCCCAGCGCTCCAGGCGCTCACGGCCAAAGCGCAACTCCAGCTGATGCAGAGCCGCTAACAGCTCCCGAGCCTTGGCCACGCTGGGTTGCAGGGGAGCTGCAACGAGCACCGCAGCATTGAGATAGTCGGGTTGATCCGGCGGCCCGCCCAACGGAGCCGTGCGGAATAGAGGCGACCAACACAGCTCGCACACCGCTCCAGCCCAGCTCTCGATCAGCTGGCAAAGCGCGGGCCGCGCGGCCACCAGGGTGTTGCATGGATCACCCAGAGGCGTGGGCAGATTGGCCCCTAAGCCAATGGCCAGGGCAGCTCCGGGCTCAGCGCGCATGCCACTCATCGCTGCGGTGGCAACCACAGCCACCAGGCGGCCCCCGCAGGTACGCGCTGCCAGCCGGCAGGGCCAGCCTGGCCTTCGCCGGTCACCACAGCCAGCACGTCATAACGGCGGGCGAGGGTGGCCAGATCTTGGGGATTCAACCTGGTGTAAGCACTCATCAACCGCCGCTCAGCCGCAGCGCCGCCAGGCCCCTCGCGCAGCTGGTGCGCCCCTCCGGCCAGCTCGGCCAGCCGCCGGGCCCATTCCCCCAGCAATCCCATCGACCCCGGCACCTGGCGGAACTGCACCACCGGAGACCGGCTGGTACGCAAGGCCAGATCCGAGAACCCCCCAGGCGGGGTGAGCACCCGAGCGCCATGGGGCGTGCTGGCCATCAGCGATGGATAGAGCATGGCTTTCTCCGGCGGCGGGGCGAAGGCCTGCCCAGGGCGAAACACCGCACCCCGGCTGGTGAGCACAGCCGCGAGCAGCAGCAGTGCTGCAACCGCAACCGCTCCGATCGGCTGCAGACTCCGGCTCAAGCGGCCTCGCTCCACCACCAAGGCCTGCAGAGCCCGGGCGCCCAGCAGCACCAAGGTGAGCGGCAGCAGGGTGTCGGCCAGGCGAAAGGGATACAGCTGAAGCGCGAAGCCATCGGCATCCACCAGGCTCAACAGCAGACCCACCCCAAAAGGCACCAGCGCCAGGGCTGACCAGCGCCAGAGATCGCGGCAGGCCTCCAGCTCGGGCTCTGACAACCGCGTGACAGCGGCGCGACGCAGCCAGTGGCCCACCACCATCCACCCCAGCAGCACCACAACAACCAGCAGCCAACCCCGCCCCCAGGTGGAGGGCACCAGATGGTGCGGATGGCGAAACGGCACATAAAGCCAGATGGGGCTCATCCGCAGCGGATTGGCCGGGGCTGGTGTTGCCAGCTGCACCAGCCGGCCCAGCACAGGTCTATAGAGCGCGAACGCACCCACCAGAGCGGCCGCGATAGCTGGCCACCAACGCATACGCAGCTGGGCCGAGCGAAGCCAAGCCAGGGCGGCGAGCGAGAGGGCGCCATAGCCCCCCACCAGCACATGGGCCGAGCAGGCCAGGCCCGCCTGCAACCCAGCCCAGCCGGAGCAGCTCCTGCGCCAGCTCACAAAAGCCAGCAACAACAGGCCATAGGCAAAGGTTTTCGGCTCCGCCGAACCCAGCATCCATTCACCCGCCACCATTCCCTGCCGCGGCAACCACAGCGCCAACCCAGCCAGCAACCAGGGCAGCCCAAGGCCCAGCTCGGCCGCCACACCTGCCATCCCCCAACACCAAAGGGCGTAACCGGAGCAGCGGATCACCACCGCCCCTGCCACCATCCCCAGGCTGTTCAGCACCCGCCCGGCCAACTCCAGAAACAGCCATTGATGGGGCTGGGGATGGTTGAGATACCAATCGCCTGGCAGCCAGTCAGGCCGGATGCGCTGCAGTGCGAGGGGCAGCTTGTCGGCCTCGTTGGTATCGAAGCAATCCGCCAGCCCCACCACCAGTGCCACCGCCGCCAACAGCACCAACCACCGGCCAACACGGCGCCGCCACGGCACAGCACCAGCCTGATCAGAGAGACTTGTCTCCACCTGTAGGTGCATTGCGCCCGCCCATGCTTGCAAGCGCCCGTCCAGAGCCCGCCAACGACGCCGCTCAGCGGGCCTTTCCGCTGGCGGCCATCACCGGCCACGGCACCCTGAAACTGGCGTTGCTGCTGGCAGCGGTGGACCCAGGCCTGGGCGGGGTGGTGATCGCCGGTGGCCGCGGCACCGGCAAATCGGTCTTGGCACGCGGGCTGCATGCCCTGCTGCCGCCGATCGATGTGCTCGATCTAGGCACCGCGCCCGCCGGCCAGCCCGCACCGGCCGCCCTCAACATCGATCCCCAGCGCCCCGACGATTGGGACGAACCCACCCGCCGCCGCCTCACCGACTTGGGCGCTGATCCCAGCGGCAACGACGCCGCTGCCCTGCTGCCCACCAAGGTGATCCCGGCACCCTTCGTGCAGGTGCCCCTGGGCATCACTGAAGACCGGCTGGTGGGTTCAGTGGATGTCACCGCGTCGCTGGCCAGTGGCCAAGCGGTGTTTCAACCCGGTCTGCTGGCTGAAGCACACCGGGGCGTGCTCTATGTCGACGAGCTCAACCTGCTCGACGACAACATCACCAACCTGCTGCTAGCAGCGGTGAGCAGCGGCGACAACCGGATCGAGCGTGAGGGGCTGAGCCTCTCCCATCCCTGCCGCTGTCTGCTCATCGCCACGTACAACCCCGAGGAAGGGGCCGTGCGCGATCACCTGCTCGATCGCTTCGCGATTGCCCTCTCGGCCAATCAGGTGCTGGAACTGGAGCAACGGGTGGAGATCGCCCGCAGCGCCATGGGCCATGCGGAATCAAGCCAAGCCTTCAGCCAGCGCTTCCAAGACGACACCGACGCCCTCGCCACCCAGCTGCTACTGGCACGCCAGTGGCTGCCGGATGTACAGATCACCCGCGAGCAAATCACGTATCTAGTGAACGAAGCCCTGCGCGGCGGCGTGGAGGGCCACCGCAGTGAGCTCTATGCCGTGCGCGTCGCCCGCGCCCATGCCGCCCTCAGCGGCCGTGACCGCGTGGAAGCCGAAGACCTGCAGGTAGCCGTGCGTCTGGTGATCGCCCCGCGTGCCCTGCAGCTGCCGCCGCCGGATCCCGACCAGCCCATGGAGCCCCCGCCGCCGCCACCCCCGCAAGGGGAGCAGCCGCCGGAAGAGCCCGAGCAGCCTGAGAACGAGCAGGAACCCGACGAACCCGACGACGACGACTCCAACGACGAAGACGACACCCCTGAAGATCAAGCGCCGCCTGCGATCCCGGAAGAGTTCATGCTCGATCCGGAGGCCATCGCCATCGATCCAGATTTGCTGCTGTTCAACGCCGGCAAAGCCAAAACCGGCGGCAGTGGCAGCCGCGCCGTGGTGTTCAGCGATTCACGCGGCCGCTACGTGAAACCAATGCTGCCCCGCGGCCCGGTGAAGCGCATCGCCGTCGACGCAACCCTGCGGGCAGCAGCGCCCTATCAAAAATCCCGCCGGGAACGGGAACCGCACCGCAAGGTGGTGGTGGAAGACGGCGATCTGCGCGCCAAGCAGCTGCAGCGCAAGGCCGGCGCCCTGGTGATTTTCCTGGTGGATGCCAGCGGTTCGATGGCGCTCAACCGCATGCAGAGCGCCAAGGGCGCTGTGATTCGCCTGCTCACGGAGGCCTACGAAAATCGCGATGAAGTGGCGCTGATCCCCTTCCGCGGCGAAGCAGCCGAGGTGCTGCTGCCCCCCACCCGCTCGATCACCGCTGCCCGCCGCCGGCTCGAATCGATGCCCTGCGGTGGTGGTTCGCCCCTGGCCCACGGCCTCTCCCAGGCGGCCCGGGTGGGCGCCAATGCCCTCGCCACGGGCGATCTCGGCCAGGTGGTGGTGGTGGCGATCACCGATGGCCGCGGCAATGTGCCGCTGGGCCGGTCCCTCGGCCAACCGGAGCTGGAAGGGGAAGAGCCCGTGGACCTCAAGGAAGAGGTGAAACAAGTGGCCAGCCGCTACCGCGCCCTAGGCATCAAGCTGCTGGTGATCGACACCGAGCGCAAGTTCATCGGCAGCGGCATGGGCAAAGACCTTGCTGATGCCGCTGGCGGCAAATATGTGCAGCTGCCCAAGGCCAGCGATCAGGCGATCGCGGCGATTGCGATGGAGGCAATCAGCGCGGTTTAGCGCTGGAGGCCGCCCCGGCTGGCTTGTTCTTGCTGGTGCCGGTCTGGGCTGGGTAAAGCTCATCAAAAAACTTGCCCAGGCCGATGCCCACGCTGCGCAGGCCATCCATGAAGCGCTTATCGGCGGTGAGCTTCTCCACATCACCGCCCACTTCGTTCCAGCGGGCGGTGAGTTGTTCAGCGTTCGTCACCGTGTTTTTCAGCTCCGACACCGTTTTGGGATTGTCGAGCGCCTCGGTGAAATTGCGAATGCTGGCGGTGGAGGCGTTGAGGTTATCGATGGTGGGCTGAGCACTGTTCACAGCCGCTTCCAGCTCCTTGATCAGCTTCTGGCCGTCTTCCATGAACTTGGTGGCCTCCTTGGCCGTCTCATCGAAGCTGCGTGTGGTCTTGGCCAGCTCGGGCACCAGATTTTCGCGCTGAACCTCCTCCAGCAGCTTCTGCATCGTCATCGTGAGGCTGGAGATGCTGGCCGCGTTCACGCCTTGGAGCTTGGCGCCATCACAGACCGTGAGGCTGGAATTGCAGTTTGAGGCGGTGGGGCCTGGGGTGTCAGCAGGCAGGGGGCGGCTGGGGGCGATCAGGGCCACCACCGCATCACCTCCCAGCAGAGAAGCTTCCTGCACCTGCGCCACCAGGGGCTGCGGCAGCTTCAGGCTCGTGTCATTGATCTCCACAACAGCCACCACCGCAGATGAAGTGGTGGTGAGCTTCTCCACGTTGCCCACCAGCACCCCGCGATAGGTCACCGCCGAACGCTCAGCCAAACCTGACGCATCAGCGAAGCTCACCTGAAAACGCCAGGTGCGGCTTGCGACCGACACTCCCCGGAGCCACAACCAGAACAAACCAGCCCCAGAGATGGCTGCAATCAGGGTGAAGCCAACAATCGCCTCTCGCACACTGCGGCGCATGGATCTCAGAGCTCCGCCGGCTGCATCGGTCCGCTGAGACTAGCGGTGCGGAACTGCAACACATACGGATTGGTTGTGGTCTGAAAGTCAGCCACAGATCCCTGCCACCGAAACAAGCCGTCGTAGAGCAGCACCACCCGATCCGCCGAGCGCAGGATCGTGCTCATCACATGGCTCACCACCACCGAAGTCCCGCGAACGAGGTTGGTGGTTTGCACAATCAGATCCTCAATCCGCGTGCAGGCCACCGGATCCAAACCAGCCGTGGGTTCATCGAAGAGCAGCAGGGGCACGTTGCCATCGGGCTGGCTGGGGTCATCGATCACAGCCCGCGCAAAGCTCACCCGCTTCTGCATGCCACCGCTCAATTCGCCGGGGTAGAGGTCTTCTGTGCCGGCGAGGCCGACCGCATCAAGCGCTAGCCCAACACGCTCACGGATGTCTGCTTCGCTGAGCCGGCTGAAGCGATCGAGCAAAAAGCCAACGTTTTGGCGCACTGTGAGCGAGGCCAAGAGCGCGGGGTTCTGAAACACCAGCCGCACATCGGGTGGTTGGCGTTGATCCAGGCGCAAGTACGTCTGAGGAATGCCGTGAATCAACAACTCACCTGTGGTGGGCAGCAGCAACCCAGCCAGCAAACGAAGAATGGTGGATTTACCAGCGCCAGATGGACCCACAACCGCCAGCCGTTCACCGGGCTGCAAGTTCAGATCCACATCGCTGAGCACACTCCGGCTGCCCCAGCGCACGCTCACGTCGCGCATTTCCACCACGGGTGCAGGCACCGGATTCACAGGCAGGCAACCGGGCCATCTTGGCGGTTTCTCCGTACAGTTCCAGTACTGAACCGGGGTGATGCGCGCTCGAAGCCCACGCAGCAGCCAGCGCACCACCCCCAGGCCCAGCTGGGTCGGTCGGGGCGATCTGCGTCAGCAAGACCTGGTGAGCCGCTCCAGGCGTGCGGCCCGCTGGCTGCAACCGGGGCTGGTGGTGAAGCGCTGGATGCTCACCTCCGGCATCGGCCTGATGCTGGCGTTGCTTGGCGCGGCCGTGTGGGCCGATCTCCAACCGATCTACTGGTTGCTGGAGACGATCCGCTGGTCGCTGCAGACCGTCACCAAAGTGTTGCCCAGGGAGATCACCGGGCCACTGGTGCTGCTGATTGGTGGCGGGCTGATCTGGCTGGGGCAGAGCCGCAGCTTCGGCACGATTCAGAGGGCGCTGGCGCCTGAAAAAGACACCTTGCTGGTGGATGCCCTGGCGGCCAAACGCCGGCTCAACCGCGGCCCCTCCATCGTGGCTATTGGCGGCGGCACAGGCCTTTCCACCCTGCTCAGTGGCCTGAAGCGCTACAGCAGCAACCTCACCGCCATCGTGACGGTGGCCGACGACGGAGGCAGCTCCGGCGTCCTACGCCGAGAGCTGGGAGTGCTGCCCCCGGGCGACATTCGCAACTGCTTAGCGGCCCTGGCCACTGAAGAACCGCTGCTCACACGGCTGTTCCAATACCGCTTCCGCGCCGGCACCGGCTTGGAGGGCCACAGCTTCGGCAACCTGTTTCTCTCGGCCCTCACCGCCATCACCGGCAGCTTGGAATCGGCGATCACCGCCAGCAGTCGCGTGCTGGCGGTGCAAGGCACGGTGGTGCCAGCCACCAATGCCGATGTGCGCCTTTGGGCCGAACTTGAGGATGGCCGCCGCATCGAAGGCGAATCCCAGATTGGCCATGCCCCCAGCCCGATCGTGCGGCTGGGATGCACGCCGGAGCGGCCGCCCGCCCTACCGCGGGCCCTGGAAGCGATTGCCCACGCCGATCTGATCGTGCTCGGTCCGGGAAGCCTCTACACCTCCTTGCTCCCCAATCTGCTGGTGCCCGAGCTGGTGACCGCCATCAGCCGCAGCAAGGCACCGCGTCTCTATATCTGCAACCTGATGACCCAACCCGGAGAAACCGATGGGTTGGATGTGGAGGGTCACCTGCGGGCCATCGAAGCCCAACTCGCCAGCCTGGGCGTGCAGCAACGCCTGTTCAATGCCGTGCTCGCCCAGGAAGAGCTGGGCGATACGCCACTGGTGAACCACTACCGCCAGCGCGGCGCCGAACCAGTGGGCTGCAACAGCCGACGCCTACGCAGCCTTGGCTACGACGTGATGTTGGCGCCCATGCAAGGGGCAAGGCCCTCAGCCACGTTGCGCCACGACCCCCGCAGCGTGGCGGTAGCTGTGATGCGCTTCTTCAAACGCCATAAACAGGGCGCTCAGTAAGCGTCCTGCATTTCGTAGAAATCGGGCTGCACGTAGTCCTTGCGCAGCGGGAAACCTTTCCAGTCTTCGGGCATCAGCAGACGCTTGGGGTGGGGATGCCCCTCAAAGCTGATGCCATACATGTCGAAGGTTTCACGCTCCTGCCAGTCGGCACCGCGGAACAGGCCGTAGAGGCTGGGAATGGAGAGCGCACCATCACGAGGCAAAAACACCTTGAGGCGCACCTCCTCAGGCTTCACCTCAGCGGCAAGGTGTTGGCTAGCCGTGCACTGATCGGCCAGAGAGCCCATTTTCACCAGGTGATAGAAGCTCACCAGCCGGCCGCCAGGGCCCTCGTCATAGCCGCCCTGGCATTGGAGGTAGTCGAACCCCGAGGCCTTCAGCGCTGCGGCGATCACGGGCAGGAAGGGGGCTTCCACGCCGATCACCTCTACCCCCAGGTGATCGGGCTCCAGCAGTTCATGCTCAAAGCCCTGGCTGCTGAGCCAAGTGCTCACCGGACCCGCTTCGGGCGCCGTGAGGGTGGATTGAGCGGTGTCCTCAGGCATGGCTCAGGCGGGGTTGGTAGCAGGAACAGCCTCAGGGCTGGAGGCAGACAAGGGCAAACCAGCGGCCGCCGCAAGCGCCGCCTTCTGGGTTTCAGCGCGCAAATAGCGGCCATCCACAACGGGCTCCACCGCCTTCAGCTGGTGAGCCACGGTGCAATAGCGGTGGGTGGGCCGCAGGTTGCCGCGCTCGGCCAGAGACTCATTACCCACCTTCTTGCGCAGTTTGATCACCGCATCAAAGATCGCCTCGGGGCGCGGCGGGCAGCCCGGCAGGTAAAGGTCCACGGGGATCAACTTGTCCACACCGCGCACAGCCGTGGTGGAGTCGGCAGAGAACATGCCACCGGTGATCGTGCAGGCGCCCATGGCGATCACATACTTGGGCTCAGGCATCTGCTCATAGAGCCGAACCAGAGCAGGCGCCATCTTCATCGTGACCGTGCCAGCCACGATCAGCAGATCGGCCTGGCGAGGGCTGGAGCGCGGAACCAGACCAAAGCGGTCAAAGTCGAACCGCGAGCCGATCAGCGCAGCAAATTCGATGAAGCAGCAAGCGGTGCCGTAAAGCAGCGGCCAAAGGCTGCTCAGGCGGGCCCAGTTGTGCAGATCATCAAGCGTGGTGAGAATCACGTTCTCGGAGAGATCCGAGGTGACGGCCGGGGCTGCCACCGGATTGCAGCTGGCACCGCGCTGATCGCGGAGGGCATTGATGGAGAGAGCCTCGGCCATGCCGGAGGTTGCGGAAGAGGGGGTCATCTCAGATCAGCTCCACTCGAGGGCGCCCTTGCGCCAGGCATAGGCCAGGGCCACCACCAGGATGGCGATAAACACCAGCGCTTCAATGAAAGCCAGCAGGCCCAGGCGGTGGAAGGCCACCGCCCATGGATAGAGGAAGACGGTCTCCACGTCGAAGATCACGAAGACCAGCGCAAACATGTAGTAGCGGATGTTGAACTGAATCCAGGCACCACCGATGGGCTCCATGCCCGATTCGTAGGTGAGATCCCGTTCGCCTGTGCGCGACTTGGGCGACAAAACCTTGTTGGTAACGAGCGCCAGAACAGGCACCGCTGCCGCGATTAGCAGAAAGCCCAGGAAGGCGTCGTAGCCAGAGAGAACGAACACGGGCGCTATTTGCCCAACCGCCGGGCCAGTTTGGCATCCATGGCCTAGGCGTGGGTCAGATCGCTGAGCGGGAGCCACTTCCTAGAGTTCTCGTCACCATCACCGCCATGCCGTGAGCGAGGACCCACTCCACGATCAGGCCCCCGCGAGCGAGCCAGAGCAGGAGCCCAGCGCCGTTGAGGCACCGGAGGCCCCGGTTGACGATCCCGATACGCACCGCTTCGAATGCCGCAGCTGCGGTTTCGTGTTCGACCCAGCCGAGGGGATCAAGAAACTGGCAATTGAGCCGGGAACGCCCTTCAGCGCCCTCGATCCGCTCCGCTTTCGCTGCCCGGTGTGCCGCAGCCAGACCAAAGCGTTCAAGGACATCGGCCCAAGGAACAAGCCGAGCGGCTTCGAGGAAAACCTTGGCTACGGCCTCGGCGTGAATCAGCTGACCCCCGGCCAGAAGAATGTGTTGATCTTCGGTGGCTTCGCGCTGGCCATCGCCTTCTTCCTCTCTCTCTACTCCCTGCGCTGAGCACGGCATGTTGCGTTTTCTCTCCTCCCTCCGCGCCCTGGCGCTCACCCTGGTGCTTGCCCTTGGGCTGAGTGGCTGCGTCAGCTCCGGGCTGGCCAGTGCCAGCGCCAGCCCCTGGCAGGCCGTGGACATCCACACCAAATCCAATCCCCTTGACCTGGCCTTCACCGACGGCCGCCACGGCTACTTGGTGGGCAGCAACCGCCTGATCCTGGAAACCAATGACGGCGGTGCCTCCTGGCAGGAGCGTGCTCTTGATCTCCCCGAGGAAGAAAACTTCCGCCTGATCAGCGTGGACTTCGCCGGTGATGAAGGCTGGATCGTGGGACAGCCCGGCCTCTTGCTGCACAGCACCGATGGCGGACAGAACTGGAGCCGCCTCTTCCTCGACACCAAGCTCCCTGGCGAGCCCTATCTAGTGACCGCCCAGGGGCGCAACAGCGCTGAACTCGCCACCAATGTGGGCGCCGTGTATCGCACCGGCGATGGCGGCAACAGCTGGCAGGCCGAAGTCGAAGACGCCGCCGGCGCCGTGCGCGATCTGCGCCGCAGCCCCGACGGTCGCTACGTGAGCGTGAGCGGTCTGGGCAACTTCTTCGCCACCTGGAACCCCGGCGACGCGGTGTGGACGCCCCACCAACGGGTGAGCAGCCAACGGCTGCAGTCGATGGGCTTCCAGCCCGATGGGGCCCTGTGGATGCTGGCCCGCGGCGCCCAGATGCGCTTCAGCCCCGATGCTGACAGCCCTGACGAATGGAGCAAGCCGGTGGTGCCGATCGTGAACGGCTACGGCTATCTCGACATGGCTTGGGATCCCAGTGGTTCGATCTGGACCGGCGGTGGCAGCGGCACCCTGCTGGTGAGCAACGACGGCGGCAAGAGCTGGCAAAAAGACCCCGTTGGCAATCAGCAACCGACCAACTTCACCCGCATCGCCTTCTTCGACGACGGCAAGGGCTTCGTGCTGGGTGAGCGCGGGTCACTGCTGCGCTGGGTGGGCTAACAACGCTCTGTAACCAACGAGGCAGCAGCATCTCGGCCGCTGCCTCCTCAGCCCTAGGATCACCCAGCTGAATGCTCGCTGCTCATGGCCGCCGGCTCAACGGGTGAACGCCCGTTCTTTGAAATCATCACGAGCATCCGTTACTGGGTGATCCACGCTGTGACCCTGCCGGCGATCTTCCTGGCGGGGTTCCTGTTCGTGTCTACGGGCCTGGCCTATGACGCCTTCGGCACGCCGCGCCCTGATGCTTACTTCCAGGCTCAGGATTACAAGGCTCCTGTGGTGAGCCAGCGTTACGACGCCAAGGCCTCCCTCGACCAGCGCCTGAAATAAGCCATGACCCAAGTTCCCGCCAGCACCACGCCCCGCAACTACCCGATCTTCACGGTTCGGTGGCTCGCGGTGCATGCCCTCGGCATCCCCACGGTGTTCTTCCTGGGCGCCCTGGCAGCTATGCAGTTCATCCGTCGCTGAGGCCAGCCGTCATGCAACGCAACCCCAATCCGAACAACCTGCCGGTTGAACTGAACCGCACCAGCCTGTATCTGGGCCTGCTGTTTGTGTTCACCTGCGGGATCCTGTTCTCCAGCTACTTCTTCAACTGATCAGGAGGATCTGAGATGAGCGGCAAGAAATCCGGTCTTCCTGATGGAAGAATTCCCGACCGTCTTCCAGATGGTCGCCCAGCAGTGGCCTGGCGCTCCCGCTGGACCGAAGGCACTCTGCCCCTGTGGCTCGTAGCCACAGCCGGCGGCATGGCGGTGATCTTCGTGGTGGGCTTGTTCTTCTACGGCTCCTACACCGGCGTTGGATCCGCCTGATCGGCGGTTGGGAGAACCGTGCGCTGCTTGTTCAGCTTGTTCTCTGTGTTGCAGGGGCCCTTGCAGGCCCCTTTTTTATGAGCGGTTCAGCCCATCATCGGCACATACTGCTCGCGATACCAGCAAGCAAAAGCCTCCACCCCTTGCTCAATTGAGGTGGAGGGCCGAAAGCCCACCCAAGCCTCCAAAGCAGACGTGTCGGCCGCTGTGGCCACCACATCACCCGGCTGCATCGGCTGCAAATCCTGGATCGCCCGGCGACCCAGGGCTTGCTCCAGCACAGCGATGAAGTGCAACAGCTCGGTGGGCTGGGCGTTGCCGATATTGAATACGCGGTGGGGCGCCGCGGCAGTGGCGGGATTGGGTTGAAGCGGATCGAAGCCGGGATCAGCCGCAGCGGGCTTGTCAAGGCAGCGGATGACGCCGTGAACAATGTCGTCGATGTAGGTGAAATCACGCTGCATCTGGCCGTGATTGAACACCCGGATCGGCTCGCCGGCCAGGATCGCCCGGGCAAACAACATCGGCGCCATATCCGGTCTGCCCCAAGGCCCATACACCGTGAAGAAACGCAGGCCGGTGGCGGGCAGCCCATAGAGATGGCTGTAGGTGTGAGCCATCAGCTCATTGGCCTTCTTGGTGGCCGCATACAGGCTCACCGGGTGATTCACCGCATGCTGCTCACTGAAGGGCATCTGGCGATTACCGCCGTACACCGAGCTACTGGAGGCATACACCAGGTGTTGCACCCCGTGGTGGCGGCAACCCTCAAGAATGTGGCCGAAACCCACCAGATTGCTTTGGATGTAGGCCGCTGGGTTCTCCAGGGAGTAACGCACGCCCGCCTGAGCCGCGAGGTGCACAACGGCCCGCGGCCGCGCATCAGCAAAAAGTTGAGCCAGAGCACCGCCATCGTGAACATCCAGCTGAGCAAAGCGGAAGCGCTCGGCCGCCCCTGCTGATTGCTGCAACCGCTCCAGCCGGGCCCGCTTCAGGGCCGGGGCGTAGTAAGCGTTGAAGTTATCGAGGCCGAGCACATGGTCACCACGTGCAATCAGCTGGGAGGCGACAGCCGCACCGATGAAACCGGCGGCACCGGTCACCAGAATTGGGCGCTCGGCAACGCTCATGGATCCAGCAAGCGCTGGCGGAAATCAGCGATTGTGGGCTCCAGACCCTCACCTAAGCTCACGTTGGGCTCCCAGCCCAGGGCCTGACGGGCCAGATCAATCACAGGCTGGCGTTGCAGTGGATCATCTTGAGGCAGCGGCTCGCAGATGAGATCCAAGGCGGGATTGATGCGATCACGCACGCGCTCGGCTAGCTGGCGGATCGTGAATTCGCTTGGATTGCCCAGGTTGATCGGCCCCACATGGTCGCCGTTCATCAAGCGCATCAACCCATCCACCAAGTCGTCCACAAAGCAGAAGGAGCGGCTCTGGCTGCCATCGCCGTAGAGGGTGAGCGGCTGACCGCGCAGCGCCTGCACGATGAAATTGCTCACCACGCGGCCATCGTCGGGCAACATTCTGGGCCCGTAGGTATTAAAGATGCGGGCAATGCGGATCTCCGTGCCGTGCATCCGCTGGTAATCGAAACAGAGGGTCTCTGCCACCCGTTTGCCTTCGTCGTAGCAGGCGCGGATCCCGTGGGTGTTCACGTTGCCGCGATAGCTCTCCGGCTGCGGATGCACCTGGGGATCGCCATACACCTCACTGGTGGATGCGAGCAGAAGCCGCGCACCAACCCGGCGGGCTAGGCCCAGCATGTTGTAGGTACCCAGAAAGCTCGTTTTCGCTGTCTTGATCGGATTGTGCTGGTAGTGCACCGGTGAGGCTGGGCAAGCCAAATGCCAGATCCGATCCACCTCAAGCCGGATCGGATCGGTGACGTCATGGCGAATCAGCTCAAAACGAGGGTGGCCGATCCAACGTTCCACGTTGGCCTTACGCCCGGTGAAGTAGTTATCGAGGCAGATCACCTCCTCCCCGGCATCCATCAGGCGATCCACCAGATGGGATCCCACAAACCCGGCTCCGCCGGTCACCAGGTTGCGCATCAACGAAGCGGGCATCAGCCGTTGCCTGTGCGTTGGTTCACGCTGCCATCGCCAACCCGCCAGAGGCGCAATCCGGCGGATCGCACCACCTCGGGATCCACCACAGCGCGGGCGTCAAACACCCAGGCTGGCTGGCGCATCTGCTGCGCCAACTGCGGCCAGGGCAGAGCACGGAACGCCTGCCATTCCGTGAGAATCAACGCCGCATCTGCTCCCTGCACAGCCTCAGCCACCGAGGCGGAAGCCTGCCAGCAGCCTTCCCCACTCAAACCGGGACCAGCGCTGCTGGCGGCGAGGCCAAGATCACGAACCATCTGATCTGGTGCCACTTTTGGATCGTAAATCGCCAGTTCCGCTCCTTCCTCCAGCAGATCGCGGCAAATGCGAATCGCTGGTGCCTCGCGGGTGTCGTTGGTGTCGGCCTTGAACGCAAAGCCCAGTACGGCGAGGCGTTTGCCCGTCACCGTGCCAAACAGGTTGTTCACCACTAAGCGAGCAATGCGGTGCTGCTGCCAGGTGTTGAGATCAACAACGCTTTGCCAGTAGGCCGCCACCTCATCGAGGCCGTAGTGGCGGCAGAGATACACCAGATTAAGGATGTCTTTCTGGAAACAACTACCGCCAAAGCCTGGACCAGCCTGCAGAAATTTCGGACCAATCCGCGAATCCATGCCGATCGCCCGTGCCACTTCACGCACATCAGCACCGGTGGATTCGCAGAAGGCGGCAATGCTGTTGATCGAGCTGATGCGCTGTGCCAGGAACGCGTTGGCAGTGAGCTTGGAAAGCTCACTGCTCCAGAGGTTGGTGCGCAGGATGCGCTCATCCGGCACCCAGTGGGCATAGATGGAGGCCAGAGCTTCGATCGCGGCGGAGTCTTCCCCGCCAATCAGCACGCGATCGGGGCGTTCCAGATCAGCAACAGCGGTGCCTTCGGCCAGAAATTCAGGGTTCGACAGCACTGAAAAGGATTTCGATTCATCGCTGGCTGCCGTCTTGCCCTGAGCCGCCTGCAAGATCGCCTGAACCGCCGCCGCTGTGCGCACCGGCAGGGTGCTTTTCTCCACCACGATGGTGTGACCTTGGGCATAGGCGGCCACAGAACGCGCCGAGGCTTCTACCCAACGCAGATCGCTGGCCTGACCGGCCCCAAGCCCCTTGGTCTTGGTGGGCGTGTTCACCGAGAGGAAGACCATATCGGCCTCCGCGATGCCCCGCTCCACCTCAGTACTGAAGAACAGGTTGCGGCCGCGGCAGCGACCCACCACCGCATCAAGCCCGGGTTCATACACCGGCAGGCGGCTTAGATCGGAACTATTCCAGGCCGCGATGCGGTCTGCGTTCAGGTCCACCACGGTGACCTGAATCTGCGGACAGCGATCGGCGATCACCGCCATTGTGGGCCCCCCCACATAGCCGGCACCGATGCAACAGATCGTGCGAATCGATGGGGCGCTGCTGGTCACGTTGGCAGTGAGTGCGGTGGCAGCAAACTAAGCGAACCGCCGCCTCAGCTCCTCAAGACTCAACCGCTCTTCTTGGTCTGTGGGAGCGCCACCTGCCGGCCTCAAATCCTTGAGGATCACCACCCCGGCCTCGGCCTCACTGTCGCCGATCACCAACGCCCAGCGGGCTCCCGTGCGATCGGCCCGCTTGAACTGTTTGCCGAAGGCGCTGCGGCTGAGATCGAGGTCCACTTGCCGGCCAGCCAGCCGTAGCTGACGGGCAAGCTGCAACGCCAGCGGCTCGGCCCGCTCACCACGGCTCACGACGTAGAGATCAGGCACTGGGTCTGCATCCCGCTGCAGCTGCTCCAACAGGATCACCAAGCGCTCCATCCCCAATGCCCAGCCGACCGCGGCTGTGGCAGGCCCACCCAACTGCTCCACAAGGCCGTCGTAACGGCCACCTCCACACACCGTGGCCTGAGCGCCCAGCTGAGTGGAGGTGATTTCAAAAGCGGTATGGCTGTAGTAATCCAGGCCTCGCACCAGCCGCGGATTGATCGTGAAGGGGATTCCCAGGAGCTCGAGGCCAGAGGTCACCTGTGCAAAACGTTCCCGGCTGTCATCACTCAGCGCCGCCGCCAGGGTGGGTGCATCAGCGAGCAGACGCTGGGTTTCTGGATGCTTCGAATCCAGAATGCGCAGGGGATTGCGCTGCAAACGATCCTGGGAATCCGCGTCAAGCTGGTCCCTGCGATCGCTCAACCAGGCCACCAGCTGCTCGCGGTAGCGGACGCGGTCTTGGCTGCTGCCCAGGGAGTTGATCTCCAGCGCCAGCCCTTGCACGCCGAGATCAGCCAGCAGATCCCAGGCCACAGCGATCGCCTCCACATCGCTGCGAGAGTCGGCGAAACCGAGCATCTCAAGGCCGATCTGATGAAACTGCCGCTGCCGGCCAGCCTGAGGCCGCTCGTAGCGGAACATCGGCCCGGAATACCAAAGCCGCTGCGGCCCCTGGCTCAGCAGCCCGTGTTGGATGGCGGCACGCACCACCGAGGCCGTGCCCTCCGGCCGCAACGTGCAGCTGCGCTCGCCGCGGTCGAAAAAGGTGTACATCTCCTTGCCGACCACATCAGTGGCTTCGCCAATACCACGGGCAAACAGCTCTGTGGCCTCGAGCACAGGAGTACGAATCTCCGCGATCGACGCACGCCGAAAGTGCCGGCGTGCCGTGGCCTCAATCTGCTGCCAGAGCGCCGTCTGCTGCGGGAGCAGGTCCACCATCCCCCTCAGACTCTGCAGTTTCTCCAAACCCAGGCAACACGCTGATGCCATCTTGCGGGATTGCCCGCTGCTGCCTCTAACCTCAGCCAGCCACTACAGAGCTCGACTTGGCGCGTCTTCAGATCGCGGGCGACGCGGGCTTCATCGCCATCAACACCTGCCTAGCGGGCGGCCAAGAAGCACTGGGTCGAGCGAGCGGACTGGCCGCAGGAGCCACCGGAAGACATGTGCCAATGCCTGCCAGTGATCGGCGCAGTGCAGAGGATCTCGAGGCGGTGTTGGTGCAAGGTGCCTTGGCGGGCGTGATCGATTGGGCTGGCCTCGAAGCCATGGCTGCCCATGGCTGCAACACGCTGACGGGCAACAGCAACATCACGCTTAACGAGCTCAACCCCTGCGGCTATGCCAACGCTGTGCTGGGGTGGCCCTTGCCGTTAGCCAATCCCGATGCTGGCTGCTCATGATGAAGTCTCAACATCCGGTGTTACGGCAAGCCGATGGCTGGCTCGATCTGTGCATCCCCATATCCAGCGCGCTGCTGCTGGCAGCACAGCCACTAGCGGCTTATAGCGTCTTGGGATTCTGGCTTGCAGCGCGCTTATGCCTACAAAGCGCGCAACAACCTATTTTCCTGATCTTTCTTTGCCTTGCACTCACAAACATGGGGGCAGTCGTACTTGAACGGGGCAGCCAGCCCTCTGATGCAAGCGACCTCCTGATCATCTCATTGTCGTTTGCGGCAGGCGTGCAGCGACCAACGGAGCAATGGCACAGATCGCTGACACAGATCAGCCTCTGCCTTCTACCGATCGCCATCGCCGCCTGCCTGAAGACACCAGAAACCCTCCTTCAATTTCCTGACATCAACGTCAACAGACTCAGCTTTCTACTGGGCCTTTTGATCACCATGACATGGGGCTTGATCCAGATCTCTGACACAGCAAAGGCACGACTGGCGTGGATGGCCTGGATGAGCATGGCCTTACCTCTAGTGCTGCTGAGCGGCTCAAGGGCTCCACTCATCTTGCCAACACTAGGAATCGCCATCGCGGTGCTGCTGACGAGGAAACTCACCAGTCGCGACTCTCCCGACGGGACGGGACGACCTCTATGGCAGAAGGTTCTGGCAGTAATCACAGGCATTGCCATTCTGGCGGCTGGAGCCACGCAGTTCTGGTATCACAAAGCGGCAGACTCAGGCATCAACCGCGTTAGTGACACGTGGCGTACAACGACAGCTCTCTGTTGGGCAAAACAACCGTTCACCGAGGGCGTTCCATGGCTGGGGTTGGGGCACGTCAACAAGATCCGGAAGCATTGTGACAGCAAGAAGTTACCTGCGATGCAGGATGTGATCAACAACAGCGCACTCACCGAAGAGCAGAGCAAGATCGCGACGCGGGCAGCGGCGAAAGGCCTTCCACATGCCCACAACGCCTATGCACAAATCCTTGCCGAAACCGGGCTCGTGGGACTGGGCGCAGTCGCAACAGCAGCGATGTGGATAGCACGTACAGTGCAGAGGTCTAGGCTGACGCCAGCCAACAAGCAGACGTCTAGGGATGGACTCGTGCTCCGCGCAGCCCTCCCGATCGCTCTCTATCTAGCAACCGCTGGCGCGACAACGAGCTTCCACCTTTATCTACCAATCAACCAGATTCTCATCGGCTATCTGATGGCCACCTTCAGCGCAAGGCCTGCTGAGCAGGAAGCATCAATCTGAGCCACTCCAGCAGAACAGCACCACGCAGAATCCAAACCAACACCAACAGATGACATCGCCGCAACAAGGTGAATCGCGAACTACGGATCACGCGCCATGACTCCGACAACACCGGTCTCACTGAGCCAAAGAGGGCCTGAAGAGCGCCCAGCGGTGATCCAGCAGCGAGAGCTAGGCGGCCTCCGACGATCCGGCGCTGCTTGAGCAGTAGCGACTCCCAATCGCGTGCAGGATGCTGAATCTCTGCTGATGGTGCGTAGACAACCGGCACACCGATCAAGCGAGCGCGCTGACAGAAATCACGATCACCACCTGAACGCGTATGCGCGTGGAAGCCACCAAGCTCTGCAAACACAGCCTGGGGAACAAACAAATTGGCCGTCACTCCGAAACCGGCACGCCGAACCGTGCGCTCCTGGTCGAAACCCAAGCTCTGATCGAGCTGCTCCGCAGCAGTGGGCGCCTCAGCACACATCGCCGTCAGAACAATGCGCCCAGCAGACAACACCACCCGCTCGTCCGCAGCGACCAACGAGCGCACGCCCTGCTCGATCCAGTACGGCGTCGGTTCACAATCGGCATCGGTGAACGCCAGCACATCAACGGCCCAACCAAGTGCCGCACGATTGCGCGCTCCATAGGAGCCCGGCCTGCGGTGGTGGAGCACATCAACAGGGAGGGGAAAGGCAGGATCAGCTGGCCAGTCGCTGGAGCCGTTATTCACCACCCGGAGACGCAGTAACTCCCGCGGATAGGTCTGGCAAGCAAGGGCAGCGAGGCAGCGCTGCAAACCAGGCCAGTCGTCATAAACAGGAATGACCACGCCCACGGTGGCGCTGAAGTGATGTGGATTCATCGAAGACCATCCAGCTCCGAGAGACGCTGGGCGCGTAGCTGACGCAAACGCACACCAATCTGGGGCCCAGGCGCTAGACCTGAAGCGATCAGATCGTGAGCCGTGAGCTCAGGTTGTACGTGCCTCCATTGCAGCCACCACTGCAAAAGCGGACGGCGTGGCTGTTCGCCGCAGACAAGCGCCATGGCAACAACCTGGTCAGGATCGGGATGTTGTTCGAGCCAACTGGTCCAGTCAGCCGCAGACCACGAAAGCGTCAACGAAACATCCAAGCGTATGAGCGCCTGCCGAAACAACACCAGGTTTCGGAGAAGCCGCTGCTGTCGATGAGGCAACTGCAAACGAGCAGCCACGGCCACCGGATCACGGCCACAGGCCAGCAAAACCGGAAGCAAAGGCAGACCAAGACGACTGGCCCTGGGGAGAGCCCACACCCATCGGCGCGACTCCTGGATCCCCTCACCCAGAAGCACCAGCCCTCCCCAAGCCTGCAACACGCGCAACGCCTGAGGCCAGGGTTCCCGGGAGAAGAGGAGCTCGAGCTCCATCCGCAAACGTGTACCCAAGCCAGGCGGGGCGGCCTGAGGGGAATCGCCCGGCTGCCAAGCCCAGGGCCAAGCCGCCATCACCGACAGTGACTGGCGGAGAGACGATTCAGCGAGTTCAAAACCCAACCGAGCCGAATATCGGGCTGCGCGGATCAAGCGCGTTGGATCATCGAGAAGGCTTGAAGGGTGAAGCAGGCGAAGACATCGCTGCGAGAGATCATCCTGTCCATGGAAGGGATCCAACAGCACAGAATCACCATCTGACTGCAAGAGAAGCAACGCAATTGCATTCACGGTGAAGTCACGGCGGCAAAGGTCGTCTTCAAGGCAGCCAGGACTGACCCGAGGATTCTCCGCCGCCACGGGATAAACCTCAGAACGCGCCGAGGCAATATCAAGAAGCCATCGCTGGCCGTCAGGCAGAACAACCTCCGCTTCCACAGTGCCGAAACGGCCATGCTCCCGCCAGGTACAGACACTGCCCGCGGGCAACGCCTGCTGCAGCCGTGGCATCAGATCGATGGCACGCGCTTCATAAACCAGATCCAAGTCCGGAAGGCCTCGCCAAGGGTCGCGATGGATGCGATGAAGCAACAAATCACGCACTGCGCCTCCAACAAGGGCAAGCCTGGCACCCTCCGCAGCCTGGCCAAGGGCCTGAATCAAGACGAGCGGAACAGAAGGGATGTGCACAAAGACGGGTCAGGCGGGCTCAATCGGTGCCAGGCGCGGATCGAGGATTTTGGGCGGCATTCCCTCAAACTTCACCGCGATGGAGATCTTTTCACCACTGCCGAACAGATGTGTGACTGTTCCCATACCGAAAGACGTGTGTAGCAGGCGATCGCCAACCGCCCAGTCCTTACCACCATTACCGGCCGTGGATGTTCTGCGCCGCACCGCGTTGGCTGGCTGACCAGCCTCACCACCGGCGTTCACGTGCGTGCTTTCATCACGGTCGACCCGGGTGAGGCGATCTAAACGATTGTCTCGGCGCAGGGCTGTGCCACCGCTGCGCGGAAGATCACCTTGCACAAGAGCCTCGGGTAGCTCGGAGAGAAACACCGACGGAATGGCTGGCTCACGCATGCCACCCCAGAGACGCCGCTCACTGGCATGGGACAGGAACAGGCGCTCCTTGGCACGGGTAATTCCCACATAGCAGAGACGACGTTCCTCCTCCATCGAGGCAGGATCATCCAAGGAGCGGTAACTGGGAAACAGACCCTGTTCCAAACCAACCAGAAAAACCACCGGAAACTCAAGACCTTTGCTGGCATGCAGGGTCATCAACGTGACCCTGTCCTGCTCGGAATCCTTACTGTCTGCATCACTAGCGAGGGCGGCTGAAGCCAGAAAATCCTCCAAAGAACCTTCGTCAGTTTCTTCTTGATATTGAAGCGCTGCGTTCACAAGCTCATTGAGATTACGGCGGCGATCTTCTGCCTCGTCGGTGCCGGCCGCAATGAGCTCCGCTAGATAACCGCTCTGCTCCATGACCAATTGCACCATCTCAGAGGGAGCAGCTTGCTCAGAGCGTGACCGTAGCTGCTGAATCAGTTCACAAAACTGGAGCAGACCTTTCGCCGAGCGTCCACCGAGGGTGCGAACAGCTTCGGGATCGCTGACAACATCCCAAAGAGGAATACTAAGTTGATTCGAGGCATCAGTGAGGCGCTCAATCGTGGTTTTGCCGATACCGCGCTTAGGAGTATTTAAAACACGCAGCAAGCTAACGGTATCCGCAGGATTAACCAACAACTTCAAATAAGAAAGGATATCTTTGATCTCACGACGGTCGTAGAAACGCAACCCACCAACAACAACATAAGGAATACCCCAACGCACAAGAGACTCCTCCATTGCTCTACTTTGCGCATTGGTGCGATAGAGGACAGCCATATCGCGCCAGCTCAGCTCAGGATGAGCAGCATCGAGCATGCGCATGCGATGCACGACAGCCTCAGCCTCAGCAATTTCATCATCACAGCGGGTCAAGGTAATCAGTTCACCCTCTCCGCGCGTGGGCTTCAGAACTTTATCGATCCGCTCCGTATTATGAGCAATCAGCGCATTAGCAGCCTCTAGGATGGTGGCCGTGGATCGATAGTTATCTTCGAGCTTCACCATCGTGCCGGTCACATCATCAGCAGCGCCATCACCAAAGTCATCCTGAAATCCCATCAGAATGGTGAAGTCAGCAGCTCTGAAGCTGTAAATGCTCTGATCAGCATCGCCAACAACAAATACGGAGCGCTGTTGCCAGTCATCAAATGCCTCAGGATCTCGGCCGTCGGTCACCAATAGCTTGATCAACTCATACTGGGTACGATTGGTATCTTGGTACTCATCGACAAGTACATGCCTGAAGCGTCGGTGCCAATAATGGCGAACCTGATCATTCTGGCGCAACAGTTGCACAGGCAAAAGCAGCAGATCATCAAAGTCCAAAGCATTATTTGCAGCCAACGCACGTCGGTAGCGCCGATAGGATTCGGCCATCAGTTTGCCTCGGTGGCCACCCGCATCCTCCTCAAGCTGCTCGGGCATCCAGCCCTGATTCTTGGCATTACTGATGGCCCAGCGAACCTTTTTGGGTTCAAAACGCTTGGGATCCAAACCCAACTCTTGGGTCACAATCTCTTTCACAAGACTCTGTGCATCGCCCTCGTCGTAAATCGAGAATTGGCGTGTCCAGCTGAGCCCCTCAGGATCGCTAAGTTTATCAATATCAAAACGCAATAGACGGGCAAACAACGCATGGAAAGTGCCGATCCAAAGATCTTTGATCACTTCGCGATAAATCCGCGAGCGCAATTGGCGTTGATCAATCGGCTTGAGCGTGCTCCAGGGCTGACCAAACTGACTCTGAGCTAACTTCTGAGCGAGCAAGAGCTCAAGCCGTTCTTTCATCTCGCGTGCGGCCTTGTTGGTGAAAGTAACCGCTAGCAACTCGCCTGGATCAACACCATGATGTCCGATAAGGTGTGCGATCCGGTGGGTCAGCGCCCTGGTTTTTCCACTACCAGCGCCAGCAACCACCAGCAGCGGACCTACATGGTGATCAACAGCCCTTCGCTGGGCATCATTCAAGCCGGCGAGAAAGCTCAAGAGAAAAACCTCGGCTCAACAACAAGATCAAAACGAGGCCGATTCATGTCCAAACGTTGAAATCAGGGAGCATGGCCTGCAAATCCTGATTGGGTTGAGCATAAAACTCAGCCAAATGCGACAACACAGACTGCGGCACAGCATCGCGTTTCTTCCCTACATTATGAACCTTCATGCCCTCGGGCAATGGCACGTGGCGCAACCCGAGAAAAGCTTGAACTTGAGCATAGATCTCAGCGGGTTGCTGGAAGAACTCCTCACTTTTGAGCACAAGCACGCGCGATCGCTCGTAATAAGAGAGAAAAGCACTCAGCTTCTCTGCATAAAGACCGCGAGTTTTATAGAAGTTACGTGTGCCTGCCTCGGGACCTTCTGCAGAGAGGAGTGCCTCCTCCATTGAGCGCTTTTCCAAGCCGTTGCTAACACGATGTCCATAGTGCGAAATGGCTCGCTTCACTGGATCACGCAGCATCAGAATCAAGCGTGCGTTTGGGATATGACGATGCATCCGCTCAGCAACTTTAGGGGCACGCTGGATGTAAGCAGGAGTTGCCTCAAGCACACACTTTGGACTTCCGAGCATTTCCAGCAGCGGGAAGTAGCTGCGATACCAACCAATGCCACGATTGTAGTTGTTATCAAAGAAATGAACTTCTTTGACAGCAGAAAAAGCAACATCTGGATGATGACGCAGCCATGCGTTCAATGTCGTAGTGCCACATTTCATGGCTCCGACTATCACAGCGTTAGGCAAAGGGCGCAAAGAAGCCGTGAGCCTATAATAAGGGAAAAGAATCTGATGAAGATAGCGGCGAAGGTGCTTGTCGCGCTTGAGCATGATCATGAGAAGAATAATGCTAGCTAAGGCCAGACTGAAAAGGAAGGCAGCAACTCAGCCAGGCGCTGGTTAGGTGCTTGGTAATACTGAGAAAGATGCTCAGTCACCTCAACGGGAATCTCGGCTTGCCGCTGGCCAACGTTGCGAGGAGAACTACCCTCGGGCAATGGGCGCTGTGAGACACCAAGGAAGTTTAGAACGGCGGCATAAATGGGCTCTGACTTAGCAAAGAAGTCTTCACTTTTGATCACCATAATTTGGTGCTCCGCGTAGAATTTACGAAACGTCTGAATCTGATCCGCATAAAGGCCTCGTGTTTTGTAAGAGTTGTCGCTGCCAACAGCCCTGCCGTAATCAGAGAGAAGGGCTTCCTCGATGGAGCGATCCTCCTCTCCATTTCTTACTCGATGCCCATAGTGGGAGATTGCTCTCTTCACAGGGTCTCGTAGCATCACAATCAAGCGGGCCTCGGGCACAAGGCGATGCATTCGCTCGGCAACCACGGAAGCGCGGAAAAGATACGCTGGGGTGGCCTCCAGCACACACTTGGCACCTAATAGTGTCTCCCAAATCGGGAAGAAGCTACGATACCAACCAGGGTCCTTTTCATAGTTCTGATCAAAGAAGTGAATCTCTTTAATTGCCGAGAAAGCAACTTCAGGATGACTACGCAACCAGGCATTCAGTGTTGTTGTCCCACATTTCATGCCACCAATAATGACTGAATTAGGGAGTGGCCGCAGGGCGGCCGTGGCACGGTAGTAGGGATAGAACGTGCGGTGCAGATGCTTCCTAATCCGCTTACTTCGTGCCAAGACCAAAGCTACACCTCAAAGCAGCAATGAGACCATTCTAACCTCAGTCGTGGCGAGGAGCCTCATGAAGCAAATAATCCTGCAGACGACTAAGAAGAAGTTGATCCTCAGGAGGTTCAATCAAGTCTGTGATCCGAGCCGGTGACGAAGCATGCGAAAAATCTGTTTGTTGATCCTCGGCCTGACGGAATGACGTAGTGGCGACACCACTGAACTGCAAGCCATACTGATCAGCCAGCCAAGCAAGATCATCGGCATGGCGATCACGCACCGCCGCCAAGACCTCAGGCCGGACACGAATGGAGGAGCCGGATGAACGAGAGACCTGCGTAGACAAATTATCCCAAAGACGGGTTAGGGCACGCGCGGCATCCTGCGCCACTGAGGTAGCAAACTGAGGACTTTCGGCCATGATGCGTTGCATAGCAACGAGCTCTTCACTCGTTGCTGATCGATTCACCTCAGGCAGAACAGGCAAGGATTGCCAGATCGTGCTCGTTGACAAAGCAGCCTCAACCTGGGTCTGAAAATCGCGAACAACACAGCCGTTAACCAACTGACTGCGCTCAAACGGGCGCACGATCAAGCTCTCTCCAAACACCGAAGCCCATGTCTCAAGGCGGCGGCGCAACGCATAGCGCCATGAGAACGGGTCAAAACGCTTGAGATCGGTTGAAAGGCGAGACCACTGTTGCAAGGCAGAGCCATACAACGATCCAGGTTCACGCACATAGCCAATCACGACAAAGCGATCACAGCCAAGCGCTTCGAAATCATGGCGTAAGAGCTCAATACCACGGCGTGGCAGGCGCCAGAGATATTCACTCGACAACACTGCGCCTTGAGGGGAACGCCTCCAACGCGGCTGCAGGCAACGTTGAAGTACATCGCGATAGCGGCGCAGATCTCTCTCGAACTGTGCAGGATTCTGCTGGTGACGCTGAGACAAAAAGCGTGGCAACGCTTTGGGCTTGAGATAACAGCCAGCAATAAAGCCGCTGGGCAAAGGCTTTCCGTAGGGATTTGGGGGAAGCCCCCGCCAACCGCGCCGCCAGCAAGCCTGGATCAAGCTGGCCTGTATGGCAGAAGAACCGGCTTTCGGCGAACCGATATGCAGCACTAGCGTTGTCATTGCAGGCCCTCCCGCACAACAGCCTCCAACAGGCGGTGGCGCAGTTGATCAATTAAGGCAGGATTCTGGGGAGGCTTAACGAGATCACCAAGGCCTGAAACTTGCTTAGAAACAGGCAGACGATCAAATAGATCCAGACTATTCTTCGAACCCAAAACAATGCCGTATGTCTCTGCCAGCCAGCTGAGATCATCAGCATGCTGATTGTAGATTAGTTTACGAACAGCAGGGCGCAAACGCAATGGGGAGCAATCTAGGCCTACGCTCTGATCTCGCAGCAAGCGATTAATTTTGGCCATATTAGACATCCACGATAGCTCCTCTCTCCGGCTCATCGGAACAGACTTGATCAGATCCTGGACCAGCATCAAGGCCTCGACACCAAGGGATTGATTAACTCCGCCTTCCTCTGGACCATTGATGACCATCTCAAACCAACTGCTGCACTGCTGGTAGAAGTCAGCAACAACTGAGCCCTCCTTCAACTGATCGCGGTCAAAGGAGCGCACAACAAGCTCATCGGGCCCAAATACAGATCGCCATGATTCAAGATGCAGCCTAATCTTATAGCTCCATGTCCAGGGGTTGTAAGGCGCTAGATCATCGGAGATTCGCAACCATTGCTGCAAAAAAGATCCATAAGCCGAGACAGGATCTCGGATATACACCAATACTCGAAAGCGTCGCACTCCCAATCCACTGAACCATGTGCGCAGATCCTTTATTTGCTGCTCTGAAAAACGAAACAGAAACTCAGACGAAAGAATGGCTGATTTATTTTGAGCCAGGATATCAGAGAGCAGTTCCTGATATCGTTTAACCTCATCTTTGAACTGCAGGGGATCACGGCGATACCGCGCTGCTAGATATCGCGGCAACTGATCAACAGGTTGATAGCAAGCAGCGATAAAGCCTGAAGGCATCGGCCGGCCCAGTGGATTTGGGGGCAACAGCACTGGGCCATCACCAGGAGAACAGAGCTCAGATCTTCTCCAAAGGCTCGACTGGATCGATGACGATCCAGCTTTCGGCGAACCAATATGAAGCAACAGATCTGTCATTGAAAGTAGAACGCGGGAATTGGCAACAAAGGCGGGAAAAGTTCTGATGATGATGTTTTATCAAGATGCTCAGCATCAGGCATATGGACTCCATATTGATCTGCATACTTCAACATGAGGCCATGCAGGTTGGCAATCCGGGATTCGGTTTCGCCGCCAGTACTTCGAGCTATGCGATATTGACATCCCAGCCTTAAGAGCAAATCAATGAGCTCCGTGGAGCAGCCAGTATGTTGCCGCAACAAAAGCTCAACAATGTAAAGGTCCTGCTGGTCCTCAGGCCTAGCAGTAACCCATGGGTGGCCAATGACATTGGGCAAATGATTCATAAACTGTTCAGTCCAGCCCTTGAACAAGCCAATTGATTCAGGGGAAATAGGGCTTTTCATATCTTGACACTCACACCAGCTCAGCAGATCCGATAGCAACGCCAGTTGCAGGACTACGCTGGCAGATGGACTCGTACCTGGTAAGCGGCCAGAAAATAGGCGTCGGCGTAAAAGACGCAAACGGGGTTGCATTCCTTGCTTCCCTTCGGCAAACCAAAGCCCAACCAATTGATCAAGCAAACAAGTAGCCCGAGGAATCTGGTCAGGCTTAAGAACGATGTGACTCCAAAGAAGGTGACAATAAGCGCTAATGACTTCTTCTGTTGAAGCTTTGGGCGGGGGGCCGCCTTGATCCCACCAGTGCTGCCAGGCCAAAAGCAACTTTTCAGAAGCACCGGCCTGATATTGAAGCCATTGGCATTGAGAATCATCCAGGAGTGGGCCACTCCAGTAGCCCTGGTAAGCAGACCGGGAATTCAGATCTCCACTAGATAATAATGCCTGATTAATACTAATCTTGATTGCTGCATTACGTGCACTATAGCGGCTCTGCTGGGATAGAACAGCTGCGGTAGACTTTGAATCACTGACCCCAGAGTGTAAACGAGCAACCCAGCCGGCCCGCGGGCAGGGAGGTGTGGGCTCGAGAGAAGGGCGCCGTGGCTGATCCCACACTTCATCCATCCAGGCATCCCAAGGGCCCTGCAAGCCAAGACGCCAAAACATTTCGACTTTGGGACGCCTGCCATATGGGAAATCCTCATTAAAACGTTCGGATGCAGAAGCCGCAAAAACCAGCTGAGGCTCATCCCTTGGTTGAGCATCTAGTAACGGGTCAAGCAACTGGGAGTTATCCGAAACACGAAGCATCGGTACATGGAAATAGTCCGCACTCGACTGACGCAACACAGCAGATTGCAGAGATTGCCAGCCAGATGCAGTCAGAAAGCAGTTTCCATCCCAGGGCAAGACCCAGTCAGCCCTTGCACGGCCAAGATCTAGTGCCTTATTGCGAGCCCCATTATTATTCATAAGGTAGTTATTCTTATTGCGATACAAGGCAACTTCAAAACCCTCTCGCTGCGATCTATTCAAGCGAAGGTAGGCCTTGGAAACAAAATAATCAGGCGATGGCAACACGTTCCAATCCCATGGAGCTGCCTTGAATGCTTCCATCTCAAACGGGATCACATCGTAACCATATCCATAAGATTCAAGAACATCAATCAGTCCTTGCAACTTGCTTTGATCACGGATTCGGTTTAACAACCAACGCTTTTCACATCCCTCAAACTGAGACTCATGCTCCAATATAAAGCGAAGGTTTGCCAAGCTCTGTCCCTCGTTATGGCGTGGATAGAGATCATTCCCAATAATTCGATACAGCACAAAGCGTGAGCCCCGGTCTTCGGCAGTCAAGAGATCTGTCGGATCAGATCCTCTAGAAGTGGGAACCAAGGCTTGAGACCTTGAGGTAGACGCTTTGAACTGTGAGGTAGATCTCAAGAGCCAACGACGCTTCACCCACCTGCCACTACGTTTTGCAAATGTCTGAGCTCGCCGTTTAGCTTTTGTTACGCGCAATAGTGCCTTTTCAGGGCTATCGAGCAGGCGATCAAGGTTTGCTTGGATAAACCGGTGATATGGCATCAGGATCAATCCTTCTTGGCGGCGACAAGAGTATGGCTGAGGTGTTCCATCATAGACTTGGTTCGCGCGTCATAACTGCACCAATCCGGAAGTGCTTCAAGGGATACAGATCGGGCTGCAACTACACTTTCTGATAACTGCAGCGAAGCATCAACTGCAGCCAGGAACGACGAATAATCAGGACACAACTGAGCCAAAGAGCCATACTCTGCTAGGGCTGGGAGATTTGATGACACTACAGGCACACCAGCTGCTAAATACTCAAAGAACTTCATTGGAAACATCGATCGAGTATATGCGTTCATGGGGCAAGGAAGAAGCGCCAGATCAAAACCACAGAGATAGTTGGGCAGCTCCCCATAGGGGCGTGGACCAAACAAGTGCACATTGGTCAGCCCCATCAGCTCTGTTAAATCTGTATCAGGATCTCCCTCACCGATGCGGCCAATAAGCACGAGCTGACAGTCAGAGCGATGACGTGCTAATCGAACTAGTAGAGCAATATCAAGCTTGTATCCACTTACTGCACCAATAAAGCCAAGACGCGGGCCAGGAGGGAGTGCCTGTAGGTCTGGCGCCACAGGCAATGCGTTATCTCGAGCTTGAGCGAAATGCTCAACGTCAGCAACATTAGGGTCAAAGCGGGTATGAGGATTCAATCGACCGCGGCTCTCCAGCAATGCTGGTGAAGTCACGAAAATCTGATCGCACGCTCTACATAAACGCTCTTCTTCACGCGCAATCAGAGCAGAAGGCATGCAAGGCTGCGCAACCAGATCATCGACACAGTGATAAACAGTCTGCCGAAAACCACTAGGAAGAAGAGGAAGTAATTGACCAATCAGCGGATTATATGTCCACAGGAGATCAGAACTAAGATTTAAACTGCGCTGCCATAATCGAAGGAAGCTTCTAAATACAAAGCCGTTGAGCCAACGCTGAAAGCTGGTTCGTGGCGCCGGCATTAATAAAGGCGACCAAACCCACAACCTGGGAGCAACGCGACGGGGTGGTTTAAGACCATGACGTATTCTTTTCCAGACTCTACGAAGATCCTGAGCCTCCATGCGCGGGGATCTCAGGCCCAAAGATTCCACGTAGAGAACTCTGTGACCTAACCTCGCCATTGCGGAAGCCACATGCTGCTTGTTCGTCCAGAAAGGGTGATCCCAATCAGCTGTGGACACGAGGATGATGTCTCGAGTCAATTCGCTGTTCATAACCAACGGCTTCACTCCATCATTGATGATGGACGCTCATCCAAGGCTGAGATCCTCTTCAATGCACCAGAACTCTTAGACAACTCGGAAAAACTATTAAAAAGCCTAACTCTTCCAGACTCGAATTCGTAAATACGATCGCAGCGTTCAACGGTGGAAAGGCGATGAGCGATCACTACCGTGGTACAACGACGGGCAACAATCTCCAAGGCTGCTATAACTTCTGATTCAGTTCGATTGTCAAGCGCACTGGTTGCCTCATCGAGCAATAAGAACTCGGATTTTCTGTAAAACGCTCTCGCCAATGCTAAGCGTTGGCGTTGGCCACCTGAGAGATTGATGCCATCTCGACCGATCGGGGTGTGCAGGCCAGATGGAAGACTCGCCACGACATCCTGCAGCTGGGCCGCTTCCAATGCCTCCCACACTTGGTCTTGATCAACGGATTCAATATTTTCAGCGAACGCAATATTCTCAAGCACACTGCCTCGCAGGAACGAAACCATCTGAGGAACGTAAGCACAGCAAGATTGCCAAGACGGCAAGTCGTCAGGTTCGACATCCAAACCATCAATCTCTAGTGCGCCTTTCTGAGGTGTGAGCAAACCAAGAAGCAGGTTTGCCGTCGTACTCTTTCCGCTGCCCGTTGTGCCGATTAATGCAACTCTCGAACCAACTGGAACTGTAATATTCAAACCTGAGACCACAGGCACTTGCCTGCCTGGATAGCAATAAGTGACGTCTCGCAATCTCACCGTTCGCAGTGGCTTCATCCCTTCAGCACTAATCATTGACTGAGATGCCGATCCCACTGACAGTGCACGACCAGAGGGCAGATCCAGGAAACCAAGAACATTCTCCACAAAAGGAAGAGAGGCTCTCAAGCGAGTTAGAGCTTTGAAAAAATCATTTAAGGCAGGAGTTAATCGCTGAGATGCCAGTGCCAAAGTAGCCAAGAATGGAACAATCTGCTTAAGGGTTCCAACCCCGCCACCTTCTCCAAGCAGTGCGGGAAGTGCCCCTATCAAAAATATAAGAGTGATCCCAAGAGGACCGATAACTTCTTTGGGAAGAGAAGGCAAAAAGTTGTTAATAGCCTCAACTCTCTTCACGCTTCGAGAGCTGCTACTAAAGGAATTCAAAAAGAACTGATATGCAGAGTAGAGCTCGACCTCTCGAATCATCCTCATCGACTCTGAGTAACCCTGCTTCATCTCCGAAATGAGTCTTAGCTTTTCTGATGCTGCCTTTCTGAGATGGGAAGTCAAGAAATAAGAAAACAAACCATAGGCTGCCGCTAAAGCGCCGAACAAAGCCAAGGCGTACCATCTCCCCACATAGAGCAGTCCAGCCAAGAGAAATGAAACTGTAAATATCGAAGCCTGCATTTGAAGCAGGGGAGAAAAAGCACCCTTGGCGACATAGCTCACATTGCGGAGCAACTTCGACTCAATAGCTGCATCATTTTTGCCGATATGAAATTCGTAAGGCTGAGTAAGTATCCTTGCGTAGATTGTTTCTGTCATCCACAGCCACAATTGCCCGGTCATGCGTTCCTGCAAGGCCAACACAACCAGTTTTGAGATTGAACGAAGCCAGGAAAAAAGAATAAAAAGCGCAATCAAGGTGAGCGCCTGATCCAAGCGATCCCCCTTCAGGAACGGCAGGTCTGGGATTCCCTGCCGAAGGCGCGTGCCCAGCAGAGCCGACATCATCCAAGCCACCACGGCAATGGATGCTGCATCCAGGATGCCCGGAACAACCGCAACCGGCATGAGGAGCAGGATGCGCCGCCGCAGACGTGGCGGCAAGTGACCACTCAAACGAATGACTTGCCGCAGCGTCTTGCTGGGAAGCTTCGCCATTCAGAACGTCACTCTCTATTTATCTCAACTTATCCGGTAGCCCCAGAACGAGGAGCCAAGCCGTGGCCAGCCAGCCAACCGATTGCACCATCCGGATCAACCGCCAGCCATGCGGATGGCTTGATCCTCGAGTTTGAGGAGCTTGTCGAAGCTATCGGAGGAGCTCTGCAGCTCCTCAACGCTGCTGTAGCTCTTCATCTCGCCATCCACCAACTCCACGATGCGATCACAGCGGCTCACGGTGCTGAGCCGATGAGCCACCACCAGCGTGGTGCACCGGCGCCCCACCAGCTCCAGCGCATCGATCACCTCAGATTCCGTGCGCTGGTCGAGGGCACTGGTGGCCTCATCGAGCACCAGGAAGGCCGAGCGCCGGTAAAACGCACGGGCCAATGCCAAGCGCTGGCGCTGGCCACCAGAGAGGCGTAGGCCGTCGTCACCCACTTGGGTGAGCAAACCGGAGGGAAGCTGCCCCACAAAGTCATCGAGCTGAGCAGCCTCCAGAGCATCCCAGACCCTGTGCTGATCCACCGATTCAGGCCGCTCTCCGAAGGCCACGTTCTGCAGGATCGAGCCATGGAGCAGATGGATCGATTGGGGCACGTGGGCGCAGTTGGCCTGCCAAGCCGGCAGCTCCAGGTCTTCAACAGCGATGCCATCGAGCTCAAGAGCACCCTGCTGGGGCGTGAGCAAACCCAACAGCAGATGCACCGTGGTGGTCTTGCCACTACCTGTCGTGCCCACCAGAGCGATCCTCGATCCCATTGGAATGGAGAGGTTCACGCCCTTAAGCACCCAGTCGTGGGTTTGGGGATAGCGATACCAGACATCGCGCAAGCGCACGAAATGGCGTGGGGCCACCCCTGCTGCGCTGGGCACCCCGGGCGTCCGCAACGTGGGGCGATCAGAGGGCAAGGCCAGAAGCTCCACCACATCGCCCAGAAGAGGAAGGGATCCCCTGATCCTGGTGAGGGCGCGAAACGCATCCTGCAGGGGCGGTGTTAACCGCAGGGCGGCTACCGCGATTGTGGCCAGAAACGGAAGGATCTCCTGAACCCGCTGGGGGTTGCCACTGAGCAAGGCCGGCAGGGCACCCACCGCGAAGATCATCGTGATGCCGAATGGCTCAATCAAGCCGCGCGGCAACTCAGGCAACCACTCCGCGATCCAGATGCTCTGCCGCGACTGCTCGGTGGAACGACCGAAGCAGGCTTGGAAATAGGGCTCAGAACCGGTGAGCTGAATGTCGCGAACCGATCGGATCGATTCCATCAGCACCTGCGACGACTGGGCCTCCATCGCCACCCGCACAGCACTGGCCGAACGCAGCCGCGGGGTGACACTGACAGACACCAGCACATACGCGAGTACCAAGCCAAGCACCAAGGCCACCGCGAGCCAGCGCCCCACCCAGAGGATGCCAATCGAAAGCAACACGATCGAGGCCACACCACCGATCAGCTGCAGGATTGGCGTGATCACCGTGACAGCCAGGTGATTGAGGTTGGCCAGCACCCTTGAACTGAGTTCAGCCGAGCCCGCTTCCAGGTGAAACGAAAACGGCTGTTTGAGCAACCGGGCGTAGATGAGATCTGAGAGATCGCGCCAGATCCGCGCAGACAGCCGCTGCTGGCGCAGCCTGAGACCAAGCTTGGCGGCCGATGCCAACCAACAGAACAGCACAAACAGCCCGATCATCCACAGGCTCTGGCTCGCCGCATCAGCATCCATGAGCCCAAAGGGCTGCAGCGCAGGGCTCACGTCCTGCCGCACCAGAGCACCGGTGAGCTGAGCGATCAACCACACACACACCAGGTCGAGAGCGCCGGGCAGCACCGACAGCGGCAACAGCGCCTGCACAGCCTTGAGCCGCTGCGGCGGCAACAAGCGAAACAGCTGCCGCAGCTGCTCAAGTGTCCGGCTTCTCATGTGAGCAAATTATTCGTTCAGCAATCAGCGCAGGATCTGCAGCGCCCAGGCGAGGCCAGAGATCCGATTGGCCATGCTCTGGCGCAGACGCTGCCAGCGCCAGGTGGCCTGCGGGGGCGGTGACAGAGGTTGCTCACCGGCTGCCAGGCGTTGCCAGTGCTGATCCAGTCTCACCAAGGCGGCCTGCCAACGCAACAGCAGGGCAGGCTCCGAGCAACTCACCAACAGCGGCTCCAGTTCAGCCGCATCAGCCAGCCAATCAGCAGGCCGGCGAGCGGCCGCTTCAATCGCATCTAGATCCGCCTCAAGGCTGCCCGCCCCCAGCTGATGACCCACCACACCAGGATCGAGATTGTCGGCCAGGGCATGGTTCAGGCTGCTAAACACCACACAGCCACAGGCCAAGGCCTCGATCGGCGGTAGGCCGAACCCCTCCGATACACCTCGGCCGCGCCAGTAGGGAGCCGAGTCGTAGAGGTAAACCGTGGCGCTGTTGAACAGCTCCACCAGGTCGTCAACCCAACCGCTCTGCACCTCCACCCGCAGCCCCCGGCCCTGCAGAGCCGGCACCAGCTGATCGAGCACGTAGGCACTGCTCTTGCGGCGCTGCACAAGCACATCGATGGGCCGCTGCCGCTGGCTACCGCGAGCGCCCCGCTCGATCCACATCGGCTCGAGGGCGTTGGGCACCAGCAGCAACGGGTTGCGCGGTGCCCGATCGCCCCAGTAGCCCAGCGTGTTGCGGCTCACCGCCACCACCGGCACCCCAGCCGGTAAATCGAAGCCATAGCCGCTGCTATGGGCGTGGTAGGCGGTGGGGCGGCCCTTCAGGCGCCGCAGCAGCCAGGGCACATCAAACCCCCAGCTCACCACCCACAGCGGGCTCGCCAGATCCAAACCTGCGGGCTCAGCCCGCAGCAGATCGGCCAGGAAGGGATGGTTGGGCTCCCGCTGGCGGTAAGTCACCATCTCCACGGCGGTGAACTGGCTGAGCAGCCGAGCTGTTTGCAGCTCCACCAGCAGGCCGCCGCAGCGAAACCGGCCGGTGGTGCCGGGCACAAGAACGCGAACGCTGCGCAAGGGAGGCTGGCCTGAACGCCAACTCTGGCTCAAGCAGCCACGGCTTCGGTGCTGCCGCTGCGGCTGCGGCGGGTGAGGAAGCCAAACAGCACTTTGCCGATGGCAGCCACCAAATTGCCCTCGAGCTCCTTGAACATGTTCATGTTGAGGTGGAAGGCCTCGTTGGCCTCTTCCACGATGCGATCAGCGGTGCTCTGATCGATCGGCAGGGTATCCATGGCGGCGCGATAGGTGCCTTTGAAGGCCTTCTCGTCGTCGATGGCAACGAACTCATAGAAGTTAAGGCCGTCGTTGTCGCTCAGATTCATCGCCTTTTGGGCAATGTTCTTGAGGATCTGACCACCGGAGAGATCGCCGAGGTAACGGGTGTAGTGGTGACCCACCAGCAGTTCCGGTGAGGTCTGGGCCACCTGATGGATACGGTCCACATAGGCAGCTGCCGAAGGGGAAGGCTGGATCTGGCTCTTCCAATCAGCACCGAAGTAGTAAACGAGATCCTGCTCAAGCGCCTCGCGGCGGTTCAGCTGGGAGAAGGCGATCGGTGACACCACCGGATGGTCCTTCAACCGAGCGATCTCCTCCTCCATCGCGCCGTACACGAAGTAGAGGTCGGCCACGAGCTTGCGATAGCTGGCCTTATCCACCACACCCTTGAGGAAGCAGCTCACAAAGCCGGTGTTCTCGGCCATGGTGTGGGACTTTTTGGTCCCTTCACGCAGTTGGGCAGCAAGGGCGACAGACATGGCGACGGTCCGCAGTCAGCTCACGGGCAGGTGGCCAAACGTAGTGGGACTTTCCCTGGCCATGGCGCCAAGGTTGCGAAGGGTTACGCAACGCTGGCCTCAGGCCGCATCGGCCGCCTGACTCTCCGAGGGAAAGAGTTCAAAGACGCCGCGCACGAAGCGATGCAGGGCCTCCACCACCGGCGGCTGGGGCAAATGGCTGCCGGTGGGTTGCCAATCGCCCACGCTGGCCAAGCGCCAACGCTCCGATTCATAGGTGAGGCCTCGGATCATCACCCCCAGCAACCGGGGCCTGGCCGCACCACCGCCCGGGGCACGCTCCAGCCGCAACTGCACCAGGAACGAGCGGCACTGGCTGCGGGGGCTCCAGCCAGGCAGATGAAAGGAGAGATCGAGGCTTTCCTGCTCGGCGTGGGCGCGGGTCTGGGGATCGTCGCGCCAGGGGGCGAGATTGGCGCGTGCATCCGGGAAGTGCTGACGGAACAGCACTGCAACGGCCGCCACCGACTGCGCCAGTTGCACGGATCGAACTTGCTCGGACGCGTTCATGCCGTTGCCCCTGCAGCAGAACTGCGAGTCCCCAAAACCTAGGCTCACTCCACCGATCGCGCCGCTCCCGGTCAGCAACAGCCCATGGCCAGCTACGAGAAGCTCACCGCCCCATCCGAGGGCACAGCCATCCGCTTCGAGAACGGCCATCCGATCGTTCCAAACGACCCGATCATTCCCTTCATCCGCGGCGATGGCACCGGCGTGGACATCTGGCCCGCCACCCAGAAGGTGCTGGATGCAGCAGTGGCTAAGGCCTATGGCGGCGAGCGCCGCATCGAGTGGTTCAAGGTGTACGCCGGCGACGAGGCCTGCGACCTCTACGGCACCTATCAGTACCTGCCTGAAGACACCCTTGAAGCGATCCGCACCTACGGCGTGGCGATCAAGGGCCCGCTCACCACACCGATCGGTGGCGGCATCCGTTCGCTGAATGTGGCTCTACGCCAGATCTTCGATCTGTATTGCTGCGTGCGCCCCTGCCGCTACTACGAGGGAACCCCCAGCCCCCACAAGCGGCCCGAAGACCTCGACGTGATCGTGTATCGCGAAAACACCGAGGACATCTACATGGGGATCGAGTGGGAAGCCAATGACCCCGTCTGCCTCGATTTGATCAAGCACCTCAACGAGGTGGTAATCCCGGCCAACGGCAAGCTCGGCAAGCGCCAGATCCCGGCCGGCTCAGGCATCGGCATCAAGCCGGTGAGCAAGCACGGCAGCCAGCGCCACATCCGCAAAGCGATTCAGCACGCCCTGCGCCTGGAGGGCGATCAGCGCCATGTGACCCTGGTGCACAAGGGCAACATCATGAAGTTCACCGAGGGCTCCTTCCGCGACTGGGGCTACGAGCTGGCCACCACTGAATTCCGGGATGTCTGCGTCACGGAGCGTGAAAGCTGGATCCTCGACAACGCCGACAGCAACACCGGCCTGAGCATCGAAGCCAATGCCCGCATGGTGGACCCTGGCTACGACGCCCTCACGCCTGAGAAGAAAGAGGCGATCTGCGCTGAGGTGAAGGGTGTGCTCGATGCCATCGGCGCCAGCCATGGCAATGGCCAGTGGAAGCAGATGGTGATGGTCGACGACCGCATCGCCGACAGCATCTTCCAGCAAATCCAGACCCGCCCGGCTGATTACTCGATCCTGGCCACCCTCAACCTCAACGGCGACTACATCTCCGATGCCGCCGCCGCCGTGGTGGGTGGCTTGGGCATGGCCCCCGGCGCCAACATCGGCGACAACGCCGCCATCTTCGAGGCCACCCACGGCACCGCGCCGAAGCACGCCGGGCTCGATCGGATCAACCCCGGCTCGGTGATCCTCAGCGGCGTGATGATGCTCGAATACATGGGCTGGCAGGAAGCCGCCGATCTGATCACCGCCGGCTTGAGCGCAGCGATCGCCAACAAAGAGGTCACCTACGACCTGGCACGCCTGATGGAGCCCCGTGTGGAGCCGGTGAGCTGCAGCGGTTTCGCCGATGCGGTGATCAAACACTTCGAGGGCTAACCACCGATTGACCTCAAGGCACAGGTGCGGGGGTGGGGGCAGGGATGATCTGCACCACACCCCCCTCACCTGGAGCCATCACTTTTGGAGCACCGAGCACAGCAGGCTGGTTGAAGCGATCCACCCCCAGCAGCACTTGATGACGGCCTTGACCATTAGCCTGATAAGGCCCAGTTTTCAGCATCACAAACGCATTGAGATCAACGCGATTAATCACGTTGTAACGCTTTTGATTGGGACGCAGCACAATAAACATCGTCATCACCACATTCCAACCAACAGCCAAGGCCAACGCCGTGGCCATCGCAGCTGAACGACCGCCGCGACCCGGCCAACGCCGATTCAGCATCACAAAACTGATCGCACCGACAGCAAAAATCAACCCGCATGCCCAGAGGGCTACGCGCATGTAAAAGTCTTGAGAGTAAATGCTGCGATCTTCCGTATCAACCCCGGCTTCACGCACCCGCAGCAAAACTTGTCGCCAATTAGCCGCATCCTGGCGCTCGCGATTCACCAACTCGGTGTCACGCTTGGCCATCAAAACGCTATCAAGTTCATCGGCATAGCCATCCGGCGTTGCAGTTGAACCCAGCTTGAATGTTGTTTTGGGATACGCGATCAGCACCCTTGCCGCACCTGCTTTTTGAAGCTCTTGCTTCACCGCAAGTAGCAAGTAGTTCGCCATCTCACTATTGCTGGCGAGATCAATTCCAGCAAATTGAATCTCCAACGATTCGCCCTGAGCCGGAAGCTCGGCAAGCTTGAGAGCAGAGACAGCCTGATCAACAGCAATGGCCATGCTGCGTTGCTGAACGGCGATTCGCGGAAAACTGGCCTGCCGCAGGATTGGGATCTGCAGCTTCTCCGTACCAAGATCCTGAGCTCCCCGAAGCCAAGCCATGGCTCGCTGCATATCAGCGCTGTAGTTCAGCCATAGCTGATAAGAGACGTAACCCGCACTGAATAGCGCGAGCGTTGCACCCAAACCGATGAGATAATGACGTTCACCGCGGCTCACCTTCAATCCATCGATGCGAAAGCGACGCCGCATGGGCTCGAGGCGAGTAGAAGGCTTCAAACTAGGCAGCAATGACTGACCTGCCACACGACCCGTGCGTTCATTGCGGCTTCTGTCTGCCCACATGTGCCAGCTACCGGGTGCTGGGCACCGAGATGGATTCACCGCGTGGCCGGATTCACACCCTCAAGGCGATCGAAGCTGGCGAACTGGAGCTGGATGCCACCACCGCCAGCCATTTCGATAGCTGCCTGGGCTGCTTCGCCTGCGTGAGTGCCTGCCCCTCAGGGGTGCGCTACGACGTGCTGATCGAGGCCACCCGGCCCAAACTGAATGCGCCTGAGCTGCGCACGCCAACCCAGCGGGCTTTTCGGCAGCTGCTGTTTGCCCTGCTCCCCTACCCAGGGCGGCTGCGGGCAGCTCTGGCGCCGCTGCGGTCTTATGCGGGAACACCTCTGCAGGCGTTGATCCGGCGCTCGGGCTTGCTGCGGCTACTGGGACCTCAGCTGCAAGCGATGGAGCAGCTGTTACCGCCGCTTGCACCAGCGGCCTTCCGCGATGGCTACCCCCTCGTGGTGCCCGCCCGCGGTGAACGGCGTGCCCGTGTGGGCTTCGTGCTCGGCTGCGTGCAACGGTTGTTCGATCCCCAAGTGAACGCCGCCACCCTGGATGTGCTGACGGCCAATGGAGTGGAGGTGGTGATCCCACCGGCCCAGGGATGCTGCGGCGCCGTGACGCATCACCAGGGAGAACTGGAGCAGACCCGCGATCTGGCCCAAGCCTTGATCGATAGCTTCGACGCTGTGGTGGGGCCCGGCAAACCAGCCGGAGCGGAACCGCTCGATGCGGTGCTGGTGGCCGCGTCCGGCTGCGGCCATACCCTTAAGCATTACGGCCAGGTGCTGGACCACGAGCCAGGCCGAGCCTTTGCATCCCAAGTGCGGGACGTTCATCAATTCCTGGCGGAGCTGGGGCTGAGCGACACCTTCAAGGCAGGGCTCAAGCCCCTGCATCACAGCGACGGCGAGCCGGCCAGCGCCGAGCGACCTGTGGTGGTGGCGTATCACGATGCTTGCCACATGCTGCACGGCCAGGGCATCAGCGCCGAACCTCGCGCCCTGTTGCGCGCCATTCCTCACCTGCAGCTGCGCGAAGCCACGGAAGCGGGCGTGTGCTGCGGCAGCGCCGGGATCTACAACCTGGTGCAACCGGACGAGGCCGCTGCCCTTGGTGAGATCAAGGCTGCCGATCTCAGTGGCACCGGGGCGGCACTGGTGGCCAGCGCCAATATCGGCTGCACGATGCAGCTGCGCCGGCACCTGGGCGATGGTCCCCCGGTGGCACACCCCGTGGAGCTGCTGCTCGCCGCCTCCAAGCGGTCTTGAGCGCCCCATCGCCATCACCAGAACCGAACAGCGGTGGATTGCTATCCGTGTTGGGCTTGGCCTTCGGCCTGGCAGGGTCGGTGGGAGGCACGATCGGCGCCGGCATCCTGCGCACGCCAGGTCTAGTGGCTACCCAACTCGGCACACCATCTCTGGTGCTTGGCGCCTGGCTGCTGGGGGGGATCTATGCCCTCATGGGGGCCATCTGCATCGCCGAACTGGCGGCCAGCCTCCCCCGGGCCGGCGGGTGGTACGTATATGCCGAGCAAGCCTTCGGCCGCCGCGCCGGCTGGCTGGTGGGCTTCACCGACTGGCTCGCCCACTGCATCGGCCTGGCCTGGGTGGCCACCACCGTGGGCGAACTGGTGTCGGAGCTCATGCCCTGGCCTGCGCAGGCCATCGGCCTGGCCGTGCTGGCCCTGTTCAGTGGCATCCAATGGCTGGGTGTGCGGGCCGGTGGGGCCAGCCAGGAGCTGCTCAGCCTGGTGAAAGCCGTTGCGTTTCTGGGCCTGGCGGCCGCCAGTTTTCTCCTCCCCGCCACCCAAGGAGAGCCCGTGACCCTGGCTGCATCGGGCCCGTTAGCCCAGGGGTCGGCCCTACTAGTCGGAGCGGTGTTGGCCCTACAGGCCGTGATCACCACCTTCGATGGCTGGGCCTCACCGGTGTATTTCGCTGAGGAATTCAGTGAGCCCGCCCGGGACTTACCTCGCTCCCTCATCGGTGGCGTGTTGGCCGTGCTGGGGCTCTATCTACTGATCAATGCAGCGCTGTTGCACGTGTTGCCGATGCAAACCCTCAGCGCGGCGAGCCTCCCCGCAGCCGATGCGGCCCGCAGCCTGATGGGCCCAAAGGGAGCTCAGGTCATCACCGCCGTGGCGCTGGTGTCCTTACTGGGGCTGATCAACACCGTGGTGATGGCGGCACCACGGATCCTGTATGGCCTGAGCCGGGATCGGCTGATGCCGGCCTTTCTCACCGAGGTGAACAGCGGCGGCACCCCCGTAGCCGCCCTGCTGCTCACCAGTGGCTGCGCGGCCTTGCTGGTGCTGGCTGGATCGTTTGATCATCTCCTGGGCATGGGTGCCTTCCTGTATGTGGGCCTACCCCTGAGCGGCATCGCTGCCCAGTTCCAGCTACGCCGGCAGCAGCCCAACCTGCCGCGGCCGTTCCTGAGCTGGGGCTATCCGCTCACCCCGGTGCTTGTGGGTGCCGGCTCCCTGGCCTTCCTGATCGGAGCACTGGCGAGCGACACAGCCGACTCACTCTTGGCTCTGGCGCTCGTGGGCCTGGGGGCCATCGCCGGTGAGCTGTGGCGCCAGCCTCAACCATCAGGCGCGAGCTGAACCATCAACTGCCAGGCCTGGCACAACGTGCCGGCATCTCCCAAATTGCCTGGGAACGTCATCACCGGCAGGTCGCGGGCGAGCACCACCGATAAACCAGGCAAGAGCTGTCCCTGCAGCTCCACTGCAGCGCAGTGCAAACCATCGGCGAGCAGGGTGTGGGTGGTGATGCCGCCCTTGCTGATGATCAGGCCCAGCTGCGGAGCCAGTGCCGCGGCCAGCCGCGCCATCAGGGCGGCCAGCGCAAGGCCAAAGCGGCGGCGTTCCCTGGCCGACGCACACGTCAGCTCACCGCGGCTGCTGAACAGCACAGGCGTCTGTCCCCGCTGGATCAGCTCGCGCATCTGATCCAGCCAGCCGCGCTCGAGCGAGCCAAGCAACTCCGCTGCCGCCGGCCCATCGAGCACCCGAGCCAGCTTGGCCACAGGCAGTTCCACCCCCTGGCAAGAGGCCTCCTCCAGCAACACCGCAAGCTGCTGATCGGCCAAGGGCACATGGGAGCCCACCATCACCAGCGCCGGCAGCGGATCACCACCCGGGCCACGCCGCCGCAGGGCCGCCAACCCCACCTCATCCAACGGCTGGGGAGGTAGCGGCACCAGACCATTGATCAAGCTGGCAGCCGACTGAGCCAGCAAACACCGGGGCCGCGCTGAGGCGGGGTCAGTCACGGCCCAGATCGCAGCACCAAGCCTCTCAAGCTGCACGGGGCGCTCGGCATCAACCGCCACCACCGCCTGACCGCACAACCCTGCAAGGCGCTCTCGCAGCTGCTCCGGCGGGCCATCAAGCTCCGGCAAGGCAATGCGCTCCACCGCCCCTGCGGGAATCGCTCCAGCGGTTTTCTCCTCAACCCACATCGCCAGATCGCTGCTGCTGAAGCCAAACAGCCGATCACGGGCGAAGGCCGTGCTGTGCACCGGCTCTCCGTGGAGGTAATGCACTCCCTCGCGCGTGGTGCGGCCACCCGGCAGGAAGGCCGGTGCCAGCAAGGTGGCATCGAACGGTCCGAGCTCCTGCTGGATCACAGACACCTCCAGCGGGAAATGGCCCCGCAGGGTGGAATCGCCGCGGCTCACGATCAGCCAACGATCCAGCTCACCCGCTGCCTCGAGCTCAGCCAGCACGGCGCGCAGGCCCTGGCAGATCTCGCGCACGCGCTGCCGCGCTGCCGCGGGCTCCAGGGCACGGGTGTTTGCCAACACGAACAGCAGCTCCGAGGGATGGCGCAATCCCTGCCGCAGGCTGTCCAAATCCCAGCGCAACAGCAGCGGTGCGCTGTGCACCGTCTGCGACCCGGTGGGGTCGTCATCCAACACGATGACCTTGCGCCGCTCTGCCATGGCACCATCGTGCCGTGATCTGCCCTGAGCCCAGCGAGCTGCAGGAGCTGGTGCGGCTGTGGCATCAGCAGGCCCGCCCCTGGCTGCCCGCCGGCAGTGGCAGCCGGCTCGACTGGGGGGCTTCTGTTCTCCCCGCACCGGGAGAGCAGAAGCCGCTGGTGGTCGGCATGGCTCAGCTGAATCGGTTGGTGGAACACTGCGCCGGCGATTTCACCGTGACCGTGCAGGCAGGCATGCCCCTGCAATCGCTGCAATACGACCTCGCCAACAAGGGCCAGTGGCTGGCGATTGATTGGCCCTGGGGAAGCGGCCCAGGCGGAGAGAACAGCGGCACGGTGGGCGGGCTGGTGGCCCGTGGGCTGGCCGGGGGCTTACGCCAGCGCTATCTGGGCGTGCGCGATCAACTGATCGGGATCCAGCTGCTGCGGGCTGACGGCACCGCTGCCAAGGCCGGCGGCAAGGTGGTGAAAAACGTGGCCGGCTACGACTTGATGCGGCTGCTCTGCGGCAGCTGGGGCAGCCTCGCCTTGATCACCGAACTCACCCTGCGCACGTATCCATTGCCGCGGCATCGAGGAGGCCTGTTGGTGCAGGGGTCGTTGGCGGCCCTGGAGCAGCTGCGGCGCCGTTGCCTTGCCTCGGCCTTGATGCCGCAGCGGCTGGATTGGTGGAGCCCCGCCCTGGCAGGAAACGGGCAAACGGCCCTCCTCCTCAGCCTGGCCAGCGTGAGCAGCGCTGCGATCACCGATCAACTAGCGCAGCACTGCAGCGCTGCAGCCGCCCTGGATCTGGACACAAAGCAGCTCGATTGCGATCAGGTGCTGGCCCTGGAGGAGCGCGGCCGCCAGGGCCAGAGTGATTGGCTGCTGCAGCTGGGTGTGCGCCCCGCCCAGGCCGTGGAGTTGCTCGCTCATCCAGCCCTGGAGGGGGTGGCCTGCAGCCTGGCCGCAGGGGTGGGTCTGGGGATGGCCTGGGCTGCCGCCGCTGAGCTGCCCAGCTACCGGGTGCAGCAGCTGCGGGAGCACTGCGCCGCCCTGGGGGGACAGCTCAGCGTGCTGCAGCAACCGCCAAGCCCCACACCACTGCTGTGCTGGCAGGCCAGCCCTGCCAGCCGAGTCATCGAAGCGGTGAAGCGTGAATTCGATCCTCTGCAACAGCTGGCCCGCGGCCGCCTGCCTGGCGTGGTTCAGACGGGCCGAGTCACATAGCGGCAACGGAGCTCGCTGTGCTCACCGGGGAGCAGCTTGCGTTCCCATTCACCGCGGCGGGCACTCCAGGGCTCAAGACACACCATCGGCCGCGGTGGATCACTCCACACCACGGCATGAGCTAAGGGCGCTTGCATCTGCAGCTGCACCGCCGTGTTACGACCCGTGAGCAACCAAGGCTGCGGCGCCTCTCCGTGGCTGCCATCCACCCGCAGATCCACCCCCTGCTCCAGCCGAGCCAGTTGATCGGCGGTGGCCGCTTCGGTGTGGCTGAGGTGATCGAAGCAGCGTTCCGGCAGGCCCTCCAGCCGCGCGGCCGCCAGGCTGAGCACCTTGAGATAGGGATGCAGCCCCAGGGCAAACGGCATAGCGGTCTCGCCTGAGGGATCGGTGCACTCCACCAGGGCTCGGATGGCCAGAGCGCCGGGCTCGAGGCTGTAGTCCAGCGTGAGGCGAAAGCCAAAGGGGTAAACGGCACGCGTCACCGGGCTATCGGTGAGGGTTAGCCGGATCCCAGACGCCCCCTGCAGCTCCTCCAGTTGCCAGGGCTGATCGCGCGCAAAGCCGTGCTGCGGCAGCGCAAACTCATCGCCGGCCAGGGTCCCGCACACGGGAAACAACACCGGGATCCCGCCGCGCACGCTTTTGCTGGGATCGGCAAAGCGCTCGGCATCAAAATACAGGCACTCCTCACCCCCGCAGCGCCAGCCAGTGATCAGGCCGCCCCGCTCGGGCACCACCTGCAACTGATCCCCATCTGCAGCGGTGACCTGCCAATGGGGGAACGGCGCGTCTACGCGGCTGAGGGTCATGGAAGCGCGGCAAGCCACTCCAACATGGCCCGGTTCACCTGATCTGGCACCTCGTCATGGGGGCAATGACCGGCTTGAAGCACCACCTCGGTGGTGTTGGTGGGGGCGTGGCGCTGGAAGGCACCGCGGCGGCCGGCGGCATTGATCCAGGGGTCGCGGATGCCCCAGAGCAAAAGCAAGGGTGCCTGCAGCTGGGCGAACAGCTCATCGAGGGGTTGGCCGCGGGGAATATCGAACACCGTGCGGAACACCCCGAAGGCTCCGGGATCGCGGCTGGGCCGCAGGATCGACTCCACCAGTTCGTCGTCCACATTGGTGGAATCGACGTACACCTGCTTGAGGGTGCGGCGCACGTTGGCTGGTCGCCGCATGTTTTCGAACAGCAGCCGCTGCAGGATCGGACTTTTCAGCAAGGCTCCACCAATGGTGCGGCGGGCGATGGCACCCCAACCCTTGGGCTCGCCCTGCTCATCGGAGAAGGGGCCAGCCGCATTCAGCAGCACCACCCCAGCGCACTGATCACCCAGGGCGGCTCCGGCCGCCAGCGCCGCGTAGCCCCCCAGTGAATTACCCACCAGCACCGTGGGGCGGCCGATGCGCTCCTGCACGTAAGCCACCAGCTGATCGCGCCAGAGGGCACCGCCGTAGCGGGGGCCTTCGGGTTTGGCGCTGCGGCCAAAGCCCAGCAGATCGAGGGCGTGCACCTCGTAGTGCTCCGCTAGCGCCGGAATGTTGAACCGCCAGTGGTCGGTGGAGGCACCGAAGCCATGCACCAGCAGGATCGCGGGCCCCGCCTGTTCAGCCTGCGGTGAGCGGCTGAGGCTATGGATCGGATGGCCTTGATAGGTCCACCCCGCTGCAACGGTCACCGGCAACTGAAGGCTGGGTGGTTGATGCTAGGGAGATCAACCACGCCCCCTGCCCTCGTGCCCGACTGGATTCCCGAGAGCTGGGCGCTGTTACTGCCGGGCAGCGCCCTCTGGGCCCTGGCGCTGTATCTGCCGCTGAGCGCACCGCTCTCCCGCCTCGAGGAGGCCCTCGCCGAAGGGCCGCTGGATGAAGGCAGCCAGCTGGTGGCCCTGGTGGTGAGCAGCCTGCTGCTGGCCCTCGGCGCCGGCGTGGTGATCAACCTGGTGCTGGGTTGGGCCCTGGGGCCTGGCTGGGGCACCAGCCTCGGCCTGGTGGCCGCGCTCAATGGCCTGTTCTGGGGCCTGGCCGCCAGCCGCAACGACTAAACGCTTGACGCCCGCCAATCCAGCCAGGGCAAACCGGGAACGATCGCCGGCGTGGAGGCCTGATAGGCCTTGTAGCGAGGGTGCACTTGGAGCAAGAAGCGCTCCTCGCGCCGTGCCTTCCCACCGAGCACAGCACAGAGCCCCAGCAACAGCGCCAGGTGAAGCAGGCTGCCCAGCGCCAACACCACCCCAAGCGAGCAGAGCAGCACCGCCTGATACATCGGATGGCGGCAGCGGCCGTAAGCACCGCTGGTCACCAGCTGCGCGCCGGGCTTGGGATCGGGCAGGGGCGTGAGATTCGCGCCAAGCCGCCAGAAGGCCTGGGCAGCCAGCACCAAGCCCAGCAGGAACAACACCACCCCAGCCAGGGCGACGGGCAGTGGCCAAGCAAAACCCCAGCTGCCCGGCGACGGCCAGGGCGGCAACAGGTGGGCGGCGATCAGGGTCATCTGAGCCAACAGCCACCACTCACCGTGGCGGTTGTCGAGCCAGCCGGCCCAGCTGAACTGCCAACCCTCAAGTGGGGATTTCGGCGAGGGGGTCGAGGTCGGGTCCATCGCTCTTACCAGCCAACACCAGTCTGAGCAGCACCGGCGCCAGGAAGGTGGTGCCGATCACCATCAACAGAATGGCGGCCTCGAGCGCCGGGCTGAGCAACTTGGCCTGGGTGCCAAGGCCCAGGAAGATCAGGCCCACTTCACCGCGGGGCATCATCCCCAGCCCTACCACCAAACGCTGGGTGGGCTGTTTGGAAACAAAGCACCAGCCGGCCACCACCTTGCCGGCGATCGCCACCACCAAGAGGAAGGCCGCCACCACGAGGCCAGGGCGGTTGGCCGGATCGAGCGGGTTGAGCACCGAGAGATCCATGCCCGTGCCGATCAACACGAAGAAGATCGTGGCGAACAAGGCCACCACTGGCTTCACCGCCGATTCGATCGCATGGCTGTGGTTCGACTTGCTCAGGATCAGACCAGCTGCGAAGGCACCCAGCGCCGCCTCCAATCCGATAGCGGTGGCCGCAAAGCAGCAGAGGGTGAGCACCACAAAGGAGGCCACCACCACATCACCCGGGGCCTTGAGCCGATCAATCAGCCAGTCGAACCCGGGAGCTGCCGTGCGGCTGAGGCCGATGGCCGCCACCACAAACACCACTGCTGCCGCCACCAGCTTGAGGATCGGGCCGATCTCCAGGCTGCCGCCACCGGCGATGCTCACCACCACCGCCAGGATCACGATGCCAAGGATGTCGTCGAGCACGGCGGCGCCGATCACGATCTGGCCCTCACGCGAGCGCAGCATCTTCAGCTCGCCGAACACGCTGGCGGTGATGCCAATGCTGGTGGCCGTCATCGAGGCACCGGCAAACACGGCCGGAATCACATCCACGTGGAAGATGATCATCAAGCCGGCGGTGCCGAGCGCGAAGGGCAGCACCACACCGGCCACCGCCACTGTGGTGGCCTGGGTGCCCACCGCCACCAGCTCATCGAGATCGCTCTCGAGGCCCGTGAGAAACAGCAACGCAAACAAACCGAGCGTGGCAACGGTTTCGAGCGACGGGAAGGTTTCGGCATAGAGATGCGACACCACATCCGGCGGCACATCCGCTAGCGACCCCACCAGCTGCAGCACCCCGGAACTCACCGCCGCCTGCGTTTCCGGCGGCACGATCAGATGCAAGCCACTCGCCCCGATGATCACGCCGGCGATCAGCTCGCCCAGGATCGTGGGCAGTTGCCAACGCACCAGCAGCTCCGCCAACAGGCGGGCGGCCACAAAAATCACCAGGAAGCGGCCTACCCCAAGCAGGGTTTCAGCCACCTCGAGCTGGTGTGCACCGATCTCGGGCATCAAACACGTGGGCAATTGCGCACGAGAGTCTCGCCTCGGCGGGCCATGCCCTGTGACAACGGCTACGTTCCGCCAAGAGCCTGAAAGGCGTCGGCGCCATGACCCTGAGCCAAGCCAACGCAGTTGCACCGCTATCGGGTGAACAGCTGGATCAGATCGATGCCTGGTGGCGCGCCGCCAACTACCTGGCGGTGGGAATGATCTATCTGCAGGACAACCCCCTGCTGAGCGAACCCCTGCGGCCCGAGCACATCAAGAACCGCCTGCTGGGTCATTGGGGCTCGAGCCCTGGCCAAGCCTTCATCTGGGCCCATGCCAACCGGCTGATCCGCGAGCGTGAGCTCGACATGATCTACCTCTCGGGGCCGGGCCATGGGGCGCCTGGGGTGCTGGGCCCCACCTACCTCGATGGCTCCTACTCCGAGATCTATCCGGATAAGTCGCAGGATGAAGCGGGCATGCGCCGCTTCTTCAAACAGTTTTCCTTCCCGGGCCACATCGGTAGCCACTGCACACCAGAAACCCCGGGCTCCATCCATGAGGGGGGCGAGCTGGGCTACGTGCTCTCCCACGCCTGCGGCGCGGTGTTCGACAACCCGAGCCTGATCGCCCTGGCCTGCGTGGGTGATGGCGAGGCCGAAACGGGCCCCCTGGCCACCAGCTGGCACATCAACAAGTTTTTAAACCCAATCAGCGACGGGGCCGTGCTGCCCGTGCTGCATCTCAACGGCTACAAGATCGCCAATCCCACCCTGCTAGCCCGCATTCCTCACGAGGAGCTGGCCAGCCTGATGCGCGGCTATGGCTGGGAGCCCCTGTTTGTAGAAGGCAGCGAGCCAAAGGCCATGCACCAGGCCATGGCCGCCGCGATGGAGGAAGCCACAGGCCGCATCCGGGCGATCCAGGCGGAAGCCCGCCGCAGCGGCGAGGCCCAGCGGCCCCATTGGCCGATGATCGTGCTGCGCTCCCCCAAGGGCTGGACGGGCCCCGCGGCCTTGGGCGACAAGAAGCTGGAAGGGTTCTGGCGGGCCCACCAGGTGCCCTTACCGAACCCGAAGCACGACACCGCCCAGCTGCAGCAATTGGAGAGCTGGCTGAAGAGCTACCGGCCCTGGGAACTGTTCGATGAGAACGGCACCCTCCAGCCCCACCTGCAGGCCCTCGCGCCCCAGGGCAAGCGCCGCATGGGATCCAATCCCCATGCCAACGGCGGTCTACTGCGCCACAAGCTGCAACTGCCAGCCATAGCCAACTACGCGGTGACGGTGCCGCGACCAGGCAGCGTGCAACACGAAAACACGGCGGTGCTCGGCGAACTGCTGCGCGACGCCATCAGCCTTAACCCCGATTCGCTGCGGGTGTTCGGTCCGGATGAAACCGCCTCCAATCGTTTGCAGGCGATCTACGAGCAGAGCAAAAAGGTGTGGATGGAGGATTTCCTGCCGGAGGATCTCAACGGCAGCGAGCTCTCCCGCAGCGGCCGTGTGGTGGAGATGCTCAGCGAGCACACGCTAGTGGGAATGATGGAGGGTTACCTACTCACAGGCCGCTACGGCTTTTTCCACACCTACGAGGCGTTTGCCCATGTGATCGCTTCGATGTTTAACCAGCACGCCAAGTGGCTCGAGAGCTGTCTGCACCACGCCCCCTGGCGCGCACCGATCGGCCCCTGGACGTGCCTGATCTCCTCAACGGTGTGGCGGCAGGACCACAACGGCTTCACCCATCAGGACCCCGGCTTTATCGATCTAGCCGGCAACAAGAGCGGCGAGGTGGTGCGCGTGTATTTACCCGCGGATGCCAACTGCCTGTTGGCCGTGGCAGAGCAGGCGTTGGTGGAAACCAACGTGTGCAACATCATCGTGAGTGACAAGCAGAAACATCTGCAATACCTCAGCCTTGAGCAAGCCCGAGCCCACGTGGCCAAAGGCATTGGCCTCTGGAGCTGGGCCAGCAACGATCACTGGGGCCACGAACCGGATGAACCGGATGTGGTGATGGCCTGCGCCGGTGACATTCCCAGCAAGGAAACCCTTGCCGCTGTGCAGATCCTGCGCCGGGAAATCCCCAGCCTCAAGATCCGGGTGCTCAATGTGGTGAAGCTGTTTGCCCTCACCGAACCCAGCGAACACCCCCACGGCCTGAGCGGCCGTGATTTCGACAGCTTGTTCACCACAGACAAACCGGTGATCTTCAACTTCCACGGCTATCCCTGGCTGATTCACCGCCTCACCTACCGCCGCACCAACCACGCCAATTTCCATGTGCGCGGCTACAAGGAGAAGGGCAACATCAACACCCCGCTGGAACTGGCCATGAACAACCAGATCGACCGCTTCAATTTGGTGATTGATGTGATCGACCGAGTTCCAGGGTTAGGGTCACGAGCCGCTCACGTGAAGGAGCAGATGAAAGAAGCGATTCTGGCCAACCGCGCCTACGCCCATGAGCACGGCATGGACGCACCAGCCATCACCGACTGGCAGTGGACATCCGCAGACAACAGTGAGGCCAAATGATGAATGAGTCCCAGCCCCGCCATCTGCAACTGCCCACCCCCGGTTGCTACGCCGACCCGGATCGCAGCGGCCTTGAAGCCAATGATGTGTTCGATGGCATGGCCGAACACCTCTTCTACACCTTGGGCAAACTGGCCCCCACCGCCAGCCGCCACGACCTTTATCTAGCCCTGAGCCACGCCGTGCGCGATCGGCTGATGACCCGCTATCTGGCGGGTATCGAGGCGATCAATGCCACTCCCACCCGTGTGGTGGCCTACCTCTCGGCCGAGTTTCTGATCGGCCCCCAGCTGGGCAACAACCTGCTGATGCTCGGCATTCAAGATGCGGCCGAGGAAGCCCTGCGCCGCTTCGGCATCGAGCGGCTCGATGAAATCCTCGAAGTGGAAGAGGAGCCCGGCCTCGGCAATGGTGGCCTGGGCCGCCTCGCGGCCTGCTTCATGGAATCGCTGGCCAGCCTGGAGATCCCCGCCACCGGCTACGGCATCCGCTATGAGTTCGGAATCTTCGATCAGCTGATCCGCGACGGTTGGCAGGTGGAGATCACCGACAAATGGCTCAAGGGCGGCTGGCCTTGGGAAATCCCCCACCCGGATCAGGCCTGCTTCGTGGGCTTCGGCGGCCGCACCGAGAGCTATCGCGATGAGCGTGGCCACTACCGCGTGCGCTGGATCCCGGAGGAACACGCCATCGGTGTGCCCCACGATGTGCCTGTGCTCGGCTACCGAGTGAACACCTGCGATCGGCTGCGCCTCTGGCGCGCTGATGCCAGCGAAAGCTTCGACTTCTACGCCTTCAACATCGGCGACTACTACGGCGCCGTGGAAGAGAAGGTGGGCAGCGAAACCCTCTCCAAGGTGCTGTACCCCAACGACGGCACCGATGAGGGGCGCCGCCTGCGCCTGAAGCAGCAGCACTTCTTCGTGAGCTGCTCCCTGCAAGACATGCTGCGCAGCCTCGAGCAGCGCGGCATCCCAGTGCAGGAGTTCCCGGATCACTGGGCGGTGCAACTCAACGACACCCACCCGGCGATCGCCGTGGCCGAACTGATGCGGCTGCTGATCGACGACAAGCACCTGGGGTGGGATCAGGCCTGGGATATCACCTGCCGCTCGCTGGCTTACACCAACCACACCCTGCTGCCGGAAGCCCTGGAGAAATGGGGTCTGCCCCTCTTCGGTTCGCTCCTGCCGCGCCATCTGGAGCTGATCTACGAGATCAACCGCCGCTTCCTGCAGATGGTGCGCCTGAAGTACCCGGGCAATGAAGCACTGCTGCGCAAGCTGTCGATCATCGATGAGGAGGGCAGCAAAGCTGTGCGCATGGCCAACCTGGCCACGGTGGCGGCCCACCATGTGAACGGCGTGGCGGCGCTGCACAGCGAGCTGGTGCGCTCCAAGCTGCTGCCGGAATTCGCGGCCCTCTGGCCGGAGAAATTCACCAATGTGACCAATGGCGTGACGCCACGGCGCTGGATGGCTCTGGCCAACCCGGCCCTACGCCAGCTGCTGGCCGAAAGCATCGGCGAAGGCTGGGTGGCCGACCTCGATCAGCTGCGCCAGCTGGAGCGCTACGTCGACGACGCTGCTTTCCTGGAGCGCTGGCAGCAAACCAAGCTGGCCAGCAAGCGCAACCTGGCCAACTACATCCATCGCCAGAGCGGTCTGCTGGTGGATCCGGCCTCGCTGTTTGATGTGCAGGTGAAGCGCATCCATGAATACAAGCGCCAACACCTCAATGCCCTGCAGGTGATCGCCCACTACCTGCGCATCAAAAACGGCCAAGCCGAGGGCATGGCACCGCGCACCGTGATCTTCGGTGGCAAAGCAGCGCCCGGCTATTACATGGCCAAGCTGATCATCCGCTTCCTCAATGGCATCGCCGAAACGGTGAATGCCGATCCGGATATGGATGGCCGCCTGCGGGTGGTGTTCCTGCCGGACTACAACGTGAAGCTGGGTGAGCGGGTGTATCCAGCCTCCGATCTCTCTGAGCAGATCTCCACCGCAGGGCTCGAGGCTTCCGGCACCGGCAACATGAAATTCGCCATGAACGGGGCCCTCACCATCGGCACCCTCGATGGCGCCAACGTGGAGATTCGCGAGCAGGTGGGCGCCGACAACTTCTTCCTGTTCGGCATGACCGAAACCGAAGTGGCCGACCTGCACAACCAGGGCTACCGCCCCTGGGAGCTGATCGCCCAGCAACCGGAGCTCGCTGAAGTGTTGCGGCTGGTGGAGCAGGGGCACTTCAGCAATGGCGACGGTGATCTGTTCCGGCCGCTGCTGGAAAACCTCACCGGCCGCGATCCCTTCTTCGTGCTGGCTGATTTCGCCGATTACATGCAAGTGCAGCAGCAGGTCAGCGAGGTCTGGGCGGATCGCAACGCCTGGAACCGCATGTCGCTGCTGAACAGCGCCCGCACCGGCTTCTTCTCCTCCGATCGCTCGATCCGGGAGTACGCCGAGCGGATCTGGCAGGCCGAGAGCTTCCCGGTCTCCATCACCTGCAACCTCGACGACTAACGCACCATGTTGCTGGTGCTGAATGTGGGCAGCTCCAGCCTCAAGGCCGCCGTGCTGGCGGCTGGAGCTGCCCCCACAAAGCGCCTCTGGCAAGCCGGGGCCCAACGCCATGGGCCCCTGGGCGAACAGCTCGATCAGTGGTTGGCACCCCAGCTAGAGCCGTGGTGGCCGCAGCTCACAGCTGCCGGCCACCGGGTGGTGCACGGGGGTGTGCGCTTCACAGCTCCAACCCGAATCAACCCGGCGGTGCTGAAGGAGTTGGAGGGAGTGTCAGCCCTAGCGCCGCTGCACAACCCGCCGGCCCTGGAAGCCATCCAATGGCTCCAGCAGCGGCAGCCTGGCTTAAAGCAATGGGCCTGCTTCGATACGGCCTTTCATGCCAGCCTGCCGCCGGAGGCTTACACCTACGCGCTGCCAGCGGCCTGGCGGCAGGGGGGGCGGCGCCGCTATGGCTTCCACGGGCTTAACCACCAGCACGTTGCCGAATCCGCCCCGTGTCCGCGCCTGATCAGCGCCCACCTGGGGGGCGGCTGCTCCCTGGCGGCGATCCGGGATGGCCGCAGCGTTGACACCACCATGGGCTTCACCCCTCTGGAGGGTTTAGTGATGGCCAGCCGCAGCGGCAGCGTGGACCCAGGGTTGCTGCTGCACCTGCAACGGCAGGGGATCAGCCTGGAGCAACTGGATCAGGGGTTGAACCAGCGCAGCGGCCTTGTCGGGCTCTCCGAGCTGAGCAGCGACTGGCGCGAGCTGCGCAAGGCCGCTGCCGAGGGCCACACCGGCGCGCAACTGGCCCTAGCGGTATTCCTGCACCGGCTGCGGCAGGAGCTGGGCGCGATGGCCGCCAGCCTGGGGGGCGTGGATCAGATTGCGCTCACCGGTGGCATCGGCGCCAACGACCCCAAGCTGTTGGGTGACCTGCAGCCAAGCTTTGCTTGGCTGGGTTCCGTGCGATGGCTGCAGGTGGACGCCGATGAGGAAGGGATGATCGGGCGGCTGATCAACCGGGCAGATCAGGGGTCTGGTGCAGCAGACGGTTGAGCCGCAAGCGGTCAGCGTTGAGCGGATCAGGCGCCAGCTCGCCGGCCAGTTCGCGGAATTTCTGCTCCACCGGCTCGGGAACACGCACATCAAAGATGCGCTCCATCAGCGCCTCGATCGAGAACAGGTGAGCATTGATGTTCTCGAGATCAGCGATGGCCTGCTGCATCGCGTCGGTCTCGCCCGTGTCGGCTGGGCCTGAGGCAGCAGCGGGAGTCAAGGAAGACTCAGCATCGCCGTGGGTTTTCTGGAGCTCTTCGAGCGCACGGCCGGCCAGGGTGCGGAAGGATTGCAGCGCAGCCCAGCTGAGCTCCTGTTGCTGGCGCAGGGTGGGGTTCTCCCGAATGAGACGGTCGTGCTCCCGGTAGAAGCGCTGGCAGTCAGGGCATTGGCAGGGCTCTTCCGGCACCGCAGTCCCCTTGGCATTTCGCTTCCCATCTTGACATCAAGCAGCCTGTCGATCGTCGTCGCTGGCACCAGGAATGGGAATCTCGATCGAACTCACCACCTGAATCACATCGCGGAGCCGCATCGAATCGGCAAACCAGGCCATGGCCTGATCGGTATCCCCATCAGCCACCGCTTCATTGGCGCTGTCTTCATGGGCCTCCGCCAAGAGGGCCAGCCAGCACAAGCAACGGGCCTGAATCACCGAGAGATCGAGCCCATCGGGCAGGTTTTCAACAATCTGCTCGCTTTCCTGTTGCACCAACAGCCTCAGCCGGAGATCATGCAGCTGTGCCATGGGGTGGTGGCGACTGAAACCACGCTAGCGGCAGCGGCCTGATCCGCCATCCCACTACCCGTAGTGCTGGATACCGACTGAAGAATCCGGGCTACGGGGCTGGCGGGACTCGAACCCACGACCTACGGTTTAGGAAACCCAGCGCTACGCGCTGTTGCCGCAAGGGCTCTGAGCCCCTCAGGCGCGGCGGGTTGACCGAAAGTTGACCACTTTGCCCTGAAAGGCCACGGTCAATCGCCTCTCAAGGGCGCCCGCTCAGCCGGCTGGGTGCGGGAGTCGCGCAAACCCTGGACTGAGCGCACCCAAAGGGTCGAGAGCCACGTGGGGCTCGGCTCAAGGGGGCCAGGGAGCCCCTCAGGCGGCTCCAAAGCCCGCACAGCCCTGCCAGGGGCCAACGGGGGTGGTCCAGCGTCCTTGCTCGACCGTTATCAGGGCATTCCAACAGGCTTCGCTGCTCCAGCCAGGAGCCAGGCGAATGCTGTCCCCGTGCTCGTCAGTCACCCGCAGCCAGCTCTGCACGTCAGTCTTCGGGCCTTCGAACTGCAGGGTGTAGGTGCTGCCGTTGACCTCAAGGCTTTGGGGGCCGCCGTCCTTAAGCGACCCGTACAGCTCGTAGCCGTCGCAGGGGGCGTTTTCAGCGGCAAAGGGGCGGCTCGTGCTTTCCCGTTCTCTTTCTTCTGAACATTGATGATGGATGAGCATGCTCATGCCTCTTCATCAATAGGTATTCAGAAGGGGCAGTTCGCCCCTATCTTCCAAAAAACGCCCCCTGTCGCACTCCAGCAGGTAATCCAGGGTCTGGCTCAGTCCTTCGTGACCTTCTCGCTGTTTTACCGCCACCATATTATCCAGGGTCTGCTGACTCACGTTCAGCTTGAGCGGCTTCTTCTCTCGCCGCGTACTCGCTTCTCGCTTCATTGCTCCTCCGTGGGCTGACGCAGCAACCTCTTACCTCGCACCTTCTTCTCAACCAGCCTGCCCTCGGTCAGTAGCTCCTTGACCCAAGCCTTGACCAGAGCACTGGGCAGGTTATTCGCGCGTGCGAACTCGGTTGCATTGCACTCAGTCGGCAGTCCGTAGCACTCCTCGAACAGCTCAAAGACAGCTCCGGTGACGACGTAAACCTTCGTCTCTGGGCAGGTCTTGTACTCACCCAAAATCGTGCGATACCGCTTCAGGGTGCTCTCTTCATGCAGTCCAACCCAGTAGCCGTTTACGACTCTGTTAGCCCGCAACCACTCTTCGCGGCTGTACTCCTTACTGCGTCTGCGCCCAGGGCGGTCATCTGTCTTGTACCGGAGGAGCCCAGCTTGCGTTAGCCACTTTGTCAGCAGCTGCCATAACTCAATGAGCTCTCGGTCTAGCCAGTCCTCGCTTCTGAACCGTGCGAGTTCTGGGCAAGCCAGCATTGCTTGAGTTGTCGTTGGATTCTCAAAGCTTTCGCTGCCCAGCCAATCAAACAGAAGACCCAGCGCCATGGCCCTAAGAGCTACTGGGTCTTCCTTTAGCTCTTCAATTCTATCTGTGTTCATCGATGTAACCCGCTCAACGGGATGTTTTTGCTTCGCTCAGGCCACCAGGGCCTTCAGTCCTGAGATGATTCGCTCCTGCTCAGCCACCAGTTCACGGATACGAGCACGGTTGCTCTGAGTATCGAGGTGCTCATCGCTGACACAGTGAACGCAGTCCATTAACTCAGCCCATTGCCCTCTGTAAAACCGGTGGGCGTAGTCAATCAGGTCTAGGTTCTCTCGCCGCAACTGGATGACCTTGCCGAAGTTGGCGACATGGCTCTTGCTGAGAGCCGCAGACTGTTCTTTAAGAGCAGACATTGAGTCTCCGATATAGAAAAGGATAGGCGTATTGCTTCTCCGTAAACCGCTCTTACCTCAGCTGTTCGGCTGCGTAGAGCCGAGCCAGCGGACTCAACAGGTGCTCTTCCTCCTCAGCGGCTTCCCTCTTCAGTACCGGGTGCTCCCCCAGTAGTCGCTTCAGCTCACTGATGGCACCGCCGTTCTCCCGGGCACGGGCTACCGCCGCCGCGACTTCCAGTTCCAGCCCACTCACCCCGCCAACACCAGCCGTTCGCACCGTGCTGCCGGCGACAAAGCGACCCTCGCTCCAGTACCCGGCCACTCACCTCACCTCCTTCGCCAGGGCCATAACGAGGGACGCCTGCTGGCAAGGTTCCAGGCCGTAAACGGGGGCGTAGGGGTCGCTCTCACTCAGCTGTCCGGCCAGGTTCTTTCCCACGGCCTCCAGTAGCGGCAGCACCCGACTCGTGACCGCCGCCTTCCTCGCTCCTTCCCACGCGACCTGAGCCCCCTGGAGCAGGGCGACCGACGCCTTCACCTTCTCGTCGTTGCTTCCCGTCGCTGCCACCTGGGCCAAGGTCGCCAGGGCCAGCTCCACCGCAGCTTCAATCCGGTCTTCAGTCGTCATGGACCACCACCTGCCACGTCGGTGGCAATGAGGGCGGCTCTGCTTCCTCAGTCCCAAGCCACTGCAACAGGGCGTACTCCAATGCCCACCGCTTGCTCACCCGCAGGCCAGGGTGCTCCTGCTGCACCCGTTCATGAACCACCCGGCCGAGGTTCTTGTCCAGCTTCACCACGTGGGTCGTCTGGGTCTTCCGCGGCAGCAGGGTGAGCTTGGGCAGAGTCAATAGGTCCGTCATGCCTCGCCCTCCTGCGGAATGACGCCCAGCTCACGGCCCGCTTCAATCGCCTCATGGATTCGCTGCGGCAGCGTCCTCAAGGTGTAGGCCATGTAGCTCAGCTGCTCGCTGGTGTCCTTGTCCAGGTGGTGAGCCACACGCACGCCACGCTTCACGCAGAGTCCTTCAGCGGCCTTGCCGTCGGTGCAGCGGGCCTTCTTCTTCTTCTTCTGCCGAGCCGGTGGCCCTTCTCGGTGCTCGCCGTACAGAGCTTTTTCCTTCGCGGCAATGAAGGCGTGAGCGGTGCCGGCGTCATCAACGTCACTGCGGCCGTTGTTGCGTCCGTCTGGCTCCGTGCTGTTTCGCAGCACCTCGCTCAACTCCTCGCCCTGCCGTCCTTTTATCCATCCAGCCATACGGTTTACAGTCAGTTTGTCCACTGAATACTTACCCGCTCCTTTACATCAACTCGGCGCCTGACGCAGCCTTCAGGTGTAGTCAACCAGGCACCCAGATGCCCCGTTACATCTCCCCCGGCTTCTGCTCTTCTCTCAAGGAAGCCCGCTACTGGTCCATGGACTGGATTGCCGAGAACGGCATCCAAGGTCCCTTTGAGTACGTGGTTCTGCTCAAGGGCGACAACGGCTACAAGGTCATGGGTCAGTACGCCACCGCCTCTGAGGCGTTTGATGACCGTCGCAGGCTTGTCGAGGAGACCGGCACTCGCTCTTACTTCCTCCGTGCTGTTCGGGTTTATCCGGTTGAGGAGCAGGTTGTTATCGGTCCTGGCCACCCCGAGAGCCGTGAGGACCTGGACCGCTGGCGCGACGCCCTGAGCACCGGTGACGAAAGCTTGATTCCGCAGGAGGAGCTGTCTTCCTTCCGCAGCTGGGCCGCTTCGACGATTGAGAACCGCCCGGAGTACCGCCGCTCGTCTTCTCGCGGTGCTCGTCTGCACGGCGAAATCCCCTTCTGAGCACCCTGCGGGTGCCTTCAACGGCACCCCTTACCTTCATTCCTTTGATGCCCCTTGAGGCACCTCTAATGACCGACTGCTTCACCCTTCAGGCCCCGACGAGCCACGACCTGCTGATTCGCGCCGAGCTGGCCGCCGAGACCTTCACCGACCTGGACCGTGCCCGCGACGTTGCTCTGGGCCTGTGCCAAGAACTGGGCCTCGACATCGAGATTGTTCGCTCCTTCGGGGCGGCCTCTTGTGTTTGGGAGGTCTACGACGCGGCCACCTACTTCTGACCCGTCGTGGACGTTCTTCTGCACCGTGTCGGAACCCATAGCTGGCTCATTCCCGGCACCGACTTCACGCTCGAATACTGCCCAGTCAACTGCTGGTTTGTCGCTTATCGAGACGGCCAGGGGCTCTTCACCGCTCACACGCTGGCTGAGGCCGAGGAAGGCTTGCAGGCGGCTCTGAACATGGAGAAGCAGGTATGACCGTGGACTCTCCACTGGCTTCCCGCTCCGACGTTCTCGAGGCCCTGCAGCGACCCATAGACCCTCGTCACTTCAAGACCCGCCGCCAGGGGGTAAAGGAGCTGACCTACGTCCCCTGGAGCACCCTCGTCCGCTGTCTTCAGCACCGGGCACCGGGGTACTCCTGGGAACTCAAGTCGGTGGCCCAGGTCGGGGACTGGGTAACTGTCACCGGCCGCCTCAGCATTCCCACCGCCGACGGCCCGCTGCTTTACGAGAACGTGTCGTCTGAGCCGCTCAAGTCAGCCAGCCACGCTCCTCCCGTTGAAACCGCTGCTTCCAGTTGTCTTCGCCGGTGCTGTGCCATGGCCGGCCTTGGCTTACAGCTTTGGGAACTGGATTAGACCAAGCTCCTTTACATCAACTCGGCCTCACCGTTTGAATGAACTCAGGGAGGTCAACCCTCCCTGTTCCCCCCCGAAGTCACCTCTGATGACTCCTCCCCTTTCCTCTTCTCTTGACCTGGCCACCCTCAACGCGGCCCGCAAGGTCACCGCCACCGCCCTCAAGGCGTACGTGTGTGAGCTGGAGCAGAAGGCCCTGGACGCTGCTCGCTGCCGGGACTACAACGCCGCCAAGTTGCACAGCGACTGGGCGTTTGCTGCAGACCTCTGTGTGCTCAAGGTCTCGGTAGCTCTCAACGCACTGGTTGTTGAGGCTCTCGAGGCCATGCCACTTGTTCAGGACACTCGCACCGTCAAGCTCCCCGACCTGGGTCGTTCAGACCATGACCGGCACCTGGAAGCCCTGACCGTTGACGTCGCCCCTGAGCAGACTGAGCCAGTCGCCTAGCGGCTAATCAAGTCAGTCGGTACTAAGCCGCTGTGAACACCGGAGTCTTCGACCGCTACCACCAGTAGTTGCCGGGGGCTCCGCTTCCAACCCTCCCTGGCCTGTTCCACCATGGCTACCAGGTCGTTCAGGGTCACAAGGACACCCTTCGCTAGGTCTGCTTGGCTCTCGTCCCATGCCTGGCAGAACTCCCTGCCGTCTTCGTTGTCGCTGCTGCATTCAGCGAAAGCGGAGTCAAAGCCAACCTCCTCCTTCAATGCCAGAAATCGCTCGATAGCCGGGCTGGCTAGGGCCACAGAGCAGGGCAAGTGACCGCGTAAGCCGACCAGGCTCGTACACACCACGTCGTCTTCGGTTAACAGGCAACAGGGCAACGCCAGGCTGAATCCCTCGCTGCTTACCACCGCCTGAGCGGCTGGAGCTAACCCACGCAAATGTCTACGTACTAGTGCGTCAAAGTCCATTTTTTCAGCCAACTCAGTCAGAGTGGTTGCGTTACAACAAGGGTGTTACCGATCAGGCTATGGGGGACCGAGACCAACGTGGGGAGCTTATTCGTGTTCGCCTCTCAGAGCAGGACCTGGCTCGTGTGACGGCGATTCAGGACTACTACGAGCGGGAGGGAATGAGACCGGCGCTGCAGGCGGTCATCTCAGACTCCATTGCCACCCATTACTCGGTACTGGAGGCCCAGGGCTCGGTAGAGACGAATCTGTAGGCGGGCATAAAAAATGGGCAGCCATAGCCGCCCACGAGAGTTGTCCTAACAGTGCCAGACCATCAATTTCGAGACGAGACACCACCCACGTCAGCCGAACCTGTAAATGTATAGCCACGGCTTTGCAGGAAGGCCTTTAGCTCATCCTCTGGAAGCACATTCAACCCCTTCCATGCACTATCTTTGATCTCCTCTTTCCGACGAGACTGGCTGGCCGTTCTGAACTGGAAGAGCTTGTCAAAGAATAGATTCACGCTCTTCTTCTTGCGGTCACTAATCGCATTCGAATCATTGATTTGAGCATGGACTTTTCGAATCAGCTCTTCATCATCAGCACCAAGAACGGCATCGCAGATTGACATCGTAACATCATTAATTGCTCGACTCTTAAAGAATTCATCGATCCGCCACTTGATCAGGTTTTGAGAGTTGCGCTGATACGCCACCGTCCCAGAGCTCGTCAACTCCGCAGCGACCGGCGAGCCAAAGAACAATGCAAGACTGGAGACAACAGAGTAAGTACGCGACTCATCTGTGAACTTCGGGTGAATCTGCGTCAACCTCTCGCTATCCTCGCGCATCTTGCGCTCTTCGACAATCTCGAGACGCTGCTCAACAGTCACATTTTCGTTGATGCGTGCTCGCTCCTTCGGAGTCTTGTAATTCAGACGCTCAGCTTTCCACTCAGGCATGGTGTTGATGTCAGTGGCGGTTCGCTTTGTGGTTGCCATCGGCGTGGCTTTTTGAGGACGCAGAAGGTCTACGTCGACCCGCCACCAGCGTGAAACCCTGCATTCGTAGGGTCTTTAGCCGTACCCGTGCTTCGTGGCCCAGGCTGCGGCTTCAGCCCTGTTGGCCGCGTCTGTCTTGCGATAGATGCCACTGACGTAGTCCCGGGCCGTGACCTCAGCAATGAAAAGGGAGGCGGCAATCTCCCTATTGGTCATCCCTCTGGCCAATAAGGCGAGCACTTGCCTCTCCCGGGCACTCAGCTTGACCTCGGGTTCCTTCTGAGCCGACCGCAAAGCCTTGTCTCGGTAGGGGCCTTTGCCTGCCAGAACATGCTCGAGGGCCTGGAGGACTCCGCCGCGATGAACTGAGTTGATGGAGACGATACCGTCGTAGCAGCCCAGGCGACCCTGGGACCACAGCATTTCTCCTCGCTCGCTTGCAATCAGAACAGCGATGCTCTTCGGGCTCCACTCCTTGATTCTTTCCACCATTACTTCGCCCGCATCGCCGAGAATCCCTGCAATGCAGTCACTCACTAGCAGACCGCAAGGGCGTTGACAACTTTTCGCTAGATCCTCGACTTCTGCTTCACTACACCCTGCACCGACGACGGTGGTTTGCTCAAGACTCCGATGAAAAAGGGCAAATAGGTAGGCCTGATAGTAATCGCCAGACCCAAATATGATGTCGTAGCCAGAGCCCATTCCGATTGAGCCCATAACAGCCATGATATCGATATCGACTGGCTTTACAGGTGCCATACGCGCAAAGCCAGCCATTTTTTCCATGCTACTTACAAACTTATGCGCCAACATCTTACGGGAGCGCCCCTGGAATGCGCCAAGCCACCTCACAAGAACCAGTGACAACTAATATTTATTTCATCAGCCAGGGGAATAGGCCCAGGTTAAGGCGTTGGGGCAGCACTATTCTCAACGTGCTTCGCCATGCAGCCGGTGTGAAGGAGATGGCAGGCCCCAAGCCGCCAAAACTTCACAGCAAAAAGACAGGCCTCGCAGTGGGCGTGGCTCCCGAAGACAAAGGTGAAGCCTTTGATGGCCTTCAAAGCGCGGCTGACGTCCCAGAAAAGCCCGACATCGAGAGGTGTGAAGAAGCAGCCGGCCTGACCGCAGAAGGCCAACCGAGGGTGATAAAGACAGTCTGACTGGTTAAGCCGTTCGCCTATTAGCGCCCACGCCAGCAGCATTGACAGACCAACAACCAGTCCAGAAACTCGGCTCCGCCAATCAGCCGAACCCTGAATCCGCTGCCGCCAGGGAGATTTTGTCAGCTCATAAGCAGCTCCTGCAAACCCCGCGCAGCCGTGAGGCCCAAAGCCAGGGACTGCTCAAAGCAGTGACCGAACAGCGGTTTGAGCGAACGCTCCACGCGCTCGACAGTGCGCAGCGACATCAGCTTCACCAGCGAAGCCCACTCGCGCATCGGGCGTCTCAGCCCAAACCGGCCACGCTCCGCCAGCTGCAGGGGCGAGTCTTTGCGGATCGCCACCACCCACAACACCAGCGCGTAGGGCACGTAGTTTTGACGGCAGAGGCCATCGAGCCAGAAGCCTTCCTCTTCACTCGGGACTGGAGTAGCTGAATCGAACGGGCACCCTGAACTTGACCAGCTGGTGTGCGATGGCAAAACTCTGCGTGGTTCGATCGAGCCCACCAGCGGCGGCGGTTCATTGTTCATTGCCCAAGTGACGCTCTACTCCGCCGCCTTGGGTGTGGCGATCGCTAAGGCCTGCTACGCGACCAGCGAGGACCGCAAACGAGCTGTACTCCAAAAGCTGCTTGGTGAGCTCGATCTCAAGGGTGTGCTCATCCAGGCGGATGCGCTCCACATGCAGCAGGCGTTTTTCGACAGCTCACGGAGCGGGGGGCTGACTTCCTCCCGACGGTGAAAACCAACCAGAAAACCCTGCACCGGCAGATCGGCGATCAGCTGCATGGAAAACGCAAGATCCCTTTCCTGGCAACGGATCACGAGATCAGCCACGGCTGTGACATCACCTGGAACCTGCGGGCGAAAGAGGCTTCTGATCACATCAAGGAGAATTGGCATGGCACCAGCTGGATCGTGGAAGTGATCGCCACGGGAATGCGTGATAGCAAGCCGTTTCAGGCCTACCACTTCTTCCTAACGAGCCTGCGCACCACACCAGAAGCACTGCTGCAACTGGCGAGAGAGCGATGGAGCCTGGAGAGCTGGCACTGGATCCGCGATACCCAGCTCCAGGAGGACAAGCACCGATACCGCGGCAACGGTGCCGGCGTGATGGCCACGCTGCGCACCGCAGCCCTGAACCTGCTGCGAATAGCCGGATTCAACTCAATCCGGGAAGGCCTGCAGGCCGTGATGCACGACATCCAAGGACTGCTGGCGATGGTCAGGCGACAGCCGGCACTTAACCCGTTTTGAAATTTTGAATCAGCCCTGGGCCGTACCCAGATGCAGATCAAGAAACACTTGGTCCGGCGGCGCCGCTGACACCGCAGCGATGGCCTGATCGAGGCTGGCGACCCGGACCCGCATCTGGGGATGAGCTGCGGGCATCCCCGCCACCACAGTCATTTCGTCCCCCACAAACGCAGACTCGCCACCTAAAGACTTGGCTTAGCCGCAAACGCTTGTACAATCAGGAGACACTTTCTTTGCTGCAATGCCCACAACTATTGCTGTTTTCAATCAGCCCAACATCAACGGCTCTGGCGTCGGAGACCTAGGTGACGAAAACAGCAATCTACTCTCCATTGTTCAAAATGAGATAGACAACGGAGGCGACTATGCAATTAACGACTTAATCGTTAATTTCACCGACACCGCAAATCTTCAGACCCAGCTATCTGGATCTGACTATTTCTTCATGACTGACATGGAGGTGCCTGATCCGACTGATGCAAGTTTTCTGCCAGCTGCAGCCGTCACTATACTGCACGATTATGTCAATGCTGGCGGCGTCATTGTTCAAACTGGCACCTTTGGCTCCAAGGATGTAGATTTTCTGAATACAATCTTTAACCTCAATCTTGCTTCGGCATCCGGCACGAGTTGGAGCAAGAACAGTTCAAATACTTCGGGTACTGATTTTGACTCAGGCCCGGCGACTCTTGTCGGCCCGAGTGCAACTGATTCGATTGATGCGTCCTCAATAGCAAACGGCACTTACACGTCATACTATGACGATGGATCTGACGCGAATAGCGTTCTGGGCAAGATTGAATATGGCAGTGGTGCGATCTTATTTGTAGGCTTCGATTATTACGGCGCCGGTTTCAATACAGACTGGGGTCCTGGTCCGCACGTCAATGGATTTCAGAATACATCTGATTACGTAACTTTTGTGCTCCCAGCGATGCTTTCTAACGCCGCAACCTTGGCCAGCGGAGGAGCTCCTGCGGCTCCAGTAGATAGTGGTGGTGGCGGTGATTTTACTTCACCAGCACCCGTTGTTGTTGATAACACCCCCGCCGACCCCGCTCCCGCCGGCACCAACATCCAACCCACCGACGATGACGGTGATGGCCTCCGTGAAGTCGTCACCGCCGCCGACGGCACCACCGTGGATGGCAACCGCGACGGCATCTCCGATGCCGACCAAACCCAGGTAGCGGGTCTGCGCCTCATCAATGACGGCGCTGCCGGCAGCGATTACGGCGCCCTCGTTGTGCCAGATGGTATTCAGCTTCAGGCCGTCACCCTGAGCACCGCAGCAGCTGATGGTTCTATCCCCGTCACCACAGTCGGTGGAGGCACTGTTGTCACCACCACACCCGAGGGCATCACCAATGCCTTCGCGGGGGTGATCTCCTTCAACGCTGCGGGTGTCACACCCGGTGGCACCACAACAGCCACCATCAGCTTCCCCTCCGGTCTCCCTGCCGGCACGGGCAACGCCTACCTGCGCTTCAACTACAGCACCAATCGCTTTGAGGAGTTTGTGGATGCCAATGGCAATCCCCTCTACACCTTCATCGACAGCGACGGTGATGGAACTGTCGACGGCGTCAGCCTCACACTTACCGATGGTGATCCCAATTGGGATGGTGATGGTGTTGCCAACGGCACTGTGGTTGACCCCGGTTTCTTTGGTAGCGGAGAGCGCATCATCACCGGCACCAAGCGCGGCGACAGCCTGATCGGCAATGTGCTCGCCAACATCATCAGCGGCCTCAAAGGCAACGACTGGCTCGTGGGTGATCTCGGCAACGACATCCTCAAAGGCTCCCGTGGTAAGGACGGCCTCTACGGCGGAGAAGGCGCCGATCTGATCACCGGCGGCAAAGATCGCGATCGCATCTACTACACCGATGCTTCCGAATCCACCATCGACCAGCGCGACACCGTGAAGTTCGGCAAGGTGGATCGCTTCGTATTCAGCTCCTTCGATGGCGACAGCACCACAGAAGGCCAGCAGATGCTCTCCTTCATCGGCAAACAAGCCTTCTCCGGCACCGCCGGTGAACTCCGCGCCACGCGCTCTGTGCTGGAAGCCGACACCAACGGCGACGGCCTCGCGGACTTCGCTGTGAACCTCAACGGCAACGCTCTGATCACCGCCAGCAATCTCGTTCTCTGAGGCGTTATCCCTAATGCTGATGCCCGGTCGCCGCCAGTTTTTACTGAGGTGACCGGGTTTTCGCTTTTTGATCGGCCCATGCTTCAGCACTCAATTCCTTTCTCTTACCGATGTGCCGGAACAGCTGAGGTTCTATAGAGCTCCGCTACATCCCGATCGCTCCTGCCCTTCTGCCTCAGTCACCGCAGCATTTCCATTCTCGCATCGGCTAAAGAACCGATTCCCTCGCCAGCCCCTGGACGAGGATGAGTTCAACCTCATCCGGGTTATCAACAACCAAAAGCAGCAGATTGACAAGCCTAAAAGCCCTTGAGACTCGCAGCTAACACCGCGATATCGACACCCTCTATCCAACGATGATAAGTCTCATGGTGAACGCTCACAGAGTGACCGAGGCACTTTGCAGCAAGCGAAGCATTCAGATTCAGGCGTATTGAGCGAACAGCCCAGGCATGCCTCAGGTCATACAACCGAATCTCTTGTTGATTTCTACGCAGCCAGCGCCCCCACTGCTCAACAAGCCTCTTAGCAGTTGAGCTGTCATAAATACTCGGATTCCTGCACTCCCAAGGACGCTGAATATGGGCCAAGTCAAAGTCTGAAGACCACACCGGAGGCAATGCAAGCGCTGTTCGCCAGGTTGGCTGTTTCCCCTTACGTTTCACAGTGAGCACTCGTCCCGTGCCGTCATCAGCAGGTCGCAAGGAAAACACTTCGGCAGGGCGGCACCCATAAGTGGCAAGAGCAGCTGTTGCCCATCCCCATCTCGGGTGCTCTCTCACAGCCTCCAAAAAAATTCTGAGCTCTTCATCACTGGGCAAGTCCCTGGGTGCTGGTTCGTAGGGAGTACGCAGCGCATCCAGCTGCTCCGGCCCTGCCAAGTCGGCCACGTTGGCCAGGCGCTTGAAAACCTTGCAGGCTTCCAACCGAGATCGACTCCCTGGCTTGGTGGTGCTGGCAACCGCAGTCAGCAACTCCATGCTCATCAGGGCACTCCGCGGCAAGCGGCGAAGTTCTGTATCAATACGAGCCCAAGTCCGCTCTGCCGCTGAGGTCCGTACACGACCAAGCCAGAACGATTCAGCAAAACGGTCAACCCAGTGGGCAACCGGCTGCTGCTGGACAGGCTCAACGGGCGACAGAAGCGCAGGCAATGGCTCTTCATCGCCGCCCCTATCCCAAGGCAGCCCGCAGGCCGGATAGGTGCCAGATGCAATGGCAGCAGCAAGGGCTACAGCTCGGCTCTCGGCCTCCAATAAGCCGCCAGGCGTGGCTTTCAGCCCGAGGCTGACGCGTTGACGCTTCTTGCTGCCGTCGAGCTCTGGAAGCGTGCCGCGCAGCCACAGGCTGTCCTTCAGGCGCTCAACAGTGAGGCGCACCCCCCGCCGACGGAGAGCCTGGTTGACCGGCTCTGGGTTGACCAAAAGTTGACCACTTTTGCCTCCAATCCTGGCCCAGCCGAACCAGGCGGAGAATCCAGCACCCCCCAAAACCCCTGTGCTGCAATGGGTTTTGGCTACGGGGCTGGCGGGACTCGAACCCACGACCTACGGTTTAGGAAACCGTCGCTCTATCCGGCTGAGCTACAGCCCCTTGCGGCGACAGCCGCATCGGCATTATGGAGCTTGAAAGCAGGCGAGGTGATCGCGACCGGCGCCCGCGTCGGTTGAGGAAAGTCCGGGCTCCCCAATGGCCAGGCTTGCTGGGTAACGCCCAGTGCGGGTGACCGTGAGGAGAGTGCCACAGAAACACACCGCCGATGGCCCTCTGGGCACAGGCAAGGGTGCAAAGGTGCGGTAAGAGCGCACCAGCAGCATCGAGAGGTGCTGGCTCGGTAAACCCCGGCTAGGAGCAAGGCCCAGGGACAACGGTTGGCCATGACACCCGTCCCGCTCAAAGCGCGCCGCTCGAGGCCACCGGTAACGGTGGTCCCAGACAGATGATCACCCCCGGTCCGGCAACCCCGGCCCGGTGAACAGAACCCGGCTTACGTCCTGCTTTCACCCTCTCCACCAGACCACCTGAACCAGCAGCGGTGTTGTCCTCCCTGATCCACCCCTCCAGGCAGCCGTTCGTGATCCTGGCGGTGCTTTACACCGCCGTGCTGTTCAGCTCTACAGCGCTTCAGCACTACCTGCTGGGCTCTCAGGTCTGGGATCTGGGCATCTTCGAACAGTTCAATTGGCTGATTGCCAACGGCAACATCAACCAGATCAGCAGCCTGCGCAACATCACGCCTCTGCAGGACCACTTCTCCCTGCTGCTGCTGCCGATCTCGCTGGTGTACAAGCTGTCGCCCAACGCCTACACGTTGCTGGCGCTCCAATCGATCGCCCTGGGCAGCATGCCGGCTGTTGCGGCTGACCTATGCCTGCGCCAAGGCATCAGCCGCAGGCTCACCTGGGCCCTGGCCCTCGCCATCGTGCTCTCCCCCTACTGCTTCCTGGTGAATCGAGGGGATTTCCACCCGGATGTGCTCACCCTGCCGCTGATGCTGGTGGCGATCCGGGAGGCTGATCAAAAGAGACGCTGGCTCTACTACCCCTGCCTGCTGCTCACCCTGTTCGCCAAGAACGCCCAGGCCCTCTTTGGCATTGGTCTCAGTCTCTACGCCCTGGCCAAGGGCCAACGGGCACGGGCCGGCATCACGTTGGCCATCTCGCTGTTGTGGTGGTTTGTGGCCACGGAACTGTCGTCCGCGGGTGGCGATCACGTGGGTATTCGCCTGGCCTACTTAGGCGACAGCAAGCTCGAGATTCTCACCACCCTGGTCACACGGCCATGGGTGGTCTTCAACGAAGCGCCACCGGATTCGATCCTGCTCTACAGCCTCGGGCTCTCCCTGCCCTTCCTGGCACTCATGGGCCGGTCGTCGTGGAGAGCATTGCTGGGCTGCACGCCGATCTATCTCACCAACATCATTTCCGCCTCGAGCATCCAGCGGGAACTGAATCATCACTATTCGATCGGCATCGTGGCCTTCCTGATCGGTGGCTGCATCGATGCCCTAACCCACGCCCATCCACCCAGCCTGCAACGGGCAAAGCGCATCGTGCTCGCCACGCTGCTGCTCGCGATGGCCGCTTTCCTGGGCTACGGGCGGGTGTCGTATTTCAGCTCCCGTTATCTACCGCGCCTACAAGAAGCAAAGGATTTCCAGCAGGCGAAGCGGCTGATTCAGCCCAGCGATTCTGTGCTCACCATCGCCAATTACGCCGCGCACATGGCCGGGCGGCCCATGGTGAAGCAGTTGGAGAAACCGGGTTACGGGGCGGTGGATCAGTACAACTGGATTGTGCTGCCGGCAGCGGATGTGCCCATCAACATCGGCGGGAAGCTCAAGCCAGTGAAGCGATCCAAGATTGGCGACACCGTGGCCAGCATCCGCGAGCAGGCCGAAGCCGCCCAGATGGAATGCCGTTCTGCCAATGCGTCGATCGTGCTCTGCTCCCAACCCTGAGCCTGCGTAGAAGCGCTCCGCTGCCATGCCCAACACCCTCACCCCAGAGCGAAGGCAACAACTGCAACGGCTGCTGCAGCGGATCGGGATCGATCCCTCTGCTCCTGCCTTTGAGGCAGCCGATGCTCCTGGGCTCTCGGCTGTGGATGAGGCACTCACTCACACATCGGCCGGCCTAGCACTCAACCATGAGCAGTTGGAGTTTCTGGGGGATGCGGTGCTGCGCCTGGCTGCCAGTGAATATCTCGAGCGCCACCACCCTCAGCTATCGGTGGGTGAGCGCTCAGCCCTGCGCTCGCAACTGGTGAGTGACCGCTGGCTGGCCGACGTGGGCGAGGCCATCGCAATCAGCGATGCAATCCGAATCGGCCACAAAGCCAGCGGCGACGCCACCGCCGCCGCAACCCTGCGGGCGGAAGCCACCGAAGCCCTGATTGGAGCCCTCTACCGCGCCTCTGGGTCGCTGGAGCCGATCCATCGCTGGCTCACACCGAGCTGGGCGCACACCAGCAGTGCCGTGCTCAGCGATCCCCATCGAGGCAACAGCAAATCTGCCTTGCAGGAATGGAGCCAGGCCAAGGGTCTGGGCTTACCCGATTACCGCACGACCGAAAAAAGCCAACGCCACGGCGACCCCCGCCGCTTCCACTGCCGCGTGACCCTCAAAAACGCACCCTCGGCCGAAGGCTGGGGAGGCTCCCGCCGCCAGGCCGAGCAGGAGGCCGCCCGCGCCGCTTTTGAGCAGATCAGGCCTGCTCGAGAATCCTGAGGGGCATGGTCACGAGCTTGTCCCAGTTGCCGCCTTCAAACAGCACGGCGGCGCTGCGGCCACTGATGCGCTGCACGAAGCCCTGGTAGCCGTTGTAGATGGAGGTGACATCGCGAACTACCACGGTGGAGCCCGGCAGGATCGGCAGGGTGTCAGCCATGGGTGCGGCGCGCGCGTGCACAGCCATTATCGAGGCTGATGGTGCGGGGTGGGCCCATGGCCGAGGAGCAAGAGCTGCTGGTGGTGGGCCGGGTGGTGTCCGCCCAGGGCCTGCGCGGTGAACTGCGGGTGAACCCCATGAGCGACTTTCCCGAGCGCTTCACCCGCCCCGGCCCCCGCTGGCTTCAAACGCGCGACGGCGCAGCCCGGGAGGTGACGCTGCTCAGCGGGCGCCAGTTGCCGGGCAAAGAACTGTTCGTGATCCAGCTAGAGGGCGTCAACGACCGCAGCGGCGCCGAAGCGTTGGTGGGGCAGGAGCTAATGGTCCCCGCAGCCGATCGCCCCAAACTCGCCTCAGGCGAGTTTCACCTGATGGATCTGGTGGGCCTGGAGGTGCGGCTATTGGAAGGCACCGATCCCCAGGGCCAGCCACAACCCGGGCGCTGCATTGGCACGGTGAAGGATCTGATCCACGCCGGCAACGATCTGCTGGAGGTGGAACCAGCCAGCGGCGGCACGCCGTTGTGGATTCCCTTTGTGGAAGCGATCGTGCCCGAGGTGCAGCTCGAGGCGGGCTGGATCGGGATCACGCCGCCACCGGGCCTGCTGGACCTGGGAGCCCGCACCGACACCGATGCCCAGGCCGAGGAGGCTGCTCCAAACAACATGCCGGAGAGCCGCTAATCGGTTGCAGGGTTGCGGGCTTGGGCTGGAATAGTTGCAAGCTGAGATGGCTTCGTGCCAAGCCCGCCCATGCCAGGCCTCGTTCCCGTGATCCTCTGCGGCGGCACCGGCACGCGGCTGTGGCCCCTCTCGCGCGCCAGCTATCCCAAGCAGTACTGGGCTCTTGGGGGCGATGGTGACGACACCCTCCTGCAGCAGACCCACCAGCGACTGAGCGGCATTCAGGGCCTGCGGCCACCGCTGCTGATCTGCAACGAAGACCACCGCTTCATCGTGGCTGAGCAGATGCGCCAGATCGGCGTGGAGCCTGCGGCCATCCTGCTGGAGCCGATGGGCCGCAACACCGCCCCGGCCGTGGCAGTGGCCGCCCTGCAGGCCACCGCCAGTGGCGATGACCCGCTGCTGCTGGTGCTGGCGGCCGACCACCTGATCCGCGATGCAGCCGGCTTCCGCAGTGCCGTGGAAGCGGGCATGGCCACTGCCGAGGCCGGCCAGCTGGTGACCTTCGGCATCGTGCCCACCGCACCCGAAACGGGATACGGCTACATCGAGGCCGCGCAGCCCTTAACCAACGCCAACCCAACCGCTGCCAGCACACCGGTGCCGATCGCGCGGTTTGTGGAGAAACCGGATCGCGCCACCGCCGAGCAGTTTCTGGCTAGTGGCCGCTTCACCTGGAACAGCGGCATGTTCCTGTTCAAAGCCAGCGCAATTCTGGCGGAGCTGGAGCGACTGGCCCCGGAGGTGGTGAGCGCCTGCCGCGCAGCTCTCGAGCACGACAGCGAAGACCTGGATTTCCTGCGGCTGGAGCGGGAGGCCTTTGCCGGCTGCCCCAACGTGGCCATCGACGTGGCGGTGATGGAGCGCACCGACAGGGGCGCTGTGCTGCCCTTGAACGCCGGCTGGAGCGATGTGGGCAGCTGGAGTGCCCTGTGGGAAACAGCCGAGCAAGATGCCTGCGGCAACGTGCTGCGCGGCCGCGTGATCAGCGAGGCCAGCAGCAACTGCTATCTGCGCAGTGAGCACCGCCTGGTGGTGGGCCTGGGCGTGGAGAATCTCGTGGTGGTGGAAACCGACGACGTGGTGCTGGTGGCCCACCGCGACCGCGCTCAAGATGTGAAAACGATCGTGGGACTGCTGGAGCGCGAAGGAGCACCGGAGAGCAAGGCCCACCGCCGCATCTACCGTCCCTGGGGCAGCTACGACGGCATCACCGAAGGTGAGCGCTGGCAGGTGAAGAAGATTGTGGTGAATCCCGGCGCCAGCCTGTCGCTGCAGAGACACCATCACCGCGCCGAGCACTGGATCGTGGTGCAAGGCACAGCCGTGGTGGAACGCGATGGCCAGGAGCAATTCGTCGGCGAAAATCAGAGCACCTACATCCCGCTGGGCTGCAAACACCGGCTCTCCAATCCCGGCAAGATCCCGGTGGAGATGATCGAAGTGCAGAGCGGGCCTTATCTGGGCGAAGACGACATCGTGCGCTTTGAAGACCTCTACGGGCGAAGCGAAACACCCGAAACATCGAAAAAGGCCGGCGGAGAGTGAAGCGAGCCCGTCTTCAATGCTGAATCAAGTCAGCATCTCGTCTCTCAATCGCCGAGCTTTGATCATCCATAGCCATTGGGGTTAGAGCTCTGCCACAGCCAGCCATCACAACAAATGTCCTTCAGGCTGCGCCTGGTCTGCCAGCCCAGTTGTCGTTGGGCCTCGGCTGGATCCGCCACCGTGATGGCAGCATCACCCTCTCGGCGACTGGCCATGACATACGGGATGGGATGGCCGCATGCGGCTGCGAACGCCTCAATCACCTCCAACACTGAATGACCTTGACCGCTGCCCAAATTGAGGGTTAGCAACTGATCACCTCCGGCCAACATGGCCTCGAGCGCAGCCAGGTGCCCCTCGGCTAGATCCATCACGTGAATGTAATCGCGCACACCGGTTCCATCGGGAGTGGGCCAATCGCCACCGAACACCTGCACCTGTTCGCGTCGCCCCACCGCCACCTGGCTGATGAATGGAAACAGATTGTTGGGAATGCCGTTGGGATCTTCGCCGATACAACCGCTTGGATGAGCGCCCACAGGATTGAAATAGCGCAGGCTGGCAATGCGCCACCCCGCTTCACTCGCCACCAGATCGGCGAGCATGCGCTCCACCGCGGCCTTGGTGTGGCCGTAGGGATTAATGGGCCGGATGGGGGCCGCCTCCGGTATGGGAACCGAATCTGGATATCCATACAGCGTGGCGCTGCTGCTGAACACCAGCGTGCGGCAACCATGTTTCACCATTGCGGCAAGGAGCTGTTGGCTCCCAGTCACATTGACGTCCCAATAGCGCAGGGGTTCAGCGACTGATTCGCCAACAGCCTTGAGACCAGCAAAGTGAATCACGGCCTGGATGGGTGCCCCCGCAGCTACTCCAGCCGCAAAGGCACGCTCAAGATCAGCTGGATCGCGGATATCACCCTCAATCACTTGCAGACGCCCGGCAGCAGCGGGGCCAGCGAGTCGCGCCACACGCTTGAGAGCTTCCGGGGAACTATTGGCGAAATTGTCGAGAACAACCAGCTGATGGCCGGCTTCAAGGAGCACCAGGCAGGTGTGACTACCAATAAAACCCGCGCCGCCAGTGATCAGGATCTGGGTCATGGCTTGGGTTCACTCCACCGTCACGCTTTTAGCGAGATTGCGCGGCTGATCCACATCCAGGCCACGATGTGCCGCAATGTGGTAGCTCAACAGCTGCATTGGAATCACCGTTAGCAACGGGCTGAGCAGCTCATCCACCGTGGGGACCGGCAGCAGTGTGTCGAACAGCTCCGCATCGGCGCAATCGGGCGCCACGCCAATCAGCTGCGCATCGCGCGCCTTGGCCTCTTGGGCGTTGCTGAGCACCTTGTCGAACACCGTGCCCGGCACCGCGATCGATACCACCGGCACCCGCGCATCCAGCAAGGCGATCGGGCCGTGCTTCATCTCACCAGCCGGATAGCCCTCGGCGTGGATGTAGCTGATCTCCTTGAGCTTCAAGGCACCCTCAAGCGCGATCGGATAGTTGATGCCGCGCCCCAGGAAGATCACGTCTTGCGTGTCGGCAAACAGGTGCGCCAGCTGCTCACAGCGGCGGTCATGGTCATCCACCAGTTCCCGCAGCTGTGCCGGTAGGGCCCGCAGACCAGCCGCCAGCTGACGCAGCTGCTCCGGGCCATGGCCCGTGGCACCGCCGCCGCGGCGTTCAGCAAAAGCCAGCGCCAATCCGTAAAACGCCAATAGCTGACCCAGGAAGGTCTTGGTGGCCGCCACCCCCACCTCGATGCCAGCCCCGATGTCGAGGATCTGATCCACCAGTCGGCCCAGGGAGCTCTCCGGGCGGTTGGTGATGCCCAGCAGCCGCGGCGCATACGCCGGATCGGCAACGGCCCGGCGCCGCTCCTGCTCCATCGCCAGCGCCGCCAGCGTGTCGGCCGTTTCCCCCGACTGGGTCACGCCGATCGTGAGCGTGTTCGGCCCCAGCGGCGGCGGGGCATAGCGGAATTCACTGGCGTAAAACACGCTGGTGGGAATCCCCGCCAGCTGCTCCAGCAAATAGGCACCCACCTGGGCGGCGTGGCGGCTGGTGCCGCAGGCCAGGATCTGGATCCGCTCCACCCCCTCAAACACAGACTCTGCGAGGGGGAGTGCCACCAGGGGGCCACTCTCCGGCAGATGCCGTGCCACCCACAGCGCCGCCGTTTCCGGTTGCTCGTGGATCTCCTTCAGCATGAAGTGGCGGAAACTGCGCTTGTCCGCCACGTGCTCAGTGCCGCTCAGCAGGCTCGGTGTGCGCTGCACCCGATCACCAGCGGCGTCGTAGAGCTCGATCCCCAGGGGGGTGAGCAGTGCCACTTCGCCGTCTTCCAGCGGCAGGATCGTGCGCGTGAATCCCGCCAGGGCCGGGGTGTCGCTGGCGCAGAGGAATTCGCCTTCTCCCAGGCCGATCAACAGCGGTGCTGCCTTACGGGCCACCACCAGGGCGCCAGGCAACTCCGCCCACACCACCGCCAGCGCATAGGCCCCATGCAACCGCGGCAACACGGCCTGCACCGCCTGCAGCAGCAGTGCTCCGCTCGGCTTACCACCGGCCGCCACCAGCCGGCCCAGCTCACGGCTGAGCAGGTGGGGGATCACTTCGGTATCCGTCTCGGAGCGGAACACCACCCCTTCTGCCTGCAGCTCTTCCCTGAGCGTGCGGTAGTTCTCAATGATGCCGTTCTGCACCACTGCCACCCGGCCAGGGCTATCGAGGTGCGGGTGGGCGTTGCGCTCTTCTGGTTTGCCGTGCGTCGCCCAGCGGGTGTGGCCGATGCCGCATTGACCCACCGCGCCCTGGGCCTCAAATCGCTGGGTGAGGTTCACCAACTTCCCTTCTGCCCGCAGGCAGCTCAGCTGCCGCTCACCGTTCACCGTGGCGATGCCGGCCGAGTCATAGCCGCGGTATTCCAGCTGACGCAAACCCTCCAGCAGCAGGGGGGCCGCTTCGCGCGAACCGATCACCGCAACGATGCCGCACATAACGCTGCCAACTACAAAAAAGCCCGGCCAGAGCCGGGCCTGAGCTTATGAGAACACTGCAGCTGAGCCAGCCGCAGGCCGCTTCAGATCCGCCTCAGTAGGCCAGACCCATCGAGCGGGTGGTCTCGTCGCCGAGATACACGCGAATGGAGAGGAAATCAGTGGGACAAGCGGTTTCGCAACGCTTGCAACCAACGCAATCTTCGGTGCGCGGTGACGAGGCAATCTGACCGGCCTTGCAGCCATCCCAGGGGACCATCTCGAGCACATCGAGAGGACAGGCACGCACGCACTGGGTGCAACCGATGCAGGTGTCGTAGATCTTGACGGCGTGGGACATGTCGCCTCGGGACGCGACGCCCAAAGTACCCACGCCCAACGGTTGCTCCTGCAGCTCCGTCACCCTTGTTCATACGGTGCAGGGCCGCTGCGGGCCGCCCCGTAGGATGCGGCGTCCGCCACACCGGCCATGTCCCAGGAAGCGATCTTCGAGAAAGTCCGCTCGATTGTTGTCGAGCAACTGAGCGTTGACGCCGGCGAAGTGAAGCCGGAATCCAACTTCCAGAACGATCTGGGCGCTGACTCGCTCGACACCGTTGAGCTGGTGATGGCGCTTGAAGAAGCCTTCGACATCGAAATTCCCGACGAAGCCGCTGAAGGCATCGCCACCGTGGGCGACGCCGTGAAGTACATCCAGGACAAGCAGGCCTGAGGAACTGATGGTGGAGGGTCTCCACCGCGTCGTCGTTACAGGTCTCGGCGCGGTTACACCGATCGGCAACAACGTTGCTTCGTACTGGGAAGGCTTGAGCGCCGGGCGCAACGGGGTGGCTGCGATCACCTTGTTCGACGCCTCTGCTCACGCCTGCCGCTTTGCCGCTGAGGTGAAGGATTTCGATCCCTCCGCCTACATCGAGCCGAAGGAAGCCAAGCGCTGGGATCGTTTTTGCCAGTTCGGCGTGGTGGCGGCCAAGCAGGCCGTGGCCGATGCTGGCCTCACAATCGACGACAGCAACGCTCACCGAGTGGGCACCGCCATCGGCTCGGGCGTGGGCGGGCTACTGATGATGGAAACCCAGGCCCATGTGCTGGCCGACAAGGGTCCATCGCGGGTGAGCCCGTTCACGGTGCCGATGATGATCCCCAACATGGCCACAGGCCTGACGGCGATTGCCATCGGGGCCAAAGGCCCAAGCACGGCCGTGGCGACAGCGTGTGCGGCCGGATCCAATGCCATTGGTGATGCCTTCCGCCTGATCCAGCTCGGCCACGCCGATGCGATGGTGTGCGGCGGCGCGGAATCGGCGATCACCCCCCTTGGTGTGGCTGGTTTCGCCAGCGCCAAGGCGCTCTCCTTCCGCAACGACGACCCCGCTACCGCAAGCCGTCCCTTCGATGCCGAGCGCGATGGCTTCGTGATCGGCGAGGGTGCCGGTGTGCTGGTGATCGAAAGCCTCGAGCACGCTCAGGCCCGGGGCGCCAAGATCCTCGCGGAGATCGTGGGCTACGGCATGACCTGCGATGCCCACCACATCACCTCCCCTTCACCAGGCGGTGTTGGCGGTGCTGAGGCGATGCGGCTGGCGCTTCGCGATGCGCGGCTGGAAGCCGAAGACGTTGACTACGTGAACGCCCACGGCACCAGCACCCCCGCCAACGATTCCAACGAGACCTCAGCGATCAAGGCATCGCTGGGTGAGCGTGCCCGCCAGATCCCGGTGAGCTCCACCAAATCGATGACCGGCCACCTGTTGGGCGGCAGCGGCGGCATTGAAGCCGTGGCCGCCGTACTGGCCATTGGCCACAGTTTGGTGCCGCCTACCATCAACTACCAAAATCCGGATCCTGCCTGTGATCTGGATGTCGTTCCCAATCAAGCCCGGGAACACAAACTGGATGTGGTGCTGTCCAACTCCTTCGGATTCGGCGGCCACAACGTTTGTCTGGCCTTCCGCCGACTGAACTAGTCCGCGGCTCAGCCCCTCACACCTTCTCCCTACCCGTATCCCCATGGTCGCCGCACCCGTCGCTGGAAACCAGTCCGTCGACTCCCTTTGCGTCAACAGCATCCGCTTCCTGGCGGTCGACGCGATCAACAAGAGCAACTCGGGCCACCCGGGTCTGCCGATGGGTTGCGCGCCCATGGCCTACACCCTGTGGGACAAGTTCCTCAAGCACAACCCCAAGAATCCCAAGTGGTTCAACCGCGACCGCTTTGTGCTCTCAGCCGGCCACGGCTGCATGCTGCTCTACGCGCTGCTGCACCTGAGCGGTTACGACTCGGTGACCATCGAGGACATCAAGCAGTTCCGCCAGTGGGGATCCAAGACCCCCGGTCACCCCGAAACCTTCGAGACCGCCGGTGTGGAAGTCACCACCGGCCCTCTCGGTCAGGGCATTGCCAACGCCGTGGGTCTGGCCATGGCCGAAGCCCATCTGGCGGCCAAGTTCAACAAGCCCGATTGCACGCTCGTTGATCACACCACCTACGTGATCATGGGCGACGGCTGCCACCAGGAAGGTGTGAGCGGCGAAGCCGCCTCCCTGGCCGGCCACCTGGGCTTGGGCAAGCTGATCGCCCTCTACGACGACAACCACATCACCATCGACGGAAACACCAATGTTTCCTTCACCGAGGATGTGCTGAAGCGCTACGAGGCCTACGGCTGGCACACCATCCACGTGCAAGACGGCAACACTGACCTGGCTGGGATCGCCAAGGCCATCGAGGAAGCCAAGGCTGTCACCGATCGTCCGTCGATGATCAAGGTGACCACCACCATCGGCTACGGCTCCCCCAACAAAGCCAACACCGCCGGTGTGCATGGTGCTGCCCTCGGCGCTGATGAAGCCGCCCTCACCCGCAAGAACCTGGGCTGGGAGTACGGCGAGTTCGAAGTGCCCCAGGAGTCGTACAACCAATGGCGCCAGGCGATCGAGCGCGGTGCTGCCGCCGAAGGCGCCTGGAACGCCACCCTGGCCGACTACCGCGCCAAGTACCCCACCGAAGCCGCCCAGTTCGAGCGTCAGCTGCGTGGTGAGCTGCCCCAGGGCTGGGATGCAGGCCTCCCCAGCTACAGCGCTGATGACAAGGGCCTGGCCACACGCCAGCACTCCTACAACTGCCTCAACGCCATCGGCCCCAACCTGCCCGAGCTGATCGGTGGTTCCGCCGACCTCACCCACTCCAACCTCACCGACATCAAAGGTGAGGGTGGTTTCCAGAAGGGTGCTGAAGCCAACCGCTACCTGCACTTCGGTGTGCGCGAGCACGCCATGGGCGCCATCCTCAATGGCCTCGCTTATCACGGCAGCGGTCTGGTGCCCTACGGCGGCACCTTCGCCGTGTTCGCCGGCTACATGCTCGGCGCCATGCGCCTCTCGGCCCTGAGCGAACTGGGTGTGATCTACGTGCTCACCCACGACTCCATCGGCCTGGGTGAAGACGGCCCCACCCACCAGCCGATCGAAACCCTGGCCAGCCTGCGCGCGATCCCCAACATGCTGGTGATGCGTCCCGGCGACGGCAACGAAACCAGCGGTGCCTACCAGGTAGCCGTGGCCAACCGCCACCGCCCCACCGTGCTGTTCCTCAGCCGTCAGGCCATGGCTAACCAGGCTGGCTCCAAGGCCGGCCACGTGGCCAAGGGTGGCTACATCCTTGAAGACAGCAACGGCACCCCCGACCTGATCCTGATCGGCACCGGTACCGAGCTCGATCTCTGCGTGAAGGCGGCAGCCCAGCTGCGCGCCGAAGGCAAGAACGTGCGCGTGGTGTCGATGCCCTGCGTGGAGCTGTTCGAAGAGCAAGACGCCGCTTATCGCGAGAGCGTGCTGCCCGCCGCCTGCCGCAAGCGCCTGGTGGTGGAAGCCTCCAGCAGCTTCGGCTGGCACAAGTTCACCGGCTTCGACGGCGACAGCGTGTCGATCGACCGCTTCGGCGCCTCCGCCCCCGGCCCGCTGCTGCTTGAGAAGTTCGGCTTCACCGTGGACAACGTGGTGGCCAAGGCCAAGGCCCTGGGCTGATCACCCGGCGCGCAGCATCCTGTGGCCCCGACTGAGTCGGGGCTTTTTTCTTGCCAATGCGTTGGAGTCCAGGGCCGTGATTCAGTTAGCAGCCACCCCACTGAGCAGCGAGGCGTTTGCACCTTTCGGACAGGTGATCTGGCCCGAGCCCGACGCACTCGACTGGCAACTTGGCGATGCCGAACTGGATTTAAACCAAGGCCTGCCTCGGCTCTATCTGATGCGGCTAGCGGCAAAGCCACTGCGGGTGCAGGAGCTTGCCGCCCACCGTCAGGTGACCCAGTGCCTGGGCGTGATGGAGCCCTACCCATGGCAGATCGCCGTGGCGCCGGCCAGTCATTCAGCCGAGCAGCCAATCGATGCCACAACAGAGGTGCGAGCCTTCACGGTGCCGCCGCGCTGCATCCTCAAACTGCACCGTGGCACCTGGCATGCAGGCCCCCTGTTTGAAAGCCCAGCAGAGCTGGTGTTTTGCAATTTGGAACTGCGCAACACCAACTCCACAGACCGATTCACCCTGCCGTTGCTCCCTGGGCAGGAAGCTGAGATCAGCCCGTAACCACAGCCGCCTTCTGCTGCTCGGCCAGCACCTGCTCGAGGCCTTCCAGATCTTTGTCAGTGATCTTGGTCTGCATCGGGCAGTGCTTGGGGCCACACATCGAGCAAAACTCAGCCTGCTTGTAGATGTCAGCTGGCAGCGTTTCGTCGTGATACTCGCGGGCCCGCTCTGGATCTAAGGACAGCTCAAACTGCTTGTTCCAGTCGAAGGCGTAGCGGGCGCGGCTCAGCTCGTCGTCGCGGTCGCGGGCGCCGGGACGATGACGGGCAATATCAGCGGCGTGGGCTGCGATCTTGTAGGCAATGAGGCCCTCGCGCACGTCTTCGGCATTGGGCAAGCCGAGGTGCTCCTTCGGGGTGACGTAGCACAGCATCGCGGTGCCATGCCAACCGGCCATCGCCGCACCGATGGCAGAGGTGATGTGGTCGTAGCCAGGGGCGATGTCGGTCACGAGGGGGCCGAGCACATAGAAGGGAGCCTCGTTGCACTCCTCCATCTGCTTCTTCACGTTGAACTCGATCTGGTCCAACGGCACATGTCCAGGGCCTTCCACCATCACCTGCACGTCGTGCTTCCAGGCACGGCGAGTGAGTTCACCCAGGGTCTTGAGCTCGGCCAACTGCGCCGCATCAGAGGCGTCGTGCTGGCAACCAGGCCGCAGCGAGTCACCCAGGGAGAAGGTGCAGTCGTAGCGCTTGAAGATCTCGCAGATGTCGTCGAAGCGCGTGAACAGAGGGTTCTGCTTGTGGTGGTACAGCATCCACTGCGCCAGGATGCCGCCGCCACGGCTCACGATGCCGGTGAGGCGGCCCTTCACCTTGGGCAGGTGCTCAATCAGCAAGCCAGCGTGGATGGTTTGGTAATCAACCCCCTGCTGGCAATGCTTTTCGATGATGTGCAGGAAGTCGTCTTCTGAGAGGCGCTCGATTGAGCCGTGCACGCTCTCGAGGGCCTGATAGACAGGCACCGTGCCGATGGGCACTGGCGACGCATTGATGATCGCCGTGCGCACCTCATCGAGGTTCACACCACCGGTGGAGAGATCCATCACGGTGTCGGCGCCGTACTTCACCGCCAACTGCAGCTTCTTCACCTCCTCGGAGGCATCAGAGGCGTTGGGAGATGCGCCGATGTTGGCGTTCACCTTGCACTTGGAGGCGATACCGATCGCCATCGGCTCCAGGTTGGGGTGGTTGATATTGGCCGGGATGATCATGCGACCCCGCGCCACCTCCTCCATCACCAGTGATTCAGGCAGGTTCTCCCGCTTGGCCACAAAGGCCATCTCCTCAGTGACCACGCCTTGGCGGGCGTAGTGCATCTGAGACACATTGGCTTGGCCTTTGCGCTTCTCGATCCAGGCGCTACGCATAACGGGCTACGGCGAAAGTGAAGAAGCCGGCAAAACCGGCAACAACGGGGCGCAGCCTGAGGTTCTCTTCTCACTTCCCTGCGCCGGCATGACCCGGATCAGGTTCGGAGGGTGTGATCTCAGCCCCAAGCAGGGGCACCCCTAGTGACACTCGAAACCTAGCAAGGCCGTCATCCAGCCGGCCGCAGCGCCTAGGCCTGCAGACCATTCAGGGCGGCACCCACCACCCGGTGATCGCTGTCGTGTTGGAGCTGAGCCAGCAAGGCCCGCGCCTCCGCCACCTCAGACGCCTCGGGCGCACCCTCCCGAGCGAGGCGGCCCAGGACCTCCGTACCGCCCACCCGCACCGTGCCATCGGCATCGGCCACCGCCAGCCGGCCAATCTCCAGCAACTGATCGGCCGCCATCTCAGGGTGCTCCGCCACGGCGGAGAGCACGCTGCAGCGCAGCAACCATTCGTGTTCCCGCTGAAAAGCCTCCAGCAACAGGGGCCAGGCGCGCTGCAGGCCGTGGCTCACCAGGGCGTTGGCGGCTTCCGCCCGCACAGCCACCTCAGGGTCGTGGCGAAGGGTGTGAACCAAGGGCTCCCAGCCGGCGGGGGTGGGCTTATGGCCGAGGCCAGAGCAGCTGAGCTGGCGCAGCAGCATGTCGCTCTGCTGCAGCCCAAGCAGCAGCAGCGGTTCCGCCTGCTCTGGAGTGGCCTCCACCAGGCTGGCCAGGGCGGGACGAGCGCGGCCTGGGTTGTCGGAGGCAATGGCCTCCCGCAGTGCATCGAAGTTCATGCCGTCTCGCTGTGGGGCTCAGTCTGGGTCAGCACTCACCGCGGTTGTCTCGAAGGGCTTCGAGCAGCGCCCGCCGCCGCCGCCGCCAACTCCAGGCGCTCTGCAGCAGCAAGGCCACGCCAATCACCAAAGCAGGCACCGCCTGCAGCCGATCCGACCCCTGCCGTAGCGCCACCCCCGCCAGGCCAAGCAGGATCAAGAGCGGCGTGGCTAGCGCCAGCAAGTCACGGCTGAAGCGCGAACGGTTCGCCATCAGGCCTGGGTTTCGATCCAGCGCAACAGGCTGGCGCTGAGCACTTCCACGCCCACGGCCAGACAGGCTTCATCCGGGCGGAAACTGCTGCTGTGGAGCGGCGTGCAGCCCTCAGGGCCCGCCACCCCCAGGCGAAACATGGTGCCCCGGGTGCCCTGCTGCAGCTCGGCGAAATCTTCTGCACCGAGGGAGGGCTGCTCCAGCCACTGCACCTGGTTGCGCCCCAGCAGATCGCTGGCAGCGTCGGCCACCAGCTGGGTGAGCTCGGGATCGTTGTGAACCGGTGGGGAGATACAGCGGTAGCGCACCCGGGCCTCGCCGCCGTAACCGGTGCAGATCGCCTGCACGGTTTCCTCGATCCAACCGGGCAGCTGGGCATGCAGCTCCAGATCCAGGCAGCGCACCGTGCCCAGCAGGCGCACGTGGTCGGCGATCACATTGAACGCTTTGCCCCCCTCGATCCGCCCAAAGCTCACCACCACCGGATGCAGGGCATCGAGGCGGCGGCTGATCGCCTCCTGCAGGCCGCTCACCACCCGGGCCGCGATCCAGATCGCATCGGTGCTTTGGTGGGGCCGGGCGCCGTGCCCGCCCTCGCCGAGCACCTCCACCTCGAGCTCCCCGGCCGCCGCCGTGAGGCTGCCGCTGCGCACGCCAATGCTGCCCGCCGCCAGGCTCGGGAACACGTGCACACCGAAGAGGGCGTCGACGCCCTCCATGGCCCCATCGGCCAGCATCCAGGCCGCCCCCTGGGCGGTTTCCTCTGCCGGCTGGAACAACAGCCGCACCTGGGCGCTCAGCTGCTCGGCCAGCGGTGCCAGCATCCGCGCCACACCAAGCCCCACCGTGGTGTGGATGTCGTGGCCGCAGGCATGCATCAGACCCTGATGCACCGAAGCGAAGGGCACACCGCTGCGCTCCTCCACGGGAAGGGCGTCCATATCCACCCGCAACGCAACCCGTGGCGTGGGTTGGCCCGCGGGGGTATGGGACGGGCCCAGCTCGGCCACAACGCCGGTGCGACCCACCCCTTCCTGCACCCGCCAACCGAGGCTGCGCAGTTCACCCGCCACCAGAGCGGCGGTTTGATGTTCGTTGCCACTCAGTTCGGGATGGGCATGCAGATGGCGGCGAATCGCCACCAACTCCGGCAGCTGCTCCGCCACAGCGGCCTTGAGCTGCGCTGCCTTCATCCGTTATCCAGAGCCAAGAAATCGCTGAGAGCCTGCACTGGCTCCGGAGGCCAGCGTCGTATCTCCAGCAACCATTCTGGCTGGCGGTAGCGCGGATCGAGCCCCGAAGCCGAAGCCCAGTGGCTTTCCGCTTCACCCCGAGCCCCTTGCCGCCAAAGCAGTGCTGTAAGGCCAGCACGCGCATCGGCAAACAACGGGTAGCGGCGGATCACGCGGCGCAGCTCTGTTTCGGCCTGGTCCAGCTCCCCGAGCTGAAACGCCGCAAGAGCTGCACTGGAGCGGGCCATGGCAAACCCCGGGCGGGCATCGGCGGCCTCCACGAAGCTGAGCCGGGCCGCGGGCCAGTCGCCCCGGGAGCCCTGCACATTGCCCAGGTTGTAAAGAGCGGAGGCATCGGGAGGATCACCGGCGGCCGCATCGGCCTCCAGGATCCAGCGGTAATCGGCTTCAGCCGCATCCCAGCGCTTGAGGGCCTCTTCGGCGGTGCCGCGATTGAGATGGGGATCGGGGCTGACGGGATCCAGCTCCATGGCCTGGGTTTGATCGGCGATCGCCGCTTCGGCATCACCCAGGGCCAGCCGCACGTTGCCGCGATTGCTCCACGCCGCCGCATCAGCTGGTGCCAGCTCGATCACCTGATCCCACAGGGGCAGGGCCCGGGCGAAATCACCCGCACGGCTGGCGCTGAGCGCCTGATCAAACAGTTGCGGCAACGCGGCCGAGACAGCCAGCTGCAGGCTGAGGATCAAGCCAAGGAGAGTGCTCATGCAGCCGCTGGTTCGGGATGGGCCTGCAGGTGGGCCAGGCCGGCTTCGGTGATCACGCGACCGCGGGGGGTGCGCTGCAGCAGGCCCTGCTGCAACAGAAAGGGCTCCACCACGGCCTCGAGGGTGGCGGGATCTTCGCCAAGGCCTGCGGCAAGGGTGTCGAGCCCCACCGGACCGCCGCCATAGCCGTGCTGGAGCAGATGCAACAGGCGGCGATCACTGGCATCCAGGCCACGGCCATCCACCCGGTGCAGGCTCAGCGCTTCCTCCACCAGGTCAGCCCCCACGCTGCCGTGGCCGCCGACGGCCGCCACATCCCGCACCCGCCGCAGCAAGCGATTGGCGATGCGGGGGGTGCCGCGGCAGCGGCGCGCCACTTCCAAAGCTGCAGCGCTGTCGAGATCGATCTGGAGCAAACCGGCGGCCCGCGACACGATCGCCTGCAGGTCGTCGATCCCGTAGAACTCCAGCCGCTGGATCAAGCCGAAGCGATCCCGCAAGGGCGAGCTGAGCGAGCCGGCGCGGGTGGTGGCACCCACCAAGGTGAACGGCGCAACCGGCAGGCTGCGGGTGCGGGCCGTGGTGCCTTTGCCCACGGTGAGATCGAGCCGGAAATCTTCCATCGCTGGATAGAGGATTTCCTCGGCCACGCGGTTGAGCCGGTGGATCTCATCGATGAACAGCAGCTCGCGCGGCTCCAAATTCACCAGCAGGCCCACGATGTCGCGCGGACGCTCCAGGGCGGGTGCGCTGGTGATGCGACAGCGCACACCCAGCTCTTCGGCCAACACCAGAGCCATGGTGGTTTTGCCCAGGCCTGGCGGGCCATAAAGCAGCACGTGATCGAGCGCTTCCTCGCGTGCGCGGGTGGCTTCCACCGCAATGCCCAACACTTGCTTGAGCTCCCGCTGGCCGATGTAATCGGCCAGCCGCCGCGGCCGCAGTGAGTCTTCCCGCTGGATCGGAGCCTCTGGTGCGTGGGCCGGAGCCACGGCTGCCCGCTCCTCGCCAGCCGCGGCCGCGGGATCCACCAGGCGCCGGGGCTGCCGCGGCCCGCGAGCGGCGGCGGAGCCTGATCCGGAAGACACGATCGCCATCGCTCGAGGGTACCGGCGCTGGCGACGGCGCGGGAGATCCCTAGGGTCGGGGCAGTGATGGATCCGTTATGGCCAAGGGCGGGGGCAAAAAGAATGCCAAGGCCCTGCGGGATGCCGCCAACAAGCTGCTGGCCGACAACCGCTTCGCGCGCCATCAATACGAGATTCTCGAAACCTTGGAGTGCGGCATCGAGCTTGTGGGCACGGAGGTGAAATCGATCCGATCGGGCCAGGTGAATCTGCGCGATGGCTTCTGCCTGATCCGCAACGGCCAGATGCAGCTGCACAACGTGCACATCTCACCCCACAGCCACGCCGGCGCCTACTTCAACCACGAGCCGCTGCGGGTGCGTCAGCTGCTGGCCCACCGCCGCGAGATCGACAAGCTGCGCGTGGCCCTCGATCAGAAAGGCCTCACCTTGATTCCGCTCAACCTGCACCTCAAGGGTTCCTGGATCAAGGCCACCATCGGCCTGGGCAAAGGCCGCAAGCTGCACGACAAACGCCAGGAAGAGCGCCGTAAGCAAGACATCAAAGACGCCAAAGCCGCCATCGCCCGCTACTGAGGGGCAGCAGGAGCGGAACTCTCACCCGCTGACGGCAGCGCTGGCAGAGGTGCCAGCTGCGGTGGGTCCGCGCGCAGCGACAGGGTGATCAAGGCCGACGCCAAACCCTCGTTGGTGACCAGGAGCTGCACCGGGGAACGCTTGACCGCGCCGATGGTTGCCACCCGCAGGGGCCCGCGGGGTTCCAGCACTGCGCCATCAGCGCTGAACAGGCTCATCTGCATCAGGGGCGAACCATTCACCCCCAGCACCAGGCGGCTCTCCGCCGGCAAGCGAATCGGAAACAGGCGCGCGCCACCCGCCGGCACCGCGGCCGACACCACGCGGGTTTCACCCAGCTGGGCCTGGATCGCCTCGATGCGCACGTTGGCCAGGCCCTGCTCTGCGGCGGCATACCAGAGCTGACGGAAGGGTTCGGGTGGGATTTCACCGCTGGAGCGGCCTGGCAGCAGGTTTTGAGCACTGCCCGACACCAGCTGCTCCACCACCGAGCCACTCAGGCCCTGGGCCACCAGATCTCCCTGGCGGCGGCGCCAATCGCCAGCGGTGAAGCGGCCCAGGCGGGTGCGCAGCTCCAGCGGCAGCTGCTCCACCCGGCTCAGCCAATCCTGCGCCAGCTCATTCCACACCTTGCGCAGGGGAGCGTCATCAAGGCTGTCGCTGGGCAGGCGGCCGCCCCGCTCCGGGTATTGGGCCAAGAGGCTGGCATCCACCAGCTTGAGAAACCAGCCGCGATCGATCTGCAGGGCCCGCAGACGATTGAGCAACTGCTGGCGCTGATTCACCTCCGCCGGCGGCAGGCTGCTGGGCAGCTGCACGGTTGGCCCTGCGGTGGGGCTGCTCACCCGGCCGCGGCTCAACAACACCCAACCCAGCCCGGTGCCCAGCACCGCTGACACCACCAGGGCGATCACCACCGGCCACAGCCGGCCTTCGGCAGCTTCCTCCTTCAACGCCTGGCGGGAGCGCGGCAAGGGCGGCTGAGCAGGGGCAGCCACCAGCGGCAAGGCCGGGCTTGGCTGGGGGGGCGGCACCAGCACCACGGTGCGATCAGCCCGGGCCACCGGACCGGTGCTCTCGGGCATGGGCAACTGCTGCAAAGCCTGGAGGGCAGCCGATGCCGAAGGGAAGCGCGCGTCGGCATCGACAGTGAGCAGGCGTTCGAACACCGCCTTGAGGTCTGGCTCCTGATCGAGAGCGACGGGCCAGCGCCACTTCAGGCTGGCTGGATCGAGCAGCTGGGCCGGCTCATCACCGCTGAGCAGCACCAACGCCACCACCGCCAGGCTGTAGAGATCCATCCAGGTGGCGGGCGCCTCGCCGCGGCCTCGCTCCGGCGGTGCATAGCCGGGGGTCACGCCTGCGGGGCCGAAATCGAGCAGCACCGGCAGGCCGTCGCGGTCGCGGCGGAGCAGGTTGGCGGGGCTCAGATCGCCATGGCAAAGCCCCTGGCTATGCAGCACCGCCAAAGCCGGCAACAACTGGCGCAGCAACAGCAACACCTCGCCGGCACCAAACACCAGCTGGCGCTCGCGCCTCCCCTGCAGCAGCTCCGCGTAACTGCTGCCCTCCTGCCACTCGCGAGGCAGCCACAGGTCGCCGTCTTGAGCGATCAGCTCGCCGAAGCGGGGCACCTGGGGATGCAACACCCCCTGCAAGCGCGGCCAGAGGGCGCGGAACTCAGCCAGCAACGCCTCTTGATCCGCCGAAATGCGCCGCAGCGCCACCGGCCCATCACCGGCCAGCTGATCACTGGCGCGCCAGAGTTCGCTCTGCTCAGCCCTGGAGAGCTGCCGCTCCAAGCGGTAGCGGCCGGCAATCAGCTGGGCATGTGGTTGATCCGTGGCGGCAGGCAGGTCCAACGCCGAAGCAACTCAGGCTGAGCGCACAGGTTGCTGCAATCCCTTGCTGCTCAGCCACGCAGCGTCATAGAGCCGTGACCGGTAGCGATCGCCGCTGTCGCACAGCACCGTCACGATCGTGTGCCCAGGACCCAGGCGACGGGCGGTTTCCACAGCGGCGGCCACATTGATGCCCACCGAGCCACCCAGAAACAGCCCCTCCTGCCAAAGCAGGTTGTAGATCGTGGCGAGAGCGTCTTGGTCGTGGATGCGCACCGCATCGTCGATGGGGGCACCCTCGAGATTGGCGGTCACGCGGCTATTGCCGATGCCCTCGGTGATCGAGTTGCCCTCACTGGCCAGCTGGCCACTGGTGGCCCAGCTGTAGAGGGCGCTGCCGTTGGGATCGGCCAGCACGCAGCGCACTCCAGGGTTCTGCTCTTTGAGGTAGAGCGCCACGCCGGCATAGGTGCCGCCGGTGCCGGTGGCCGCCACCCAGGCATCCACCCGGCCGCCGGTTTGTTGCCAGATCTCGGGGCCGGTGCTGTTGAAGTGGGCGCGGCGGTTGGCCAGGTTGTCGAACTGATTGGCCCACACGGCGCCAGGGGTTTCCTCAGCGATGCGGCCAGAGAGGCGCACGTAGTTGTTGGGGTCGCGGTAGGGAACCGCCGGCACGGTGCGCACGTCAGCCCCGAGGCTGCGCAACAGGCCGATCTTCTCGGCCGACTGGGTTTCGGGGATCACGATCAAGGCCCGGTAACCGCGGGCATTGCACAGGTGGGTAAGACCGATGCCGGTGTTGCCAGCGGTGCCCTCCACCACCGTGCCGCCGGGCTTGAGCAGGCCTTGCTCTTCCGCTTCCTGAAGGATTCCAAGGGCAGCGCGGTCTTTCACCGAGCCACCGGGATTCATGAATTCGGCCTTGCCGAGAATCTCGCAGCCGGTGGCCTCACTGAGGGCATGGAGCCGGATCAGCGGCGTGTTGCCAACGGCCCCCACAAAGCCGGAGGTGATTCCCGGAGCTCTGGCCGCCATGCGCTCGCCACCACGCGTTTTGCAGTGGCGCGATCGTAGGGGGCTTGCTGCCACCCCTAGGGTCTCGAGAGACGCCCCCAGCTCATGGCGCCCTGCGCAGCCCCAGCCCTGCTCACCCGGCTGCGCCAGATCCGCCAGGCCAGTGAAGCGCTGATTGAGGGTCTCGAGCCGGAAGACCTCTGCCTGCAGGGCATGGCCGATGCCAGCCCCGCCAAATGGCACCTGGGGCACACCAGCTGGTTTTTCGAGGAGTTTCTGCTGGGCCAGCGGCCCGGCTACGAGCCGGCCGAGAGCCGCTGGCGTTATTTGTTCAACAGCTATTACGAAGCCGTGGGGGAGCGGCACCCACGGCCGCAACGGGGTCTGCTGACGCGCCCCCCGATCGCCGAAGTGCTCGCCTGGCGTCAGCGGGTCACCGCTGCCCTTGAGCAAGAGCTGGAGCACCTCGATCCCACCCTGGTGGAGCTGGGCCTCCAGCACGAGCAACAGCACCAGGAGCTGTTGCTGATGGACCTACTCGATGGCTTCAGCCGCAATCCGCTCGAGCCGGCGGCCTACCCGGCCGGTGCTGGAGCCGTGCAGCCGGAGGCGACCTACGAGCGCAGCGCCGCAGCGGCCCCGGCCAGCCCGAGCTGGATGGAGGTTGCGGGAGGGCTGGTGGAGATCGGCCATCCGGGTGGCACAGGCGGCCCCGACGGGTTGCAGGGCTCCTTTCATTTCGATAACGAGGCGCCACGCCATCGGATCTGGCTTGAGCCCTACGCCATCGCCAACCAACTGGTGAGCAACGCAGAGTTTGCCGATTTCATCGCCGATGGCGGCTACAGCCGCCCGGAGCTGTGGATGAGCGAAGGCTGGGCCGTGGTGCAGCAGCGGGGCTGGCAGGCTCCGCGTTACTGGCGGGGCGCGTGGGAGTTCACGCTGGCGGGGCGGCGGCCGCGCCAACCGCAAGCGCCGGTGCGCCATCTGAGCTGGTTTGAAGCCGATGCCTATGCCCGCTGGGCCGGGGCGCGGCTACCCAGCGAAGCGGAATGGGAGCTGGCGGCCGCCGGCGGTGCGCTGCCCCAGGCCAACGGCTGCCTGTGGCAGTGGACCGGCAGCCCATACCGCCCCTACCCGGGCTTTGCACCGGCGGCGGGAGCGGTGGGGGAATACAACGGCAAGTTCATGACCTCGCAATTCGTGCTCCGCGGCAGCTGCTTCCTCACGCCAACCGGCCACGAGCGGCTCACCTATCGCAACTTCTATCCACCGGCGAGCCGCTGGATGGCCAGTGGCGTGAGGCTGGTGCGCGAGGTGCAGCGATGAGGGGTGGCGCCGCAACCGGGGTGGCACGGGCGGTGGAGCTGCTCGATCTGCATCCCGCCCCGGCGGACATGCGCCAGCTGGTGATCGAGGGCCTCAGCCGCACCCCCAAGCAATTGCCGGCTTGGTTTCTCTACGACGCCGAAGGTTCCCGCCTGTTTGACCTGATCTGCCAGCAGCCGGAATACACACTCACCGCCACCGAAACCAGCCTGCTTGAGCGGGAGGCCACCGCCATCGCCGCGGCCCTCGGCAGCGGCACGCTGGTGGAATTCGGCGCCGGCAGTGCCCGCAAGGTGGCACCGCTGCTGCAAGCCCTTAGCCAGCCGGCCTACGTGGCGCTGGATATCAGCGCTGACCATCTCGAGCCGGCCTGCGCGCGGCTGCAGCAGCAGTTTCCGAAGGTGCCGATCCTGGGTGTGTGCTGCGACTACAGCCAGCTGGAGCAGCTGCCGGAGCATCCCCTGCTGAGCGGCAAGGCCCATCTGGGCTTCTTCCCTGGCAGCTCCCTGGGCAACTTCAACCCGGAGGCCGCCAGGGCGCTGCTGCGCCAATTCCACAAACTCCTCGGGCCCGGCAGCACACTGCTCATCGGCATCGACCAGCCCAAGACCCGCGAGCGCCTGGAGGCGGCTTACAACGATGCCGCTGGGGTGTCGGCAGCCTTTGCGCTCAACCTGCTCACGCGGCTCAACCGCGATCTAGCCGGCAGCTTTGAGGAAACCGCGTTCCGCTACCAAGCCGTGTGGAAGCCGGAGCACAGCCATATCGAGATGGCGCTGGTGAGCCAGAAGCAGCAGCAGGTGAAGCTGGCCGGCCAGGTGTGGACCTTTGCCGAGGGGGAAACGCTGATCACCGAAACCAGCGCGAAATACAGCCCTGAGGCCTTCCTGGAACTGGCGGCATCCGCCGGTTGGCGGGGTAAACGGCGCTGGAGCGATCCGGCCGGTGATCTATCGCTGCATCTGCTGGTGCAGGCAGACTGAACGCAGCGGGGAGCGAGCATGTCGAGGGAAGAGCAGCGCCGGGCCGTGCGCGAGCTGCGCGAGACCCTGATCGCCCAGCTGGAGGAGCTCTATGGCGCCGCCTTCGAGAACCTGGCCAGCCAGAACCTGGGCGAAGGCGGCATCGCCCGGCTCACCCAGCTGCTGCTGCGCTCCCGCGAAGCCGCGATCACCCCACTGCAGGAGGAGATCGAAGCGCCGCTGATCACCAAGGCCCCCGAGCAACCCGAGGCCCGATGAGCTCAGCGGCCGACTGGCTGGAGCAACTGGAGGCCCGGCTGGAGCAACAGCTGGATGCTTTCCTGCAAGCGAATCCTGCCCAAGAAGCGCTCTTGCAGGAACAAGAACGCCGGGAGCGCCGCCAACGCCAGCGCCAGCTCCTGCAGCAAGCCGAAGCACTTCGGAGCACCCTGCTGCGGCTTGCTGCAGACATTCGCCAGTGGCGCGACCGCGCCCAGCGAGCGCGCGCCGCCGGCGCCCTCGATCTGGCCGGGCGGGCCGATCAGCAGGTGAATCAACTGATGGAGCGCGGCCGCCAGCAGTGGCAGGCCCTAGAGCAACTGGGCCAACAGGTGCAGAGCAACACAAACGCCCGGCCGAGCAGCACAGCCAACGAGCCCCTTGATCAGGCCTGGGCCCGCTTTGAACTCGACCAGGAACTGGAACAGCTGCGCCGCCAACAAAACCAGCGCCACTGATCGGTGCGATCCATGGGATTTCTGCTCTCCAAGCTGCGGGGGCCTGGTGATTCCGGTGGCGTGCGACTACCAGCTCCCCAACCGCAGCCGCTACGGCCGGCCCACCGCAGGATCGGTGCTGTTGGGCTTGGCCCCCAACGCCCAAGCGCTGCATCTGAGCAGCCTTGCGCTGAAAGAGCACCTGGGGCTGGCGCTTTACCGGCTCAAGGGCTGGTCGTAAACGCTTGGGCTTACTGCTTGGGGGCGGGGGGCACCAAGCTCACACCCTCGGGCGGCGGGGTGGGATCGGGATCGGCGATCAGCATGTGCTGAAGCACGATCTCGGGGCGCTCGCTATCGCGCCAGCGGATGCGGTAGGCGGGCATTTTGGTGCCACGACTGGTGGTTTGCTCCACCGGCTCCATCACCCAACCGCGGCGGGAGCGGCCCTGGGGGTTGCGCTTCACCACCGCATCAGCGTGCTTGAAGCGGAAACCGACGCGCTCGCCACTCATGGGATCCCGTGCCCCCCTGCGGGGGAGATTGCCTATCAGGGTTGATTATCCCATTGCGGGTGTCGCGGGGCCGCTGCGGGCTTCCGGCCGCAGCAGCGGAAAGGCGATCACATCGCGGATCGAGGCGCTGTCGGTGAGCAGCATCACCAGCCGGTCGATGCCGATTCCCAGGCCACCGGTGGGGGGCATACCCACCTCAAGGGCCTGGATGAAATCCTCATCCACCTGCTGGGCTTCGTCGTCGCCGGCGGCCTTGCGGGCCATCTGAGCCTCCAGGCGCTGGCGCTGATCCACCGGATCGATCAGCTCGCTGAAGGCATTGGCGGTTTCGCGGCCCACGATGAACAGCTCAAAACGCTCCACCAGGCCGGGCTTGCTGCGGTGGGCCCGGGCCAGGGGCGAATTCTCCACCGGGTAATCGATCACAAAGGTGGGCTGGATCAGATCGGTTTCCACCGTTTGCTCGAAGGCCTCCACCAACAAACGGCCCACGGAATCGGCCAAGGCTGGCGTCGCCAATCCCTTGGCTTCCATCGCCGCAGCCGCCTCGGCGCGGGAGCTGAAGCCGCTGAAATCGAGCCCGGTGGCCTCTTGCACCAGTTCGTGCATGGTCACCCGCCGCCAGGGGGGCGTGAGATCGATCTCGGTGCCCTGATAGCTGATCACCGTGCTGCCGCACACCTGCTGGCACACGTGAGCAATCAGCTGCTCCGTGAGATCCATCATGTCGTTGTAGTCGGCATAGGCCTGGTACACCTCAATCGAGGTGAACTCCGGGTTGTGGCGGGTGCTGATGCCCTCGTTGCGGAAGATCCGGCCCAGCTCATACACCCGCTCGAACCCACCCACCACCAGCCGCTTGAGGTGCAGCTCGGTGGCGATGCGCAGGGTGAGCGGCAGATCGAGTGCGTTGTGGTGGGTTTCAAACGGCCGGGCATCGGCACCACCAGGCACGCTCTGCAGCACCGGCGTTTCGATCTCCAGGAAGCCCCGCTCATCCAGCCAGCGGCGGATTGCACTCACCGCCAGCGCCCGGCGCCGGAAGGTTTCGCGGGTGTCGGGCGACACGATCAGATCGAGGTAGCGCTGCCGGTAACGCTTCTCCACATCGGCCAGGCCATGCCACTTATCGGGCAGCGGCTGCAGGCTCTTGCTGAGCATCTGCCAACCCTGCACCTTCACGGAGAGCTCACCGCGATCGGTGCGGCGCAGCGTGCCCTGCACGCCGATCAGATCGCCTGCATCCACCAAGGAGGTGATGTGAGCGAAGGCCTCGGGGTCTTCCGGCATCGAGGCCGCGAGCGTGGCCTTTTCGATAAAGAGCTGGATCGGGCCAGTTTCATCGGCGAGGGTGAAGAAGGCAAGCTTGCCCATCACGCGGCGGGTCATCACCCGGCCGGCCACGGCGACAGCAACGTCGCGCTCCTGGCCGTTGGCCAGATCGGCGTGGGCTTCCTGCAGGTCTGCGGTGCGGTGGCTGGGCTCAAACCGCAGCGCATAGGGCCCCTGGCCCAGCTCAGCTAGGGCCTTGCCTTTCTCGAGGCGGGTCTCGCGCAGCTCAGACAAGGGACCGGATCAGCTCAGTTGCCGGCCATCCTGCAGGATCAGCCGGCCGCAGCCATGCCGGCCTCGCCCACACGCTGGGAGGCGTAGCCGGTGCCGCGCACCGTGAGGATCAACTCAGGGTTACGGGGATCGGGCTCAAGCTTGCCCCGCAGACGGGCCACGTACACATCCACAACCCGCAGATCGGCAGCGCGCCGCGGCGGATAGCCCCAGAGCTGCTCAAGGATCTCTGCGCGGGGAACCACCCGGCCTGGCTCGCGGAACAGCAGCTCAAGCAGGCTGAATTCGGTGTAGGTGAGGCCGATGCGCTCACCGTCGCGGGTGACCTGGCGGCGGTTGGTGTCGACCACCAGATCGCCCAGGCGCAGCACGCCCTGACCAGGAACAACATCACGGGGCTCGGCGCTGGCGGAGCCGCGGCCCACACGGCGCAGGATCGTGGCGATGCGGGCTTCGAGCTCTTTAGGGCTGAAGGGTTTGGGCAGGTAGTCGTCGGCGCCGAGATCGAGGCCGGCTACGCGCTCAGCGATGGCGTCGAGGGCCGACAGGAAAATGATCGGCACGCAGGATTCAGCCCGCAGCCGGCGGCACACCGCAAAACCATCGAGCTTGGGCAGCATCACGTCGAGCACGACGAGATCGGGCTGCTCCTGATGAAAAAGGGTAAGAGCTTCTTCGCCGTCTTCGGCGCACACCACTCGATAGCCGGCTAGCTGCAGACGCATCACCAGCACGCGGCGCACCGCCGGCTCGTCGTCTACCACCAACAAGGTGGCCCTGTGCTCACCGTTGCCTGACGCGGCCCCGGACGCATCACCGTGCTGGTGCTGGTCGCCGAGGGCCATACGCACAACAGGTGATGAAGAAGCGCAACGATACAGCTCAGGATGAACCGAACGCGCCCCAAACCCTCTGGGAACAGGGCCAATAGCCCAAGTCTTAAGGATTTCTTCCGGCGGAGGAATTAACGGCTGGCCTGCCCAGCAAAGCGCCCCACGGCATAGGCATTCCACTGCCGCTCCGCCTCCGCCAGGGCTGCATCGCTACTGATCTGGCCGAGCATGGCCCGCTGCAGCTGGGTGTAGATGATGGCCTGCAGGCGCTTCACGCCAGGGCTGGCGGGCACCAGCACGCGGGCCTGAGCCAGGGTGTCGGCCGAAAGCAAGCGCGCCTGCTGCACCAGCGCTTCAGGCTGAGTGGCTGGCTGCTCCGCCTCCAGATTGCGGCGCAGCTGCTGCAGGGCACCGCTGGAGGAGGGCAGCACCCGCGCCTGCTCGGCGAAGCGTTGCTGATTGGCGGCGTTGGTGAGAAACAGGGCGAAGTTGGCCGCCTGCTCAGCCACCTGGCTCTGGCGGGGGATCGCCAAGGTCATCACCGCCACGTTGGCGTCGCCACCGGCACCGGTGATCGGCGGATAGGGGCGGGTAGCCGCCGCGATCTGGGGGGCGTTGGTTTGGATGCTGCGCAGGAATTCGGCACCGCTGCCCACCTGGGCCAGCTCACCGCTTTGATACAGCTCGATAGCGCGGCGGTAACCCTGGCTCACCACCTCCCGGGGCAGCAGGCCGCGGCGGTACAGGTCGGTCCAAAACGCAAAGGCACGGCGGCCGGCAGGGCTGTTGAAAGCGGCGCGCTGCTGGGGGCCAAGCAGGGTCACCCCCATCTGCACCAGGCTTTCGAGCAGCTCGGCCGAGTCGTCGGGCACCACCGTGACGAACAGGGCATAGCGGCCGGTGCGGCGCCGCACCGCCTCGGCGTAGGCGGGCACCTCGGCCCAGGTGCGCGGCGGAGCGCTGTAGCCGGCCTGCTGCAGCAGGCCCGTGTTGGCCAGGGTGATGCGGGCGGTGAGATACCAGGGAATGGCGAACTGCTCGGGCTGTCCATCAGGCCCGGCACTGCGACCCGCCTGCCAGATCAGCGGCAGATAGCCCTGGGGCGCCCCGGCAGGCAATACCCCGTCCAACGGCAAGAGGCCGCCTTTGCTGGCCAGGTTGGCCGCGAACAGCGGATTGAGGTTCACCACATCGGGCGCGGTGCGGGCGAACACCGCCGCCAGCAGCTTGCGCTCCACCGAGCCCCAAGGGATATCGGTCCACACCACCCGATAGCCGGGGTTTTGCTGCTCCCAGGCGGCGATCACACCCTGGATGTTGGTGTTGAACTTGGGCGCCAGATCCAGGGTCCAGAACTGAATCGTGCGGGCAGCACCCGGCTGCGGGCCAGGGTGACGGCAAGCGCCGATGCCCACGGCTGCGATGACGCCAGCGGCGGTGGCAGCCAGGCGGCGCAGCAACAAACGGCGACGCAGGGGTTTTGGGGTTGGTGAGGCATTGATCGGATCAGCCATGGCCTCAACTCCTCAGATCCGCAATCCGGCGCCAGCGCAGCAGCAGCAGCGAGCAGAGCACCGGTGCCAGCAGCCCGGTGATCAGGCTCTGGGCCACCAAGGTGTGCAAGCCCGCCGCCGCCAGCGGCAGCTGGCCGCTCCAGAACAACTGCAGCAGCACACTCGCACCCAGCAACAGCGAACCGATCAGCGCCAGCAAGCCCAGGTTGTAGCTGCGCTCGATCGGCACACCGCGGCGGCCGATGCGCCCCCACCACCAGCCGAGCAACATCAACACCGGCGCCTCACTGGCCTGACCCAGGTGCAAGCCATCGAGCACCAAACCCAAGGCCAGGCCGGCTATCGCACCGGAGGCGGGGCCATCCACCAAGGCCCATGGCAGCAGCCAGAGCACGGCCCAACTGGGGGGCACACCGGTGAGCTTCAACAATGCCGGGGAGGCCAGGGTGAGCAGCGGCACCACCAGGCCTGTAGCCCCGCACCAGCGCTGGCGGTGCAATACGCCCATGGTTAACGGGTCACCACCTGCACCCAATCCACCGCATCCACCGGCGCACTGAGTTGCACCGCCGCATCCGGCGCTGGTGCCAGCTGCTCATTCACGCTCTGCAGCACCCCCACCAGCAGATTGGGCGGCACCAGGGTGCTGGCCGGGGAGGTGGTGATCACATCGCCGGGGCGCACACCGGTGTCTTTCTCCAGAAATTGCAGCCGCGGCCGTGCTGTGCCCTGCCCCACCAACAGGCCATGGCGCTGCACCCGAGCCACCCACACCCCAAGGCGGCTGCCGCTATCGGTGAGCAGCTGCACGCGAGCGGTGCTGGGGGTCACGCTGCTCACGCGCCCGATCAGACCGCCGGGTGCGAGCACCGGATCGCCGGCCTTGATGCCATCGAGGCTGCCCTTCCCCAGCTCCAGCTGCTGCCACCAGCCACCGGGTTCCCGCGAGATCACTGGCGCCGACACCAGGGCACCGCCGCCGCGGTCGAGCTCGAGCATGCCGCGCAGGCGCTGGTTATCGCGCTGCAACTGCTGCAGGCCAGCCTGATTCTGGAGCTGCTGAGCCGATCGCAACCATTCCGATTGGGCTGAACCCGGCCAGAAGGGGCGAGTGAGCAGCGCATAGGCATCCACAAAACCGGCCCCCTTGCTCAGACGCACGCCCACCAGGGCCAGCAACAGCAGCAACCAGGGCCAGGCCTCGGCCACCTTGCGCAAACCGGGGACGCGCAGGATGCGGCCGGGCATAGGAATCAGGCGGTGACGCGGCTGAAGTCGGGCGTATCAAGCACGCGCTCGAGCCGTTTGTAGTCCTCCAGCACCATGCCGCAACCGTTGACCACGCAGAGCAGCGGATCTTCAGCCACATGCACCAGGATCCCGGTCTCGTGGCTGATCAGATCACTGATCCCGCGCACCAAGGCGCCACCACCGGCGAGCATGATGCCGCGATCCACGATGTCGGCGGCCAGCTCGGGCGGAGTGCGCTCGAGGGTGCGCTTCACCGCCTCCACGATCACGTTGAGCGGTTCGGCCATCGCCTCACGCACGTCGCCGGCGCGCACGTTGATGGTGCGCGGCAGCCCGGAGAGCAGGTGCAGGCCGCGCACATCCATCGAGGTTTCATCGTGCACCTCATCGGGGAAGGCGGAGCCGATGCGGATCTTGATCTCCTCAGCCGTGCGCTCACCCACCACCAGGTTGTGCACCTTTTTCAGATACACGCTGATGGCATCGCTGAGTTCATCGCCGGCGACGCGCACGGACTCGCTCAGCACGGTGCCGCCCAACGACAGCACGGCCACCTCAGTGGTGCCGCCGCCGATATCCACGATCATCGTGCCCACCGGCTCGGTGACGGGAAGGCCAGCGCCGATGGCGGCCGCCACGGGCTCATCGATCAGGTGCACGGTGCGGGCACCAGCGAGACCAGCCTCACGCACGGCGCGGCGCTCCACGCCGGTCACACCGCTGGGAATGCCGATCACCAACCGTGGCGCCACGATGCCGCGGCCTTCGTTGCCCTTCTGGATGAAGGTTTTGATCATCTGCTCGGCGGCGTCGAAGTCGGCGATCACGCCATCGCGCAGAGGACGAACGGCGCGGATGTTGCCGGGGGTGCGGCCGAGCATCAGCTTGGCTTCATCACCCACAGCCAGGGGCACGCCACGCTCCAGATCGATGGCCACCACTGAGGGCTCCTGCAGCACGATGCCTTTACCCGACATGTACATCAGGGTGTTGGCGGTTCCCAGATCGATGCCGATGTCGCGGGAGAGCTGGAAACGTTTGAAGAACACTGAGGGGCCGCCTAGCGGCGCGAATCATAGGTGGAGTGGGCCGATGGAACATCCGGGCCAAAGGGTGGAACTCTCCCTATGAAGCAGGCCCTCAGCGGACTGCATCATTAACCCAACGCATCACCAGGAGAACGCCATGGGCGTCAACTCGATCACCCTCGTCGGCCGGGCCGGTCGCGACCCCGAAGTTCGCTACTTCGAATCGGGAAGCATGGTGGCCAACCTCACCATGGCCGTGAACCGCCGCTCCAATAACGACGAACCCGACTGGTTCAACCTCGAGATCTGGGGCAAACAAGCCCAGGTGGCTGCCGACTATGTACGCAAGGGCTCTCTGCTCGGCATCATCGGCAGCTTCAAACTCGACCGCTGGACCGACCGCACCAGCGGCGAAGAGCGCAGCAAGCCGGTGATCCGCGTCGACCGCCTCGAGCTCCTCGGCTCCAAGCGCGACGCAGAGGCAGGTGGCGGTTACGGCGGCGGCGGTGGTTTCGGCGGTGAACCCACGGAAGAGGAAGTGCCCTTCTGAAGTCGTGGTCGGGAGATGGGGATCAGGCTGATGTTCCGAAGGGGAGGATCCTGATCCCCATCTCCTGGGCAAGTTGAACGGAGTGGACTTAGTGGCTGGTGTTGCGCTTGTTCCAGATGCGCAGGCCAAGCCAGATGGCGGCGGAGGCGACGGCGATCACCAGGAGAACCTTGATCACCTTGGCGACGGGGTCGATCCAGAGTTCAACGTTGGTGTAGCCCTCACCGAGGGCCATGCCGGCCAGGGTGAGCAGCAGGGTCCAGATCAAGCTGCCGGCAGTAGTCCAGATCAGGAAGGGAGTGAGCGGCATCAGTTCGATGCCGGCGGGCACCGAGATCAGGGTGCGAATGCCCGGCACGAGGCGGCCCCAGAACACCAGGGCCGTGCCGTAGCGGTTGAACCAGGTGCGGCTGCGATGAAATTCCTGCGCGCTGATGCCGATCCAGCGGCCATGGCGCTCCAGCCACTGCTCGATCCGCTCCTCGTTGATCAAGCGGCCGATGCCGTACCAGGGCAGGGCTCCGAGCACCGTGCCCAGCAAACCGGCGATCACCACTGGGATCAGCGCCAACTGCCCCTGGTGCACATAAAAACCCCCCAGAGGCATGATCAGCTCTGAGGGGATCGGCGGGAACAGGTTCTCGAGGAACATCGCCGCAAAGATGGCGCCGTAGCCCATCCAGGGATTGGCTTCCACCGCCGCACCGATCAATTGCGGCAGCTGCTGCACCAACTCAGCGAGTCCCATCCGGCCTGTTCGTGTTGTGGGTGATTGTGCGGCATCCCGGATCCGGTGATCCGGGATGCCGTGGCCGCTGGATCAGTAGCGGTAGTGGTCGAGCTTGTAGGGGCCTTCCACGGGAACGTTGATGTAGGCAGCCTGCTCGGCGGTGAGCTCGGTGAGTTTGGCGCCGATCTTCTCGAGGTGGAGGCGAGCCACCATCTCATCGAGGTGCTTGGGCAGCACGTACACCTCTTTGGCGTACTGATCACCTTTGGTGAACAGCTCGATCTGCGCCAGCACCTGGTTGGTGAAGGAGTTGCTCATCACGAAGCTGGGGTGGCCGGTGGCACAGCCCAGATTCACCAGACGGCCTTCAGCCAGCAGGATGATCTTGTTGCCCGAGGGCAGCACGATGTGATCCACCTGGGGCTTGATGTTGTCCCAGCTGTACTGCTTCAGCGACGCCACATCGATCTCATTGTCGAAGTGGCCGATGTTGCACACGATCGCCTGATCCTTCATTTGGATCAGGTGCTCATGGCGGATCACCTGGAAGTTGCCGGTGGCGGTCACGAAGATGTCCACATCGCGCACAACGTCTTCCAGACGCACCACGCGGTAGCCCTCCATCGCCGCCTGCAGGGCGCAGATCGGGTCGACCTCAGCGATCATCACCGTGGCGCCGAGGCCGCGCAGCGACTGGGCCGAACCCTTGCCCACATCGCCGTAGCCAAGCACCAGGGCAACCTTGCCGGCCACCATCACATCGGTGGCGCGCTTGATGCTGTCGACCAGCGATTCGCGGCAGCCGTAGAGGTTGTCGAACTTGCTCTTCGTGACCGAATCGTTGACGTTGATCGCCGGGAAGGGCAGCTCACCGCTCTTCTGCAGCTGATACAGACGGGCCACGCCGGTGGTGGTTTCTTCCGTGACGCCCTGGATCTGGGCCTTGATACGGGAGTAGAAGCCAGGCTGCGCCGCCAGCTTCTGGCGGATGCTGTTGAAGAGCGCGGTTTCCTCTTCATTGGAGGGGTTATCGAGCACCGAGAGATCGCTCTCGGCCTTGGTGCCCAACATCACCAGGCCGGTGGCATCGCCGCCGTCGTCGAGGATCATGTTTGGGCTGCCACCATCGCCCCACTCGAGAATGCGGTGGGTGAAGGCCCAGTACTCATCGAGAGTTTCGCCCTTGTAGGCGAACACGGGAATGCCGGCGGCAGCAATGGCCGCAGCAGCGTGATCCTGGGTGGAGAAGATGTTGCAGCTGGCCCAGCGCACTTCAGCGCCGAGGGCCACCAGGGTTTCGATCAGAACGGCGGTCTGAATCGTCATGTGCAGGGAACCCGCGATGCGAGCACCCTTGAGGGGCTGTTCAGCGCCGAACTTCTCGCGCAGGGCCATCAGGCCAGGCATCTCGGTTTCAGCGATCGCCATCTCCTTGCGGCCGAAGTCGGCCAGGCCGAGATCGGCGATCACGTAGGTGCTGGTGCTCTGCAGCACAGGCGCAGTGGGGGTTGCCACCATGAAAGGGAATGCGAGTTGTGTGGAACGAAAAAAGCGGTTGATCGAAGCGCAAACCACGCAGCTCAGCGAGCTCGGGCCAGGCCAGGAGATCAATCGCGTTGGAATATCTGCGGAGACGCCGAGGCTTCGGGCTCGCTTCAAGCCAATCTACCGGGATGGAATCGCGCAACGTGCTGCTGGCTGATGCCGCCGCCACCCAGGCCCTGGGCAGGGAGCTGGCGCAGCAATGGCTGTCTCTACCGCCCGGCCCGCGGCCAATCCTGCTGCTGCAGGGAGATCTCGGGGCGGGCAAAACCTGTTTAACGCAAGGCCTCGCCGCCGGACTGGGCATCGATGAGCCGATCACCAGCCCCACCTTCGCCCTCGCCCAGCACTACACAGGCAGCGCAGCGGCGCTGGTGCATCTCGATCTCTACCGGCTTGAGCACCCTGCCGCCGCCGATGAACTGTTTGCCCAGGAGGAGGAAGAGGCCCTGGCCCTCCAAGCCCTGATGGCGGTGGAGTGGGCCGAGCGGCTCAGCTTCGTGCCGAGCGGTGCCTGGCAGATTGCCCTTGAGCTGCTGCAGCCGGATAAACCGGAGGCGGGCCGGCGGGCTTGGCTTGGCTGAGCTGTCCAACTCGAGATATCCATGGATATCCGTTGTTGGACAGCTCAGCCAAGCACCCCTCAAGCCAACACAACCCCTCAGACGCTCGCAGCCAAAAACGCCTCCACCTGCGCATCGGTGGGTTGGGGGTCAATCGCGCCCGCCCCGCCGCACACCAGGGCGCCGCAAGCGCTGGCAAAACGCACGGCTTCGGCGCTACCCGCCTCCAGCAACTGCGGGTGAGAGCAGAGCTGATGCAGCAAACCAGCCAGGAAGGCATCGCCGGCGCCGGTGCTGTCCACCACGGGCACGGAGTAGGCGGGCATCACGCCGCTGCTGGCTCCAAAACACCAAGCCACCTGCGCGCCACCATCGGTAACCACCACCGCCGGTTGCTGCGGCAGTGACGCCCGGATCACAGCCGGATCGCTGCTGCCAAACAGCCACTGGGCCTCTTCCGCCGCCAGCTTGATCAGGGCAGCCCGCTGCAGCAGGGGACGCATCAGCGCCACCGCTGCATCCGGCGGGCCAGCGGCAGCGGCCGCAGCAGGGTCCCAGAAGGTGGGCCGCCAGTTCACATCCAGGGCTATCGGCACCTCCGCAGCAGCCACCAGCCGCACAGCCGCCTCAAGCGCTGATGCCGATGCCGGCGAGGCGAGGGGGATGGTTCCCACCTGCAGCCAACGGGCCTCCGCCAGAAGGGGCTGCAGAGCAGCGTCGACTGCGGTGGCATCGAGGGCCTGATCGGCAAATCTTTCGCCGCGATCACCGGCAAAACCGCCGAAGCTGCGGTCGCCGGTGGCATCGCGGCGCACCAGCACGATGCGGGTTGGCCGGCTGGCGTCGCGCTGGAGCCCGCTGAGGTGAACGCCGCGCTCGGCCAGCAGCCGGCTGAAGGCATCACCGATGGGATCGCAGCCAAGGCGGCCCACAAAAGCTGCTGGCGTGCCAAGCCGGGCCAGGGCGCAGGCCACGTTGGCGGGGGCGCCACCCAGGCGGTCATCGCACTGATCAGGGGGAGCTGTGGTGGGGTCACCGCCGAGGGGTCCAAGCCGATCCACCAGGGCTTCCCCAAGACAGATCACCTGCGGCGCAGCAGCCATGGCTCAGGCGGCCTCAGGCCGCAGCGGCACTGCTTTCAGCTTGCAAACGCTCGAGCAAGGCGGCAATGATCCGCGCATTTGCTGCAGGAAAGGGGTAATCGCCAAGCTCAGTGGGCTCCACCCAGCGCACCTGCTGGCTGGCCAGCGGCTGGGGCTCACCGCTGATCCAGCGGCAGAGGTGCACCACAAAGCGCAGGCGCTTGTGGCTGTAGGCGTGCTCCAGGGTGATCAGCTCCTCACCCACTTGGGCCTCAATCGCCAGCTCCTCCTGCAGTTCACGGGTGATGGTGGCTTCAATCGGCTCGCCGGGCTCCTGCTTACCGCCGGGGAATTCCCACAGTCCGCCCAGCAGCCCCTCGTTGAGGCGCTGATCGATCAGCACCTGGCCGGCGTCGTTGCGCACCACCCCCACACCAATCACCTGAAAAGGCAGCTCGCGGGGGGCATCCGTCACGGGATAGGCAGCGGGGTCGCCGGCAGCGTAGGCAGCGCAGTGGACCTGCCAAGGGCACTGCTCGCAGCGGGGATGGCGCGGGGTACAAACAGTCGCCCCCAGGTCCATGAGGGCCTGGTTGAAATCGCGCGGGCGTTCAGGATCCAGCAACGCTTCACTGAGGGCCCAGAAGAGCTTGAGCTCCCGTGCCGGAGGCCGCTCGCAAGCCATCAGCCGTGCCAGCACCCGTTTCACGTTGCCATCGAGGATGGCGAAGGGCTGATTGAAGGCTGAAGACAGGATGCTGCCGGCGGTGCTCCGGCCGATTCCCGGCAATGCCAGCCAGCTCGCTTGATCCTGGGGCCAAGCTGCTTCGATCTGCGTTTGCATCTGCCGAGCACCGGCCAACAAACGCCGGGCGCGTGCGTAGTAGCCCAGGCCCTGCCAGAGCAGAAGAACGTCGTGCTCTTCAGCAGCGGCCAACGCCGCCAGCTTGGGAAAAGCCTCCATCCAGCGCAGCCAGTAAGGGAGCACCACCTGCAACTGGGTTTGCTGGAGCATCACCTCGGCCACCCAGATGGGGTAGGGATCGAGCTGCTCCCGGGGCTCCGGCCGGCGGTGATCTGAGAGCAGCTTCCAGGGAATGGAATGGCGGCCATGGGTCTGCCACCAACGCAGTAGCAGTTGGCGCAGCTCGGGGGCGCGAGCGCTGAGTTTGCTCAGGTCTGCCAGCAGCAACCTCGCCACCTGTCAGAAGGTCACGAAGGGATGCAAGCCCGATCCCTCATCTCCAAGGTGAGGGGCCAGCTCAAGCGGCTGCGGTGTTGCCGCCAGGATCCATGCGCCTGTTGCCTGCCAGCCTTCATGCCCTGATCATCAGCGGCTCCATCCTCATCGGTGCAGGGAAGGGTGAGGCAGCAACGCCGGGGCTGCGGTTTGTGGTGATTCCCAAAGTCACCCATCCCTGGTTTGAGGCCGTGCATGGTGGCGCCAAGGCGGCTGCCCAGATGATCCAGGGGCAAACCAACACCCCTGTGGTGATCGATTACCGGCCGCCGGCCAAAGCAGAGGCCGAGCTGCAGGCGGCCATGCTCCAAGCAGCCATCCGCTCGAAACCCACCGGGATCACGATCGACCTACTGGATGCAACCAGGCTCAAACCTCTGCTGGAGCAGGCCGAGCGCGAGGGCATCCCCATCACCGTGTTCGACTCAGAACCGCCAGCAGATCTCCCGATCACCAGCATCGGCGCCAACTTCTGCCAACAGGCCCAGATCACAGCGCAACGCCTGGCCAACTTGCTGGGCGGCCAGGGCGAGGTGGCGATCATGCGGGGCGTGCCGACGGCTCCCAACCACGCCATCCGGGCGGAGTGTCACCGCAAGCTGTTCGCGAACTATCCCGGCATCAAGGTGGTGGCCAGCCCTGCGGACAACGACAACGTTGAAACCGCCCAACAACTGGCCTTGGCAACGATGCAACAGCACCCGCAACTGAAGGGATGGGTGGTGAGCGACGCAGGCGGCGGGATCGGCGTGGGTCGCGCAATCCAGGCCCTAGGCAAACAAGGCAGTGTTCAGGTGGTGGCCCTCGATGACCTGCCTGAACTGCTGAACCTGATCCAAGGTGGTGTTGTGGATTCCACGGCAGCCAGCAGGCCCATCTCTCAGGGGTATTGGTCGGTGCTGACGCTCTGGCAGCAGAGCCTTGGAGCACCACCGATCCAACGGATCGATACGGGAATCTCTGTGCTCGGAGTGACACCGGAGAGTGCTGGCAATCCAAACCGCACGCAGCATCCTGAGGGCTGAACCTGACCAGGAGCGGATGCGAAGGCTGTTGCGCATGCTGCTGGCACCCCTGCGCCTGTTCCTGCGGCAATCGCTGGCGGTGCAGGTGCTGGAGGGCCTGGTGGCGGGGCTGGTGCTGGGCTTCTGGCTGCCCGCCGCGGTGGTGCAGAGCCTGAGGCCTGTGGGCGACGGCTTTCTGCGGCTGTTTCAGATGCCGGTGCTGCCCTTTCTGAGCTTGTCGTTGATCGCCGGTGTGGGTCGGCTGGAACTCCACCAGGCGGGACGCCTGCTCAGCCGATCGGCACTGGTGCTGTTGTTGCTGTGGGGCCTGGCCCTGGTGGCGGTGCTGCTGCTGCCCCTGGGCTTCCCGGCCTGGCAGGACGCCAGCCTGTTCCGGCCCAGCCTGCTGGAGCCGCCCAAGCCGCTGAATCTGCTCGAGCTGTTCATCCCCGTGAACCCCTTCGAGGCCTTCGCCACCGCCCAGATCCCAGCGGTGGTGCTGTTCTCGCTCTGCCTGGGCATGGCACTGATCAGCGTGCCGGCCCGCGAGGGGTTGATCGCGGGGCTCGATCGGCTCAGCGCGGCTCTGCTGAAGATCTCGGCTGTGGTGGCGCAGTTCACGCCACTGGGGGTGTTTGCGATCCTGGCCGGAGCGGCCTCCTCCCTCTCGCCGGCGGAGGTGCCGAGGCTGGGGATCTACCTGGTGCTGCAGGGCGGTTTGGTGCTGCTCCTGGCGCTGGTGGTGCTGCCGCTGCTGATCAGCGCGATCACGCCGATCTCGATACGCCAGCTGCTGCGATGCTTCCGCACGCCACTGATCATTGCCTTCGCCACAGCCAATTTATTTGTGGTGCTGCCACTGCTGGTGGAGCGCGGCAAGGAACTGATCGTGCAGGCCCGCGCCGAACGCCAGGGCGTGCGCTGCGATCAGGAGCAGGCCATGGCAGCCATCCGGCGGGATGTGGAGCTGCCGGTGGAGGTGCTAACGCCGCTGGCCCTGGTTTTCCCGGACATGGGGCGGCTGCTATCGCTCGGCTTCGTGCCCTTCGCCGGCTGGCTGAGCGGCAACCCGCTGCCACCCTCAGGCCTACCTGAATTCCTGATCACCGGACTGGCCAGCACCTTCCTGGAAGGCGTAATGGCCATGACCTTCCTGCTCAACCGCCTGGGGATGCCGGCCGACCTGGTGCAGCTGTACGTGGCGATGGATCAACTGGCGGTGGCACGGCTGGGCACGCTGCTGGCCTGCATGAGCGTGATCAGCCTGGTGTTGCTGTCCACCTGGCTGAGCCTGGAATCGCCGCGCACCTGCCTGCGGCGCCTGCTCAGGCCCGGGCTGGCTCTACTCAGCCTGCCCCTGTTCGTGGGAGGGGCACGGCTGAGCTTTGATCGCCTGCCAACCCCTGGCAACCCCCTGCGGCAGCAGCTGGAATCCCAGCGCTTCGCCCGGGCCAAGGGCGCGGCCACCCTGCTGGATGCAGCGGCCCCAGCACTGCCCCAGGCCGGTCGCTGGGCCGCCATCCGCCAACGGGGAACCATCCGCTACTGCACCCAGCTTCACGACTACCCAATGGCGTTTGTGAACCAGCGCAGAGCGCTGGTGGGCGCTGATGTGGAGCTGGGTTTGCTGTTCGCAGAACAGATGGGCCTCGAGGCGCGATTTCTGCCGGTGACCAACAGCCAGGACCCGGAATACGGCGTCTCCAGCGCTGATCGAGCCCTGATGGAGCAGCGCTGCGACATGACCATCGCTCTGCGCGCCCCAGCTCCGGAGCGAGGCGCAGATCTGCAGTTCAGCGATCTGCAGGAGGTGTTCGGCGTATCGCTGCTGCTGCACAGCGAACGACTGCGCGATCAACGCAGCTGGCAGGACCTGCGGCAGCAGGAAGGCCTGCGCCTGGGCCTGCCCACCACGTCTCCCTTCCTGCTGCAGTGGGCCCGGCAGCTGTTGCCCAGAGCCACGCTGTATCCACAGCAGCCTCTCGAGGCCCTGGTTCAGAGCCTGCGGCGGGGTGAGGTGGATGCGGTGCTGCTCTCGGCCCAGAAGGGTTCAGCTTGGACGGTGCTGGAGCCGGATCTGAGCCTGCTGGTGCCCCAACCGGCCCTCAGCCTGCCGGCTGCACGCGCTTTCCCACAGAAGGGCGAAAGCCTGCGGCACGTGTGGGAACTGTGGATGCAGTACGCCCGGGCCGACGGCCTGCGGGATCAGGTGTTCCGCCACTGGGTGGAGGGGCTGGCCAACTGAGGTGGCTGGCCGGAACCCGCTACACCGCCACGTAAGCCTGCACGTTCTCGCTGAGGCGGCGCAGGCCGGCAAGGCCGTCGCGCTCGAGGTTGCGCACGCGGTCGCGACTCATGCCGAGGATGCGGCCGATGCCGGTAAGGCTCATCGGTTCATCAGGTTCGGGCACATCAGCGCAGGGAATGCCATAGCGCATCTTGAGCACGCGGCACTGCAGGTCTGGGAGCTGCTCGAGCAGATCGCGCATATCGCTGCGCAGGCACTCGCCATCCACCAGCTCCTCGGGCTGGGTGCCATTGGCCGCCAGCAGATCGAGCAGTTCGGTGTCGTCGCCATCGCCCACCTTGGTTTCCAGGCTCACCGGTTGGCGGGCGCGGCAAAGCAGATCCTTCACCTCCTCCTCCGGCAACTCCACAAATTCCGCCAGCTCGGTGACGGTGGGGGTGCGGCCCAGCTCCTGGCTCAGCTCACGCTGGCCCTTCTTGAGCTTGTTCAGCGTTTCGGTGATGTGGATCGGCAGGCGGATCGTGCGGCTCTTCTCCGCGATCGCACGGGTGATGCCCTGGCGGATCCACCAGTAGGCATAGGTGGAGAACTTGTAGCCGCGGGTGGGGTCGAACTTCTCCACGCCCCGCACCAATCCAATGGTGCCCTCCTGGATCAAATCCAGGAGTTCCATATTCCGCTTGGTGTATTTTTTCGCCACGCTCACCACCAGGCGCAGGTTGGCCGCCACCATTCGCTCCTTGGCCCGCTGGCCGCTGCGCAGGCGTTTCTTCAGCTGCTGGGGGGTGAGCTGGGCAGCTTTGGCGAGCTGGGTGTGATCGGGCTTGGCGCCGCCGGCGCGCATCTCGAGCTCCTGCTCGAGCTCTTCTAAGGCCACCAGCTCCTGCACCTGGCGGCCAAGGGTGATCTCCTGCTCATGGGAGAGCAGCGGTACGCGACCGATATCGCGCAGGTAGGAGCGCACCAGATCGGTGCTCAGCCCCGAGGCATCAACAGCAACGACCACGGCAAGGCCTGTGAACTGATGTAAAGCCTACCTGAAGAAGTGTGAAGCGTCTCTCAGAAAGCTCGCGAATCTCGCGGGAGCACCCCAGGGCAGCAGCGTCAGCCCCCTGAGCGGCTCAGCAACCAGCTGGCGGTTTGCAGGTAGATGAACACGCCGGCCACATCGGTGGCGGTGGCAATGAACGGGGCCGACATCAAGGCCGGATCCAGCCCCAGGCGGTTAAACAGCAGCGGCAGTGCCGCACCGGCGGTGGCCGCCAGGGTGGTGATCGCCACCAGGCTGATGCCAGCCGCGGTGGCCACCAGCCAGTTGCCGCCGCTCACATAGCCCGACCAGGGCACCACCACCAGCATCATCAACAGCCCCAGCAACGCCCCGGCAATGGCCTCACGGCCGATTGCTTTCACCGGCCCCAGGCTCTGGATGCGCTGGGTGCTGAGGCCGCGGATCACCACCGTGGAGCTCTGGGCACCCACGTTGCCGCCGGTGCCAATCAACAGCGGAATGAAGGCCGCGAGCACCACCACCTGTTTGAGCACCCCATCCATCGAGGCGATTACCGCGGCGGTGCCGCTGTTGGCCAGGAGCAGCACCAACAGCCACACCACCCGCCGGCGGGCCACGCTGAACAGATTGCTCTGGAAGTAGTCGTCTTCATCGCCGGCCTGCACGGCGCCAGCGGCGTAGAGATCGCGGGTGGCCTCCTGCTGGATCACGTCGATCACGTCGTCCACGGTCACGATCCCCACCAGCCGCTGCTCGCGGTCCACCACCGGCACGGCCAGAAAGTCGTAGCGCTGGATCACGCGGGCCACTTCTTCTTGGTCGGTATCGGTGCCCACGCTCACCACCTCGCGGGTCATCACATCGCCCACCCGCTCCTCCGGATCAGCCACCACCAGATCCCGCAGCGAAAGGATGCCGGTGAGGTGGCGCGAAGCGTCGGTGACGTAAAGGGCGTAGATCGTTTCGGTGTCGCGGGCGCGGCGGCGCACGATCGCCAGCGCCTGGGCCACGCTGTGGAATTCCTTGAGGTCGATGAACTCGGTGGTCATCAACCGGCCGGCGGTTTCAGGCTCGTAGCCGAGCAGCTGAGCGGTCACACGCCGCTCCGCCGGGCTCAGCTCTGCCAACAGGCGCCGCACCACCTTGGCCGGCAGTTCATCAAACAGATCCACCCGGTCATCGGGCGACATCTCCTCCACCAGCTCGAGCACCTCACTGGAGCGCAACCGCTCCAGCAGCGACTGCTGCACGCTGGCCTCGAGATATTCGTAAACCTCAATCGCTTCGTTTTTGGGCAGCAGGCGAAAGGCCAGGGCCTGCAGGGTGCGGGGCAGCCCGCCGATCGCCTCGGCGATATCCACTTCTTGCACGGGCTGCAGGAGCAGCTTCACGCCGTCGTAATTGCCGGCCTCCAGCAGGCCCTTGAGCTGCTGGGTGAGCAGCTCAGCCAGAGCGGCCCCGTTGGCAGCTGAACCTGCGGCTGCTGCAGACGCCTCGCTCATCGCCCCAGGGCTGCTGCACACCGAGTGTATGGGCTGAAGTGGCTAAGGTCCGGCCTTCTCCTAGAAGTGCGATGGCCATCAACGTGAACGAAGTGGTGGTGAGCACCGCCGCCGGCGAGCAGCAAAAGCTGAGCGCGCTGGATGGCCAGGTGCGCCTGATCGTGAACGTGGCCAGCCGCTGCGGCTTCACCCGCCAATACGCCGGTCTGCAGGCTCTGCAGGAGGCCTACGGCGCCCAGGGCTTCTCGGTGCTGGCCTTCCCCTGCAACGACTTCGGCGCCCAGGAGCCCGGCTCGGTGGAGGAGATCAAGCAGTTCTGCTCCACCACCTACGGCGTGAACTTCCCGATCTACGGCAAGGTGGCCATCAGCGCCGCTCCGTTCGACACGCTGGTGCAAAGCGAGCCCGCCGGCCCGGTGGCCTGGAACTTCGAGAAATTTCTCGTGGGCAAAGACGGCACGGTGGTGGCTCGTTTCAAGAGCGGCGTGGAGCCTGACTCGGCTGAGCTGAAAGGCGCCATCGAAGCCGCACTGGCGGCCTGATCAGCCGGTTTCGCGGCCAAACACCAGCCGGCTGAGGCCAAGGCCGGCGGCGGCGCAGAGCACACCAAGCACCAGGCTGGCGGCAATCAGCGCCAGCCCCCAAACGGGGCGGCCAGCCTGGATCAATGCAGCCACATCAAGCATCCAACTGCTGAAGGTGGTGAGGCAGCCGCAAAAGCCAATGCCCAGAAGCAGCAGCAGGCTGGTGCGGCGGGGAATCGGGCCCAGCAGAAAGCCCAGCAGAAACGAACCCACCAGATTCACCAGCAGGTTGGCGCCAGCGCTGCCGCCCAGGTAAGGGCCCAGCTGCACGCCGCTCTGCCAGCGCAGCAAAGCCCCGGGCACCGCGCCGATGCCCACCAAGGCAAGCTCGCGCAGCTCAAAGCGCAGGCGCCGCTCTGGAAGCCGATCAGCCACCGATCACCATCCCGGCCGCCACCGCCAGCAACCCCGCCGCCACCGATCCCCCCATCAACAAGAGGGTCTGGCGGCGCAAGCCACCCATCCAGGCCTGCAGCAGCTCCACGCTGAAGGTGGAGAAGGTGCTGAGGCTGCCCAGAAAGCCTGTGGCCAGAAGCAGGGCGATCCGATCATGCGGGCCGCAGCGGCTAGCCAAGGCAGCGATCAAGCCCAAGGCAAAGCAGGCGCTGATATTCACGCCAAACGTGGCCCAGTGCTTGCGAGGCACGAGCGGCTCGAAATGGTTCACCAAGCGAAAGCGAAGCCAGGCGCCAGGGATGGCGCCAATCGCCACCAGCAACACATCGCGCAACCCGTAGAAGCCTGGTTCCACGAAAGAATCAACCAGGGGGAGTGAACTTGGCGAGCACTGCCAGCAAACGCAAGGCCTGGTTCCTGCTGCAACCCTGAGAGCAGAGACGCTCAAGAGAAATGGGCTCGCCTGCATCAACCAAGCGCCTCAAGGTCGATAGCTGGCCTGCAGACAAACGCTCAAGCAACCACTGATTCATCGTGCTGGAGAGATGAGCAGCAAGCTCTTCCGTTGGCTGGATCGATTGATCGGCAAACGCACTGAAGCCAGACGTGGCGTAGTGATCAAACAACGAGCCATAGCCAGGCAAACCAGACGGCAACGGCTGCCAAGCCGAAGCCTGCTTGAGGGCGGCCTCAGCCCGCCGCTGCTCCAAGCGCAACCACAAGTGGCGGTAAGCAGCGGAAACAGCACTTGCTGAATAGCGATCCTTTAGGCGCTCCAGCGAAGCATGTGCCATGGAGCGGCATCGATTCTGATCATGGAAGAGAGCCGAAAAGGCACGAACATAAGCGCTGTGATCAACAACAACACCCATGCTGCGCACCCCAATCATCGCATCGTAATCAAGGGTTCCCAAGGAGAATTGAGCATCGATATCATCAGCACCATCAACATCACACAACACATCCTGCGTTGGGATCAGAAAACCATTCTCGCCATCCGCCACAAGATCACGGTAGCCATTCCAATCGCTCACCACCAAGGGAAGCTCCGCAGCCATCGCCTCAAGCAGCGAAAGGCCAAATGTTTCCTGAAGATTGTCAGCCGGCGAGGTGAAAACATCAGCCGCAGCGAGAACCTGCCACTTCTGTTCATCGGTAGCAGGTTCGAGGCCACCCACCAGCCTGAAACAAAGATGCGGGAATCGCACACGTAGCTCGTCGTAAGCAGCGGCGATCCACTGATTAAAAATATGCCCACACTCGATCAGCACAATGTCTCGATCAGGGTGATCCAGAGCAAGCTGCTCAAGCGCGCGATAAAGACTAATTGGATGGCACTTGCTGTGAAAGCTCAGCCGACCCACAAAGGCAACCACAAAAGCATCAGGGCTGATTTGCAGAGCAGCTCTGGCGTGACGGCGTCGTTGATCTCGCGGTAGACCTGGCTGATAGGGCTGATCGGCACTGACCACCAAAGGAATAATGGGCAGCTCCGGCAACTGCAACACATCATCACTCGGCCGTGAAGCTCCGAGCCGGCGAGCCATGGTTTCCAAACGATGCTCAAGGGCTTTAGCCACCACATCACGGCCCGCTCGCGACGTGCACACAACGGCATCCCATGGATAAAGGGGTGCCAGCGGAATGTTGGCGATGCCACCAAGAGCACCCTCGGAGCAAACGGTATGGATCACACCCGTGAGCGAAAAAGCCCAAGGTGCAACGTCATTGCGAAGAGGCGTCCATCGACTGATGATCGGATCGGGCACATACAACGCTCCGACCTCTGAAAGCAGGTCTGGGGTGGCCTGATCACACACCCGAACCATCGCCCCTGGCGGGGTCACACCCGCCAGTAGCTGGCTTACAGACTCCACTGCCTTGTCGCCTGGGGAAACAACCGTGAGCATTTCCTCCTTCAGGAGCGCTCCCGCGAAGGACTGTGCAAGCTGAGCACCGGCAACACGTCGACCCAGAACCTGCTGACTCGACACGTCGTAGGCGTCTTTTGGCAAGAAGAGAGCCGCGGGGAAATGCGATGCCATCAGGAATGCCGCACCCAACCCTTCAGCGGCTTCAGCATCAACAGATCGGACGCCACCCTCACCTGCAACCAGCGTTCACCCATGGCATCAGCCCAGCTGCGCAACACCTCCACGGGCTCACCCACCGGCAACGACCGCAACAACGGCGCCTCAGACGCTGGCGCGCCACTCATCGCCAGAGCGAGGGGAAGGATCAGCGGCTCCCCAGCGGAACGCTTACGCACTTCCGGCACACGACGCTCTGCGCCTCCAGCCGGAAGTGCGACAGGTGCAAAGAGAGCAAATGCCAGAACAGCCCCCCAGCTCCAGGCCGGGGTGGCAACACCACGCTGATCCATCAGATATCCAGCTGCGCCAGATCGAGCTCGGCGCTATGGGTTTCGATGAATTCGCGGCGGGGGGCCACCTTGTCGCCCATCAGGATCGTGAAGATGCGATCGGCTTCGGCAGCGTCTGCGATCTCAACCCGCTTCATCATGCGGGTGGAGGGATCCATGGTGGTTTCCCACAGCTGCTTGGGCATCATTTCGCCCAAACCCTTGAAGCGCTGGATCGTGTAATTCGCCTTCTCGCCGAAGCCTTCGATCGTGGTTTTGAGATCGGCTTCGTTGTAGCAATACGTGTGATTCTTGCCGCGCTCCACCTTGTAGAGCGGCGGACAGGCGATATAGATGTAGCCGCCTTCCACCAGCGACTTCTGGTAGCGGTAGAAGAAGGTGAGCAGCAGGGTGCGGATGTGGGCGCCATCCACATCGGCATCGGTCATGATCACGATGCGGTGGTAGCGAAGGTTTTTTTCATCGAACTCTTCACCCTTGATGCCCAAGCCCAAGGCCGTGATCAACGCCTGGATCTCGGTATTTTTGTAGATCTTGGCGTCGTCAGTTTTCTCGATGTTGAGAATCTTGCCGCGCAGGGGCAGGATTGCCTGGAAGCGCCGGTCGCGGCCCTGCTTGGCCGAGCCACCTGCAGAATCGCCCTCCACGATATAGATCTCGGATTCACCCGGATCACGGGTTGAGCAGTCGGCGAGCTTGCCGGGCAGGGTGGAGCTCTCCAGCACGCTCTTGCGGCGCACCAGTTCGCGAGCGCGGCGGGCAGCCTCGGCGGCATTAAAGGCCTGGATGGCCTTCTCGAGGATCAGATCGATCACCGAGGGATTGAATTCCAGATATTCACCGAGGGCCTCGCCCACCAGCGAATCCACGATGCCGCGCACCTCGGTGTTGCCGAGCTTGGTTTTGGTTTGGCCCTCAAATTCCGGCTCCGGCACCTTCACCGAAAGCACGGCCGTGAGGCCTTCGCGGATGTTTTCACCGGCGAGGTTGCCATCGGCTTCCTTGCGCTTGCCACGCTTCTTGGCAAAGGCGTTGAGGGTGCGGGTGAGAACGGTCTTCAAACCCTCGATGTGCGTGCCACCATCCACGGTGCGGATGTTGTTGGCGAAGCCGAAGATGTTGTCGGAGTAGGCATCCACGCACCACTGCAGCGCAGCCTCCACCTGAACACCATCTTTTTCGGAGTTCACATAGATGATGTCGGGATGAAGGGCATCCTTCTCCGCATTCATGTAGGCAACGTATTCCTTGATGCCGCCTTCGTAGAGGTAAATTTCCTCATGAGCGGCCCCATCGGCATCGCGAGCCGCCGGGCGTTCATCGCGGAACACGATCTTCACGCCACCGTTGAGGTAGGCGAGTTCGCGTAGACGAGCCGAGAGGGTGTGGTAATCGAAGTCGATCCCACCGGTGAAGATCTGAATATCGGGCTTGAAGCACACTGAAGTGCCGGTGCGGCTGGGATCGGCCGACGCTGTTGAGGCCAAGGTGCCGATCGGAGCACCGCGCTCAAAGCGCTGCTTGTGCTCCTGGCCCTGGCGGTGAACGGTGACTTCCACCCATTCAGACAGGGCGTTCACCACCGACACGCCCACGCCGTGCAGGCCGCCCGACACCTTGTATCCACCGGCGCCGAACTTGCCGCCGGCGTGCAGCACGGTGAGCACCGTTTCCAGGGCGCTCTTGCCGGTGCGGGGGTGCACGTCGGTGGGGATGCCGCGGCCGTTATCGGACACGGCGCAGCTGCCGTCCTCATTGAGGACGACCAAAATCGAGTTGCAATGGCCGGCGAGGGCTTCGTCGACCGAGTTATCCACCACCTCGTACACCAGGTGGTGCAAACCGCGCGGCCCGGTGGTGCCGATGTACATGCCCGGGCGCTTACGCACCGGCTCCAGGCCTTCCAGCACCTGGATTTGCTCGGCGCCGTAGGCGGCCTGAACTTTGGTGGCTTCGCTCATGGGTTCCGGCGGGGGCACGCTCTGCTGCCGCAGAAGCCCGTTGGCAAGCGCGGCAAGGGCGATAAAGGCGCGCAAAGGCCGTGCCTGAAGGCCCAATCTACCACCGATGCAATAGAGAAGCTCCTGGCGGCCCCTCAGCGCGCTTTTCAGCAAGGGGTGCATGGGGGCGCCCGGCAGAGTGCCCCGATGAACCATCCACCAAGCCCTGGCCCCAAGGGCGAGCAGCCCCTGGTGATCGCGTTACTGGGGCCCACCGCCAGTGGCAAAACAGCCCTTGGCATCGCGCTGGCCCAGGCGCTGGATCTGGCGGTGCTGTCGGTGGATTCGCGCCAGCTCTACCAAGAGATGAACATCGGCACCGCCAAGCCCACACCCGCCCAGCGGGCAGCGGTGCGCCATGAACTGCTGGATCTGCGCAGGCCCGATCAACCGATCAACCTGCAGGAATTCCGCGCGGACGCGGAGCGGGCGATCGCGGCGGAACACGCGCGGCGGGGCATCGCCCTGCTGGTGGGCGGCAGTGGCCTCTACCTCAAAGCAATCACCCAGGGGATGAGCCCTCCAGCGGTGCCGCCGCAGCCCCAGCTGCGGGCACAGCTCGAGGCCCTGGGCCAACCGCTCTGTCACCAGCTGCTGCTGAGCGCCGACCCCACGGCCGGCGCCCGGATCATGACGAACGACGCCGTGCGCACCCAGCGAGCCCTGGAGGTGATCTACGCCACAGGACTGCCGTTAAGCAGCCAGCAGGGTGCTGCCCCACCGCCCTGGCGGGTGCTGGAACTGGGCCTCAATCCACCCGATCTCAAACAACGCATCAGCCAGCGCAGCGCCCAGCTGTTTGCCGATGGTCTGGTGGAGGAAACCCGCGGCCTGGTCGAGCGCTACGGCGCCGAATGCCCCCTGCTCAACACGATCGGCTACGGCGAAGCCAAGGCAGTGCTGCGGGGCGAGCTGCAAGAGGGGGAGGCCATCGCCCTCACCACCAAGCGCACGCAGCAGTTCGCCAAGCGCCAGCGCACCTGGTTCCGCCGCCAACATGAACCCTTGTGGCTGGATGGGGGCGATCCGCTGCAGCAAGCGTTGCAAGCGATCGAGCGCGTCCTAGGGTGAAGGGTGAACAGACACTGTTTTCTCTTCGTCCTCTCGCCCGCCTGAATGCCACCCCGTCCTCGTTTTGACCGCCGAGCTCCCGTACGGGAGCTCCCCAACATCAACGACCGCATCAGTTACCCCCAGCTCCGGGTGGTGGATGCCGACGGCGGTCAGCTGGGGGTGATCACGCGGGAGGCGGCCCTCGAGGTGGCCAAAGACCGCGAGCTCGACCTGGTGCTGGTGAGCGAGAAGGCTGATCCGCCGGTGTGCCGGATCATGGACTACGGCAAGTTCAAGTTTGAGCAGGAAAAGAAGGCCAAGGAGGCCAAGAAGAAGTCTCACCAAACCGAAGTGAAGGAGGTGAAGATGCGCTACAAGATCGATCAGCACGATTACGACGTGCGGATCGGTCAGGCCTCTCGCTTCCTTAAAGCCGGCGACAAGGTGAAGTGCACCGTGATCTTCCGCGGCCGCGAGATCCAGCACACCGCCTTGGCTGAGCAACTGCTCAGGCGCATGGCCAAGGATCTCGAAGAAAAGGCTGAGATCCAGCAAGACCCCAAGCGCGAGGGCCGCAACATGATCATGTTCCTCACGCCGCGCAAAACCCCGCTGTCCAAGGAAAAGGAAGCGGAAGCCGCCGCCAGCAAAGCCGTGCGCACCATCGAAACCCCGCGCCAGCAGGCCGCTGCAGCCGCTGCCAGCGAGGGCTGAGCCCAAACTCACAGCCTTAGTCCAATAGCGGACTAAGATTGTTGGGCTGCTGCTGCTGCTCAATCATGCGCACGGTGAATGTGCACGAGGCGAAGACGCACTTCTCTCGCCTGATTGATGCAGCCCATGCCGGCGAAACCATCGTGGTGGCGAAAGGCGGCAAACCCTGGGCTCGCCTTGTTCCGCTGGCCACCCCGACGCCGCTGAGGCAGCCAGGTGTTTTAGCTGGTGTTTTGCAGCTGCCCGCGCCAGAAATGCTGCTGGAACCGCTGCCTGACGCAGAGCTGGCTGCCTTCGACAACCCGTTGCCGTGAGGGCAGGGACTTCAACGGATAGGCCCCTCCGGCTGCTCCTTGATACCCATGCGCTGCTCTGGTGGCTGGCTGAGCCAGCTCGACTGTCAGCCAAAGCGCATGCAGCCATTGGGGAGCCCAACAACCAGGTGTTCGTGAGTGCAGCATCAGCCTGGGAACTCGCCACCAAGGTGCGCCTGGGAAAGCTCGCGATCGCCGCGACACTGCTTTCAGATCTGACGGAGGTTCTGGCGCACCAGGGATTTGAACTGCTGCCGGTTCAGTTCAAGCATGGCCTGATTGCAGGCGGATACGAACAGCCCCATCGCGACCCCTTTGATCGCTTGCTGGCTGCGCAGGCTCAATTGGAAGGCCTCACCCTCGTGAGCCTTGACCCTGCCTTGAACGATTTTCCCTGCCAGCTGCTTTGGTGATGCAATCAGAGCGCTTCGTCAAACAGCTGCAACATGGCCCCCCAGCCTGCGGCTGATGCTTGGGGATGGAAATCGCTCCGGGCTTCGCACATGTAGCCGTGGCCGGCACCCGGGGCCATCACGAAACGATGGCGGCGGCCAGGCACAGCAGCGAGGGCCTGCTGGATAGCGCTGAGCTCCTCGGGAGGCATCAGGGGATCCTGATCACCGCAAAAGCACCACAACCTGCCAGGGATCTGCGGCACATCCGCCAGGGTGGGGGCACCACCGCCGGGCCGATCGGTCGACACGCGGGCCCCATAAAAATCGCAACTGGCGGCGATCACCGGCAGGGTGGCAGCCAGCATTGCCAGGTGGCCGCCAAAGCAGAAACCCACGCAGCCCAGGGGCTTGTGGGCTAATCCGTCGGCGCTGTGGTGCTGCTGCATCCAAGCAGCAGCGGCAGCCACATCGGCGCGGAGCTGCTCGGCCTTCACCTGATCGCGATGCTCGCGGCCCAGGGCGAGACCGGCTTCGTTGTAGCCGGCCTCCAGCTGCGGGGCGGTGCGCCAGAAGGTGCTGATGGCGAGGGCCGCATACCCCTGCTCCGCCAGACGATCCGCCACGCTGCGCACCCAGCCGTTCACGCCGAACACCTCTGGCAGCACCAGCACCGCCGCCCGCGGCGCTTCCGGCCGGGCCCACCACGCCGGCATGGCGCCCTCGGGGGTGATCACCTCAGTCCAGGTCGCCTGAATCGTCATCTCGGGCAGGGGGTATGCCGGGATTGCAATTGTCACCGGCGCCAAAGCTCCGTAAGGTGTCCCCGCAGCGTTGTGCCAATCCGGTTTGCGGTTCCACATTCAGCAGGACAGCGACATCCCGGCATCGAGCCAGCTGTACAACCAGATCTGCTTCGCAATCGCCGCGCGCCACTTTCCGCCGGGGCATCGATTACCGAGCACGCGCCAGCTGGCGATGCAAACCGGCCTGCACCGCAACACGATCAGCAAGGTGTATCGGCAGCTGGAGAACGATGGCGTTGTCGAAGCCATGGCGGGCTCCGGCATCTATGTGCGCGACCAGCAGAATCCGCGCGACATCAAGCCGGCTCCCGGCCCCCGCAGCCGCCACCTGCCGGACATCGACCGCGAGGTACGCCAAAGCGTGGACGGGCTGCTCAACGCTGGCTGCACCCTGCAGCAGGCGCGCGATTTGTTCACCCGCGAGATCGACTGGCGGCTGCGCTGCGGCGCCCGAGTGCTGGTGAGCACCCCCCGCGAAGACATCGGCGCCTCGATGCTGATCGCCGAAGAGCTCACGCCCCATCTGGATGTGCCGGTTGAGGTGGTGCCGATGGAGGAGCTGGAATGCATCCTCGAGAGCTCCAGCAACGGCACGGTGGTCACCAGCCGCTACTTCCTGCAGCCGGTGGAAGAGATCGCCCGCCGCCACAGCGTGCGCGCCGTGCCGGTCGACCTCAACGATTTCCGCCACGAGCTCGATCTGCTGAAAGACCTCAAGGCCGGCAGCTGCGTGGGCCTGGTGAGCATCAGCCCCGGCATCCTGCGCGCCGCCGAGGTGATCCTGCACAGCATGCGCGGCAATGAACTGCTGTTGATGACCGCCACCCCCGATGTGAGCAGCCGCCTGCTGGCACTACTGCGGGCATCAAGCCACGTGCTTTGCGATCGCCCCAGCCTGCCGCTGGTGGAGCAAAACCTGCGCCAGAACCGCGCCCAGCTGATGCGCCTGCCTCAGGTGCACTGCGCCCAGAGCTACCTGGGCAGCGCCACCATCGATCTGCTGCGCAAGGAAATCGGCCTGCTGGCGGCCTAAAGCCGAACACCCCGCTTCATTCGAGCTGCCATTCCTCCACCGCAACACCCGGGATGCGGTGGAACTCCCGAGCGTGATTGGTGATCACCACGCTGTCTTCCGCGAGGGCGTGGGCCGCGATCATCAGATCCAGATTGCCAACAGGAGTGCCCGCAGCTTCCAGCTGAGCCCGAGTGCGGGCGTAGTGGTGCGTAGCCGCCATGGGCCAATCGAGGAGTTCAAAGCCCGAAAGCCAAGCTTCCACAGCCGCTTGAAACCGGGTGGAGCCCAATTTCTCAGCTCCGAAGCGCAGCTCAGCAGCCACGATGGCTGATAGCCAGAGCTGCCCACGATCCAGCTGGCGGAAGCGCTCCACCATCTGCAGCGGGCGCCGACGAAGCACATAGCTGCAGATGGTGGTATCGAGGGTGCGCCTCACGACCAGTCGCGCTCCTGAGGCAACTGATCGCCGCGATCCTCGAGAAACTGATCAGGCAGAGCAGGATGTTCGGCATAGAAGCGCTGGAGCCAGTCGGCCAGCCCCTCGGCGGGGTCGACACAGGGCTGCACCCACAAGCCATCGCCCATGGGCTCAATCTCCACATCAGACCCACGCAGCCGCAACCTGGCCGGCAACCGCAGGGCCTGACTGCGGCCGCTCATGAACAATCGGGCACGCACCACACGCAGCAACGTCATATCGCATTGTCATACTACTTTTGCCTGCGGCCGCGCCACACGCCAGACTCTGCCGATGCTCAACGCCCTGCGCGCCGACCTGGCGATCATCAAGGAGCGCGACCCGGCGGCTCGTGGGGTGCTGGAGATCCTGTGCTGCTACCCCGGCCTGCACGCCCTCACCTTGCATCGCTTCAGCCATCGCCTCTGGCGGTTGCGCTGGCCGCTCACCCCGCTGGTGGCACGCCTGCTCAGCCAAGTGGGCCGCTGGCTCACGGGCATCGAAATTCATCCGGGCGCCCAGATCGGCCGGGGCGTGTTCATCGACCACGGCATGGGCGTAGTGATCGGTGAAACGGCCGTGATCGGCAATCAATGCCTGCTGTATCAAGGGGTGACCCTCGGGGGCACCGGCAAGGCCCACGGCAAGCGCCACCCCACCCTGGAGCCCAACGTGGTGGTGGGCGCCGGCGCCAAGGTGCTGGGCGCCATCCAGGTGGGCGCCAACACACGCATCGGCGCCGGCTCGGTGGTGCTGCGCGATGTGGCACCCGACAGCACCGTGGTGGGCATCCCCGGCCGCGTGGTGCACCAGAGCGGCGTGCGCATCGACCCCCTGGCCCACTCGGCGCTGCCGGATACCGAAGCACGGGTGATCCGCAACCTGATGGAGCGCATCGATCAGCTGGAGGGGGAGCTGGCCCGCACCCAGGCCTGCCTGCGGGAGCTGGCGGCAGGGCGGCCGCTTCGCGAAGCCTGCCGCGGGGAAGCTCAGAACCTCAAGGATCGTGAGATTCTTGAATTCCTGGGAGATGAGCAGCGCCAATGAAGACCTTGGGTCTGGCGCCGTCGTTTTTAAGAACCCTTCAGCAGCAGCGCACGCTGCTATGGCGGCTCACGCAACGAGAAGTGGCCGGGCGATACCGCGGCTCCGTGCTGGGTTGGGGCTGGAGCCTGCTCAACCCCCTGATGATGTTGGGGGTGTACACGTTTGTGTTCTCCACGGTCTTCAAAGCCCGCTGGCCGGATCTGCAGCAGGCCGGCTCGCTGGGGTTTGCGATCAACCTGTTTGCCGGGCTGATCGTGTTCAACCTGTTTGCCGAATGCGTGGGCAAGGCTCCCACCCTGGTGCTCAGCCAGCCGAGCTACGTCACCAAGGTGGTGTTTCCGCTGGAGGTGCTCAGTGCCGTGGCCGTGGGAGCAGCCGCTTTTCATGCGTGTACCAGCCTGGTGGTGTTAGCGGGATTCCAACTGATCGCCACGGGAGGGATTCCGCCCACGGCCCTGTGGCTGCCGGTGGTGTGGCTGCCACTGGGATTGGGCTGCCTGGCCCTGTGCTGGGTGTTATCGGCGCTGGGGGTGTACCTACGCGATCTGCCGCAACTGGTGAGCGTGGGGCTGAGTGTGCTGATGTTTTTAAGTGCTGTGTTTTATCCGATCTCAGCCCTGCCGGAGCGTTGGCAACCCGTGCTGCTCACGAATCCACTGGTGTTGGTGATCGAGCAGACGCGCCGCGTGCTGGTGCGAGGCGAGCACCCGGCGGCGGCGTATGTGCTGCTGGGCATTCCCGCGGCTGTGCTGGGCTGCGAGCTGGGGTTCCGTCTGTTTCAGAAAGCCCGGCGGGGCTTTGCCGATGTGATCTGAGTACAACATGACCACCGCAATCGCCATCCACGCCAGCAATCTGGGTAAGTGCTACCGGATCTTTGAGTCGCCCAGAGCGCGCCTGGCCCAGGGGATCTGGGGCGAGCGGCGGCAGCTCTTTCAGGAAAAGTGGGCCCTACGCGGGGTGAGCTTTGAGCTGCCCGCAGGCCAAACCCTCGGTGTCGTAGGGCGCAACGGCTCGGGCAAAAGCACCCTGCTGCAATTGCTCTGCGGCACGCTCACGCCCACGGAAGGGGCAGTGCATTGCCAGGGCCGCGTGGCCGGCCTGCTGGAGCTTGGCAGCGGCTTCAATCCGGAATTCAGCGGTATCGAAAATGTGTTTCTCAACGCCTCACTGCTGGGCCTCAATCAACGGCAAACGGAATCAAAGCTCGATGCAATCTTGGCCTTTGCCGACATCGGCGAGTATGTGCACCAGCCGGTGAAAACCTATTCCAGTGGCATGGCTCTACGGCTGGCCTTTGCTGTGCAAGCCAACATCGACCCCGACATCCTGATTGTGGATGAAGCACTGGCAGTGGGTGATGAACTGTTCCAGAAAAAGTGCTACGCCCGCCTGAGCCAACTGAAGGCCTCCGGCACCTCGATCCTGCTGGTGACCCACAGCTGCGCCCAGATCATTCAGCACTGCGATCAGGCGCTGCTGCTGCACAAAGGAAGGCCGCAATTAATGGGCAAACCATCCCTGGTAACCACCACCTATCAGCAGCTGGCCAATGCTCCGGATGCGGAATGGGCTGCGGTGATCGAACGCAAACGGGCGCTGCAACACACCGAGGTCACAGCCGAACCACAAACCCAAGCGATCGACACCAGCCTGGTGCCGAAAAGCCGTGAGATCTACGCCAGCCAGGGCGTGGAGATCAAGAGCATCAGCATCGAATCGCCCGACGGCCAGCCGCTCAACCAGATCCCCTTTCGAGCTGCCTTCCAGCTGCGCTTCCGCTATGAGGCCGCTGCAGATTTAACCGCCAGGGCTCTGCGCTGCGGCTGCCACATCGCCAGCACCCAGGGGCTGCGGGTCACCGGGCAGGCATTTCCCCTCGAAGGCGATCGCTTCATGGCTGAACCGAGCCAAAGCTGGGAGCTGTTGTTCAGCTTTGGGCCCGGACTGCTACCGGGGGTGTATTTCGTAGGCGGCGGCGTGTGGCCGGCGGAGCAGCCGGGCCAATTCCTGCACCGGGTGGTGGATTACACCGCTTTTCGCGTGCTGGCCAGCCCAGAGAGCACTCCGGCTGGCTTGTGCGATTTGAGTGCCGGCCCAGCAGAGCTGATCAGGCCGCCTGAGGCGCCGCAGCCGGCTGGAACATGAACATCGAATAGATCACGTTGCGGCGCATCTGGGTCATCATCTCGAGGAACATGTCATAGCCCTCATTCTTGTATTCAATCAAAGGATCTTTCTGGCCATAGCCGCGTAGACCCACCGATTCACGCAAGGCATCCATCGCCTGCAGGTGTTCACGCCAGAGGGTATCGATCTGCTGGAGGATGAAGAAGCGCTCGGCTTCGCGCATCAGGCCCGGGCGTTGCTGCTCGATCTGGCCTTCTTTGATGTCGTAAGCATTGCGCAGCTGCTCCTGCAGGAAGGCCTTGAGCTCTTCCACCGAGAGGCCGAGCAGCTGATCAGGCTTGAGATCTTCCAGCAGATACACAAATTCCTGCACCTTGCTCACCAGGCGATCGAGATCCCACTCCTCGGGGGGAAGGTCGGGGTTCACGTAGGCCTCCACGATGTCGGTCATGGTGCGCTCGCCGTAGCCCACCACCTGTTGCTTGAGCTCGCGGCCCTCCAGCACGCGCCGGCGCTCGGCATACACGGCTTTGCGCTGGTTGCTCATCACCTCGTCGTACTCGAACACCTGCTTGCGGATGTCGTAGTAATACGTTTCCACCTTCTTCTGAGCACCCTCGAGCGAGCGGGTGAGCATGCCGGATTCGATCGGCATGTCTTCCTCCACCCGGAAGGCATTCATCAGACCGGCCACGCGGTCGCCGCCGAAGATGCGCAGCAGGTTGTCTTCCAGCGACAGGAAAAAGCGGGTGGAGCCGGGGTCGCCCTGGCGGCCGGCGCGGCCACGCAGCTGGTTATCTACGCGGCGGGATTCATGGCGCTCGGTGCCGATCACGTGCAGGCCGCCGGCCTCGCGCACCTGCTCGTCTTCGGTGCCGGTGACCGCTTCGTATTCGCCCTTTACACGGCTGATCAAGGAGCGCAGGGCCTGAACCTGTGGGTCATCGGTGGGGGCTTTCTCGGCCGCCTGAGCGATGCGGTCTTCCAGCTCGAGCACGGTGAGTTGGCGATCACCCCAGGCCTTCACCAGATCGTGGGCCAGCTCCGAGAGCGAGTGCTCGGTGGCATCGCTGAGGGCGCAGGGGTAAAGGGCTCCAATGGCGCGGGCCTCGGAAGGCGCCTTAGCGGCAGCAGCCCCGGCTTCGGCTCCGAAACCAGGTGCGGCCTCGGGGGCGCGCTGCAGGGGCACCGGCGGCTTGTGACCCTCTTCAGGGCGCACCAAACGGGGCAGCAGCACCTCACGCAGCTTGAGGCGAGCCATGTAGTCGGCGTTGCCGCCCAGGATGATGTCGGTGCCGCGGCCGGCCATGTTGGTGGCGATCGTGACGGCACCAGCACGGCCGGCCTGGGCCACGATCTCGGCCTCACGCTCCACGTTTTCCGGCTTGGCGTTGAGCAGGTTGTGGGGGATCTCTTGTTCCGCCAAAAGAGCGCTCAGCAACTCCGATTTCTCCACGCTGGTGGTGCCCACCAGCACTGGGCGCCCGGTTTTGTGCACCTCGGCGGTTTCCAGGGCCACGGCGCGCCA